>JAPLOM010000003.1:61561-109321 GCA_026400755.1 Alphaproteobacteria bacterium
ACCGACCGCAAGGGCGCGCCCGTCTATTACGAAGACCACCCGAACCATCCCAACCTGTTCGGCAAGATCGAGTTCCGCGCCGTGTTCGGCGCGTTGGTGACCGATTTTTCCATGATCCTGCCTGGCGCCCTGCATAAGGCCAACGGCGGCTATCTGGTCGTGGACGCGCGCAAGCTCCTGGTGCAGCCCTATGGCTGGGAAGAGCTGAAGCACGCACTGCGCAGCCGCGAGATCCGCATCGAGCCCTTGGGCTACGCCTTCGGCGGCGCGGGCGCCATGATGATGGAGCCTGAGCCCATTCCGCTGAACATCAAGGTCGTCCTCTTGGGCGACCGGCAGCTTTACTACGCGCTGGCCTCGGGCGACCCCGAGTTCGGCGAGCTGTTCAAGGTGCCGGTCGACTTCGAGGAATCGGTCGAGCGCGAGCCCAAGAACGGCAAGCTCTACGCCCGCTTCTTGGCCAGCCTGATCGACGGCGACAAGCTGCGCCCCTTCACCGCGGCTGCGATCGCCAAGGTGATGGACCGCGCCGCGCGCCTGGTCGAAGACAGCGAACGCCTGTCCATGGAGCTGCGCCGGGTCGGTGGCCTGTTGCGCGAGGCCGATTACTGGGCCGGCCAGCGCAAAGCCAATCTGGTGGACGCCAAGGACGTGGACCAGGCCATCACCGCGCAGATCCGCCGCTCCGACCGCATGCGCGAGCGCATGGAAGAACAGACGGTGCGCGGCATCATCCATATCGACACCACCGGCGAGAAGGTCGGCCAGCTGAATGGCCTGTCCGTGCTCTCGCTCGGCGACTATTCCTTCGGCAAACCCAGCCGCATCACGGCTTCGGTGGGTTTGGGCAAGGGCGAGGTGGTGGACATCGAGCGCGAGGTCGCACTGGGCGGCCCCCTGCACTCAAAAGGCGTCCTGATCCTCCAAGGCTTTCTTGCCGAACGCTACGGCGCCGAGCAGCCGCTTTCACTCAAGGCCAGCCTGGTGTTCGAACAATCCTATGGCGGCGTCGACGGCGACAGCGCCTCGTCCGCCGAGCTCTACACGCTGCTCTCCGCGCTGTCCGAAGCGCCGATCAAACAAAGCTTCGCGGTCACGGGCTCGGTCGACCAGCACGGCAACGTGCAGGCCATCGGCGGCGTGAACGAGAAGATCGAGGGCTTCTTCGACCTGTGCAAGGCGCGCGGCCTGACCGGGCGGCAGGGCGTGATGATCCCCGCGACCAACGTGGCGCACCTGATGCTGCGCGAAGACATCGTGGCCGCTGCGAAGGCAGGCAAGTTCCGCGTCTTCCCGATCGAGACCATCGATCAGGGCATCGAGGTCCTGACCGGCGTACCCGCCGGCGTGCAAGGCAAGAACGGACGCTATCCCGCGGACACGATCAACGGCCGCGTCCAGGCGCGCCTCGACGAATTCGCCGCGACCGCGCGCCACTTCGCCCACAGGGGCCACGCGTCGTGACCAGCCCGGCCGACATCGTCATCCGTCGCATCATCTTCGCGCTCGACGCTGCGACGGAGTCGCCCGATTCGCTTGAGGCCGCGGCCGAACTGGCCGAGCGGCTTCATGCCGAATTGGTTGGACTCTTCGTCGAGGACGCCAATCTTCTGCGCTCAGCGGCGTTGCCTTTCGTGCGCGAGATCAATTTGTCCTCCGGGCAATGGCAGGCGTTCGAGCCGGCCGCGGTCGAGCGCGACATGCGCGCCCGCGCGGCGCGCGCGCGTCAACTGGTCGAAGCCGTGGCGCGCCGTCACCGCCTGGGCTTCTCCTTCCATGTGGCGCGGGGCGATGTGGGGCGCGAGGTTGCGGCCGCGGCGGGTGAAACCGACCTGATCGTGCTGGAAGGCCTGACCGAGATCCTGCGCGGGCGCGTCCAGATGGGCTCCGGCACCCGCGCCGTCGCGCGCCAGACCGCGCGCACGGTCATGATCCTGCGCCGCGGCGCACTCGATGCGCGCAATTTCCTGGTCGCTTACGAGGACACGCCAGAGGCCGATCGCGCCCTGGTCATCGCCGCGCGGCTGGCCGCGGCCAATCGCGCCACGCTCGCGGTCCTGGTGATCGCCGCCGATTCGCCCAAGGCCGAGGAGTTGCGCGCGCGCGCGGCCAAGGTTCTGGAGCGGCTCGGTGTCGAGGGCACGGTCGAGATCCTGGGCGAGCCCAGCCTGATCGACCTGTGCGGGTTCGCGCGCCGCATCCAGCACGCCGTCCTGGTGGTGGGCGCCAACGGCACCTTCGCCAAGGGCGATGCCGCCGACCGGCTCATGGACCGGATTTCCTGTCCCTTGGTCCTGGTGCGCTGACCAGCGCAGCCACGCGCTCGCGCAAGACCGGCAGAATCTCGGTCTCGAACCACGGGTTGCGCTTGAGCCAGCCGTTCGACCGCCAGCTCGGATGCGGCGTCGGGATGAACTCTGGCAGGAATTCACGCCAGGCACGCACCGTCTCCGTCGCGCTCTCTTTCGCGCGCGTGCCGAGATAATAGGTCTGGGCGTAACGGCCCACGAGCAAGGTCAGCTCAATCTTGGGCAGCAAGGGCCGCACGCGCGGGTGCCACAGCGGCGCACATTCCGACCGAGGCGGCTTGTCGCCGCCCTTCGCGTCGCGTCCCGGATAGCAAAGCCCCATGGGCACGATGGCGATGCGCGATTCGTCATAGAACGTCTCGCGCCCGAGGCCGAGCCAAACGCGCAGCCGATCGCCCGACGGGTCGTTCCAGGGCACGCCCGATTCATGCACGCGCGTGCCGGGCGCCTGACCGACGATGAGAAGGCGGGCCGCGGGCGCGCCCCGCAGCACCGGCCGGGGGCCGAGCAGCAGATGCGGCGCGCACAGCGTGCAGGCGCGCGCGGCCTTCATCGCCTGCGCCAGGGTTTCGGGGCTATCGGTCATGCCGGTTCGATATGATAGCGTGCGGTGCTCCAACAAGCCGCCCCGAGATGTCCGAAACGCCGATCAAACTCCTGTTCGTCTGCACCGGGAACATCTGCCGTTCGCCGACGGCCGAAGGCATCTTCCGCCATCTGGCCGAGGAGGCAGGTCTGGGCGACCGGTTCGTGGTCGATTCCGCGGGCACCCATGATTATCACGTGGGTTCGCCGCCCGACGTGCGCGCCACGCGCATCGCGCTCTGCCACGGCGTCGATATCTCGAACCAGCGCGCGCGCCGGGTGGTTCCGAAGGACTTCGAGCGCTTCGACTATGTCATCGCGATGGACCAGAGCCACAAGCGCTTCATGGCCGAAAGCTTCGCCGAGGGCGCCGCGGCGGAAATCTACCTCTTGATGGAATTCGCGCCCGACACGAGATACCTGGATGTGCCCGATCCGTACGATGGGGACGAAGAGGGTTTCGAGCGCACCTATGGGCTGATCGAGACCGCCACCAGCAATCTTTTCGCGAAGCTCCGCGAAACGCTCGACTGAGCTATTCGCCCTCGCCCCAAGCCTCGGCGAAGGCGCCCTCCAGCGGAAACACCTCTTCGACCGCATAGCTGGCACCGTTACGCGACAAGTGACTGGAAAACAGCGCGAAACGGCCGACGGGAATCGGATCCATCCGGAACGGCGAGTTGGCGGCGATGAACTCGGCCACCCGGTGTTCGGGCGCGACCTTGAGCCGCGCCAGGGTGACGTGCGGGGTATAGCGCCGCCGCTCGTGCTCCAACCCCGCGCCCGTCAAGGCGCGCTCGATCTTGGCCTGCATGTTCATCAGCGCCTCGGTGCGCTCCACACCCAGCCACAGCGTGTGCACGATACGACCCTGCTCGAAGATGCCGAAGTCTCGCAGCACCAGGTCGAAGGCATGCGCGCGCACGTCGAGCAGCGCGTCGACGACCTCGTCGCAGACCGGCTCCTCGACATCGCCGATGAAGCGCAGCGTCATGTGCATGTTCTCGGGCGCGACCCAACGCGCGCCCGGTACGCCCGCGCATAGGAAGGACAATCGCGTGCGAACGGTCTCGGGCAGTTCCAGGGCGACAAACAAGCGGATCATGGCGGCCAGCGGACCACGTCACAGGAACAGCGCAAGCACTCCGGTATAACCGTAAAGCCGGTCGTTCGAAATCTCGCCGTTGCAGAAAAATCCCACCAGTGGGAAGTCGCCCAGTTCGTCACGGATGGCCGCCAATTCGACCGAGCCGGGGCCGAACAGGTTGGGTCCACGCGCAACACAGGTGTAATAAACGCCGGCCTTGGGCACGCCGCCCGCCCGGCGCTTCAGCGCCTTGAGCATGCGCGACAGATCCTCGCGCGCGGCATCCTTGTCGCGGCGGCAAAACATGATGCGATCGCCCGGCGAAACGCGTTCGCCGATGGCCACAAGATCCTTATCCGGATCGATGCCGACCAGATTGCGCACCATGTAGTCGCCCGTGTCGGAGCCTGAGACCGGCAGCGCGACATGAATGTTGGCCGCGCGGCGCGACAGTTCCTCGATCGAGGATGCGCCGATATCTTTCATCAGCGCATCCAGCGCCGGCATGTCGTCCAACTGCGACAGCACGTTCTCCTGGCACGCCGTGATGCGGCGCACGGGGCCGACCGGCGAGCAGCCCTGGGTCAGTCCGGTCGCGACCGGCACCGAGCCGGAGAAGAGAGCGCCCGACAGGCCGCCATCCATCAGCTTGTCGGCCACCTGCGCCAGCCCGCCGCGCGAGGAGGACAGACCGCCCACGAAGAAGATGCCGCACTCCTTGGCGACCGCCGCCAAAAGCTCAGGCGCGGCGGGGTTGCGCGGGTCGCCGTGGACGATGCCGAAGGTGGCCTGACCGGCCTCCTTCCAGTCCGCGGTGGCCGCGCGAAGCTCGCTGGCCTTCTTTGCCACGGTCGGGAAGACCCGGAACGAACCGGACGGCAGACCGCACAGCATCACGGCCATGGCGGGCTCGTCGAAATATTCGCGGCCCGTGGCCACCACGCCCAAGCCGACAGTGCCGATCCAGTGCGGCACACTCGTCATCTCGCGCAGGACGGTCAGAATGCCGTCCAGGTCCGCGGAAAGCCGGTCGGTGACGTAGACGAAACCCAGCGTGGCGCCGTCGGCGGGACCCAATTGGTCGACGCAGGATTTGGCGGCGCGGCCCCAATTCTCCGCGGATGCGTGGGCCAGGCGAAACGCGCTCATCGCGACTCCATTGCTGCCATTCTAATGCGGATACAGCCGTCGCGCTTCTCCCGCGTGCGCCCATCCGATAGAAATCGGCCATGGCGACGGTCGCGGATGCGTTGAAGGACGGGTTGGCCCACCACAACGCGGGCCGCCTCAAGGAGGCCGAGGCGGAATACCGCCGCATCCTGGCAGCAAGCCCGGATCATGCCGACGCCAATCACCTGTTAGGTGTGATCGCGCACCAGCGCGGCGACCACCGCGTGGGCATCGCGCTGATCGAAAAAGCGCTGGCCCATCGGCCGAAGGTCGCCGTGTTCCACCGCAACCTGGGCACGGCGCTCTTGGCCGCGGGCGAGGCCATACGCGCGGCGGAGGCGCACCGTACCGCGCTAGCACTTCAGCCCGATTTCGCCGAGGCGCATCACAGCCTGGCCGAGGCGTTGCGCGTCCTGGAAAAGCCGCAAGAAGCTGAGGCGCATTACCGACGGGCGCTGGTGCTGAAACCTGGCTTCGCCTTCGCACGCAACGGCCTTGGCTTGGCGCTGGCCGCCCAAGGCCGCTACGCCGAAGCCGAGGCCGAGTATCGCGCGGCGTTGGCGGAGACGCCGGCTTTCGCCCAGGCCGTGATCAATCTGGCCCAGGCGCTGGAGTTGCGGAACCGGCCGCGGGAGGCCGAAACGGAATACCGCAAGGCCCTGAAGCTCGACCCAACCTCGCTCGCGGCACTCGTGAACTGGGGCAATCTCTGCAAAGAGGGCGGACGCACGACCGAGGCCATGGACCTTTACCGCCGCGCGCTCCAGCACCATCCCAACGCGGCGCCCGCGCTGAACAACCTGGCCAACCTCCTCAAGGACCAAGGCATGGTCGAGGAAGCACTGGCCCTGTTCCGCCGCGCCATCGCGATCGAACCCAAGTTCGGCCACGCGCACAGCAATCTTCTTCTCACCATGCACTATGTGCCTGGACCCTCGCCGGAGGAGATCGTCGCCGCGCATCGCGAATGGGCCGCGCGCTTTCCGACGCCCGATGCCGCGCATGCCAACAGCCGCGATCCGGAACGCCGTTTGCGCGTGGGCTATGTCTCGCCCGACTTCCGCCGCCATCCGGTCGCGTCCTTCATCGAGCCGATCCTGGCCGCGCACGACCGCCACCGCGTCGAAGTGTTCTGTTACGCCGTTCACCTGAAGCCCGATGCGGTGACCGCACGACTGAAAGCGTTGGCGGACCATTGGCGCGAGATCGGTCCACTCGACACCGAGGCCGCGGCGAACCTGATCCGCGCCGACGGCATCGATGTGCTGGTCGACCTGGCCGGCCACACGGCCAACAACCGCCTCGCGGTCTTCGCGCGCAAACCCGCGCCGGTGCAGGCGACCTATCTGGGCTATCCGGGCACGACGGGTCTGCCGGCGATGGACTGGCGCATCACCGACGCCGTCGCCGACCCGCCGGGCGACGCGGAGATGCTGCACACCGAAGCGCTGATGCGCCTGCCCGAAACGTTCCAATGTTTCGGCAAGCCGCCGGATGCGCCCGCCGTGGAACCCGTTCCGATGATCAAGACGGGCCACGTCACCTTCGCCTCGTTCAACATGCTGGCCAAGGTCCACCCCGCGCTGATCTCGCGCTGGGCGAAGATCTTGCGCGGCATCGAAGGCGCGCGTCTGGTGCTCAAGTCCGCGCCGTTCCGCGATGCGGGCACGCGCGCGCATTATCACGCGATGTTCGCCGCGCACGGCATCGCGGCGGAGCGGGTGGATTTACTCGGTTACATCCCGTCGGCTGCCGCGCATTTCACGCTCTACAACAGGATCGACGTGGCGCTGGACACCGACCCTTACAACGGCGCCACGACGACCTGTGAGGCGTTGTGGATGGGCGTGCCGGTGGTGACGCTGGCGGGCCGCAGCCATGTCGGGCGCGTGGGCGCCGCGATCCTGACCCATCTGGGCCTGGAGGAGCTGATCGCCGCCTCGCCCGAGGATTATGTCGCGCGCGCCGTGACGCTGGCGCGCGATCCGGCGCGGCTTTCCGCTTTGCGCACGAGCTTACGCCCGCGCATGGAAACCTCGTCCCTGACCAATCCCGCACGCTTCACGGCCGCGCTGGAAGACGCCTACGGCGTCATGTGGCGGCAATGGTGTGCGAAGACTGCCTAACTTCTGCCAAGAAGTTTAAGCACGTAGGGGAGGATGCGCTCGACGATCACGTCGACGCCCTTGGCGTTGGGATGGATGCCGTCAGCCTGGTTCAACTCCGGCACGCCGGCCACCCCGTCGAGGAAAAAGGGATAGAGAGGGATACTGTGAACCTTGGCAAGGCGCGGATAGACCGCGTTGAAAGCCTGGCCGTAGTCGCGCCCGAGATTGGGCGGCGCATACATGCCGGCCAACAGGATCTTGATGCGTTGGCGGCGCAGCTCGCCAATGATGGCGTCCAGATTTTCTTCCGTCGCGGTCGGCTTCAAGCCGCGCAATCCGTCGTTGGCGCCCAGCTCCAGGATCACGGCGCGCGGCGGTTCGGCCAGGACAAGGTTGAGCCGCGCACGGCCGCCGGCGCTGGTGTCGCCCGAGATGCCGGAGTCGACCACATCGATATCGATGCCGCGCGCTTCGAGCGCGGCCTGCAATTTCGCTGGGAAAGCTTCCTTGATCGGCAATCCATAGCCTGCAACCAAGCTGTCGCCCAGAACCACGATGCGCGGCCGCAGATCAGCGGCCAGGACGGGTGCTGTGCCGAGCCACACGAGCGCGAGCATCGCCGCGCCGAATCGGCGTAGGATCGCCATGGCAGACAACCGAGGTTTCATGACCGACGCGACCGCGAAACGGACGGCGCCCGAGGGCGCTTTGATTGAGCTGGAGGACATCCACCTCACCCTGGCGAGCGCGGCCGGTCCGGTCAACATCCTGCGCGGCGTGAATCTCAGGATCGGGCGTGGCGAGCGCGTGGGCGTGGTCGGTCCCTCCGGTTCCGGCAAGACCACCATGTTGATGGTCATGGCAGGGCTGGAACGTCCGACCGCCGGCCGCGTCCACCTGGCGGGCCAGGAGCTGGGGCCGCTCGATGAGGATGCGCTGGCGCGCCTGCGCCGCGCGCATGTCGGCATCGTGTTCCAATCCTTCCATCTGATTCCGACCATGACGGCCTTGGAGAACGCGGCCATTCCGCTGGAGCTGGCGGGTCGCGACGACGCGCTCGAGGTCGCGGCGGAAAGCCTGGCCGCGGTCGGCCTCGCGCGCCGCACCACCCATTACCCCGGCCAGCTTTCGGGCGGCGAGCAGCAGCGCGTTGCGCTGGCGCGCGCCTTCGTGACGCGGCCCACCGTGCTGTTGGCCGACGAGCCCACCGGCAATCTGGATGGCGAGACGGGCCATGCCGTGATGGAGCTTTTGTTCGGGCTGCAGGCGCGTCACGGCACGACGCTGGTCCTCATCAGCCATGACCGCGAGATCGTGCGCCAGTGCGAACGCGTCGTCCGCATGGCCGATGGGCGGCTCGACGGTAGCGGCGCATGAAGCTGGCCTTCCGTCTGGCGCGGCGCGAGTTGCGCGGCGGCATCCGCGGCCTGCCCGTGGTGCTCTTGTCGCTGGCGCTGGGCGTCGGCGCGATCGCGGGCGTCGGTTCGCTGGCGCGCTCGATCGAGGCCAGCCTGGCCGCCGACGCACGCACCATCCTAGGCGGCGATCTGGAAATCACCTTACGCAACCGTGCGGCCAGCGCGGCCGAGCGCGACGCGCTGCACACAGCGGGCGCCGTCAGCGAGACGCGCGAGATGCGTTCGATGGCCCATGCGGGCGAACGCGTGCTGCTGGTGGAATTGAAGACCGTGGACCGGCCCTATCCGCTATACGGCACCGTGCGCCTCGAGCCGCCCAGCGCCGTGCCCGACGCACTGGCCAAGCGCGGCGGCAAATATGGCGCGGCGGTCGAACCCAACGTGCTGGCGCGTCTCGATATCGCTGTCGGCGACGAGATCCGCATTGGCGAGGCCACGTTCGAAGTCCGCGCGGCCATCGAGCGGGAGCCCGACCGCAGTGGCTCTTTGATCACGCTCGGCCCGCGCGTCCTGATCGCGGCCGAGGCGCTGGCGGGGACGGAACTGCTGCAACCCGGCAGCATCTATGAAGCGGCTTACCGCATCCGCTTCGCGCCGAACGTCGACCCCGCGCGCTGGCTCGCACGGCTCAAGAGCGAATTCCCCGACGCAGGCTGGCGCATTCGCGATCCCTCGGAGGCCGCGCCGCGGGTGCGCCAGACGGTCGATCGCCTGGGCATCTATCTGACGCTCGTGGGGTTGTCCACGCTTCTGATCGGCGGGGTCGGCGTGGCCAACGCGATCAAGAGCTATCTCGACCGGCGCGTCGCCACCATCGCCACGCTCAAGTGCGTGGGCGCCTCGAACGGCTTCGTTCTGAGCGTCTACATGATTCAGGTCCTGGCGCTGGCAGCTGTCGGCATCGGCGCGGGCCTCGTCCTCGGCGCGTTGTTTCCCTTCGCCGCCGCGCCCTTGCTAGCCGCATTCATGCCGACCGAAATCCAGGTCGGACTGCATGGCGGCGCACTTCTGGTGGCCGCCGCCTTCGGGCTTCTGACCACGCTGGTCTTTGCCGCGTGGCCACTTCTGTCCGCCGCCGCCATTCCGCCGCGCGTCCTGTTCCGTGCCGTGGTGGCGCCGGTCGACGCGCGCATGAGATGGCCCGATCGCGCGATCATCGCGGGCCTCGCGCTGGCGCTCACGGCATTGGCCGTGCTCGCGGTTGGCGACATGCGGCTCGGGTTCTGGTTCGCGCTGGGCGCCCTGGTTTCCTTCGGCGCCTTCCGCCTGGCCGGCGCGGGGCTGGCGCGCCTGGCCCGCGCCGTCAGCCACCGCCGGCATCTGACCGCCGGCCGCCCCGCGCTACGCCTCGGCCTCGGCAACATGCACCGGCCCGGCGCCGCCTTGCCCAGCGTCGTGCTCTCGCTCGGCATCGGCTTGACCGTCCTGGTCGCGGTTTCGTTGGTCGAGGTCAACATGGCGCGGCAGGTGAAGGAGACGATGCCGGCCAACGCGCCGGCCTTCTTCTTCATCGACATCCAGCCGAATCAGGTTGCGCCGTTCGAGGAGGCGGTGCGCGCGGTGCCAGGCGCGGGTGCGATCGAGCGCGTGCCCCATTTGCGCGGGCGCATCGTCAAGCTGAACGGCGTCTCGCCGGAGGACATGACGATCGCGCGCGAGTCGGAATGGGTCGTGCGCGGCGATCGCGGCGTGACCTATTCCGCGACGCCACCCGAGGGCGCCACCATCGTGGCCGGCGAATGGTGGCCCGCCGATTACAAGGGACCACCTTTGGTCTCTTTCGACGCCGACGCGGCGGCGGGGCTCGGCCTCAAGGTCGGCGACACGCTGACCATCAACGTCTTGGGCCGCGAGATCGAGGCGCGTATCGCCAACCTGCGCCGCATCGAGTGGACCACGCTCGGTCTCAACTTCACCGTCATCCTTTCGCCCGGCGTGTTGGAGAAGGCGCCCCAGACCCACGTGGCGGCCGTGATGGCCGCGCCATCCGCCGAGCTTCAGATCGAGCGGGCGGTCGCCGACCGCTTCGCCAACATCTCCGCCATCCGCGTGAAGGCCGCGCTCGAAGCCCTGACCGACATTCTGAACCGGGTCGCGACGGCGCTGGACGCCGCCGCCGCCGTGACCCTGGCGGCCGGCCTTCTGGTCCTGGCCAGCGCGGTCGCCGCCGGACAGGAACGGCGCATCTATGATGCGGTCGTGCTCAAGGTGCTGGGCGCCACGAGGCGCGACGTGCTGACCGCCTATGCGGTCGAGTTCGGCCTGGTCGGGCTGGCCACGGCTGTGGTCGCGGCCGTCCTGGGCAGCCTGGCGGCCTATGGCGTCTTGAGCCGGGTGATGCGGGCGGAGTGGATTTTGACCCCCGGAACCCTCATTCTGGCCCTGCTTCCGGCCCTGGTGCCGGCCCTTGTGGCCACGCTCGTGGCCGGGGCCGCCGGCAGCGTCCTGGCACTCCGGCGCAAGCCCGCACCCCTTCTGCGCAACGAATGACGGATTCGTGAACTAGTTGATTTTACGCAATTTTTACTGGAGCCGCCGTCAGGACCCCTATTGATTCTTGTCGGCGCATGGCAACATTAACACGGCATAACCGGCGAGCTGTCCGGTAGGAGGAGTAAGTATGGCCATCGGTCCGCAGAATCGGGCGCAGCAGCGCCCCTACGCGCACACCATCGAGCAGGTAGCGATCGACGCCGGCCTGCGCGCCTACATGCTGCGCGTCTACAACTACATGGCGTCCGGCTTGGCGCTGACCGGCATCGTCGCCGCCGTGGTCGCCAGCACACCGGCGCTCTACACGGCGATTTTCGGCAACCCGATCATCATGTGGACGGTGATCCTGGCGCCCATCGGCTTCGTGCTGTTCCTATCGATGCGCATCCACAAGATGAGCGCGGCGACTGCCCAAGGCACATTCTGGCTCTATGCCGCCCTCATGGGCTTGTCGATGGCGTCCATCTTCCTGGTCTACACGGGCGCCAGCGTGGCGCGTGTGTTCTTCATCACCGCCGGCACCTTCGCGGCCATGAGCATTTTCGGCTATACGACCAAGCGCGACCTGTCGCGCATGGGCTCGTTCCTGATCATGGGCGTGTTCGGCATCATTATCGCCAGCATCGCGAACATCTTCATCGCCAGTACGGTGCTGCAGTTCGCGATCTCGGTGATCGGCGTTCTGATCTTCACCGGCCTGACCGCCTACGACACCCAGCGGATCAAGGAACTGTATCTTGCATCCGACGACGGCGACTCCATGACCAAGAAGGCAATCATGGGCGCCCTGACGCTCTACCTCGACTTCATCAACCTCTTCGTGATGCTGATGCAGTTGCTGGGCGTCCGCCGCGACTAGACGCGACGCAAGCCTCACTTCGATGCGCCCGGGACCCTAGTCCCGGGCGTTTTCGTTTGGGGTTCGGGCGCAAGGAGCGGATAGCGCCTCCGCCGCCGCCCGCCCTAACCTCGCCGCATGACGAAAAACATGACGATGGGCGCGGCCGAATGGGCGTTGCTCGCGGCGCTGGCGCTCCTGTGGAGCGGCTCGTTCTTCTTCGCGAAGATCGCGCTGGCGGAGCTACCGCCCATCACGCTGGTACTGGCGCGCGTCGGCCTGGCCGCGGCCGTGCTTCTCGTCATCGCCGGCCTATGGCGCATCGAAGTGCCGTGGTCCTGGGGCTTGATCGGGCAGTTCCTCGTCATGGGGGCGCTCAACAATGTCGTGCCCTTCGCGCTGATCTTTTGGGGCCAACGCACGATCGACACCGGCCTGGCGGCGATCCTCAACGCGACCACGCCGATCTTCACCTTCCTGTTGGCGCATGTGCTGACGCGGGATGAGCGGCTGACGCGCAACCGGGCGGCGGGCGTCCTGTTCGGTCTTCTGGGCGTCACGGTGCTGATCGGCCCGCACGCGCTCGCGGGTTTCGACCTCGCAGCCGTCAGTCAGCTGGCCATCATCGCGGCCGCCCTGTCCTACGGCTTCGCCGGGATCTACGGCCGCCGCTTCCGCGGTCTGCCGCCCATCGTGCCGGCGGCGGGGATGCTGACGGCGTCGACGGTGATGATTCTGCCCGTCGCACTTCTGTTCGACCGGCCATGGACGCTGCACGTCGGCGGCGACACCTGGGCCGCGCTGGCCGGTCTGGCGCTGCTCTCAACCGCCCTCGGCTATGTCGTCTATTTCCGCATTCTGGCGGCGGCGGGCGCCACCAACCTGCTGCTGGTCACGCTCTTGATTCCCGTCGGCGCGCTGACGCTCGGCGCGTTCGCGTTGGGCGAACGCCTGGCGTGGAACGCCTCCGCGGGCATGGCCCTGATCTTCGTGGGCTTGACGGCCATCGACGGCAGGGTGTGGCGGAGCTTGCGCCGGATCAGCGGCGGCGCGTAGCGCGTTTCGCCGCCTTGCGTTTGGCCGTCGCCGGACGCTTGCAGATGAAATCGATCTCGAGCTTGCCGCCACGCGCCAACGCGGTCACGCCGATGCAGGTGCGCGCGGGCAGATGGCCCGGCTTAAAGTAGCTGCGATAGGTCGCATTCATCTTTTCGTAATCGCGCTCGAAGTCGGTCAGGAACACGCGCGACGTCACCACGTCGGCCAGCGTAAGTCCCGCGTCCTTCAGAATGATGATCAGATTGTCCATGGTCCGGCGCGTTTCGGCCGCCATGTCCTTGGGGATCGGCGCGTTGTCCTTGCCCGGCGTCATGCCGATCTGGCCGGTGATGAAGACATACCCATCGCCGCCGTCGACATAATGGCTGTAGGGGGCCACAGCCAATGCCGCGCCCTTGACCATGTGGTAGCTGTGCTTCGCCATCTTCGTGCTCCTCGTTGTTTTTTCTAGCCGACCGACAGCGCGAGGATGCGGCTGAGTTGGCTTTGCGACCGCCCAGTCTCCTCGCTCCACTGGTTGAAGGCATCTTGTGTGAGCTTCAAGTCGGCTTGCGCCGTCGGTTTCTTCGCGACCACCTTGGCCGCGACCAGCGCCGCCGTCACATCGTCGGTCAGGATGAAGGTGTCCCGCTCCGCCATACGCAAAAAATAAGGGCCGGAGTTGCCACCCATCTGCTGAAAGCGCTTGGCGATGTCGGCCCACAACCCGACCGTATCCGTTGCAGGCCAACCGGCCAGATAGGCGCCGAAGCCGCCATGTTCCTTGGACACAGCCAGCAGCGCCGCCGCGTTGGCCAGGATCGATTTCAGCTTGGCCCAATGGCGGATCAGCGCTTCGTTCTTCATGCACGCCTCCAGCGCCTCGTCCGGCATGGCCAGGATGCGGCGCGGCTCGAAGCGGTGGAACGCCTTCTCGAAGGCCGGCCATTTGGCGTCGACCAACGAGTGCTTCAGCCCCGCGCGAAAAATGCGCAGCGACATGAGCGACAGATAACGGTCATCGCCGACGGCTTTCAACACCTTGGCCGATTTCGGCTTGGGCAGTTTCTTGTCCAATTCCTTCGCGCCGCCCGCGCGCTTGGTTGCACGCGCCAAGATGGGGGCGAAGGAGGATGCCAAGACGGAATCAGCCTTTTGCCGGGAAGACGAAATCGCCCGCCATCTCGGCGCCGACGTTCCGCTTGGACAGTGAGCCGTCCAGCATCTGCTTCAGGATCGCGCGGCCGAAGGCGATGGACTGCGCGTGGTCGGCCTCCGGCGTCGCGGCCTTGGGCACGGGTTTCACCGTGTTGTGGCAATAGGTCATGATCGGCGCGTTGGTTCCCTCGCGCAGCAGGCCCTTGGGGTCGCGCCCCTCCGCCACCGCGCGAATGCCGTCGCGCACCAGCTTGCGGTACATGACGACACCCTGGTCGGTGAAACCCAGATGCTCGCGCCCGTGCTTGGTGATTTCGCCCTGGCTGACCCAGGCGTCCCAGTCGCCTGGTGCGCGCTGGCGCTGTTCGTAGGTGGGCTCGCCCGTCTGGCCCACATCGCCCGCGCCGACGGCATACTGCCCCGCGCGGTTCATGCGGTCCGTGTAGGCGTCGCGCCCATCCAGCAGCAGGTTTTTATCGATGTCGCCGAAACCGATGTTGAGGGTGTTGGTGTCATCCACCGGCACGACCCAATTCATCGCGGCGCCACGGCGGTCGAACACCACATCGCCTTCGCCGTCGTCGATGCCAGCGATGCGGCAGATGTTCGGCGCGATGGCGTCGTTGACGCGTAAATAGAGATTCTCACCCCAGCGCCGCACGGTCAGATAACACATGCCGATGGGTGTCTCATACCACTCCATGCTGGGCAGTTTGCCATAGACGGGCTGAAACTGCACGCCGAACAGGCGCGTGTGCAGGAAGCTCAGATGGACCGGGTCCATCTCGTTCTCGCGCACCTGCAGCCAGTTGCACGGCAAGAAGCGATAGCGGTGGAGGAACTCGGCCTCGGGGCGTTCGAACGCATCATAGACCGGGAAGGCGGGCTTCTTGTCCGGTGGCCCCATATAGATGAACACGAGGCCCATCCATTCATGGGTGGGATAGGCGCCGTGACAGATGCGGTCCTTGATCGGGCTGCCCGCCGGCTCGCCCGGCGTGTCGAGGATCGTGCCGTCCACATCGAACTGCCAGCCGTGATAGCAGCAGCTGATGCCGCGCTGCTGGACTTTGCCGTATTCGAGCGACGTGCCCCGGTGGCTGCAATGCAGCTCCAACACGCCAACGCGCCCGCTTCCGTCGCGAAAGGCGACCAGGTCTTCGCCCAGGATGCGGATGCGCTTGGGCAAATCCTTCAGATGTTCGGACAGGCAAACCGGTTGCCAGAAGCGGCGGAAATATTCGCCGCAAGGCGTGCCGCGGCCGACGCGCGACAACTCCTCGTCCACGCCGATCTCGCGCGTCGAGTTGTAAGCCCCATAAGCTTCGCGCAGCGGCTTCGCGCGCGCATTCACCTTGCTACCCAGATCCATCGCTGTCCCCATCGCTCCGTGTGCCGGAACTCTGCCGCCCGTCCCTATATCAGGAAAATATAATCTTTTTTTCTATTGAATCGTTTTTTCCTATGGCTTGGGCAGCGGGAACGCGGCATTCCGCCAGCCCTCGCCGCGCAAGGCGCCGGAAAGGACCTGTTCGTTCACGGCCCGGCCGAAGGCCAGGCTCAACGCACGGTCGGCCTCGTCCGTGGCACCCCGCGCCACGCGCTTCACCGTGTTGTTGGAATAGGTCGCGAGCGGCGCCGTCTGTCCGCGCACGAGGCCCGGCGGATCGTCGCCACGCCGCACGGCAAGGATGCCGCGGCGCAGAAGCTTCCGGTACATGGACACGCCGCGATCGGTTTCGCCCAGATTCTCCCAGCCATGGCGCGCGACCAGCCCTTGGCTGACCCACGCGTCCCAATCGCCCGGCGCGCGCTGCCGCTGCTCGTAGGTGGGCTCGCCCGTCTGGCCCACGTCGAAGGGGCCGATGAAATTCTTTCCCGCGCGCGTCATGCGGTCCATATAACCGTCGCGACCATCGCCGGGCAGATGTTCCTCCACATCGTCCCAGCCGATGGTCAGGCTGTTCGTGTCGTCAACCGGCACGACCCAGTTGGTGGTTCCGCCGCGCCGGTCGAACACGGTCTCGCCCTCGCCGTCCTCGATGCCCGCGACGCGCGCGATGTTGGGCAGGATCATGTCGTTCGAGCGCAGATAGAGGAACTCGCTCCAGCGGCGCACCATGACGTACATCATGCCCACGGGCGTCTCGCACCATTCCATCGTCGGCAGCGCGCCATAGACGGGCTGGAACTGCACGCCGAACAGGCGCGTGTGCAGGAAGGTGATGTGCACCGGATCCATCTCGTTCTCGCGAATCTGCAGCCAGTTGCAGGGCGAGTGGACCTTGGCCGGGATCAGGCGTTTCCCCGGGCGCACGAACAGATCGTAGATGGGAAAGTCGGGCTTCTGATCCGCCGGCCCCAGATAGGCGAACACGATGCCTTCGTATTCGTGGGTCGGATAGGCGCCGTGGCAGAAGCGGTCCTTGATCGGGCTGCCCGCAGGCTCGCCCGGCGTGTCCAGGATCGTGCCGTCCACGTCGAAGTGCCAGCCGTGATAGCAGCAGCGAATGCCGCGCTCTTGCACCTTGCCGTATTCGAGCGACGTGCCGCGATGGGGGCACGCGCGCTCCAACAGGCCCAGCTGCCCTCGTCCATCGCGAAAAAGGACAAGATCCTCGCCCATGATGCGGATTGCGACCGGCAGGTCCTTGATCTCGGAGGACAGCGCGACGGGCTGCCAGAAGCAGCGCAGATATTCGCCGCAAGGACTGCCGCGGCCGACGCGCGCCAGCTCCTCGTCGAAGCCGCCACGTTCGACGCGGTCATAGGCACGGTAAGGCTGGGTGAGAGCCGTCGCCCGCTGAGCCATGGCGGAAGACTAGACCCGGCGCAGGGCCTCTCTCAAGTCGCCGCCATGGGCGCCCAGCCAGCGCCACAGCAGGAAGCCGCCAAGGGCGATATTGGCCAGGTTGAAGACCAGGCCGAGGTAAAAGGCCATATGGTAGTGGCCCATGTCGTCGAAGATGCGCCCGGCCAGCCAACCGCCCAGCGCCATGCCCAGCGTACCGCCCATGAAGGTGCTGGCGATGCGCCAGCCCACCTGGTGCGCGGGGAACAGCTCGCGGATGACGATGGCGTAGCTGGGCACGAGCCCGCCGAAGCCCAAGCCGAACACGACGGCCGTGGCATACAGCATCGGCAGGCTTTCGAAGTTGGCATAGAGCACCAGCGCCATGGCCTGGGCGCACGAGGCGATGACCAAGGTGCGCAATCCGCCGATGCGGTCGGCGATATGACCGAGGGTGAGAAGACTGACCAGGCTGACCGTGAGGATGACGGTGAGCATGGTCGCGGCCAGCGCCGTGGAATGACCCAGGTCACTGACATGGGCCGGACCGTGGACGAAGGGCGCCGCCATGGCCACGCAGCACAACACCTGCATGAGAAACAGGATGGCGTGAACCAGATTCGCCGGCAGACCCAGCACCTGCCCCGCCACGCCGCCATGCGTATGGGTCGTGGCGGGCGACACGGGCGCGCGCTGGCGCAGAAACAAGGTGAGCGGCAGCACGGTCACAAAGGTGAACAGGCCGAAGAACATAAACGAGGTACGCCAGCCACCAGTCTCGCCAATCACACCAAAAGCGGGCGGCCAGAGCGCGCCCGCCAGATTCTGGCCCGCCGCGACGAAGGCGACCGCCAGGCCGCGCCGCCGCGCGAACCAGCGCGTGGCGTTGGCGATCAACACGGCGAAGAAGGCCGACGTGCCGCAGCCGCCGATCAAGAACATGCCGGCCAGCGCCATCTGCCACGCCTCGGTCGCTTGCGATGCGAGGATGGAGCCGAGCCCGATGCCGAAGGCGCCGAGCGTGACCGGCCAGCGCACGCCCTTCCTGTCGGACCACCAGCCCATGACGATGCCGCCGATGCCGGTGCCCGTGATGCTGGCGGCATAGACGAGCGAGAGCGCCTCGCGCGGCCAGCCCTCGCTGATCGCAATCTCCTTGAGCGACACGATGATCAGGATCGTGGCGCCCAACGCGATGGCGTTCAGCACGAAGGAAACCGCCGCGACGATCCAGGCCTCGCGGCTGTCGATCCGCGGCGATACGACGCTCACGGCGCCATGCGCTTGGCGACTTCTTCCAGCATCACCTCGGTGGCGCCGCCGCCGAAGGTATGCACGCGCGCGTCGCGCGCCATCCGCTCGATCACGCTTTCGCGCATGAAGCCCATGCCGCCATGAAGCTGCAGGCAGCCATGCACCACCTCGTGCACCAACTCGCCGCCGACGGATTTGGCCATGGAGACTTCTTTCACGCAGTCGATGCCCTGCGTGTCGAGCCAGGCCGCGTGATAGACGAGCTGGCGCAGCATCTCGACGCGCGCGGCATAGTCAGCCAAGCGCAGGCGCACGGCCTGCTTGTCCCACAACGTGCCGCCAAAGGCCTTGCGCGTCTTCACATAATCCAGCGCGATCTCGATGGCCTTGGCCGCCTCGCCCGCATAGATCGCGGTCGCGACCAGACGCTCGTTCTGGAAGCTCTGCATGACGGCATAGAAGCCCTTGTTCTCCTCGCCCAGCAAAGCCTCGGCCGGCAGGCGCACCTCGTCGAAGACGATCTCCGCCGTGTCCGAGCAAAGCCAGCCCATCTTCTCGAGCTTCTTCGCGACGGTGACGCCCGGCGTGGTCCGCTCCACCAGGAACATGGACATGCCGCGCGACGCCTTGACCTTGGGATCGGTCGTGGCGGCCAGGACATAAAGGTCGCCATAGACGCCGTTGGTGATGAAACGCTTGGTGCCGTTTACCACCCAGCCGTTGCCTTCACGCCGCGCACTGGTGCGGATGCTCTGCACGTCCGAACCCGCATCGGGTTCCGTCACCGTGATCGCGGCCACCATCTCGCCCTTGGCGATGGGGGTGAGGTAGCGCTTCTTCTGCTCATCTGTCCCTGCGCGGATGATGTGGGGCGCCGCCATCTCGGTGTCGGCCAAGACGGTCATGGTGAAGCCGGTATAGGTGCAGCGCGCCAGTTCCTCCGCGAAGACGGCGGACGCCAGGGCGTCCATGCCCGTACCGCCATAGGCCTCGGGAATGCGAACGCCGAGGAAGCCCAGCGCGCCCATGCGCCGCAGCACGTCGCGCGGCACCTTGCCGTCCCTTTCCCATTGCGCCCCGTGGGGCAGCACCTCGTCCTCGACGAAGCGCCGCACCTGCCGCTGCAACTCGCGGTGTTCGTCCTTCCAATGAATCGGATCCAACGGCCCCTCCCTGCCCGGCTGTTTTATAGCGCGCCGCCGGACCCTGCGCGACCGCCCCCCTTGGCCGGACGCGGGCGTGCGGCCCATAATGCGCGCCTTCGAAGGACACGAGAGGGAATGCCGTCATGCGCGAATGCGATTTTCTGATTGTCGGGGCCGGCATCGCCGGCGCGTCGGCGGCCTATCACCTGGTCAAGAAGAACAAGAAGGTCGTCATCCTCGAACGCGAGGCCCAGCCCGGCTATCACTCCACCGGCCGTTCCGCCGCCATCTTCACTGAGAATTACGGCCCACGTCTGATGCGCGCCATGACGGTGGTCAGCGGCCCGTTCCTGAAGAAACCGCCCGAGGGCTATGCCGACGTTCCGCTGATGCACGCGCGGGGCGTGGCCTTCATCGCGCGCAAGGACCAGGTCGAGACGCTGAAGGGCGCGGTCAAGGAACTGTCCGAGCTGTCCAAGACCCTGCGCATGATCGATGCCAAGGATGCGATCCGCATGTGCCCGGTGCTGCGGCCCGATTATGTCGCCGCCGCGGCCTATGACGATTCGACCATGGACATGGACGTGAACGCGATCCACCAGGGCTATCTGCGCGGCGCGAAGAAGGGCGGCACTGAGGTCGTCTGCGACGCCGAGGTGCTGGGCCTCGAACGCAGGGGCGGCAAGTGGCACGTGAAGACGAAGGCCGGCGATTTCGCAACACCCGTCGTGATCAACGCGGCGGGTGCCTGGGCCGACGTGCTGGGCGGCATGGCCGGCGCGCGCAAGATCGGGCTGCAGCCCAAGCGGCGCACGGCCATGATCTTCGACGGCCCGCAGGGCGTGGACGTGAACGAATGGATCATCATCGGCGACATCGACGAGAAGTTCTATTTCAAGCCGGAGACGGGAAAGCTTCTGGGCTCGCCCGCCGACGAGACGCCGGTTGATCCCCAGGACATCCAGCCCGACGACGAGGACGTGGCCATCGCGGCCGACCGGATCGAGAAGGCGACGACGCTCGAGATCCGCCGCATCCAGCGCAAATGGGCGGGCCTGCGTAGCTTCGTGAAGGACAAGTGCCCGGTGGTGGGCTTCGCGCCCGACGCCGAAGGCTTCTTCTGGCTGGCCGGCCAGGGCGGCTACGGCATCCAGACCTCCTACGCCATGGGCATGACGGCGGCGTCCCTGGCCGACGGCGGCGGCCTGCCCGATGCGGTGAAGGCGTTCAACGTCTCCGAGGCCGATATCGGGCCCAAGCGTTTGTGGTGAAGTGTAGCTAAGGCTCCTTTAATCCAAGTTGCTTGAGAATAGCCCGCCCGCCCAAAGTTTTGGGTCCCAGGCTAGCGCCACGCGTTAATCCTCCGCGATAGCAAACTACACCTCGGCGCTTTCTCATCGCCGCAAGCCCCCAATCGCGCGTGCGGCGCGTGGCAATAATTGTAACTTCTCCCGCAGCAGCGCGCGGGAAAAGGCTGCTTTTCACAAAGCTTTGAGCGGCGACACTAGACGGCAGGCCCTGCTCAACTAGCTTATGGGCAGCAAAAGACGTCGAGTGATAAGGAACCAGTTCGATCGCCGCGACGCGCCGAGAAAGCTCTTTGAGTGCAGCGAGATACGATCCTTCATATCTCTGTTCCGCTAAAAGCTTTCCTACTTCGCGAAATTTTCCTTCCCACCATGCAAAGCCCGAATGCCAGCAGAAGCTAGGGTCAAGGTACAGAAACGGGAATTTAGCCTCATGATTTTTCTGACGTAAATTTTGCAGGAGCCGAGAACGAAACCGACGCGATTCATATTCGGCGTAGTAGTCGACGAAATTAAAACCAGGGTTCAATAGCAAGATAAAGATATCTGCCCTTCTAAGATCTCCGGCATACGGCACAGGCAAAAGAGAAAGATGAAACTGGTTGTCCGAGAAATTTCCGAATCGTTCACTCCGAACGAATTGTCGAAAATTGGCACATGGTAAATCTAGGATGCCGCGGCCTTTTTTCAGGAAAAGATCGGTATCGTCAGGATGAACGTGAGGCGATCCGTTCCTTGGGGCGAAGTCGCGCCAAAATCGAATCAGGCTCATCGTTTTATCGGGCTAGCCATAATATCAAAGCGATCGCACCACTTCGCAGAAGCGCAGGATCTCCTGCTCGGTGTTGTAGTAGTGCACCGAGGAGCGGACGAGCATGGGGATCTGGCGGTCCTCCATGTCGAGGCGCGTGGATGACGGACCCGAGATCCACGCGTTGATGCGCTTCGCGCGCAGTTGTGTGCGCATCTTCTCCGGCTCGCGCCCTTCGTAGGTAAAGGTGACGATGCCGCATTTCTCGGCGCCCAGATCCTTGACCGAGACGCCGGGAATGTCGGCCAGGCGCCGCCGCAGGCTGCCGGCCAAACTGACGACGCGCGAGCGAATATCGCCCAAGCCCAACGCGAGCGCGTAATCGACGGCTGTGCCCAGGCCCAGCTTGGCCGCGATGTTGGTTTCCCAGTTCTCGAAGCGGCGTGCATCGGGACGCAACTTGTAGCTGTCTTTCGACGTCCAGGTCGCCGCGTGCAGATCAAGAAAGGCAGGCTCCAGCTTCTCCAGTATGGACTTGCGCACGTAAAGGAAGCCCGTGCCGCGCGGCCCGCGCAGGAATTTGCGGCCCGTGGCCGAAAGCATGTCGCAGCCGATAACCTCGACGTCGAGCGGCATTTGCCCCGCCGATTGACACGCATCGAGCAGGAACGGCACGCCCGCGCGCCTCGCCACGCGGCCCACCGCCGCGGCCGGATTGACCAAGCCGCCGTTGGTCGGCACATGGGTGATGGCGATCAGCTTGGTGCGTTCGTCGATCATGCGCGACAGCGCGGCCACGTCGATCTGACCGTGATTGTCGTTGGGCACCACGACGATCTCGACGCCCTTGGTCTTGGCTGCCTGAAGGAACGCGATGTAATTGCTGGCGTACTCCGCCATCGCGGTCAGGATGCGGTCGCCCTTGCGCAAGGGCAGCGAATAGAACGCCATGTCCCACGCGCGCGTGGCGTTCTCGATCACCGCCACTTCGGACGCATCGCAATTGAGCAGCCGGGCGATCGAGGCATAGACGGCTTCGAGCCGCCCATGCG
The DNA here is from genome assembly GCA_026400755.1 of Alphaproteobacteria bacterium. Taxonomy (GTDB): domain Bacteria; phylum Pseudomonadota; class Alphaproteobacteria; order CADEGL01; family CADEGL01; genus CADEGL01. The sequence goes on from JAPLOM010000003.1 coordinate 84,066, forward strand.
CCTCTTGCTCGGCCTCGTAGCCGCCGATCTCGGCCTCGCGCTCCAGGTGCCGCACCGCCGTCGATACCACCGAACGGGGCGGCAGGGCGGCGCCGGCATTGTTGAAGTGCAGGATGTTTCCGACGCCGGGCGTATCCGCCCGCACCTTGGCGACGTCTATGGGCACGGCATTCCCTCCCCCGAGGAGGCGGCCGGCAGATGCCGGCCGCCGGTCTTTCGGCTTAAACGCTCAACGCCTTGGCGGTGGCCGGGCGCGCCTTCATGGTGGCCGTCCATTTTTTCAGATTCTCGAGGCCTGGCGTTTTGTCGATCAACTCTTGCCGCCCCGCGACGATGGGGATGAGGGCGAAGTCGGCCACCGTCGCCTCGCTGCCCACGAGATACGGGCTCTTGGCCAGCTGCTGATCGAACACCTTCATCAGGTTGGCGAAGCGGCCTTCGAAGAACTGCGTGTTGCCCGGCGTCTTGTCGGGCAAGGGACCGGAGGAGAGGAAGATCGCGGTCGAGGCCGGCGCGGCATCGGTCAAGGCCGTCATCATCCAACGAAAGGTTTCCGCGCGTTGGGCGGCATCCTTCGGCAGGAACTTGCCGGTCTTCTCGGCCAGATGCATCAGAATGGCGCCCGACTGGGCCAGCGCCGTTTTCTTGCCGCCCACCTCCTCGACCAATACGGGGATCGAGCCTTGCGGGTTCATGGCCAGGAACTCCGGCGTCTTCTGCTCGCCCTTGGCCAGATCGACCTTATGCACCGTGTAGGGCAGCCCGCATTCCTCCAGCATCACGGCCGGGCGGCGGCCGTTGCCCGTGGGCGCCATATAAAGGTGATACATCCCGCGTCTCCTCGGTTGGACGATGAAATCTGTGGGGTAAGTCTGGCGAAGCGGCGCGGTCGCCGCAATCGGGGCTAATTGCGGACGATGGTGCCCAGCCCTTTCGCTTTCGCGCGGCGAAAGGCCAGGACGCCGATGGCCGTGTCCTGCACGCCCGTGCCGGTCAGATCGCAGACGGTGATCTGGGAATCCGAGGTGCGGCCCGGCGCGCGGCCCGCGGCCACCTCGCCCAACTCGGCCACGCTCGACGACGACTTGATCGCGCCGGACGCCAGCGCATGCTGCAGCTCGCCCATCTTCTCGCACTGCGTGCGACGATCGCAGACCACGCGGTCGGCGCGGCCGAGAATGGCGGGGTCCAACTCCTGCTTGCCCGCCAGGTCGGCGCCCATGGCGGTGATGTGCAGACCGGGCTTCAGCCATTCGGCGCGCACCAGCGGTAACTTGGCATTGGTCGTGGTGACCAGCACGTCGCAGACGCGCACGGCCTCCTCCGCGCTGGAGGCGGCGGCAACCTCGATGCCGAGCTTCTTCGTCATTTCCTCGGCATAGGCCTTGGCCTTCGCGCCATCACGGCCCCAGACGACCGCACGCTTCACCTCGCGCACGACCTTAAGCGCTTCGAGTTGATAGCGCGCCTGCACGCCCGTGCCGAGGATGCCAGCGATCAGCGGACCTTGCTTCGCCAGATGCTTGGCGGCGACCGCGCCGGCCGCACCCGTGCGCACGTCGGTGAGATAGGCGTTGTCCAACAGCACGGCCTCGACCACACCGGTCTTGGATGAGACCAGCACCACGCTGGCCGGCGAGTTGGGCAATCCCAGCTTGTGGTTGTTGAAGAAGCCCGCGCCGATCTTGACCGCGAACTGATCGACGCCGCGCACATAGGCGCTCTTGATGTCGACGTCGCCCGCATTCTCCTTCACGTCGATATGCATGATGGGCGGCATCTCGACCTTGCCGTCGGCCAGCCGCACGAAGGCGTCCTCGATCGCGTCCACAACCTCGCGGTCCAGCCCCACGATGCCGCGCAACTCGCGCTCGGTCAGGATCGTCACCTCGGTCATGCCGCGATCTCCACGAAAGACGTCAGGGCCGCTTCAACTGCGTCAGACCGTCGAGCCAGTCGCGGTGGGCGTTGACGATCTCGACCACGCGCGGGCTGGCCACGTTGGTGCCCGTCAGCACCATGGCCGTGGGGCCGGCCAGACGCCCCGCCTTGTCGGCCAGGACGGCCGCGATGCCGACAGCGCCGCCGCCCTCGATCACCAGATGCTCGCGGTCGAAGGCGTATGCCATGGCCGCGGCGATTTCGTCTTCCGACACCAGGATCAGATCGTCCACCAGTTCACGCACCAGGCGGAACGTGTAGGCGTTGTCGAGGAAGATGCCGCCTTGCAGGCTGTCGGCCAGCGAATCCACATCTGGGATCTGCACAGGCCGCCCGGCCTTGAGGCTCTGGTACATGGCCGCGCCGTTCTCCATCGACACGCCAATGACGCGGCATTGCGGCCGCGCGGTCTTGACCGCCAGCGCGATGCCGCCAATGAGGCCGCCGCCCGAGACGGGTACGAGGACGTTCGAAACGTCGGGCAGATCTTCCAGGATTTCGAGGCCGATGGTGCCCTGGCCCGCGATCACGAACGGATCATCGAAGGGATTGACCATGGTCATGCCCTTGGTCTCGACCAGTTCGAAGGCAACCTCGGCCGCCTCGTCCTGGCTGCGCCCCTGCACCACCAGCTCGGCGCCCGTGGCGCGGATGGCGGCGCGCTTGTTCTCCGGCACCAGGTTCGAGACGCAGACCGTGGCCTTCACGCCCGAGCGGCCCGCCATGTGAGCGACCGCGCGGCCGTGGTTTCCGGTCGAGACGGTGACGACGCCGCGTGTGCGCTGACCTTCGGTCAGTCCCAGGATTTTGTTGGCCGCGCCTCGCACCTTGAACGAGCCCGTGTCCTGCAGCGTCTCGAGCTTCAGGTGGACGGGCGCGCTCGCGAACTGGGCAAGCCAAGGCGATGGGATCAGCGGCGTGCGCCGCACCGCGCCCGCGATGCGGCCGCGGGCGGCATAGATATCTCCGAGCGTGACGGGACCGGCGCTCATGGCGCCGCCATCATGCCGGAAGACGCGGGGAACGGCACCCCCGTTCCCCGCGCGATCCTTAGCCCTTGAACAGGCCTTCGCGGACCAGCTCGTCGGTCACTTTGTCGAGGCCACGGCGGCAACGCGCCACCATGTCGTCCACCTCGGCCGGGGTGATGCAGAGCGGCGGGGCGAAACCCAGGCAGTCGCTGTGCGGCATGGCGCGGGCGATGACGCCCTCGGCCAGGACCGCGCCGGAGACGCGCGCACCGATCTTCAGCTTCGTGTCGAAGCGCGTCTTCTTCTCGCGATCAGCCACGAACTCGACCGCGCCGAGCAACGCATAGCCACGCACCTCGCCCACCATCGGATGATCGGCGAAGGTTTTCTTCAGCACGGCTTGGAAATGCGCGCCCGTGCGCTTGGCGTTGCCGGCCATGTCTTCCTTTTCCAGCACGTCCAGATTGGCCAGGCCCGCGGCGCAAGCGACCGGATGACCCGAGTAGGTGTAGCCATGGCCCATGGGTCCGATCTCCGCCGATTTCTCCTGGATCACGGCGCAGATCTTGTCGGAGACGATGGAACCGGACAGCGGCTGATAGGCGCTGGTCAGGCCCTTGGCGATGGTCATGAGGTCCGGCTCCATGCCGAGCGGATAGCAACCGAACGCCTCGCCCAGGCGGCCGAACCCGCAAATGACCTCGTCGTCGATCAGAAGCACATCGTACTTCTTCAGCACCTTCTGAATCGCGGGCCAATAGCCTTCGGGCGGCACGATGATGCCGCCGGTGCCCATGATCGGCTCGCCGATGAAGGCGGCGACCGTCTCGGGTCCCTCCTTCACGATCATGGCTTCCAGATCGTCGACCAGCTTCTGGGTGAACTGGGCCTCGCTCATGCCGGGCTCGGCGTACCAATAATGGTGCGGCGTCGTGGTGTGCAGGATGGGACCCACGGGAAGATCGAAGTAGGTGTGGAACAGCGGCAGGCCCGTGAGGCTACCCGCGATCACGGTCGAGCCGTGATAGCCGCGATGGCGCGAGATGATCTTCTTCTTCTTCGGCTGGCCGCGCAGGTTGTTGTAGTACCAGACCAGCTTCACGTTGGTTTCGTTGGCGTCCGACCCCGATAGGCCGAAATAGACCTTGGCCATGTTGGCGGGCGCCATGCGCACGACGCGATCGGCCAAGCGGATGGCCGGCTCGTTCGAGTGCGAGGCATAGACGTGATAGTAGGCCAGCTTCCGCGCCTGCTCGGCGATCGCGTCGGCGACCTCCATGCGGCCGTAGCCGATGTTGACGCAGTAGAGCCCGCCGAAGCCGTCGATCAGCTGCTTGCCCGCCTTGTCGGTGATGGTGACGCCCTTGGCCGTCTCGATGATGCGTGGCGTGCCCTTGGCGTGGTCCGCCATGGAGGTGGAGGGATGCATCAAGCTCTGCTTGTCCATCTCCTCGAGCGACAGGTTGCGCGTTGCCTGCTGGGCCATGACGAATCTCCTTAAAACAAAATCTTGCCGTTGCGGCCGCGCCGGATGGCGGACCGAAAATCCTTCGCCGACATAAAGAAAGCGAGGTGCGGAGCCTAGCCTTGGCCCCGTGCGCCCGCAACGCCGGCCACCGCATCGGAATAGCAGGGCGCGCGCCGAATTAGGCTTCGAAGGCGCGCAAATGTCGGCAAGAACTTCGGGGAAGGTCGCGCGGCGCGGCGATTCCCGCTGCGCGTTCAGCCGCCGTGGCGCATGAACAGACTATGGCTCGTCGCGCCAGGCTTCAGCTGTCCGTTCTCGTCCCAATCGTCCCACCCGTTGAACTTGAGCGGCGCCAGCCGGTCGAGCGCGGCCAGATGATCGCGCAAGCCCGCCTTGTAGCCTTCCATCATCGCACGATAGGCATCGTTCTCCGGCCCCACGCCGACGGCGAAGCTACGGAACGGCGGCAGGACGGTGAAGCCGACATAGTGCAAGGCAAAGTGGAGCGGCCACAATTCCATGTCCATGTCGCCCTGGCGTCCGTTGGGGCCGTGCGTGGACGGCGGCCCGCCGGTCGTGATCGAGACCAGCGCGCGCTTGCCTCGGAAGTAGCCCGTGTCGTAGCGCATCTTGCTGGTATAGACGCGGCCCCAGACGAAGACCCTGTCCATCCACCCCTTCAACATGCCGGGGATGGAGAACCACCAGAGCGGGAACTGGAACACCACCACGTCGGCGCGCTCGAGCCGCTTGATCTCGCGCTCCACATCGGCCGGCAGCGCGGCCGTGTCGACCGCGTGGCGCTGCTCGGTCATGGCGCTGAAATACTCCGGCGCCTTGGGTGCCGGGAAATGCATCAGCGCCTCGCGCGCGTCGAACCCCTCCCGATACAGGTCGCTGATCTCGGCCGTGTGGCCCTGGGCCTCGAAGGAGGCCTTGGCGGCCTCGGCCATCTGGCCGTTGAAGGATTTGGCCTCGGGATGGGCCAAGACGATCAGAGCATGCATGGCTAGGAACCCTCGGGGATCGCTGGGACGGAAGGACGTAGCAGGTCGGGCACGAAATTATGGCCCGAAGCCGGTGCACGCGGCGGCAGGATTTCGCACCCACCCCCGCCCAAACCGTGATTTCTTCGTATCCATGCTGGATTTTGGCCGGACGGCCCATTTGAAACGGTTCCGGGCCTGGGCTAGACTTCCCTTAGGTTTCCGGGCCGCCGCGAAACGCGGGCGGCCGACCCCCCATGGGAGGCGAGCATGACGATCTACAAAACGCGGCGCGCGGCTGAAAGCTACGGCCAGGCCATCGGCATCCTGCTGCTCGATGCGAAGGCGCCCTTCATTCCCGGCGACGTCGCGAACGCCAGCACCTACGCCTATCCCGTCATCTTCAAGACGATCGAAGGCCTCTCGACCCCGGTGTGCCTGAACGGCGCGCCCGAGTTCAACGCCAAGCTGGCCGCAGGCGCCAAGGAGCTGGAAGCGGCGGGCGTGCGCGGCATCTCCTCCGACTGCGGCTTCATGTTGCAGTTCCAGGACGCGGTGCGCGAGGCCGTCAAGGTCCCCGTCGCCATGTCGAGCCTGCTGCAGATTCCGATGATCGCCCAGACGCTCGACAAGTCGCGCTCGATCGGCGTGATCACCGCCGATTCGACCAACCTGACGCCCGACTTCCTGACGCGCGGCGGCATCAGCGTGCCGCACAAGATCGTCATCCGCGGCATGCAGGACGAGCCGGAGTTCAAGACCGCCGTGCTAGAGGAAAAAGGCACGCTGGATTCGGACCTGATCACCGAGGAAGCGATCCGCATCGCCAAGGACATGGTGAAGAAGGACCCGACCATGGGCGCGATCCTGCTCGAATGCTCGATGCTGCCGCCCTATGCCAAGGCCGTGCAGGCGGCGGTCGATCTGCCCGTTTACGACTTCGTCAGCATGATCGACTACATGGAATCGGGCCTGCACCAGCGCGCCTATTCCGGCCAATACTGAGTTCGGGGGAAAAAACGCCATGCCGCTCTATAAAACCCGGCCCAAGGCCGAAGCCTACGGCTACTGCGTGGGCATCCTGCTCCTCGACTACAAAGGCCCGTTCGTTCCCGGCGATGTCGGCAACGCGACGACCTACAAGTATCCGGTCCTCTACAAGACCGTGCCGGGGGCCACGACCGCGCGCGTCTTCGCGGCCGACCCCGAGTTGGAAAAAGCCGTGATCAAGGCCGCGCAGGAGTTGGAGGCCCAAGGTGTGAAGGCCATCTCCTCCGACTGCGGCTTCTTCGTGAACTACCAGAACGTCGTGGCCAAGTCGGTCAACATTCCGGTGGCCATGTCGAGCCTGCTGCAGATTCCCTTCGTCGCGCAGTTCATCGGCAAGAAGCGCTCGATCGGCGTCATCACGGCGTCCCAGAAGGCGCTGGGCAACCGCGCGCTGGAATTGGCGGGCGTGAAGGCCGAGACCCAGGTCGTCGTGCGCGGCATGGACGACCAGCCGAACTTCGACCAGATGGTGATGAAGGAAGGCGACTATCTCGACACCGACAAGATCGAGGCCGAGACCGTGGCCGTCGCCAAGAAGATGGTGAAGGAAAATCCGAACATGGGTGCCATCATCATGGAATGCTCCATGCTGCCGCCCTATTCCAAGGCCGTGCAGGAAGCCACCGGGCTTCCCGTCTACGACTTCATCAACATGATCGATTACGTCCAGCGCGGCACGCACGCGCGCGGATACGAGAACCGCTACTACTGAAGCAGCGGTTCTTCCGAAATCAGGGCGCCGGAGCGATACGGCGCCCTTTTCATGCGCGGGTCCAGTGCTCGACGACGGAGCCGCTGGCCTGATCCAACACACGCGTCTCCTTGAGCGTCATGCCGCTGCGCTTCAGCGCCTCCTCGGGCGCAAGCCCGCCAGGGAAGACGGGGCGGCCGTCCGGCACATTGGCCTCTGCGCGCGAGAGGAAGAAATCGTCGTAGCCCCATTCCAGGAACAGGCCGAACACTTCGGTCCCGCCCACGATGGCCAGCACCGCGCCCTTAGCACCAAGACGCGCCCATGCCTCCTCCAGCGACGCGCCCTTGGGATTCCACAAGAGCGCCTTCGGATTGCGTGGAGCGGGCGCAAGCGAATCGATCTTGCTGGTCAGGATCAGGCGCGGGCGCGCAGCGGATTCGGGACCACCTTCGTTCGAGTGCTTGCCGTTGGCGACCGCCGACGCCTTGCGCAACGAGTCATGAAAGAATTTTTGATCGGCGTCGATCTTGATCGCATCGGGGAATGAGCCGTCCGCGTTGGCGATCATGCCTTCGCGCGAAACGATGGCGTAGCCCGCCACCCTTGGCCGCTTCGAAACTCCGTCCATGGCGTATTCCTTCCTATCGTTCCGTTCGAAAAACGGCGAATGGGACGATTTGTTCGCGATTCACCGTAAACGGGCGGTTATTTCGCCCGCGCGCCTTGAACCCATGCGCGCGATGCACTACATGGTCAAGCACAGTCATTGCCGCGGCGCATTTCGCCAACGTCCGCCTTAGGGCGCCCGAACAGCAAATCCCCCAAAAGCTTCGATTGTCGACCCGACGCGATTTCGCGTCAGGGGCGCTTTCATCTACGTAGGAGGCCAAATTGGCTAACGGTACAGTTAAGTGGTTCAGCGCGCAGCGCGGCTTCGGTTTCATCACACCGAGCGACGGTGCGTCGGACGTTTTCGTCCACATCAGCGCGTTGGAAAACGCCGGTCTCAGCTCGCTCAACGAAGGGCAGAAGGTCAGCTTTGACCTCGCCCAAGAGCGCGGCAAGACAAAGGCCGTGAATATCGCCGTCGTCTAAATCGGACCACGCCGAACGAACGAAGCGCCGGACGCAAGTCCGGCGCTTTTTTGTTGTCAGTTCACCACCAGTTCGCGCGGCGCGTGGGTTGCGCGCTCGAAACCGGTCTTGGTGATGATCGCCGTCTCGCCGATCGAGACCGCGCGGCCGCTTTTTTCGTCCACCGCGATCATGTGGGTGAACAGAGTCATGCCGGGGCGCAGCACTTCCGGATTGCCGCTCCAGCACATCGGCCATTCCATCCAGGACGGCGGGAACGTGGCGCCGACCGAATAGCCGCAGGCGTTCAGGATGCGGCCCTTGAAGCCCGAGCGCTGGAACGCGCGGGCATGGGCGTCGTAGACCTCGCCGCACGTGCGCCCGGGTTTCAGGAAGCTTTGCGTTCCTTCCAGCGCCTCGCGGCAGAAGCGGAAATTGTCGTGCTGACGCTTGTCGGCCTTGCCCGTCAGCGCGACGTTCATGACCACGGCGTGATAGTGGCGATAGGGCGCGGCCAGCTCGTAGGTGACCTGGTCGTTCTTGCCCACCACGCCATGCTTGGTGTGATAGCGCACGAGATCCGCGTTGGCGCCGCAGGTCATCGGCCAGCGATCGCTCGACGGATCGCCGCCGCCCGCCATGATCAGCGTGTTGACCTCACCATAGATGCGCCCGATATCGGCGCCAGGCACCGTCATCCGGTTTCCCAATTCCAGCGCGGCGTCAGCCAGCTTGCCCGCGCGGCGGACATAGGCCAGCTCGGCCGGGCTTTTCACCACGCGGATCAGGCGCACGATGTCCGAGCCGTCCTCGACCCGGCAGAAACCCTCCAGCGCCGCGTCCACCATCTTCGCGCGTTGCCCTGTCAGGCCATAGGCGTGGTACTCGACGCCGATGCGTTTTCCCTGGCAGCCGTAGTCGGCCAGCATGGCGCGTACGTCCTTGCCCGGCTCCGCTCCCTGCCGGTCGACCCACATGCGCACGTCCTGGATCGTCGAAGTGACCTCGGCCTGGCGCACGTCGGGCGAGCGCGTCAGCAAAGCCGTGCGTCCGTCCTGGCCAAAGTAAAGCGCCTGGAACATGACGTAGCCGCTCGTGTCATAGCCGGTCAGCCAGTACATGCTCTCCTGCTTGAAGATCAGGAGCCCGTCCAGGCCGAGCCGGGCCAGCGCGGCGCGGACGGCTTTCTGCCGCCGCGCGAACTCGGCCTTGCCGAAGTGCAGGTGCAGCGCCACGGCGCGTTACCGCCGGCGGGCCTTGGTCTTCGAACGCGCCGTTCGCTTGGCAGCCGGCTTGCGTTTCGCCGCGGCCTTGCGCACCGGCTTCGCCGCTTTCTTCGCCGCGGGCTTCGCGCTCTTCCGGGCAACGCCCGATCCGCTCAGCACCGGCTCGCGCGGGGCGTGGTTCACCAGATCGGCCGCGCGCGGCGTGACGATGGCCGTCTCGCCGAGCGACATAGACAGGCCCGTGCGGCCATCCAACAGGATCATGTGCAGGAAGAACACCATGCCTGGCTCCAGCACCTGGGGATTGCCGTGCCAGCACATGGGCCAGTCCATCCAGTTGGGCGGATAGGTCACGCCCAGCGTGTAGCCGCAGGCGTTGAGGTAACAGCCGTCATAGCCCGCCTTGGACAGCGAGCGCGCATGGGTGTCGAAGATATGACCCACCGTGTTGCCGGGCCGCACGACCTCCCAGCACGCGTCCAGCGCCTCGCGCCCGGCCTTGAACATGTCGAGGTGGCGCGGATCGGGCTTGCCCGTCAGCACCACGTTCATCAGCGCGGTGTGATAGTGGCGGTAGGCCGAGGCGAATTCGAACATCACCTGGTCCTGCGCGCCGACCTTGCCGTGGCCCGTGTGGTAGCGCACCAGCATGGCGTCCTGGCCGCCGCCCATGGGCCAGCGCATGGCCGAGGGATCGCCGTCGCCGCGCATGATGACGTTCATCATCTCGCCGTAGATGGCGCCGATGCTCTCGCCCGGCACGCACATGCGGTTGGCCACCGCCAGCGCATCGTCCGCCAGCTCGCCCGCGCGCCGCACATAGGCCAACTCGGCCGGGCTTTTCACCAAGCGCAGGAGGCGCACCAGGTCGGAGGCGTCGCTGAGTTTGGCGAAGTTGTCGAAGGCCGCGTCCACCAACTTGGCGCGCTGCCCGGTCAGACCATAGGCATGGTATTCGACGCCGATCTTCTTTCCGCGCCCGCCCAAATCCTGAACCATGCTGCGCAGGTCGATAGCCGGATTGGCGCCTTCCACATCGCGCCAGATGCGAATGTCCTCGAGCGTCGAGGTCATGCGCGATTGCAGATCGTCGGCCGAGCGCGTGCACAACGCGATGCGCCCATCGACCGAGAGATACATGCCCTGGAACAGCACGAAGCCTTCGGTGTCGTAGCCGGTCAGCCAATACATGGTTTCCTGGCGGAAGATCAGGAGCCCGTCGAGCCCCTGGCGCGTCATCTCCGCCCTTGTCTTGCGCTGTCGTTCGGCGAACTCCGCGCGGGTGAAGTGCAGGGCCATGTCGTTCTCCTTCGCGGGTTCTAGTTGGTCACGAGATAACGCGGCGCGTGGCAGACTTGTTCGGAGCCCTTGCGCGTCACCACGGAACTTTCACCGATCGACATGGACAGGCCCGTGCGGTCGTCCAGCAGCATCATCTGCTTGAAGAACAGCATGCCGGGCTTCAGCACCGTGGGGTTGCCCGCATGAATGAAGCAACCCTCCATCCAGGTCGGCGGGAATTGCGCGCCCGTGGTGTAACCGCAGGCCGGCAGGGTGGTCTTCGCGAACTTGGAGCGCTTGATGACCTTGGACTGGGCGTTGAACACGTCGGCCACCACGTTGCCGGGCCGGAATGCCTCCTCCGCCGCATCCAGCGCCTCGCGCACCACCTTGAACATCTCGCGGTGGGCCGGATGGATTTTGCCGGTCAGCACCACGAACATCATCACCGTGTGGTAGTGGCGATAGCAGGAGCCGAACTCGAACGTCGACTGGTCGTTCTTCTTGGACACGGGGCGGTGCCCCGTGTGGTAGCGCACGAACAGCGCCTCTTGGCCGGCGCCGATGGGCCAGCGCGAAGCCGGCGGGTCGCCATCGCCCGCCACCATCACCTGCAGCATGTCGGCATAGATCTTGGCGATGGAGGCGCCGGGCACGCAGTCGCGCACGGCGATGTCGCGCGCGGCGTCGGCCAGTTCACCCGCACGCCGGATGTATGTCAGCTCGGCAGGGCTCTTGAACATGCGCAGCGCGCTGACGAGGTCGGTCGCGTCCTCCGAACGGCAGAAGCCTTCCAGTGCCGAATCCACCATCTTGGCGCGCTGGCCGGTCAGCCCGTAGGCGCCGTATTCCACGCCGATGCGCTTACCGCGCACGTTGTAGGATTCCAGCATATCGCGCAGGTCGAGGGCGGGTGTCGCCCCCTCACGGTCGATCCAGATGCGGACATCCTTGATGACCGAGGTGTATTTGGACTGCAGGCGGTCCGCCCCGCGCGTGACCAGCGCCAGGCTGCCATCGACGCCCAGCCACATGCCCTGGAACAAGGCGAAACCGTTGGTGTCGTAGCCGGTCAGGTAATACATGGTCTCCTGCCGGAAGCAGAGCAGACCATCCAACCCGCGCGCGGCGATCGCGCGCCGCGCGGCCATCTGGCGCCGTGCGAACTCCGCACGGCTGAAATGCAAGGCCATCCGACGTCTCCCCCTTAGCTACGACGATCCACAAAAAGCCTAGGGAGTTTGCGCGGGCGCGGCAACGGGAAGCGGACTTATGGAGGAGGAAGAGCCGGCAAGCCGAGCACCGTGCTGAGGCGGTCATAGAAGGTCTTTTGGTAAAATTCCGGAGCATCCACTTGCTGGCTTGCAAACTGACTACCGACGAAGACATCGAGTTGGACGGCGGTGCTTGCTCCATACGGCGTTACGCGTGCCTCGGCCATCAACCAGCCCTTTATCGCGGTCACCAAGCTATAAGAAAGATCGGCGCGCTTGACGATATAGCCCCCGTCGGAAAAGGAAGCGACCACTCCGCGCAAGACAGCCCGTGTGTCGTTGGTCGCGAAATGACGGGTTTGCATCGCCACGACTTCGCGTTCCGGCTTTTCGCTGATTTGGCGCGGCGATTTCTCCTCGCACCCCAACAGCGCAAGGGCCGCACAGACCGTCCACGCAAAGGCATAACGGATCATGGTCGGGGCTGGTGTCCGAATTTGTCGCTGAGATTGATGAAAAACTGTGTGTAAGGCTGGGGGTTCTCGACGCGTCCATAAAACCCGGTCAGCCAAAGCTGGATTCGCGTGGTGCCGGCCAGCGAATCCACGTCCGCGACGATGGCCGCATAGCCCGCCTGAGGCACATGGGTTCCTACCCCGGGTCCCTCCTTGATTTTCACCCCGGTAAGCATCGCGATGGGTAAGGCAACGACCAGACCGAAAATGATTTGGTTGGCAGTTATGTCTTGAGGCTGTGCGCGGAAATCGCCGAGCAAAATCCCTGCCGGCATCGCGATCGGATTAACCACAAAGCCTTGGGCTTCGAGCACGTCTTTCGCAGCCGCCAAAAGCGCTTCGCGATCGACGCCGTCGTAGACGCGGGTTTGTGCCTTGAGAAGAACAGGCAACGAGTCCACAGAAGGCTGTGCGTTAGCCACTTCCAGCGCATAGTCGTTGTGGTCGCGAGACCGGCAGCCGTCTAGCAGCAGGACAAAGCCCAGCGCGAAGAAAAGCGCGCGCGCAAGCGCACGCCCACGAAGACCAGCCCAGGCTCCCATACCGCGGTATCGCTAGTTCACTACCAGCCGCCGGGGCGCGTGGTTGACGAGCTCACACTTGCCCTTGGTGACGATGGCCGTCTCACCCAGCGACATCGAAACGCCGGTGCGATCGTCGAGCAGGATCATGTGCATGAAGAAGACCATGCCCGACTCGATCACCTGCGGGTTGTCCGCCCACATCATGGGCCAGTCCATCCACGAGGGCGGATAGGTGGCACCCAACGTGTAGCCGCAGGCCGCCAGCATCTGTTTCTTGAAGCCGGACTTCGTCATCGACTTGGCGTGGGCCGCATAAATATCGCCCACGGTCTTGCCCGCGCGCAGCGTCTCCTCGCACGCGGCCAACGCCATGCGGCATGCCTCGTACATATCCTTCTGCCGCTGGGTCGGCTTGCCCGTGATGACGTTGTGCATCAACGCGGCGTGGTAGTGGCGGTAGGAGGCTGCGAACTCGAACACCGCATTGTCCTGCTTGCCCACTTTGCCGTGGCCCGTGTGGTAACGGACCATGAGCGCGTCCTTGCCCGCACCCATGGGCCAACGCGAAGCGGTGGGATCGCCGTCGCCCCGCATGATGACGTTCATCATCTCGCCGTAGATGGCACCGATATGCTCGCCCGGCACGCACATGGCGTTGGCCACCGCCAGCGCCTCATCCGAGAGTTGACCCGCGCGGCGGACGTATTTCAACTCCGCCGGGCTCTTCACCAGGCGCAAGAGGCGTACCAGGTCGGTCGCATCCTCCGTGCGGCAGAAGCCTTCCAACGCCGCGTCGACCATGCGGCCGCGCTGCGCCGTGAAGCCGTAGGCGTGGTACTCGATGCCCACGCGTCCGCCCTTCGCACCCAGATCCTGCATCATGTCACGCAGGTCCATGGCGGGGTTGGCGCCGTCGCGGTCGTACCAGATGCGGATGTCCTTCAGCACCGAGGTCAGGCGCGACTGGATGCGGTCGGCCGTGCGGGTGAGCAGCGCGATGCGCCCGTTCTGGGCCAGATACATGCCCTGGAACATGCTGTAGCCGCCGGTGTCATAACCGGTCAGGTAATACATGCTCTCTTGACGGAAAATCAGAAGTCCATCCAAGCCCTGGCGCGCCATCTCGCGGCACGCGGCCGCCTGGCGGCGCTTGAACTCGTCTCGGCTGAAATGCAGTGCCATTCATCCCTCCCCTGCCGCGCGCGGATTGGCGCGGGGGAAGAATAAGCCCAGGACGCGGACTTAGAAAAGCGCGGACGTGGCGTCGAGGCAGGTCGAATCGAGGCTGCGCAGCAACTCGCCCTGCGCACGCGTCTTCGGCAGCTCCCAATGGAAGAAGTAACGGCAGGCCGCAAGCTTGCCCCGGTAGAAATCGGCCTCAGGCCCGTCCGCGTGCGGCGCCGCGGCGATCGCTTGCTTCAACCATATCCATGCGATCACCAAGTGGCCGATCATGTCGAGATAGACCGACGCATTGGCCAGGAACAGGTTGATCTGGCCTTTGTCCTTGGCGGCATGGAGCGCATCGGTCGTGGCCTTGGCGTCGGCGACCGCGGCCAAGAGCGCATCGGCCCACGCACGCAACGTAGCGTCTTTCTTCGCCGCCTCGGCGGTCTTGGTCATTTCCGCCGTCAACAACGCGAAGGCCGCGCCGTTTTCGAAGCTGACCTTGCGGCCGAGCAGGTCCAGCGCCTGGATGCCGTTGGTGCCTTCGTGGATCGGGTTCAGGCGGTTGTCGCGGTAATGCTGCTCGACCGTGAAGTCGCGCGTGTAGCCATAGCCGCCGTGGATCTGGATCGCCAACTCGTTGGCCTTGAGGCACCAGTCGGACGGCCAGGCCTTGATCACCGGCGTCAGGATCTCGAGCAGCAGATGGGCCTCGCGCTTGGCGACTTCGTCGGGCGCGGTCGCCTTCTCGTCCACCAGGCGGCAGCAGAACAGGCCGAGGGCGAAGGCGCCCTCCACATACGCCTTCTGCGCGAGCAGCATGCGGCGGATATCGGCGTGCTCGATCAGCGCCACTTGCGGCTTGGTCGGGTCCTTCTCCTGGGGCGGGCGGCCTTGCGGGCGGTTGCGCGCGTAATCCAGCGAGGCCAGATAGCCGGCATAGCCCAGCATGACGGCGCCCATGCCGACGCCGATGCGCGCCTCGTTCATCATGTGGAACATGCAGGCCAAGCCTTGGTTCGGCTGGCCGACCAGATAAGCCGTGCAGTCGTTGTTCTCGCCGAACTTGATCATGGTCGAGACGGTGCCGCGATAGCCCATCTTCTCGATCAGGCCGGCCAGCGCCACGTCGTTGCGTTTGCCGCGCGAGCCGTCGGCGTTGACGAGATAGCGCGGCACCAGGAACAGCGACAGGCCCTTCACGCCCGGCGGCGCGCCCGCGATGCGCCCGAGGGCCAGATGCACGATGTTCTCCGACAATTCGTGATCGCCGCCGGAGATGAAGATCTTCGTGCCCTTGAGCTTGTAGTGACCTTCCGGTTGCGGCTCCGCGCGCGTGGCGACGTCCGAGAGCGACGAACCCGCCTGCGGCTCGGTCAGCATCATGGTGCCGAAATAGCGGCCTTCCAGCATGGGCTTGAGATAAAGCGCCTTCTGCTCCTGCGTGCCGAAGGCGCGCAGCAGATTGGCGTTCGCCATGGTCAGGAACGGATAGGCGATGGTGCCGACATTGGCGCCCTGGAAGAACGCCATGCAGGCCTGCGCCACGGTCCAGGGCAGTTGCAGCCCGCCCTCTTCCTCATCCATGTGGGCGGACAGGAAGCCCGCTTCGCTGAACGCCGCGAGCGCCGGCTTCACCTCGGGGATGATCTTGACCTTGCCATCCACGAGATGCGGCTCGTTCAGGTCGGCCTTGCGGTTGTGCGGCTGGAACTTGTCGCGCGCGATGGCATGGGCCGTGTCCAGCACGGCGTCGAACGTCTCGCGGCCATGATCCTTGAAGCGCGGGCGGGCGCTGAGCGCCTCCACATCCAGAAGCTCATAAAGGACGAACTGGACATCGCGCGGATTGATGAACGGCAGGCTCATGGCGGGCTCGCGAAACTGTAGGAAAGCCGTCGCTTATCTAGCATGAGCCGAACTGGGCCACCACCGGCCGGGGCCGCTTCCCGCGCCCCTGCCTGTTGCTATACTTGCCGCTGGCCTCCCCGGCCATGCCGCATAACAACCAAGCCATTTCAAACGAAAGGACTGTCGATGCGCGAGAACAACGTGAAGAAGATCGTCGCCGCGGGCGGCAACGTGGTGAACGGCTGGCTGGGCGTGCCTTCGGGCGTCACCGCCGAGGCCATGGCGCACGTGGGCTGGGACAGCCTGTGCATCGACATGCAGCACGGCCTGGTGGACTACCAAGCTTCCGTCTCCATGCTGCAGGCCATCTCGACCACCGACGTGACACCGCTGGTGCGCGTGCCGTGGAACGAGCCCGGCATCATCATGAAGTCTCTGGATGCGGGCGCCTACGGCATCATCTGCCCGATGATCAACAGCAAGGAAGAATGCGAGCGCTTCGTCGGCGCGACGCGTTATGCGCCCCAGGGCTACCGCAGCTGGGGACCCGTGCGCGGCATGATCTATGGCGGCGCGGACTATGCGACCGGCGCCAACACTACGCTTCTGGCCATCGCCATGATCGAGACGGCCGAGGCGGTCGAGAACGTGGATGCCATCATGAGCGTGAAGGGGCTGGACGGCGTCTATGTCGGCCCGTCGGACATGGGCATCAGCATGGGCTTCGGCCCCGGCTTCGATCCGACCGAGCCCAAGCTGATCGAGAACTTCAAGAAGATCGCGGCGGCGGCCAAGCGCCACAAGATCTTCGCCGGCATCCACTGCGGCTCGTCCGCCTATGCGCTGAAGATGATCGAGCTGGGCTATCAGTTCGTCACCATCCTGGGCGAGACGCGCCTGATGACCTGGGCGGCGAAGAATGCGGTGACGGCGGTCAAGACCGGCAAGCCCAACCCCAACGCGCCGTAATGCGAACCGGCCGGGTCTTTCGACACGCGGGAGAAGAATGATGCGCGACTTCGAACTGCCCGGCCGCTCCGCCGTCCATGCCGCGAACGGCATGGCGGCGACGCCGCACCCCTTGGCCACCCGCACGGCGATCGACGTGCTGCAGGCGGGCGGCAACGCCATGGATGCGGCCTTGGCCGCGAACGCCGTTCTGGGCGTGGTCGAGCCGGCCATGACCGGCGTCGGCGGCGACTGCGTCATTCTTTATGCGCCCAAGGGCGGTGCGGACATCACCGCCTTCATGGGCATCGGCCGCGCGCCGCAAGCCGCCACGCTGGAGTGGTACAAGCAAAAAGGCATCAATCACGCGCCGACCCTGTCGCCCCACATGGTGGCCGTGCCGGGATTGGTCGATGCCTGGCATCAATTGTCGCGCGACCACGGCACTTGGCCGCTGGCGAAGCTTCTGGCCCAGGCCATCGCGTATGCCGAGGACGGCCACCCCGTCCACGAGCGCGTGGCGCGGGATTGGACCAGCCTGTCGCCGATCCTGGCGCGCGATCCGGGCAGCAAGGGCGAGTTCCTGGCATCCGGCGCACCGCCCAAGCCCGGCACGATCCACCGCCGCCCCGCCCTGGCCGCGACCTTGAAGCGCATCGCGGCCGAAGGGCGCGACGGGTTCTATCGCGGCCCCGTGGCCGAGGACATCGTGGCCACGCTGCGGGCCCTGGGCGGGTTGCACACGCTGGAGGATTTCGCCGCGTTCCAGGGCGAATACGTCGCAACCGTCGCCACCACCTATCGCGGCGTCGATCTTCTGATGTGCCCGCCGCCCTCGCTGGGCCTGGTCACGCAGGCCGCGCTCAACATCCTGTCGCACTTCGACCTCGCCGGGCTCGAGCCGCTGTCGGCCGCGCGCCTGCACTTGGCCGTGGAATCCGCGCGCCTGGCCTATGCGGAACGGTCGCGCCTGCCGGCCGACGGCGTGGACGCCACAGCAGTCACCGCCGACATCCTGTCGGCCGCGCGCGCGAAGACACTGGCCGGACGCATCGATCCCAACCGCGCGATGGACAAGGTGGCAAGCCCGCCCAAGGGCGGCCCGGCCGAGACGACCTATCTGTGCGTCGTCGACCGCGAGCGCAACGCGGTCAGTTTCATGAGCACGATCGTGGATTTCTTCGGCAGCCGCGTGACCGCGCCGAAATCGGGCGTGATCCTGAACAGCCGCGGCGAGTACTACAATTCCGACGCGGCCGATCCCAATTGCTGGGCGCCGCGCAAACGCCCCTTGTCGTATTCGCTGCCCGCCATGGCGCGGAAGGATGGGCGCACGGTGATGCCGTTCGGTCTCGTGGGCGGCTCGTTCCAGCCCATGGGCATGGCGCTGGTCTTCTCCAACATGGTCGATTTCGGCATGGACGTGCAGGAGGCGCTGACCGCGCCGCGCGTCTTCTCGCAGGATGGCGTGCTGGACTATGAGCGCGGCTTGCCGGACCACACGGCGCTGGATCTGGCCGCGCGCGGACACAAGGTGGTGCGCCGCTCGGAAGGGCCGCGTCGCGCCAACGGACCGCTCGGCGGCGGGCAGGCCATCTGGATCGATGGGAAGGAAGGCGTGCTCACCGGCGGGGCCGACCCGCGCAATGACGGCGCCGCCCTCGGCTACTGACCATGATCCGCATCGTCATCGAACGCTGGAAGCATTTGGACGGCAGCACCCAGCATCTCTGGTCCGTCTGGCGCGACGGCAAGCGCGTGGCCATGGGCAAGCCGCGCGCGACGGTGGAAGAGGCCGAAGCCGAGGCACAAGCGGCCTGCCAGAACGGGCTGGGCCGGCCGGCGGATACGGTGGAGCGGCTGTAGCCGGAAAAGCTTCCGGCGGCCGAGATGGTCTCGGCCGCCGGTGATCGCGCCGCCCGGTATGCGGGGGGATTTCCGAAGCGGTACGGCCTATAAGCTCGCACGGCCCTACCGGGTGGGCAGTGACCGGCATCACAGGCCCGTGATTTCAGGCTCCGCGGGAGCCCTGCTATTCTTTTCCCCTGGGGACTGGCCCATCTGCCTCGGGCGGATGGGCGTTTCAACCAAGGGGAAGAAACCATGAAGAAAGCATTTCGTCTTTCGCTCGTCGCCGGCGCCGCGCTGGCGGCCGCCGTGGCGGTCGGCGTATCCGCACAGCAGAACAATCGGCGTATCCGCACAGCAGAACAACATGAGCTTCTTCGTCACCAGCACCAATCTCGGCAAGGGCGGTGATCTGGGCGGGATCACCGGCGCCGACCAGTTCTGCCAGACGCTGGCGGCCCGCGCTGGCGCGGGCAACAAGACCTGGCGCGCTTACCTGAGCACCCAGGGCGCGGGTGCGGTGAACGCGCGCGACCGCATCGGCAAAGGCCCGTGGCAGAACGCCAAGGGTGACGTCATCGCCAAGGACGTGAACGAGCTGCATGCAGCCAACAACATCACCAAGCAGACCGCGCTCTCCGAGACGGGAGCGGTCATCAACGGGCGCGGCGACACGCCCAACATGCACGACATCCTGACCGGCTCGCAGGCCGACGGGCGCGCCTTCCCGGACGGGGATGACCGCACCTGCGGCAACTGGACGGTTAACGGCGCGGGCGCGGCCATGGTCGGCCATTCCGACCGCACGGGTTTGGACGACAGCGCGGGCGCCCGGTCCTGGAACGCCTCACACCCTTCGCGCGGCCCGGGCGGCGGTTGCAGCCAGGACGACTTCAAAAGCACTGGCGGGTCGGGCTTGCTCTATTGCTTCGCGGCCAACTGACGCGCGTCCCTGAACGGCAAAAGGGCCGCCCCATCGGGCGGCCCTTTTTATTGGCTTTACGCCACAGCGTTATGTTTCGAGGACAGGCGAGCCGTAGCTGGTGCCGTTCCAGGTATAGTCATAGGCCTGGTTCGTTCCCAGCACGACGATGTCTTGGATTTCGTTCGAGCTGAACGTCACCGTGTCGTTTGTTGCGGTGATCGTGATGGTCCATGAGCCGCCGCCGTTGTTGGTGAAGCTGATGTCCGACGGCGTGATGTTGGTCGGCGCTCCGTTAAAGCCGTAGAAGACCTCCAACATGTTGGTGCCGGAGGTTCCGCCATCCTGAATGGTGTCGTTGCCGTCGCCACGGCCAAAGAAATAGATGTCGTAGCCTTCGCCACCGATCAACAAGTCGTTGCCCGTGCCGCCGTACAATTCGTCGTCGCCCGCGCCGCCCGTGATGGTGTCGACGCCGCCCTGACCCCACAGCGTGTCTGTGTTGTCGCCGCCGGAAAGCTGGTCGGTGTTCGTTCCGCCGATCAAAAGGTCGTTGCCCGAGCCGCCCCAGACCGTGTTGAAGCCGGTACCACCGAAGATCAGGTCGTCGCCCAGGCCGCCGATGAGGCTGGCATTACCGGTGTTGCCCGTCAGCGTGTCGTTGTAGTCGGAACCGATGATGTTCGTGAAACCGGTGGCCAAATCACTTCCGCCGCCGCCCGTAACCGCGCCGCTTGAAAGATTCGCGGTAACCCCCGCGATGGCGTCGAAATAGGTGACCGTGTCGGTGCCGCCGCCGCCCACGAGCGTGTCGTTGCCGAGGCCGCCCGCGATCACGTCGTTGCCGGTCGAGCCTGTGATGGTATCCGCGCCCAAACCACCGTTGATGAGGGCGATGTTGCTGAGCGCCGTGGCGCTGAAGTCGAGGATGTTGGCGTTGCCATCGCCCGCGATGGTGTTCGAGCCGGCGGCACCGTCGATCGATTCGACCGCGTCGGCCGCCACGAAGCGCACGAAGCCGATGACATCATCGAAACCCGAACCCAGGATCTTGTCGACGCCGGCGCCGCCCAGGATCGAATCGAAGCCCGTGTCGGTGCCGATGAAGAGGAAGACATCGGCGAAGCTTCCCGTGCCGCCATCGAGCACGTCGTTGCCTTCGCTGCCCTCGATGGTGTCGCCGGAGGTGTTCGAGCCGGTGATGGTGTCGTTGCCCGCGCCGCCGTCGATCAGCTCGATGCTGGCCATGGTCGCGACGGCGAAATTCAGCACGTTGTTCGCGGTCGAGCCCAGGATCGTGTCGTTGCCGAGACCGCCGTTGACGCTTTCGATATCGGTGGCGACCCCGATTAGCCCGATGACGTCGTCGTTGCCGGAACCCAGAATGAGATCGGTGTTGGTGCCGCCGACGATCGAGTCGAACCCGCTGTCGGTGCCGGAATAGAGGAACGTGTCGTTGCCCTGTCCGCCGTTCATCACGTCGTTGCCGGCGCCGCCCGTGATGGCGTTGGCCGAGGCGGAACCCGTGATGGTGTCGTTGTAGGCCGAGCCGATCACGTTCTCGAAGCCGCCCAGCGAGTCGGTGCCCGCGCTGCTGCCGGACGCCGAGCCGGTCGAGAGGTCCACCGCGACCAGCGCCGTCTCGTTCGCGTAGGTAACCGTGTCGGCGGTGCCCGTGTTGCCGTTCAGCACGTCATTGCCGGCGCCGCCCGAGATCGTGTCGTTGCCGGTCGAGCCCGTGATCGTGTCCGCGCCGCCGCCGCCGTCGATCAGCGAAATGCCGGTCATGCTGGTCGCGGTCTGGAGAGTGAAGTCCAGGAAGTTGCCGCTGCCGTTGCCCAGGATCGTGTCAGAGCCGCCGCCACCCACGATGGAATCGATCGAATCCGACTGGGAGAAGTTCCGCAACCCGATGACGTCGTTGCTAGCCGTGCCGTTGATCGTGTCGTTGCCCGTGCCGCCGATGACGCTGTCGAAGCCGTTGTCGGTGCCGGCATACATGAAGTCGTTAGTGCCGTTGCCGGAATTCAGCAGGTCGTCGCCCGCGCCGCCAATGATCGATTCGTTGGCTGACGTGCCGGTCAGCGTGTCGTTGCCGGCCCCCATATCGATCAGCTCGATGGACGAAAGAACCGTCGACGTGAAATTGAATACGTTGACGTTGCCGTCACCCAGGATCGTGTCCGTTCCGGACTGGCCCGCGATGGTCTCCGCGTCGCCATCCGCGTAATTCTTGAGGCCGATGATGTCGTTGCTGCCAGAGCCGGACAGCACGTTCGTGCCACCGTTGGCGACGATCGTATCGAAGCCGTTATCTGAACCGGAGTATGAATAGGTGTTGGTGCCAAGCCCGCCATCCAGCGTGTCATCACCCTGGCCGCCCATGAGCACGTCGTCGCCGCCAGAGCCGGTGATCGTGTCGTTGCCGGCGCCGCCCGAGATCAAGTCGATATTGGCGACGGTGGTCGAGCTGAAATTCAGGATGTTGGCGTTGCCGTCGCCCAGGATCGTGTCGACGCCGCTGACGCCATCGATGTTCTCCACATCGTTGACGTAGCGGCTGAGGCCGATGATATCGCCGCTGGAGGTGCCGAGGATCGTGTCGAGTTCCGTGCCGCCGCTAACCGTATCGAAGCCGGTATTGGTACCGGAGTAGAAAAAGATATCGGCGCCGGCGCCGCCGACCAGGATGTCATTGTCGGCTGCGCCGCTGATGCGATCCGCCGCAGCCGAACCGGTGATCGTGTCGTCGCCCGCTCCGCCATCGATGCTCTCGACACCGAGCATCGTCGTAGAGCTGAAATTCAGGACGTTGGCGCTGGTGTCGCCCAGGATCGTATCGGTTCCGGTGCCGGCGTCGATGCTTTCGACATCGTTGACATAGTCCGACAGGCCGATGATGTCGTTGACGCCCGCGGTGCCCAGGATCGTATCGGTGCTACCGCCGCCATCGACCGTGTCGAAGCCGCTGTTGGTGCCGTTGTAAGCGAAGATGTCGGCGCCCGCGCCGCCGGCCAGCGTGTCGTCGCCCAAGCCGCCTATGATCCGGTCGGCGGCACTGGAGCCGGTGATCGTGTCGTTGCCCGCGCCGCCGTCGATCGAAGCGATGTTGGTCAGCGTGATGCCGCTGAAGTCCAAGATGTTTGCGTTACCGTCGCCGAGGATCGTGTCGGTACCGCCTGCGCCGCCGTTGATGACATCGGCCCGGAATTCGTCGGTGAACGTGCCCAGGCCGAACACGTCGTTGCCGGACGAACCCAGCATCGTGTCCGTGCCGCCGCCGCCGTTGACCGTATCGAAGCCGTTGTTGGTACCGGAGTAGAGGAACGTATCGCCGCCGTTCCACCCGTACATGATGTCGTTGCCGGCGCCGCCGTTGATCGTGTCGACACCCGTCGTGACGCCGGTGATGTTCGTATAGCCACCCGGCACGGTCAGGCCGTCGCCTGACATGTGGATGAAATCGTTGCCGCCGGTGCCGCCTACGCTCGCCATGACAGAGCGATGGCATGCAAAAAATGTGCGTAGTCACAATACTTTAGCCCCGAGCTCTCGGAGCTTTGATCGACGTTTAGGTACCGGGCGCCGGTCGTGATTACATAAATTTAACCAATTGAAATAATGGGTGAATTTACCAATGGAAGAATTGCCTACCCCAACCGCCTGCCAGAGCGAGGGGTGAGTGTGGCAAATTGACTAGGAAAATTAGCCTGCACAATACTCTCGGTTGGCGAATCGCGGCTGCGGTTTGCACAACCGTGGCGATTCAGCCGGGCAGGAAAGGGCGGGAAAGATGGTGCCGCAGGAGGGAATTGAACCCCCGACCCACGCATTACGAATGCGTTGCTCTACCCCTGAGCTACTGCGGCACGGGCCGGGAACATACGGCCATGGGTTTTGAGAGGCAAGGCGCGGACCATGAATCCGCGCCTCGCATCCGTCACTGGATGAACCAGCCGTGGCTGACGACCAGCGACTGGCCGGTCAGCGCGTTGGAGGGGAAACCGGCGAAGAACACGGCGGCCTCGGCCACGTCTTCGGTCGTGGTGAATTCGCCGTCCACCGTCTCCTTCAACATGATCTTCTTGATCACGTCGTCTTCGCTCATCTTGTTTTCGGCGGCCAGTTCGGGAATCTGCTTTTCCACCAGCGGCGTGCGCACGAAGCCCGGGCAGATCACGTTGGCGCGCACGCCATACTCGGCGCCTTCCTTCGCCACCACCTTGCACAGGCCGATCAGCCCGTGCTTGGCCGAGACGTAGGGCGCCTTGAGCGGGGAGCCTTCCTTCGAATGCACCGAACCCATGTAGATGATGCTGCCGCCGCGGCCTTGCTTGTACATGTGCTTCAGGCAGGCGCGGGTGGTCAGGAACGCGCCGTCCAGATGGATGGCGATCAGCTTCTTCCACTCGGCGTAGGGAAACTCCACGATCGGCTTGACGATCTGGATGCCGGCGTTGCTGACCAGAATGTCGACGCCGCCCAACGCCTTGGCGGTCGCCTCGACGCCCGCGTCCACTTGCGCCTCGTTAGTCACGTCCATCACGACGCCGAGCGCCACACCACCCTTGGACTTGATCTCCGACGCCGTCTTGTCGGCAGCCGCTTGATTCAAATCGGCGATGACGACCTTGGCGCCCTCGCGCGCATAGGCGAGCGCGATCTCGCGTCCGATGCCGCTGGCCGCTCCGGTGACGATGGCGACCTTGTCCTTCAAGCGCATGACGCGTTCTCCTTTGTTTTCACAAATACCGTTGCTGCGCAGCCATCATGGCACGCGCCGCGTTACGGAAATATCACGAGCCCGCGGCCGATGCCGGGCGCGGCGCGCCGAGCGAAACCGGCCGGGCAGCGCCGGGCGCGGGCGGCAATTCACCCGCTTGCGGCACGGCCACGCGCTGTTCGAGCGGCACATGCCACGTCATGGAATCGAAATTTCCGCAGCGCGGGCAAAGCGGCGCCCAGCCATCGGGGACGGCACCGCAGCCGGTGCATTGCCAGACCGGATCGGCTGTCTTGGCCGCCTCCGCGCGCCAATGACGGGCCGATGCCATGTCGGCGTTCTCGCCTTCTTCCAGTGCCGCGCGCAAGGCACAGGCACGGCCATAGGCCTGATCGCGCGGGGCATCCACGGCCAGAAGCGGCGCCAGATTTTCGCGCGCGACGCCCCACAGATGGGCCTCCAACGCCGCGCCCGCGAGCGCCAACCGCGATTCGGGTTGGCCCGGCGCCAGCGACGCCAGCATCTGCACGGCCTGCACCCAGGCCAAGGCACCGTCGGCGCGGTTCGCCGCGCGGTAAGGCGGCAGAAGATCCGGATGGGGCGTGCGGGACCAGGTTTCCTCCACGGTGCGGCGCGCCCGGCGCGCCTTGTCCGCGGCGATCAAAAGCGTGGCCAGATGCGCGGCGATGGCGGGATGGCCCGGCGCCGCCTCGTGCGCGCGGCGCGCGAAAGCCAGCGCGCTTTCGGTGTCGCCCGAAGTTTGCGCCTCGGTGCGGCGCGCATCGAACACGGCGGCCTTGAGCCGCGCCCCCGCGTCGCCCTCCACCTGATGGCGGCGGATGCGCTCCTCGAG
>JAPLOM010000003.1:109331-136904 GCA_026400755.1 Alphaproteobacteria bacterium
CACAGGCGCGCGCGCACCTGCAGATCGAATAGCGTCTCCAGCACCCACGGCGTCTCGACGCGCACCTCACGGGCGCGGCGCGACAATTCCAGAGCGCGCGCCGTGTCGCCAGCCTGGCGCGCCTGGGCGATCAAGCCGCGCAGGCCCAAAAGCTCCGTCGCCGGATTCTCGCGCAGCGCCTGATAGCAGGCGGCGGCTTCGACGCGGTCGCCGTTCAGCTCCGCGGCCTGCGCGGAAAGGATGAGCGTCAGGCGCGGCTCGTCGAGCAGCGCACGGGCGCGCTTGGCCAAACGCGCGGCCGCGCGCGGACGGCCCGCGGCCGCGGCGATCATGCCTTCGGCCAGCACGCGGTAACCTTTGCGCTGGCGGCGGCGGCGGCGCGATTCGCGCAAACGCGCGGGCGCGCGCACGACAAAGCGCACCAGCCGATAGAACACGATACTGAAGATCGCGAGCAGGATCGCGAAGAAGAAGAGAATGCCGACCGAGGTGTCGATCCGGTAGTCCAGCCATTCGACCGCCACGCGGCCCGGATGGTCGGCGAACCACACCGCGATTCCGGCGAGGATCGCGATCTGCACCAAATAGAAGAACAGGCGCAGGATCATGGCGTGGCCTCGCCGCTGGCGAAGACGGCCACGACGCGCGCCTCAAGCGAAGCCACGGTCCGATCGAGCGACAGGCGCGCGCGCGCGTCGTCGAGCCACGGGTCCACGGCGGACGAAGCGGGCTCGGGCACCCCATCGAGCGCGGCGACGGCGCCGGCCAAATCACCCGAACGAAGCGAGACATCGGATTTCCACAACGCAGCCTCGACACTGCCCGCGGGCGCGCGGGCGCCGGTGCGGCGCACGACGATGAGGTGAGCGACCTGTTCCGCCACATTGCCCCACAAGCCGGACTTACCGCCGGCCTCGGCACGCATGGCGTCCGCCGCGACAGAATCGAAGCGCGCGGCCAGCATCTGGCGCGTGGGCACACCAAGCTCGGCGCGGGCATACAGCGGCTTTAGGGCCTCGGCCACCTTGGGATCGTCGCCCACCGCCGCCGAAACCAAATCGAGCGCCGCCGCGTAGGAGCCGGCGCCCGCGGCCGCGGCACGCAGATTCTCGACCGCGGACAGGAAGCTCTGCGCGCGTTCGCGCTGGCGCGCGCGCAAGGCGCGTTCGCGTTCGAAACCCGTGATCTGATTCTTGAGCGCCGAGATCTCGCCGGCCATGCGCTCGTTCTCGGCACGCAACGCGGCAACCGCGCCGCCATCGGCGACCTTGGCTTCGAGCGAGGCCAGCCGGTCGGTCATCTCATCGCGCGGCAGCGATGTGGCGGGCATGGCAGGCGACGGTGCGGGCAACGGTGGCGATGTCGACGGCATGTCCGACCCGGCCGATTGGGTCCCGCCGGGCAGGCGCGCGCGCACATAATCGGAACGCCAGCCGACATAGGCGATGCCAGCCGCCGCGACGAGCAGAAGGACGAGAGCCCCCAAAGCGCGCAGACGCCCGCCCCGTCGTGGCGGCGGCGGCACGGCCGCGCGAGGTCCCGGAGAGGATGGCGAAAAGGGCAGCGGTGGCGACGTGGCGGACGATGCGGCGGACGGCTCCGTCCAAGGCGAGGCGGACACCCCGCCGTCGATGGATGCGAGCGAAACGCCGTGGCGCGCGGCGGCGGCCTCGATCTCGGGCCAGCGCCGCTCGGGAATCTGGCCGCGCTCTTTCCAACCCTGCACGGTCGTCACCGGCACGTCGAGCTTGGACGCCATCGGGCGAATGCCGCCGAAGCGCTCGATCACGGCATCAACGGGCAGCGCGCGCGCGGCACCCGCGTCCATTCCGCCCGTGCCCTGACCGCTTTCGCTCATTGCGCTCCCGCGACGATATCCACCAGCGCCTCTTGGTCCGGCCGCGCCGCGATCTCGACCGATCGCCATGCCAAGCCGGATGCCGCATGCGCCACGGCGGCGCTGAGGCAGAAGGCAGTCAGCGGCGCGGCCTGTCGCTCCAGGTGCGCCTCGCGGAGAAGCCTAACAAAGCTGTCCGCGCTGCGGGGAGAAAAAAGGGTCACGCCTTGAACGGCTTGCGCGTCCAAAGCCTTGGCGGCCTCGGCCGGCAAAGCATCTGCCATGCGTGCTTCATAGAGCGACATGCGGCGTGCGTCGAATCCGTCCTTGGCCAGCATGCCGGCCAGATCGCCGGCCACGTCCGCGCCCGACGCATGCAAGAGAGCGCCGGCCTGCCGGTCGAGCGCGCGGCGCGCGAGCGCGGCCAGCGCGTGCACGTCGCCGTCAGCGCTGGCGACGGTGGTGAAGCCCTCCTTGCGCGCGGCCTCCGCCGAGGCGCGCCCGACGGTCAGGACGCGCACGTCGCGGCGCGGCGTCGCGGCGGCCAAGGCACGCGCCCCGTTGGCGCTGGTGAGGAGGATCGCTTGCACACCGTCGAGCGGTACGGGCACGGGCGTGAAGACGATTTCGGTCAGAGGGGCCAATACGGCATCGACACCACGCGCGGCAAGCGCCGTGGCCAGGCGAACAGCGTCCGGACGCGGGCGCGTGATCAGCACGCGCACGGGATCAGGGGCCGTCGAAAATGCGCGGGTCGGCGATGCGGCGCAGCTCTTCGCCCGCGTCGTGACCGAGCGCGTCGCCGTCGGAGGCCAGGCCCTCGCGCTCGACGCGCCACACCGAGCGTCCGTCGGGCGAGACCACCAGAGCGCGCAATCGCAAGCGGTCGCCGTGGAGCGTGGCGTAGCCGGCGATGGGCGTGCGGCACGAACCGTCGAGCGCATCGAGCAGGCCGCGTTCGCAATCCACGACGAGGCCGGTGGGTGCATGGTGCACGGCTTCGAGATAGCCGCGCGCACGCGCATCGTCGGCGCGGATCTCGGCGCTGATGACGCCCTGCGCGACCGAGGGCAGGATTTCGCCGGGGTCCAACACGTTGCCGACGCCGGTGACACCCAACCGGTCGAGCCCGCATTGGGCCAGGAGCGTCGCGTGCGCCAAACCTTCCGCAAGCTTGCGCATGCGCGTCTGCACGTTGCCGCGAAAGGGCACGATCTTCAGATCCGGCCTTGCATGCAGCACCTGGGCCTGGCGGCGGATCGACGAGGTGCCGACCACGGCGCCGGGCGGCAGCGAAGCCAGCGATTGCCCGCCCAACAGCGTGTCGCGCGCATCGGCGCGCGGCAGCATGCCCACCAGTTCGAACCCGTCGGGCAGCCAGGTGGGCACGTCCTTGACCGAATGAACCGCCATGTCGATGCGGTGGTCGATCAAACGTTCCTCGATCTCGCGCGTGAACAGGCCCTTGCCGCCGATCTCGGCCAGCGCGCGGTCCTGCACTTTGTCGCCGGTGGTCTGGATCGGCACGACCTCGATCGCGCCGGGCGCGGACAGCTCCGGGTGCGCGGCCGCCAGGGCGTCGCGCAGTTCGTTGGTCTGGATGATGGCAAGCGGGCTACCGCGCGTGCCGAGGCGTAGAAGCGGGCTGGTCAACGGACGCATCTCCCGCTTGCCTTGGCGCGCGGCCGGACGGCCGCTTCCTGGGGGCTAAGCATGGGGGGGGATTATGTCCGCCCGCGCCTTTATGGCAATTGCTTTAAATCCCATGTAGTGCATTGCAAACGATGATTATTCTCGGCATCGAAACGAGCTGCGACGAGACGGCAGCCGCCGTGGTGGACGATTCGCGCCGGGTGCGCAGCGAGATCGTGCTGTCGCAACTGGACGAACACCGGCCCTATGGCGGCGTGGTACCCGAAATCGCCGCCCGCGCCCATCTGGAGCATCTCGACCGGCTGGTCGCCCGCGCCATGACCGAGGCGCAGGTCGGCTATGCTCAGCTGTCCGCCGTGGCCGCCACGGCGGGACCGGGCCTGATCGGCGGCGTCATCGTCGGCGCGACCATGGCCAAGTCCATCGCGCTGGTGCAGGGCAAGCCGTTCCTGGCCATCAACCACCTGGAAGCGCACGCGCTTTCCGCACGGCTGGTGGAGGACATTTCCTTTCCCTATCTGCTGCTGCTGGTCTCGGGCGGCCATTGCCAGCTTCTGGCCGTCGAAGGCGTGGGCCGCTACGCGCGGCTCGGCACCACGATGGACGATGCGGCCGGCGAGGCCTTCGACAAGACGGCGAAGCTGCTGGGCTTGGGATATCCCGGCGGACCCGCGGTGGAGAAGGCCGCAGCCGACGGCGATCCCGCGCGCTATCCGTTGCCGCGCCCGATGCTGGGCCGGCCGGGCGCCGACTTTTCCTTTTCGGGCCTTAAGACCGCCGTGCGCCATGCGGTCGCAGCCCTGCCCGGCGGCAAGGCCTCGCCGCGCCAGGCCGCCGATCTGGCCGCCGCGTTCCAGGCGGCCGTCGGCGACGTTCTGGTCGACCGGACGCGCAACGGCTTCGCCCTGTTCCGCGCACGCGCGGGCATGGCGTCCGTGCCATTGGTCGTGGCCGGCGGCGTCGCCGCCAATGCGTATCTGCGCCGCCGCCTGCAGGCGCTGGCCGACGCCGAAGGCGCGCGGCTTCACGTTCCGCCCCAGAAATACTGCACCGACAACGCGGCCATGGTGGCCTGGGCCGGGATCGAACGCCTGCGCCTCGGCCAGCGGGACGGACTCGATTTCGCGCCCCGGCCGCGCTGGCCCTTGGACCCCCAAGCCGCGTAAGCCGCGGAAACCTTGGCTTTGCCGCCGTTGACGCAGACCCGGCTCCTCCGTACAGTTCGCTACTGCGACTTATTCGCAATAACAGTGGGCACGGATGTACGTCTGTCTCTGCAACGCCTTCACTGATGGTCAGGTCCGCGGCGCGGTCGCCGGCGGCTGCCGTTCGGTGTCTCAGATCTATGACGCGCTGGGTGCGAAGCCCGAGTGCGGCCGTTGCATCCCCATGCTGCGCGAGATGGTGGCCCAACCCGGCCCCTCCCTTCACGCCGGCCCCGGCGACGACTGAGCCTCCCCGCGCCCTCCGGGCGTGCTAAACTCCCGAAACCGGCCGTTGGAACGATTCCGACATGGCCGCATTTGGTTTTTGGCAAAGGGAGGACCCCGATGAAGGGCGACAAGCGCGTGATCCAGCAGCTCAACAAGGTCCTCACCAACGAACTGACCGCCGTGAACCAGTATTTCCTCCACGCGCGCATGTGGAAGAACTGGGGCTTCGAAAAGCTGGCCAAGCACGAATACGAGGAATCGATCGGCGAGATGAAGCACGCCGACAAGCTGATCGAGCGCATCCTGCTGCTGGAAGGTCTGCCCAATCTGCAGTCGCTCAACAAGCTCCTGATCGGCGAATCGCTGCCCGAGGGAATCAAGTGCGATTTGGAGGCCGAGCGCGCCGCGCGCACGACGCTGGTCGAGACGATCGGCATCTGCGAGGAGGCCAACGACTATGTCTCGCGCGCCATGGTCTCCACCATCCTGGACGAGACCGAGCAGCACATCGATTTCCTGGAAACCCAGGTCGAGCTGATCGGCAAGGTGGGCGTCGAGAATTATCTGCAATCGCAGATGTGATCCCGCGCGCCATACGGCCTCGATGAGGATGCCTTCACGTCCTCATCGAGACGCTGCTTGGCGCGGCTGCTAGAATCGACGCCGGTTCCTCAACAAGCGCTGACGCAATCCGTGGACACCATCGGCATCATCGGCGCGGGCGCGTGGGGTACGGCGCTGGCGCTTGTCGCCCGCCGCGCGGGCCGCCGCGTGGTCTTGTGGGCGCACGAGACCGACACCGTAAGCGCCATCCGCGAACGCCGCGAAAACCCGTTCCTGCCGGGTGTGACGCTCGATCCCGAAATCGCCGCGACCAACGACTTAAAAGAAGCCGCGGCGGCGGACGCCATCCTTCTGGTGCTGCCGGCCCAGCATCTGCGCGCGGTGGCCGCCGCGCTGGCGCCGTGTGTGAAAAAGAATCCGCCCATCGTCATCTGCGCCAAGGGCATCGAGAGCAAAACCGGCGCCTTGATGAGCGAGGCGCTGGCAGATGCGATGCCGGGAGCGCGCGCCTGCGTGTTGTCGGGCCCGACCTTCGCGGCCGAGGTGGCGCGCGGCCTGCCCACGGCCGTGACCCTGGCCAGCGCCGACGAGGCGGCGGGCGCTTCCCTGGCCGCCGCCCTGGCCTCGCGCCATTTCCGCGTCTATCGCTCGGACGACGTGACCGGCGCGCAATTAGGCGGCGCGGTCAAGAACGTCATCGCCATCGCCTGCGGCGTCGTCATGGGACGCGGGCTCGGCGACAACGCGCGCGCGGCGTTGGTCACCCGTGGCCTAGCCGAGATCGCGCGGCTGGGCCGCGCCATGGGTGCCAAGCCCGAGACGATCATGGGCCTGTCGGGCCTAGGCGACCTGGCCCTGACCTGTTCGGGCGAGCAGTCGCGCAACCTGTCGCTCGGCATGGCGCTCGGGCGCGGCGAGAAGATCGCCGACATCTTGGCCAAGCGCCGTTCGGTCGCCGAAGGCGTCGCGACCGCGGGCTCGGTCGTCACGCTGGCCGCGCGCCATGGCGTGGAGATGCCGATCGCGGCGGCGGTGGACGCCGTCGCCAACAAGGGCGCCGACATCGACGCCGCCATCGCAGCACTCCTGGCCCGCCCGCCGGCACAGGAAGAGGCCTAGGCTTCACCACATTCGCCGCGCTAGGCTTCGCGCGCACATTCGGAGAGCGGAATGCATTTCGCCATCTACTGTCTCGACAAGCCGGATTCGACCCACGTGCGCGCGCAGGCGCGGCCGGCGCATCTCGAATACATCGATCGCCACGCCGCCCAGATCGTGATGGCCGGCCCCATGCTGTCCGACGACGGCAAGGACATGATCGGCAGCCTGATCGTGATGGAGTTTCCCGACAAGGCGGCCGCCGAGCGCTTCACGCTGGAAGATCCGTACCGCAAGGCAGGGTTGTTCAAGAGCGTCGAGATCCGCCCGTTCCGCAAAGTCCGGCCGCAGGGTTGATGCCATGGCCCATTGGCTGATGAAGACCGAGCCCGAAACCTGGTCCTGGAACAACCAGGCGAAGAAGGGCGTCGAGACCTGGAACGGCGTGCGCAATCACCAGGCCAAGAACAACATGAAGGCCATGAAGCTGGGCGAGCGCGTCTTCTTCTATCACTCGGGCGAGGAACGGCGGATCGTCGGCATCGTCGAAGTGGCCAAGCTCTACCATCCCGACCCGACCGACGAGACGGGCGCATTCGGCATGGTGTCGGTGAAAACGTTGAAACCCATGAAGCGGCCGGTGACGCTGGCCGAGATCAAGGCACATCCGAAGCTGAAGGATCTCCTCCTGGTACGCCAGTCGCGCCTGTCGGTCATGCCCATCGGCGAGGCGGAATGGAAGCTGATCTGCGATCTGGGCGAGACGCGCGCCTGACCATCTGCCGCCTGGACGAAATTCCGGACGGCGGCGCTCGCGGCTTCACGGTCGAGACAGCAAGCGGGGTGCGCGACATCCTGATCGTCCGGCGCGGCGACACAATCTTCGCCTACGAGAATTCCTGTCCCCATGTCGGCACGCCGCTCGATTGGGTGTCCGACCAGTTTCTGTCAGAAGACGGCAGCCACATCGTCTGCGCCACCCACGGCGCCCAATTCCGCATCGAGGACGGCATGTGCTTCTCCGGCCCATGCCATGGCGTGCCGCTTCCGCCCATCGCGGTGAAGATCAGGGACGGCGCGGTCATGCTGGCGGAGAGCTGAGCCGGCGGACATACGCGCGAATCCACGTTTGGATCACGCAACCCCGTGAAATTCTTTCCGCGTTTCTTTCGATCCGCCGGCTAAGGCCGGGCGTAACGGATGCAGGGAACCTCTCGACCCGCATCACGTTCGCGAAAGGAACGACGCATGACGAAGATCAAATTGATGGGCGCAGCGGCCGCATTGGCATTGGCGTTGGGCGCATCGGCCGTTGCCGCCACCAATCCGATGGTGGGCGGGGCCGCGATGTACGACACCAAGGACATCGTCGACAACGCGGTGAATTCCAAGGACCACACCACCCTTGTCGCCGCGGTGAAGGCAGCGGGGCTGGTCGACACGCTGAAGGGCGCCGGTCCCTTCACCGTCTTCGCGCCCACCAATGAAGCGTTCGCCGCGCTGCCCACGGGCACCGTGGACACGCTGCTCAAGCCCGAGAACAAGGCTGCGTTGCAGAAGGTCTTGACCTATCACGTCGTCCCCGGACGACTCGACACGGTGGCGCTCGACGCGCAGGTGAAGGCCGGCGGCGGCATGGCGCAACTCAAGACCGTCGAGGGCGAGACCTTGACCGTGAAGGGCATGGGCAAGGCCCTGACCGTCACGGACACCAAGGGCAACACCGCGATGGTGACGATCGCCGACGTCTATCAGAAGAACGGCGTCATCCAGGTGGTGGACAAGGTCCTGCTGCCGACCATCTGATGCGAGGCGGCCGCTCCGCGCATCGCGGAGCGGCCGGCCTTATTTCACGGGCGGCACGAAGGCGGCGACCTGCTTGCAAAAGGCGATGTCGCTCTTGATCAGATCGTCGTTCATGAAAGCCTGGCCGCTTTTGGCCTGGTTGCCCTTCATCCGGTTCAGATGCTGGTCGGAGATCGCCCTCACCACGCCCAGCACGGCGTCCGAATAATCGGGCGGCTCGCCGCCCTTCTGCGACGCGCGCACTTGCATGGCGGCCATGGCCAGGGCGGACGATTCCTTCTCGATGTTCTCGCGCTGGGCCGGATCGAGGGATTTGCCCGCATAGCGCAGGATGCCGACATACAGCCCCGCGCAGCGCGAGGGCGCATAGGCCGGGTCCTGCTTTTCCGGCGGCAGCTTGACGTATTTGTCGAGTGCCGGCGAAAGCGGGTCGTCCGCCGCTACAGCGACGTGTGTCGCGAGAAGAAGCAGCGCAGCCAGCGCCGCGGGCAATGCGCGAAATTTCACCATTTCAATTCCTTGGCTCAATTCCTCGGTCCCGTGGGATCGGACTGCTTCTCCAGCCTGTCGGTCAACCGCTTGCACAGTGTCATGTCGCTCTGGATCTGGGCATCGCCTTTGAACGGATCGCCGCTGGCTTCGTAATTCTTTTCCAGCCGCTGCGCATAGACGTCGCCGACCGCGCGGGTTTCGCTCTCGATCGCGGCACGATACTGGTCGCGCGTGCCGCCCTTGGCCTCGGCGCGCGCCTCGGCCGCCTCGACCATCAGCGTCTTGATCGAGCCTTGGATCGCCGGCACCACCGACGGCGCTAGCGACCGGGCGTGTTTCAGGAACGCCGTGTAGAGACCCGCGCAGCGGATGAAGGGATCGCTGCCGTCCGCCGGCGGCTCGGTCCCGGTTCCCGTGCTGGCGGGAAGAACGTGCCGCGCGTCGGCCGCCACAACCGGCATCGTTAGGAACAGCACGGCGGCCGCAAGCGACACAGCGATGGCCTTTAGGCGCATGCGCTCCGTCACTTCTTCAGCGGCGTGCCGGCCGCCGTGCGGCAAATCTCGTCATCCGAGGCCAGGACCGGGTCGGTCTCCAGCGCGCGGCCGGGCTTTTGGCGGGCCGCGATGATGCGCCCGCTATACCGTTCCGCCATCGCCTCCGCATCGGCGGCGATGGGGCCGATATAGTCCTCGGGCTTTCCACCGTCGCGCTTGCTGCGCAGCAGCGCGGCCGCCGAGGCATAGGCCACCGCCGACTTCTTCATATGTTCGAGGTCGGGCTGGGAGTAGGAAATCCCGTCATATTTGATGAGCGCCAAGCTGAGTCCGGCGCAGCGCGTGAAAAGATAGTCAGCCTTGCTCTTGGCGTCGGGGCCTTTGCTCCATTCGGACAAAGGCTGCAGCTCCTGGGCGGCGGCGGGCACGGCGAGCAGAAGGATGGCGGCGGCAAAGGCGGCACGGATCGGCACGATCGAAACTCCTTGGTGATGCGGCTCAGCCGCCCTGCAGCAGCGATTGGGACACGGCGCGGCACACGGCAAAGTCCTGCGCCATGGCAGGATCGGCGTCCAGCGCCGCCCTGTTGGCCCGGCGGGCCTTGTCGATGCGCGGCTGATAGGCGTCGACGAAATCGCCGATGTCGCTGTTCACCCCGTCCAGAAAATCCTTGGGCGCCATGCCGTCGCGTTGGGCGCGGAAGTTGATCGCAGCGTTGCCGAAATCGGCATAGGCGTCGCGCATGTTCTCCAGATCCTTGGGCAGGAACGAACGGCCGTCGAGCTTGGCCAGCGCCAGGAACAGCCCGGCGCAGCGCGTATAGGTGTAGTCCGGCCGCTGCTGCGCCTCAGGCGTCTTAATCCATTCGGCCATGGGCGTCATCTCCTGCGCGGACGCGGGCGCGGCCAAGAACAGAATGACGAGGCGGATGGCGGCGGACAGGCGCACGGGTTCGCTCCTTCGGTTTCGGTGGCGCAGATTGACCGAAAGCGGCCCGCCCTTCTAGGCCACGTCCTTGTTGGCGGCCCGGTAGGCGGCCAACAGGTCCGCGACCGCGATCCCCTCGATGGTCATGCCGTCCAGCCGGCAATCGGCGATGGTGACACCGGCCAGATTGGCCTTGGTCACGCGCAAGCCCGAAAGGTTCGCGTTGTTAACCCGCCAGCCGGACATGTTGATGTCGTCGAACGACGCGCCCGACAGGTTGACGTTGTGGAAGTCGGAGCCGGACAGGTTCACGTCGTCGAAGCGCGAGCCAGAGACGTCGCTTTTGTGCACGTCGAGGCGTCCTTTGACCTGATGGTGCTTCATGGTTCGCTCCGCGTCCCTCGAAAGAAGCCGTTATTATAGCGCGGCAGGGCTGGATTAGGGCCTCCCCGCCTTGTCCCTCCCCGCCTTAGTACGCTAATTTTGGTCGATAGATAAAAGCGCGCCTCAGGCGCCGGGTTTCGGGAGAGAAGCATGGCCGACGACGTCATTCCGGTTTCGCCCGATTGGGCCAAGCGCGCCTGGATCGATAGCGCCAAATACAAGGCGATGTACGACCGCTCCGTGAAGGACCCCGAGGGGTTCTGGGGCGAGCAGGGCAAGCGCATCGACTGGATCAAGCCGTTCACCCAGGTGAAGGACACGAGCTTCACCGGCGACGTCCATATTCGCTGGTATCACGACGGCACGCTGAACGCCTCGGCCAACTGCCTGGACCGCCATCTGGCCAAGCGCGGCGAGCAGACCGCGATCATCTGGGAAGGCGACGACCCGAAAGACTCCAAGCACATCACCTACCGCGAACTGCACGCGGAAGTATGCAAGTTCGCGAACGTGCTGAAGGCGCAGGGCGTCAAGAAGGGCGACCGCGTCACCATCTATCTGCCCATGATCCCCGAAGCCGCCGTGGCCATGCTGGCCTGCGCGCGCATCGGCGCGGTGCATTCGGTCGTGTTCGGCGGCTTCTCGCCCGATTCGCTGTCAGGCCGCATCCAGGATTGCGATTCGAACGTCGTCGTCACCTCGGACGAAGGCGTGCGCGGCGGGCGCAAGATTCTGCTCAAGGTGAACACCGACGAGGCGCTGAAATCCTGCCCCACGGTGAAGAAGGTCGTGGTGGTCAAGCACACGGGTGGCGCGATCAACTGGGTCGAGGGCCGCGACGTCTGGTACCACGAGGAGATGAAGAAGGCCCCGGCCGAGTGCAAGCCGGAGGAGATGGGCGCGGAAGACCCGCTGTTCATCCTCTACACCTCGGGCTCGACCGGAAAGCCCAAAGGCGTGCTGCACACGACCGGCGGCTACATGGTCTTCACCGCGATCACGCACCAGTACGTTTTCGACTATCACGACAGCGACATCTACTGGTGCACGGCGGACGTCGGCTGGGTCACGGGCCACAGCTACATCCTCTATGGCCCGCTGGCCAACGGCGCGATCACGCTGATGTTCGAGGGCGTGCCCAACTATCCCGACACCTCGCGCTTCTGGCAGGTGTGCGACAAGCACAAGGTGAATATTTTCTACACCGCACCCACCGCGATCCGCGCGCTGATGCGCGACGGCGAAGGGCCGGTGAAGAAGACGAGCCGCAAATCGCTGCGCCTCCTGGGCTCGGTCGGCGAGCCGATCAATCCCGAAGCCTGGTTGTGGTACCACCGCGTCGTGGGCGACGGGCGCTGCCCCATCGTCGATACCTGGTGGCAGACGGAGACCGGCGGCATCCTGATCACGCCGTTGCCGGGTGCGATCGCCCTCAAGCCCGGTTCGGCCACCCTGCCCTTCTTCGGCATACGCCCCGCGCTGGTCGATGCCGACGGCAAGACGCTGGAGGGCGCCGCGTCGGGCAACCTGGTGCTGCTCGATTCCTGGCCCGGGCAGATGCGCACCGTCTTCCGCGACCA
Source organism: Alphaproteobacteria bacterium (assembly GCA_026400755.1). Classification (GTDB taxonomy): domain Bacteria; phylum Pseudomonadota; class Alphaproteobacteria; order CADEGL01; family CADEGL01; genus CADEGL01. The sequence continues at coordinate 121,603 of JAPLOM010000003.1, forward strand.
CGAACGTTTCGTGCAGACCTATTTCTCGGCCTACAAGGGCGCCTACTTCACGGGCGATGGCTGCCGCCGTGACGAGGACGGGTATTACTGGATCACCGGCCGCGTCGACGACGTGATCAACGTGGCGGGCCACCGCCTGGGCACGGCCGAGGTGGAAAGTGCCTTGGTCGCCCATCCGAAGGTGGCCGAGGCCGCCGTGGTCGGCTTCCCCCACGACATCAAGGGCCAGGGCATCTACGCCTATGTCACGCTGAACGCGGGCGAGCCCACGAGCGAGGAGCTGCGCAAGGAATTGGTGCAGTGGGTGCGCAAGGAGATCGGTCCGATCGCGACGCCCGACTTCATCCAGTGGGCGCCCGGCCTGCCCAAGACCCGCTCGGGCAAAATCATGCGCCGCATCCTGCGCAAGATCGCCGCCAACGAACACGATGCGCTGGGCGACACCTCGACCTTGGCCGACCCCGGCGTAGTCAAGGACCTGGTCGATAACAGGATGAATCGGCCGAAGTAAAAAATCCCCTCATGCTGAGCCCGTCGAAGCATGAGGTCCGCCGGGCGATTCCTTGGGAAGCTCACCCTTCGACGAGCTCAGGGTGAGGAGTCTTTTTGGATCGATTACGGCCTCGCGCGAGCGCTCGAAGCACGTCGTAATCGCCGCGCATCAGCGCCTCTTTCTTCGCACGGCTCCAGCCCTTAAGCCGCCGTTCGGCGGCGATGGCATCGATAATGCGGTCGAAGGGCTGGGAAAACGCGAGCACAACCGGACGGCGCGCCGCGGTGTATCCACCGAAGGTTCCAGCGTTATGTTCACTCGCCCGCCGCTCCAGCGTGTCGCGCGTCGAGCCCACGTAATAGGAGCCGTCACGGCAGCGAAGGATGTAGACATGCGCAGGCATTTTTGATGCCCCACAAAAAATCCTCACCCTGAGCCCGTCGAAGGGTGAGCTTCCTAAGATCGGTCCATGCGGCCCTCATGCTTCGACGAGCTCAGCATGAGGAGATTTTTTAGCTCCGCTCGCGCGTGGCGGCGAAGGTGATCTTAGGGGCGTGTTCCTTGGTGTAGTTCAGCTCCCAGGCATTGCGGGCCAGGAACACCGGCGCATCGTCGCGGTCCTCGGCCACGCTGCCGCGGTGCTTCGCGATGAACGCCTTCAACTCGACCGGATCGTCGGACGAAATCCAGCGCGCGGTTTCGTAGGGCGCTTGCTCGAAGCGCACGGGCACCTTGTATTCGGCGTCGATGCGCGAGGCCATGACGTCCAACTGAAGCGCGCCCACCACGCCCACGATCCAATCCGTACCGATCACGGGCCGGAAAACCTGCACCACGCCCTCCTCGGCCAGATCCTCCAACGCCTTGCGCATCTGCTTGGTGCGCATCGGGTCGTCCAAGAGGATGCGGCGCAAAAGTTCGGGCGCGAAGTTGGGGATGCCGGTGAAGCGCACGGTCTCGCCCTCGGTCATCGTGTCGCCGACGCGCAGGATGCCGTGGTTGGGAATGCCCACGATGTCGCCGGGCAACGCCTCTTCCGCCAGCGCGCGTTCATGCGCGAAGAAGAAGATCGGCGCGTTCACGGCCACGATCTTGCCGGTGCGCACCTGCTTCAGCTTCATGCCGCGCTGGAAGCGGCCCGAGCACAGGCGCATGAAGGCCACGCGGTCGCGGTGGTTGGGGTCCATGTTGGCCTGGACCTTGAAGACGAAGCCGGTGACGCGCGGCTCCTCCGGCCTCACCGCGCGCGGCTCGCCGGGCTGGGGGCGCGGCGGCGGCGCCCATTCAGCCACCGCGCGCAGCAATTCGCCGACCGTGAAATCCTTCAAGGCGCTGCCGAAGAAAACCGGCGTCAGGTGGCCGGCGCGATACGAGTCGAGATCGAACGGCGCATAGGCCGAGCGCGCCAGCTCGGCGCCTTCGAGAAACTCGGCCAGCTCCGCCTCGGGCACGTGCTTCGCCAGTTCCGGATCGTCGAGGCCCTTGCAGTCGATGGCGCGGTCGAAGGCGCTGTTCGCCTTGGGCAACAACAGCCGGTCGCGCGTGAAATCGTAGGCGCCGCGGAACAGCCCGCCCATGCCGATGGGCCAGACCACGGGCGAGACGTCGAGCGCCAGCGCGTCGGCCACCTCGTCCAACAGCGCGAAAGGATCGAGACCTTCGCGGTCCACCTTGTTGACGAAGGTGATGATCGGGATGTCGCGCAGGCGGCAGACCTCGAACAGCTTGCGCGTCTGGCTTTCGATGCCCTTGGCCGCGTCGATCACCATGATCGCGGAATCGACGGCGGTCAGCGTGCGGTAGGTGTCTTCGCTGAAATCCTGGTGGCCCGGCGTGTCGAGCAGGTTGAAGGTGACGCCGTCGCGCTCGAAGGTCATGACCGACGAGCTGACCGAGATGCCGCGCTGCTTCTCGATCTCCATCCAGTCCGAGCGGGTGCGGCGCTGTTCGCCGCGCGCGCGGATATGGCCGGCCATGCGGATCGCGCCGCCAAACAGCAGCAGCTTTTCCGTCAAGGTGGTCTTGCCCGCGTCGGGATGCGAGATGATGGCGAAGGTCCGCCGCGACAACGCGCCAGTCGGCGCGGCGCCGGGCGCGCCAGCGGGATCTGTCGTCACGGACAAGAAAGCCTCTTCCAGGTTCGGGCGCCGCCGGAGCGTCGCCGATCAATCGCGCGGGAGAATGGCCCAACCGGGCCCGCTTGTGTAGGCGCGAATGGAAAGTGGGATGAAAACCCCGATTTTCAACGTGCCCGCCGCCCCTCGCAGACCAGCGCGCTGCTCAGAACCCGCGTCAGCGCGGCATAGAGCGTGAGCGGATAGGGCCACTGGGTCACGATGCGCCCGGCGGGCGAGCGGAAGTAATTGGTGCAGCCGCCGTCCCACGACCGGCCCGCGTTGCCCTTGTCGACCCAGCGGTTGTAGCGGCGGAACGCGCCTTCCTTCACCTCGATGACGCCAAGGTGACGCCGCGCCATGCGGGAGACCGCGCGCGCGATCCACTCTGCTTGCCGCTCAATGTTGAAGATGATCGAGCCGCCGTTGGTGTTGGGCCCATAGAGGATAAAGAAATTGGGGAAGCGCGGCACACAGATGCCGAGGAACGCCTGCGGCTCGGTGCCCCAGACATCATGGAGCGAGCGCCCTTCCCGGCCCCGCACCGACAATCCGTGCAGATAGCTGGCGGCCTTGAAGCCCGTGGCCATCACCAGCACGTCGGCTGGCCGCTCGACCCCATCCACGTCCACGAGGCCCGTTTGCGTGACCGAGGCCACCGGGCGCGGCACCAGCGTCACGTTGTCGCGGTTGAACATGTCGTAAAAATTGTCGGACACGATCACCCGCTTGCAAAAGAGCGGATAGTCGGGCGTCAGCGCCGCGCGCGTGGCCGGATCGCGCACCGTGGCCAGGTGGGCCAGCGCGCGTTCGCGCAGGCGCGCCTGGTGCCGGGCACGCGGATCGATGGCGCGGCGCGCCAACTCCACGTTCCAGTGCACGAGGAAGCGCCGCCAGTCGCGCAGAGCGACCGAGGCGCGCGCGCTCCTCTGCGCCGAAGTCCCGCTCCATCTTGGGCAGGACCCAGCCGGGCTCACGCTGATAGAGGGTGAGATGCGCCACCTTGGGCGCCAGCGCCGGCACCACCTGGGACGCGGTCGAACCCGTGCCCACCACGGCCACGCGCTTGCCGGACAGGTCGTGCCCGTGCTGCCACCGCGCGGTGTGGAACTTCGGTCCGGCGAAGGAATCGAGCCCCGGCAAAGTCGGATAATTGGGCACGTTCAGCATGCCGACGCCGCTGACCACGGCGCGGAACCGGTGCGTCGTACCGTCGTCGAGGCGCAGATCGTAGGCCTGGGCGGAATCGTCCCACGCTGCCTCCGCCACACCCGCGCCGAAGCGCATGTGGGGGCGCAGACCGAATCCATCCACCACCCCGCCGATATAGCGCAGCAATTCGGCCTGCAGCGCATGGGTGCGCGACCAGTCGTAGTCGCGCTTGAAGGAGAAAGAGTAGAGCGACGAGGCGATGTCGACGCCCGCGCCAGGATAGGTGTTGTCCCACCAGGTGCCGCCCGGCCCAGCCGAGCGTTCGAAGACGGTGAAGTCGTCGATGCCGGCCTGCTTCAGCTTCACCGCCATAGCGATGCCGCCCGGGCCCGCGCCAATGATGGCGACCAACTTCACCGCTAGATCCCCACGATGGCCTCGCCGCCGTTGGGCGAGACGACCTGGCCGGTGATGAAGTCGGATTCGGCGGAGGCCAGGAAAGCCACCGTGTGGGCGATCTCCTCGGAATTGGCATAGCGGCCCAGCGGAATACGCTCCTTCGCGATGCGTTCCATCCGCTCGGACCCGCGTGCAATCGTGGCGGCAGTGACCACGTGACCGGGCGCGACCGCGTTCACGTTGATGCGCCAGGGCGCGAACTCCTTGGCCCAGGCTTTTGTCAGCCCCAGGATCGCGGCCTTGGCGCCGTTGTAGTGCGAGTCGGTCGAGTCCGCGATCATGCCGTTGATCGACGAGATGTTGACGATCTTGCCGCCTTGCCGTGCCTTCATGCCGCCGATCACGGTCTGCGTCGCGAAGAACGTGCCCTTCACGTGCACGCCGAACATGCGGTCGAAATCGGCCACCGTGACCTGCTCGATCGTGCGCGCGGCATCGATGCCCGCGTTGTTGACCAGGATGTGGATGCCGTCCGGTGCGATGCCCGCCGCGCGCAGGGCAGGCCCGAGCGCGGGCGGATCGGCGATGTCGCAGAGGCACGCGCAAGCCTGGCCGCCCTTGGCTTGGATCGCGGCCGCCGTCTCTTCCGCCGTGGCGCGGTCGATGTCCTGAACCACGACGAACGCGCCGCGCGCAGCCAGCAGGAACGCATAGGCCTGGCCCAAGCCGGCACCTGCGCCCGTGATGAGCGCCACGCGATCTTGGAGGCTGCGGGGGTCACTCATGGTTTTCGATCGCCTCATGTCGCGAGCAGAAGCCATCGCCCAAGCCTTGGCGGTGAGATACGATTTTCTGATGCCTTTAACCGGAGAAAACAATGGCTCGCATCGTTCGCCTCAAGTCGTCTCGCGACGAGAAGATTCCCGTGTTCGTCAATCCGCTTCAGGTCACCTACATCACGCGCGCCGGGGCCAAGAACAAGAATACGAAAATCAACTTCAGCGATGACCACAGCGTCATCGTTAAGGGAGCCGCCGAATACATCTCGAATATCCTGGCCGCGGCCTACAAGGGATGATCGCACTGGAAGCGCGGAAGTGACAGTGGCGGCTAACCCAGCACCTTCACCGCCTTCTCGATCTGGCGCTCGGAATGCGCGGCGTAGCCCAAGAGATACCCCTGCCTCTTCGCGTGGCCGCGATAATACGCGGACAAGGGCTGTGCGGTGACGCCGCGCGCGGCGGCGCGGACCGAGCCTTCGCGGTCGGTTATGCGGCGTTGCAGGGCCTTGGTCGCGTAGCCGACCAGGTGCATACCCGCGGGATCGGGCGTCACGTCCAGCAAGCCGTCCAGATGCCGCGCGGTGGATTCCAGGAGCGCGGCCTGACGCGCGGCGTAGAGGCGGCGCATGCGCCCCAGATGCGTGACGAAATGTCCCTCGTCGAGGAAGCGCGCCAGCGCCGGTTGCGCGATGGTGGAGGGATGATCCTCGAGCGCCGCGCGGGCGCGGTGGAACGCATCCACCAGATGCGGCGGCACGACCAGATACGCCACGCGCAAGGCGGGGAACATCATCTTGGAGAAGCTGCCGACATAGACGACGCGGCCGTCCTGGTCCAAGCCTTGGAGTGCTGCCAGCGGCCGGCCGCGATAGCGGAACTCGCTGTCGTAATCGTCCTCCAACACCCAGGCGCCGCGGCGCGCGGCCCAATCGAGCAGTGCCACGCGGCGCGCGAGGCTCATCGTGTGGCCGAGCGGATACTGGTGCGAGGGCGTGACGCAGGCCATGCGCCCACTTGGCGCGATGCGCGCGGCAACCGCGATGTCGAACCCTTCGGCATCGATAGGGGCCGGGACCATGGCGACACCTTCGGCGGCCAACGCGCGCGTGAGGCCGGGATAGACCGGATCCTCGATCAGCGCCACGTCGCCGGGATCAAGCAGCACACGCGCAGCCAGCGCGATCGCGGCCTGGGAGCCGGAGACGATCAATACTTGGTCGGCCGCGCAGCGCACGCCGCGCATGGCGGAGAGATGACCGGCGATGGCCGCACGAAGTTCCGGCAGGCCCGCCGGATCGCCGTGGGCCAACCACGCGCGTTGGGGTGCGCGCCAGGAACGCGCGAGAAGCCGCGACCAGAGGGCGAAGGGAAATTCGTCCAACGCCGGCAGGCCGGGCGCGAAGGCCCGGGCGCGCACGGCGTGTGTGGGTGCCAACGCCGCCAGCGCCATGCCCCGGCGCGAGGGACCGGCGGCACGCGCACGCGCCTTGCGCGGCGCGCTGGCGCCATCGGGGCGCGGCAGGTCGGGCGCCACATAGCTGCCCGATCCGACGCGGCCGACCAGGAAGCCTTCGGCCAGAAGCTGGTCGTAGGCCGCGGCGACGGTGTTGCGCGAGACCGACAGCTCCAACGCCAGCGCGCGCGTGGACGGCAGGCGCGCACCGCCGGCCGCGCGGCCCGACAAGATCAGGGCGCGAAGCTGGTCGTAGACCTGGCGCTGGAGCGGCTGCTTGGCGTCCAGGCCGACGGCGAATTGGGCGATGACGGACACGGGGCGCTCCAGGCTTTCGGACAAGTGGCCTCATAGTTTCCACTGAAACGGACCTTTCGGCCAGGCCAATCGCGGCCCCGCCAGATTACCTGAAGCGCATCCGCATCGGCTAAAAACGCCTCATCCTGAGCCCGTCGAAGGGTGAGGTCACCGAGAACGCTGAGGCCTCATGCTTCGCCCCTCGGCGGAGCTCGGGATGAGGATGCTCAGCATGAGGATTTCTTCTTTTAAGCAGCCAGGCCGCGCCAGCGGGCGGGTGTCACGCCATAGGCGCGCGTGAAGTGGCGCGTCATGTGGCTTTGGTCGGCGAAGCCGCTGGCCAGCGCCGCATCGGCCAGCGATGCGCCCTGGCGCATAAGCGCGCGCGCCCGGTCGAGCCGGCGCATCACGACATAACGGTGCGGGCTGGTGCCGAGATAGGCGCGGAAATGACGCGCGAGGGCGAAGCGCGATAGTCCAGTCGCGCGTTCGAGCGTGGCCGAGGTCACGGCGCTCGCGAATTCCGCGTCGAGAAATTCGCGCGCGCGAGACACGGCGCGAGCGCAGGGCGCATCGGCTGACTTGGCGACGGATGACGGATCGAGCGCAGCCAGCGCGGTGGCGATTTCCACCAGATGGGAATCGAAGCGCAGTTCCTCGATGGGCGCGCCATCGTCGGAAAGCGCCATGTCCAATGCAGCCAACAGGCGCGCGTCGGCCGAGACGCCGCCGCGCAGGAATGGCAGCGGGCGGCGCGGCGCTTCGAGCGCCTTCTGCACCAACGCCGGTTCGAGATAGAGCATCCGGTAGGCGAAGCCGTCGTCCGTGCCGGCATGGCCGTCATGAAGTTCGTCGGGATGGAGCACGAAGGCCTGGCCCGCGAGGCAGCGCGTCTCGACGCCCCGGTAGCGGAAGCACTGCACGCCGCGCAGCGTAAGGCCGAGCGCGTAGGTGTCGTGGCGGTGCGGCGCGAAAGCGTGGCCGTTGAAGCGGGCCTCACCGCGCTCGAAGCCGGGGCGCACGGGATCGACACGGAACACATCGCGTCGCGCGCACAATCGTTCAAGACCCACCGCACGCATCCTTGGCATGGAAGAGGTCATGGAAATCGGTACCAGGATCGGCGCGCGGGGGCGAGGATGTTGCTGACCGACGAGCTATTGGGTTTTGCGCTTGCGGGGCTGGCGCTGACCGGCAGTCCGGGCCCCGCCAATCTGGCGCTGGCGGCGACGAGTGCCGCTTTCGGCGTGCGGCGCGGCGTCGTGCTTTCGGCCGGCATCATCGCGGGCGTGTGGGCGGTGATGCTGCTGACAGCCAGCGGGCTTGCCGCGTTCCTCCTCAACGAGCCCGCGTTGGGACCGATCCTCAAGGGCGCGGCTGTGCTCTACATGCTGTATCTGGCCTGGCGCATCGCGACTGCGCCGCCATTGTCCGCGAACGACGCCAAGCGCGCACCGCCCTCATTCGGTGTGGGCATTTTCCTCGGCGTCGGCAATCCCAAGGCCTATGCGGCGATGGCGGCCCTGTTCTCGGGCTTCACGCTGGTGCGCGACGCAGCCGTGCACGACGCGGCGCTCAAGATGGCGCTGCTCGTCGGCATCATGGTGGTGGTCAATCTTCTGTGGCTCTTGCTCGGCGCGGCCCTCACCAACGCCTTCCGCGATGCACGCCTGAATCGCGCGATCAACATCGTCTTCGCCCTGTCGCTCCTGGCCTCGGTCGCGTTCGCCTTCGCGGGCTAACGTCTTACTCGGGCGCACGCTGGAGCGCGCCCTAGAGTTCACCTTGGCGCGGGCTCAGAAATCGACGCAGCGCCCGTTGCGTTCCCAGTCGCCGTAACGGGTCGGTTCCGGCCCTTCGGGACCACCGATCTCTTGCGGCTTTTTCGGATTTTCCGTTTTCTTCTCAGCGGTTACGGGCTTCTTCTCGGCTTCGGTCGAAACTTTTGAAATTGACGTTGACGTCAACGGAAAATTTACTTCTTTGTAAACAGGGCCGGGCTTCGAATCGCTCATATCGCAGATATGACCTCCCTAAGGTCCTTTGCCAAGCCTTTGATTTCCCAGTCTTGAATGCCGCTCGGCCGGGGCCATCTGCTGAGAGCAAACCGGGAGTGCTTCGAGAAATGGCCTATACGCGTACCGCGATCCTCCTGGCTGGGATGACCGCGTTTTTCCTCGCCGCCGGCTATCTGGTGGGCGGCCAAGGCGACGCTCTCATCGCGCTGGCAGTGGCTTGCGGCATGAACCTCTTGGCCTGGTGGAACTCGGACAAGATGGTCCTGTCGATGTACGGCGCCCGCCAGGTCGATCGCGCCGCCGCGCCGACCTTCTATGCCACGGTCGAACAACTGGCCGCCAATGCCGGTCTGCCCATGCCCAAGGTCTATCTCATCGAATCGGACCAGCCCAACGCCTTTGCCACCGGCCGCAACCCCGAGAATGCCGCCGCGGCCGCCACGACCGGCCTCTTGCACCGGCTTTCGACGGAAGAGGTCGCGGGCGTGATGGCGCATGAACTGGCCCATGTGCGCAGCCGCGACACGCTGGTCATGACCGTGACGGCGACGCTGGCCGGCGCCATCGGCATGCTGGCCAATTTCGCCTTCCTGTTCGGCACTTTCCGCGGCAGCAACAACCGCAATCCGCTGGGTGCCGTCGGCACCATCCTGGTCGCGATCCTGGCGCCCATCGCCGCCATGCTGGTGCAGATGGCGATCAGCCGCAGCCGCGAATACGAGGCCGACCGCGTGGGCGCGGAGATTTCCGGCCGGCCGCTTTGGCTGGCCTCGGCGCTGGAGAAAATCGAGCATGCAGCGCGCGACACGGCGATCCCCCAAGCGGAGCGCAACCCCGCGACGGGCCACATGTTCATCGTCAACCCGCTGCACGGCGGCGGCATCGCGCGCCTGTTCTCGAGCCATCCCGGCACCGCCGACCGCGTGCGCCGCCTGCGCGAGATGGGCGGCATGGCCACGGCAACCAAAGGACCGTGGGGTTGATCGCGACGCGCGCCGTGGCGCGGCCGGCAGAACATGCTAAACCCTCGCCCATGCGAGGAAATGTTTCGGCGCGCGGCGCCGCGCTCGATCTTTTGGAAGCCGTGCTGGTCGAGCGCCGCTTCCTTGACGATGCCTTGGACAATATGCCGACGTTGCCCGAGCGCGACCGCGCCTTCGCGCGGCTGATTGTGGCGACCGTACTGCGCCGCCTGGGTGAGTTGGACGCCGCCCTCGAACCGTGCCTCGCGAAACCCCTGCCCGCCCGCGCGCACCGGACGCAGAACGTCCTGCGCATCGGCGCGGTTCAGCTTCTGATGCTGGGCACGCCGGCCCACGCCGCCGTGGGCGAAACCGTGGATGCTGCCCATCGCCGTCTGCCGAAGCCGCATGTGGGGCTGGTCAACGCCGTGCTGCGCCGCGTGGCGCGCGAAGGCAAAGCGCTTCTGCCGGCCGATGCTGCGGCGCTCAACACGCCAAAATGGCTGTGGCGCGGCTGGTCCGAGCGTTACGGCGAAGAAACATGCCGCGCTATCGCCGCCGCGCACCAGCGCGAGGCCGGGCTCGATCTCTCCGTGAAGGATGGCGCCGCGGCCTTGGCCACACGCCTGGGCGGACGCGTTCTACCCACGGGTTCGATCCGGCTCGAGAACGCGGGCGCCGTGCCGCGCCTCGACGGTTTCGAGGCCGGCGTCTGGTGGGTACAGGACGCCGCCGCCGCCCTTCCCGTGAAGCTGTTGGGCGACGTGCGCGGCAAGCATGTCATCGATCTATGCGCAGCGCCGGGCGGCAAAACCGCGCAACTGGCCACGGCCGGCGCACGGGTGACCGCCATCGACCGCTCGCCCGAGCGGCTCGCGCGCCTCACCACCAATCTGAAGCGCCTGGGCCTCGAGGCCGAGACGATCGCGGCGGACGCGGCAAGCTGGCGTCCATCCCAACCGGCCGATGCGGTTCTGCTCGACGCACCGTGCAGCGCCACGGGCACGATCCGCCGCCATCCCGACATCCCGCACCTCAAATCACCGCGCGATGTCACCGACGCCGCCACGACCCAGCGCGAGCTGCTGGACGCCGCCCTTACCATGGTCAAGCCGGGCGGAATGCTGGTCTACGCGGTCTGCTCGCTCCAGCCGGAGGAAGGCGAGGCGCAGATCGAGGCCTTGCTGGCCAAGGGCGCGCCGCTGCGGCGGCGCCCCATCACGGCCTCGGAGGTCGGCGGACTGAAGGAGCTGGTTTCGCCCGCGGGCGACTTGCGCACCCTGCCCAGCCACATCCCCGAATTGGGCGGGCTGGACGGGTTCTATGCGGGACGGCTGGAAAGGCAATAAGGACTGCTCCGGTTTGCGTTTTAGCCCGTTTGGGGCTATGTCACCGGCGGCCAAAGCCACGGGAAAAAATGGCAAAGAATCTGGATTTTCACGAAGACTTCCGCCGCAAGGAAGAGGTCAAGGGCTCCTCCAATCGCGGCTTCGGCATCGTCTTCGCCGTTTTCTTCGCGATCCTGACCTTCAGCCCCCTGACCCATGGCGACGAGATCCGCTGGAAATGGTTTGGCATTCCCGCCGTCGCGTTCCTGGCCGCGGCCTATCTGTTTCCCAAGGCCCTGACGCCACTGAACTGGCTCTGGACCCGTTTCGGCTTGCTGCTGCACCATGTGATGAATCCGCTGATCATGGGCTTGCTGTTCTTCCTGACCGTGACGCCGGTCGGCCTCGTGATGCGCCTCGCGGGCAAGGACCCGCTGCGGCTGAAGATCGACCGCGGCGCCAAGAGCTACTGGATCCAGCGCGACCCGCCGGGTCCCGAGCCTGATACGATGCGGCGCCAGTTCTAAACCGGCGCGGTTTTTGCGAAACCTTGACGGCCGGCCCATGCGCCGGCGAACCGTAAGAGGATTGAGATGGGCTCGTTCGTCAAAGAACTGTGGATGTTTCTGCGGGTCCGCAAGAAGTTCTGGCTTCTGCCGATCCTGGTCATGATGGCCATCTTCGGCGGCCTGGTCGTGTTGACCAAGGGCAGTGCGGTGGCGCCGTTCATCTACACGATCTTCTGAAGACGGCAGGCGCGACGGTGCGCATTCTCGGTCTTTCCGCGTTCTATCACGACAGCGCCGCAGCGCTGGTCGAGGATGGGCGCATCGTCGCGGCCGCCCAGGAAGAGCGCTTCACCCGCAAGAAGCATGATTCGGCGTTCCCCACGAACGCGGTCGAGTACTGCCTGAAAAGCGCGGGCGTGGATGTGGGCGGCGTCGACTATGTTGCCTTCTACGACAAGCCGTTTCTAAAGTTCGAGCGTCTCTTGGAAACCTATGTCGCGCTGGCGCCGCGCGGGTTCCGCTCGTTCCAGATGGCCATGCCGGTCTGGCTGCGCGAGAAGCTGTTCCAGAAAAGCCTGCTGAAAAAAGAGATCGGCGCGCACCTGCAGGGCTTCGATGCCGAGAAGAATCTTCTGTTCGCCGAGCATCACCAGAGCCACGCGGCCAGCGCCTTCTTTGCGTCGCCCTATGACAACGCCGTGGTGTTGACCATGGATGGCGTGGGCGAATGGGCGACGACGTCGGTTGGGCACGGCCACGGCAACCGACTCGAGATGACGAAGGAAATTCACTTCCCGCACTCGATCGGCCTGCTCTACTCGGCCTTCACTTACTACACCGGCTTCAAGGTGAACTCGGGCGAATACAAGGTCATGGGCCTGGCGCCCTATGGCGAGCCGAAATACGCCCAGACCATTTTCGACAATTTGATCGACCTGAAGGAAGACGGGTCGTTCCGCCTCGATCTGTCCTATTTCGATTATTGCACCGGGCTGCGCATGACGAACGGCAGGTTCGACGCGCTGTTCGGCGGCCCTCCGCGCAAGGCCGAGGATCGCGTGACGCAGCGCGAGATGGACCTAGCCGCCTCGGTACAGAAGGTCACCGAGGAAGTGGTGCTGCGCCTGACGCGCGCGCTACAGACGGAAACCGGCAGCTCGAATTTGTGCCTGGCCGGCGGCGTGGCGCTGAATTGCGTGGCCAACGGCAAGGTCCTGCGCGACGGACGCTTCAAGAACATCTGGGTCCAACCCGCCGCGGGCGACGCGGGCGGCGCCTTGGGCGCGGCGTTGAACGCCTATTACCAATTCCAGGACAAGCCGCGCCACGTGAATGGCGGCGGCGATGCCATGGCCGGTTCCTATCTGGGCCCGGCCTATGAACAATCCGATATCGAGGCGCGTCTGACCAAGGCTGGCGCACGCTTCACGGTTTTGTCCGACGACGAACTGGTCGCGAAAACCGCCCAAGCGCTGGCCGGCGGGTTGGCGGTCGGCTGGTTCCAGGGCCGCATGGAGTTCGGCCCGCGTGCGCTCGGCGGCCGTTCGATCTTGGGCGACGCGCGGTCTCCGGCCATGCAGTCGGTCCTCAATCTCAAGGTGAAGTATCGCGAGTCGTTCCGCCCCTTCGCGCCGGCCGTCTTGCGCGAGGACGTGGCGGACTGGTTCGAGTTGGATGGCGACAGCCCTTACATGCTGATGGTCGCCGATGTGGTCGCGGGCCGCCGCAAGACGATGAGCGCGGACCAGGAAAAACTGTTCGGCATCGAAAAGCTGAATGTGCCGCGCTCGGAAATTCCAGCCGTCACCCACGTGGACTATTCCGCGCGCATCCAGACGGTGCACAAGGAAACCAATCCGCGTTTCCACGCACTTATCTCCGCGTTCAAGGAACGGACGGGGTGCCCCGTGATCGTGAACACCAGCTTCAACGTGCGCGGCGAGCCGATCGTCTGCCTGCCGGAAGACGCCTTCCGCTGCTTCATGGGCACGGAGATCGAAGTGCTGGCGGTCGGCAACTGCTATCTCCGCAAGGAAGATCAGGATCCGTCGCTCAAGCAGGACTACAAAGGCGGCTTCGAGCTCGACTAAGCACGGCTGAGGGGAGACTCCATGACGCCCGGGCGTCTTTCCGCCGCCGTCCTGATCGCCGGGGCCGCGGTCTGTCTCGCGATCGCCTTTCACATCGGCACGATCGGCATTGCATCGTTCCGCGATTGGACGATTTTGTATGTCGCCCTGCCGGCGGGATTCGGCCTTTTGCTCCTCGCGGCCTTGCTGTTGGGCCCGGGTGGCCGCGCCGCATGCGCCGTCTCCGCATGCGCGGCGCTCGTGGCCGTCGTGATCGCCGATGCCTACCTAGCCACGACGGACCAAGAGCCTGTTCGCGCGGCGCGCACGGATGGTGACACGCGCAGTGTCCGCGACGTGGTGCGCGATTTGCGCGGCGAAGGGCGGCAGGCCTATCCGGTCCTGAGCGGGCGGACGCTTTTAAGCGCGGCACCCGACGGCACGCTTCATTCTCGTATCGCGATCGACGGGCGAGAGACCCTTCCCCTCGGCGGCATCGCCGACGCGCTGACGGTTTATTGCAACCAAGGCGGCGCCTATCTGATCTATTCGAGCGACGCGCACGGTTTCCACAACCCGCCGGGGCTGTGGGAACGCCCGCAGCTCGACGTGGCCGCAGTCGGGGATTCCTTCACCCATGGCGCCTGCGTGCCGTCCGAACGGAACATGGTGGCCGAAGTTCGCGCGCGCTTTCCCGCGACGCTCAATCTCGGCATGGCCGGCAACGGGCCCCTGTCGGAACTGGCCTCCATCAAGGAATACCTGCCGCAGCGGCGGCCCCGCGTGGTGCTGTGGTTCTATTACGAAGGCAACGACGTCTCGAAGGACCTTTTCATCGAGCGCGAGGCCGCCTTGCTGGTCGACTATCTCGGCCAAGGCTTCGTCCAGGGTTTGGAGCAGCAGCAACCCGCCATCGACGACGCGCTGATCGCCGAAGTGGAAAGGGCCTACGACACCGGCCCCGTCGAGGCGGCGGCGCCCCCGCCTCCGGTCGTGCGGCCGCTGGACGTGCTTCTGCTGCGCCATCTGCGTGACGCCTTGGGCATGTCGGTCGGCAACGCCGACATCCCCTTGTTCCGCCGCGTGATGGCCGAGGCCGACCGGACGGTCTCAAGCTGGGGCGGCCGTCTCTACTTCGTCTATCTACCGGGCCAAGCCCGGTATCTGGGGCTCCAGATCGCCCAAAGCGGCCTGCGCACGCGGGTGCTGGCGACCGTGCATGACCTGGGAATTCCCGTCATCGACGTCCACGAGGCATTTTCGGATTCACCCGCGCCAAACCAGCTCTTCCAGGGCCACTTCACGGCCGAAGGCTATCGCATTGCGGCCGAGGCGATTCTTAATCGCCTGCATAATGATGGTTTCTCCCCCTTGCCGTAACGGCAGTGCTTTGAAATGGGAAAGTTAATGGGAAAAGAAATGGGAAAACGGTGGGGGTGCGATTTGTCACCTCCATCCACGCTCAAAGCGTGAGGGATCGCAAGGGTTTAGCGAAGCCAGCCGGCTGGAAGATTATGGCGAGAAGGAAACTGGGCCTCCATCTCTAGAAGACGCTTGAGGCGCGGATGTCCTTACCGCCCAATTGGGCTGATCTGCCCCCTTTGAAGTGGTCCTCCCTGAGGTATGTTTTTGCCATGAAGGAGGACGACGATGGCGAGGAAGAGACACACGGCAGAAGAGATCGTTGCGAAGCTGCGGCAGGTTGATGTTCTGAGCGGCCAAGGCC
>JAPLOM010000086.1 GCA_026400755.1 Alphaproteobacteria bacterium
CGTACAGGCCGGCCCAGGGGGGAAACCCGGGCCGTCAGGAGTAATAAATATGGCGACCGCACTCTCGATTCCGACCCTCAATGCCGACGGCCATCTGTCGCGCTATCTGGGTGAAATCCGTAAGTTTCCGCTTCTAGAGCGGCAGGAAGAATTTATGCTGGCCAAGCGCTGGCGCGAGCATGGCGACACCGCCGCCGCGCATCGCCTCGTGACCAGCCATCTGCGCCTCGTGGCCAAGATCGCCATGGGCTATCGCGGCTATGGGCTGCCCATCGCGGAGATCGTCTCCGAAGGCAACGTGGGCCTGATGCAGGCCGTGAAGCGCTTCGACCCCGACCGCGGCTTCCGCCTGTCGACCTATGCCATGTGGTGGATCCGCGCCTCGATCCAGGAATACATCCTGCACTCGTGGTCGCTGGTGAAGCTCGGCACCACGGCCGCGCAAAAGAAGCTGTTCTTCAACCTTCGCCGCGCCAAGGCGCAGATGAAGGCCATCGAAGAGGGCGACCTCAAGCCCGAATCGGTCAAGAAGATCGCCCAGGAATTGAACGTCACCGAGGACGAGGTGGTCTCGATGAACCGGCGCCTGGCCGGCCCGGACCATTCGCTGAACGCGCCCCTGCGCGCGGACGGCGAAGGCGCCGGCGAATGGCAGGACTGGCTGGTCGACGACCGCGACAACCAGGAAGTCATCCTGGGCGAAAGCCAGGAGCTGAAGGACCGGCAGACGATGCTGTCCAAGGCCATGGAGGTGCTGAACCCGCGCGAGAAGCGCATCCTGCAAGAGCGCCGGCTGAAGGACGATCCGGCGACGCTCGAGGATCTGAGCACCGAGTTCAATATCTCGCGCGAGCGCGTGCGCCAGATCGAGGTGCGCGCCTTCGAGAAGCTGCAGAAATCCATGCGCAAAATGGCCAACGCACGGCCGGGCGCATAACGGAAAAGAAAAACCCTCTCCGCCGGAGCGGAGAGGGTTGGACGTTCCAGGGCGAGAGCGGCGGAAAGCCGCCTCGCCCTTTTCGCTACTTGGTCGCGGCGACCAGCGAATCCCGGATGATCGAGACGATCCGGTCGATGGACTTTTCCGGCGTCATCAGCGGCGGCGCGACGCAGATCGTGTCGCCGATAGCGGGATCGGCGCTGCCGCCACGCACGCGGGTCAGAAGGCCGCGCGACAGCGCTTCCTTCGTCACCTTGGGCCCGATGCCGAGCGCCGGCTTTTTCGTGTCGCGGTTCTCAACCAACTCAACACCGCACATCATGCCCAAGCCGCGCACGTCGCCGACGGCCGGGATGTCGCGCAGGGTCTCGAGGCCAGCCAATAGCTTCTTGCCAACGATGGCCGCACGCTCGACCAGACCTTCCTTCTCGATGATCTCGACATTGCGCAGGCCCACGGCGCAACAGACCGGGTGGCCCGAGTAAGTCGCCGCGTGCATGAACTTCTGATCGGCCGGTGCATCCTTCAGCGCCTGGTGAACGCGCTTCGAAACCAGAACGCCGCCCAGTGGCAGGTATGCGCTGGTGACGCCCTTGGCGAAGGTGGTGAGGTCGGGCTCAACACCCCAATGCCCCGCCGCAAACCAGCGGCCCGTGCGGCCAAAACCCGTGATGACCTCATCGGTGATCAACAGGATGTCGTGCTTGTCGCACAGTGCGCGCAGCGCCGGGAAATAGCTGGCTGGCGGCACGATCACACCGCCCGCGCCCATCACGGGCTCGGCGATAACCGCCGCCACCGTGTCGGCGCCTTCTTTCTGGATCGCGGCTTCCAGCGCTTCAACCGCGCCGGTGCCGGCGTCGCCGTTACCCGGCCAGCGGTACTGATAGGGCGCCGCCGTCTGGTGGAAGTTCGGCACCAAGGGCCCGAACATCTTGTGGTACACGCTCATGCCCGTGGCGCTCATCGCACCCATGGTCAGGCCGTGA
This sequence comes from Alphaproteobacteria bacterium, assembly GCA_026400755.1. Classification (GTDB taxonomy): domain Bacteria; phylum Pseudomonadota; class Alphaproteobacteria; order CADEGL01; family CADEGL01; genus CADEGL01. Next base: position 1,930 of record JAPLOM010000086.1, read on the forward strand.
TAGGCGTGCACGCGCGAGAACACCTTCACCTTGTTCGGCTTGCCGTGCAGCTTCCAATAGAAGCGCGCCATCTTGAACGCGGACTCGTTCGATTCGGCGCCCGCCGTGGTGAAGTAGACGGCAGCCGTGTTGCCGTAGGCCACGCTGACCAGCTTTTCCGCGAGCTTCGCGGCCGGCGGGTTGGTGGCGCCTGAATAGGCCGAGGCGAAGCCCAGCTTCGCCATCTGCTCAGCGGCGACCTCACCCAACTCCTTGCGGCCGTGGCCCGCGTTGACGTTCCACAAGCCCGAGAGGCCGTCGATAAATTCCTTGCCGCTCGCATCGCGCAGCATCTCGCCGCGCCCTTCGACCACCACCAAAGGCTGCTCGTTGTCCTTGGTGAAATGCAGTGGATGGACGATGTACTGCTGGGTGGCGTTGATAATGTCGCGAGCGCCTTCCATGTGACGGTCTGCCTTCCCCGGTGGTGTTGGCGGCGGGCCGTTTTCGGCTCCGCTTACATAGTCAAAGGAAATCCTAGAGCATTGATAGGGGCGATGCCACCCGCGTGGAAATTGCGGTTTCCCCAGGTGAAAACAGTGCTTTTTAGTCCTCAGTGACGCTGCGGCGGCGCTTAATCCGCGAAGGGATCTGCGACCATGATCGTGTCGTTGCGCTCCGGGCTGGTGGACAGGAGCGTGACCGGCGCGCCGATCAATTCCTCGATGTGGCGGACATATTTGATCGCGGTCGCCGGCAACGCGGCCCAGGTGCGCGCGCCGCGCGTGGTTTCGGACAAGCCTTCCAGCGTCTTGTAGATCGGCTCGACCTCGGCCTGGGCGCCGCGTCCCGCGGGGAAATAGTCGATCGTGCCGCCCTTGTAGCGGTAGCCGGTGCAGACCTTGATCTCCTCGAAGCCGTCCAGCACGTCTAGCTTGGTCAGCGCGATGCCGTGGATGCCACCGACCTTGATGGCCTGGCGCACCATGACCGCGTCGAACCAGCCGCAGCGGCGCTTGCGCCCGGTGATCGTGCCGAACTCATGGCCGCGTTCGCCCAGGCGTTGGCCCACCTCGTTGACCTGCTCGGTGGGGAACGGGCCCGAACCGACGCGCGTGGTGTAGGCCTTGGTGATGCCCAGAACGAAGCCGATGGCGCGGGGCCCCAGGCCGCTGCCCACCGCCGCCTGCCCCGCCACCGTGTTGGACGAGGTGACGTAGGGATAGGTGCCGTGGTCGACGTCCAGCATGGTGCCTTGCGCGCCCTCGAACAGGATGCGGCGGCCGGCGCGGCGCATCTCGTCGAGACGCCGCCAGACGCTGCCCGCGAAGGGCAACACCTGCGGCGCCAGCGCCTTCAGCTTCTCTTCCAGCTCCTTGCCGTCGATCTCGGGCGCACCCATACCGCGGCGCAGCGCGTTGTGGTGATAGAGAAGGTCGCGCACCTTGTCGGCCAGCGCGTCCGGCTCGGCCAGGTCGGCCAGGCGAATCGCGCGGCGCGCGACCTTGTCCTCGTAGGCCGGGCCGATGCCGCGGCCGGTGGTGCCGATCTTCGTTGTGCCGGTCGATTGCTCGCGCAGACGGTCCAACTCGCCATGCAGCGGCAGGATCAGCGTCGCGTTCTCGGCAATGCAAAGATTCTTCGGCGTGACGTCCACGCCCAGTTTGCGCAGGTTCTCGATCTCGCTCATCAGCGCCCAAGGGTCGACCACCACGCCGTTGCCGACGATGGACAGTTTGTCCGGCCGCACCACGCCCGAGGGAAGCAGCGACAATTTGTAGGTGACGCCGTCGATCACCAGCGTGTGGCCCGCGTTGTGGCCGCCCTGGTAACGCACCACCACGTCGGCGCGCTCGGACAGCCAGTCCACGATCTTTCCCTTGCCCTCGTCGCCCCACTGGGCGCCGACGACCGCTACGTTCGCCATTCTCGCTTTCCTCTATTTCGCCGTGGCGACGATCTTGCCGTCGACCAGGGCATGGGCGCAGCCCAATCGGGCGGCCTCCCGCTTGGCATCCTGTATGGGCGCGAGCCCGGCCACCACGGCCCAGCCGTCGATGCGCATCCGGC
>JAPLOM010000050.1:0-2934 GCA_026400755.1 Alphaproteobacteria bacterium
CGCAGTTACCTTCGATTGCTGGGTTGCGACCAACCCAGACGGGGACTTGCACCCCGCTGACAAAGCGTCCTCACGGACGCACTCATTGCCGGACTTGATCCGGCAACCTACGCTTCAACAGCAGGGGGCGGGTTGCCGGATCATGCCCGCTAATGACGATGAGGGGACGCCTACGGGTCATTGTTTCGGCCGGTTACTATAAGGCGCCGAACCCGGGCCAATGACACCACGCAAGGAATAAACCGGGCCGCCCGGCATCAAACGATAATCCAGTCGAACCTTAATAATCCAACGGGAGAAACATCCATGCGTAAGAACCTCGTCCTGGCCACGATCGGCGCCGCGCTTCTGGCTGCCCCGATCGCCCCACAACTCGCCCACGCCCAGGCACCGGCAGCCCCCGCCGCCCCGGCACCCATCCCCGACGCCATGCCCTTCGACATCCCCTACGGCACACCCATCAACCTGGACCAGGCGCACAAGGCCATCACCGCCGCGGCGGCCGAAGCCAACAAGCGCCACTGGAAGATGGCGATCACGGTGGTCGATCCCTCGGGCAACCTGATCGCGCATGCAACGCTCGATAACACCCAATACGCGTCCATCGCGATTTCCCAGGCAAAGGCCCGCACCGCCGCCATGCTGCGCCGGCCGACCCTGCTTCTCGCCAACGCCGTCAACAGCGGCTCCCCCGCCACCCTCAGCCTGCTCGGCTTGTTCGCCGGCGCGGCGTCCGAGGGCGGATTGCCGATCGTCGTCGATGGCAAATTGATCGGCGCCATCGGAGTAAGCGGCGGCACCGGCGGACAGGATGGTGTGATCGCCAAGGCCGGCATGGACGCGATGGCCGCTTTGCAAGCCTATGAATGGCCGGGCAACGTGCGCCAGCTTCGCAACGTGATCGACTGGCTGCTCATCATGGCGCCTGGCGATGCGCGCGACGTGATCCGCGCCGACATGCTGCCGCCCGAGATCGGCGCCATCGCCTCGCCCGTGGTTGGCTGGAACAAGAGCGACGAGATCATGGGGCTTCCCCTGCGCGAAGCGCGTGAGATTTTCGAGCGTGAATATCTCATGGCGCAAGTCACGCGCTTTGGCGGCAACATCTCGCGCACGGCCAGCTTCGTCGGCATGGAGCGTTCGGCGCTGCACCGAAAATTGAAGAGTTTGGGCGTCGCCGGAGCGGACAAGCCCGATGCCTGAGCTGGCCGCTGTCTAAGGCGGGCTGTCGTCCGTGGCGCGGGGCGCAAGGGTTCGCCAAACTCGCAATTCTTCTAATCTCCATTCAACGGAAACGAATATGGCGCGTATCGCATACGTCAACGGGCGCTACCGGCCCCATCGGGACGCTATGGTCCATGTCGAGGACCGTGGTTACCAGTTCGCGGACGGCGTTTACGAAGTGGTGGCCGTCGCTGGCGGTAAGCTGGTCGATGAGGATTGGCATCTGGATCGGCTGGAGCAGCTCGCTGCGCGAGCTGCGCATTGCCGAGCCCATGCCGCGCGCGGCCCTGCGCTTGGTCATGCGCGAGATGATTCGCCGCAACCTCGTGGCCGACGGGCTGGTCTATATGCAGATGACGCGCGGAGTCGCGCCGCGCGACCACGTCTTCCCGAAGAACGTGGACACCGCCATCGTCATTACCGCGCGGCGGAAGAAGCCGCCGGCCGCGGAGTTGCTGGAAAAGGGCGCCAAGGCCATCAGCATCCCGGACATTCGCTGGGCGCGCTGCGATATCAAGTCGGTTTCCCTGTTGCCCAACGTGCTGGGCAAGCAGCAGGCGGTAGAGGCGGGCGCCTACGAGGCGTTTCAAATCGACCGTGAAGGCTTCGTCACCGAAGGTACGGCGACGAATGCCTGGATCGTCACGCCGAAGGACGAGTTGGTCACCCGCAGCGCCGGCCCCGAGATCTTGAACGGCATCACGCGCCTGGCCGTGATCGAGATCGCCAAGGGGCAGGGGCTGCGCTTCGTCGAGCGGCGCTTCACGCTGGCCGACGCCAAGGCGGCGCGCGAGGCGTTCGTCACCGGCTCGACGGCCTTCGTCATGCCCATCGTGCAGATAGACGATGCCACGGTCGGTGACGGCAAGCCTGGATCGCTGACCCGTGCGCTGCGCCAGGGCTATATCGACCGCATCGGCGGGCAGGGCGCCGCATGAGCCTACCGCGCCCGCGCGCCATCCTGTTCGATTGGGACAGCACGCTGATCGACGCCTGGCCCGCGATCGGCGCGGCGCTGAACGACACGCTGGTGGCCATGGGCCACGCGCCGTGGACCGACGCCGAAACGCGGCTGCGCGTGCGCGAATCCATGCGCGACAGTTTTCCAAAGCTGTTCGGCGAACGCTGGACCGAGGCGCGCGAGGTGTTCTATGCGCGCTACAATGCCTGCCACCTTGACCATCTGGCCGTTCTGCCCGGCGCGGCCGACGCGCTGGCCGCCCTCAAGGGCGAGGGCTTCTATCTGGGCGTGGTCAGCAACAAAAAGGGCGATCTTCTGCGCCAGGAGGCCGCCCATCTGGGCTGGACGCCTCATTTTGGCCGTCTTGTCGGCGCGGGCGACGCCGTGCGGGATAAACCTGACGCCGCGCCCGTCGCCATGGCGCTCGAGCCGTCCGGTATCCCGCCCGGCCGCGAGGTCTGGTTCGTGGGCGATACGGGAATCGATATGGCGTGCGCGCGGAATGCAGGCTGTATTCCCGTCTTGGTCGGCGATTTAGACCCGGAATCGGCGGAATTCCGCGATGCGCGCCCGGAATGGCATGCGCGCGATTTCGCCACCCTTCGCGGACTTGTTGCGGGCCCCTGACTGGCCACATATATCCTTCGTGGACGTCGCGTAGATTTGGCGGTCCGGCCGGCGTCGTTGGCTGGACGTCTCCCACGGGACCGGGTGCTCAAGCGCCGCGGCCCGCAAAAACAAAGGAGGAC
>JAPLOM010000050.1:2939-25943 GCA_026400755.1 Alphaproteobacteria bacterium
CCCGCAAAAACAAAGGAGGACACAACGATGTCTTCAGATAAGAACCTCCAGGACGTGTTCCTGAACCATGTGCGCAAGAACAAGATCCTGGTCACGGTGTTCCTCGTGAACGGCGTGAAGCTGCAGGGCAATATCGGCGCGTTCGATAATTTCTGCGTCCTGCTTCGCCGCGATCATCACGCGCAGTTGGTCTACAAGCACGCTATTTCCACCGTAATGCCGGGCGGCCCGGTCCAGCTCTTCGAGCCGGACGGCAAGGCCGAGGCCGAGGGCGAAGCCTGATTTGACCGAAGCCGTCTCGACCGCGATTCCGGCCCACCGCACCGCCGTCCTGCACCCGGTGCGCGACGGGGTGCGGGCGGCCGATGCCGCGCGCGATCCCGAGGCGCGCCTGGCCGAGGCCGTTGGGCTCGCGGCGGCGATTGCACTGAACGTCGTCCATGCCGAAACGGTTCGCGTGCGTGAGCCGCGTCCCGCGACCCTGTTCGGCACGGGCGGTATCGACCGGCTCAAGGGCCTGATCGCCGACCTCGAGATCGAACTGATCCTCGTCAACGGCGCCCTTTCACCTGTCCAGCAGCGCAATCTCGAGCAAACGTGGAAGTGCAAGGTCATCGATCGCACGGCGGTGATCCTGGAGATTTTCGGCGCCCGTGCCCGCACGCGCGAAGGCCGCCTGCAAGTCGAATTGGCGCATTTGTCCTATCAGCGCAGCCGCCTGGTTCGTTCCTGGACTCACTTGGAGCGGCAGCGCGGCGGCTTCGGCTTCCTGGGTGGCCCCGGCGAATCTCAGCTCGAAATCGACCGCCGCCTGATCGACGAGCGCATCGCGCGGCTCAAGGATGAATTGAGCGATGTCGGTCGAACGCGCCAGATCCACCGCAAGGCGCGTCAACGCGTGCCCTATCCGGTCATAGCGCTGGTCGGCTACACCAACGCCGGCAAATCGACCCTGTTCAACCGCCTGACGGACGCGGACGTGCAGGTGGCGGACATGCTGTTCGCCACGCTCGACCCCACGATGCGCAAGATCGAGTTGCCCTCGGGGCGCAACGCCATCCTGTCCGACACGGTCGGGTTCATCTCCGACCTGCCGACCGAATTGATCGCGGCCTTCCACGCTACCTTGGAAGAGGTGCAGGAGGCCGACCTGGTCATGCATGTGCGCGATGTCGCCCATCCGGAGAGCGAGGCGCAGAAGGCGGACGTGCAGGCCGTGCTCGACAAGCTGGGTATCGCCGAAGGCGGTGGCCGTCCGATGATCGAGGTGCTCAACAAGCTCGATCTTCTGGAGCCGGAGCGGCGTGAGCTGGTGCTCAATGCCGCCGAACGCACCAATGAGCCTCAGATCGGCGTTTCCGCCCTAACGGGCGAAGGTTGCCCCCAACTCCTGTCCTTGGTCGACGAGGAACTGGCGGAGGGACGGGACGTCATCCAGGTTTCCGTCCGCTTGTGGGACGGTAAGACCATCGCGTGGCTCTATCGCAACGGCGAGGTGATGGAGCGGCAGGACGACGAGGAGTTCGCCCACATCAAGGTCCGGCTGGCAGAGGCCGACCAGGCCCGCTTCGCGCGCCTGACCGATGGCGGGCAGGCCGGAGAAAGTCGCCTTATAACCCATTGATTTAACTCAAATGTCATAGTCGGCCTCTTGACACGAAGGGGGCTGGATCGTACATAGCACTCGGAACATACGAGTGCTAACAGCTTGCTGGGCCTGCCTTAAAAGCGCCCGGTGGCATTACAGGAAATCGGAGGAGAGAGCATGGGTTTTAGGCCGTTGCACGACCGCGTCGTGGTCAAGGCGCTGGATGGCGAAGACAAGACCAAGGGCGGCATCATCATTCCGGACACCGCCAAGGAAAAGCCGATGGAAGGCAAAGTCATCGCCGTGGGCCCAGGCGCCCGGGGTGAGGACGGCAAGCTGGTGAAGCCGGACGTCAAGAAGGGCGACCGCGTCCTCTACGGCAAATGGTCGGGCACCGAGGTCAAGGTCGGCGGGGAAGACCTGTTGATCATGAAAGAGTCCGACATCATGGGCATCATCGAGTAAGGAACACAGAAAATGGCAGCGAAAGACGTCAAATTCGGTAGCGACGCCCGCGCGCGCATGTTGCGCGGCGTCGACATTCTGGCCAACGCGGTCAAGGTCACGCTCGGTCCCAAGGGCCGCAACGTGGTCATGGACAAGTCGTTCGGCGCGCCGCGTATCTCCAAGGACGGCGTGACCGTCGCGAAGGAGATCGAGCTCGCGGACAAGTTCGAGAACATGGGCGCGCAGATGCTGCGCGAAGTGGCGTCCAAGGCTTCGGACGCCGCCGGCGACGGCACCACGACGGCGACCGTCTTGGCCCAGGCGATCGTGCGTGAGGGCAACAAGGCGGTGGCCGCGGGTCTCAACCCGATGGACCTGCGCCGTGGCATCGACCTGGCCGTTACGGCCGTGGTCGAGGACTTGAAGAAGCGCTCCAAGCCGGTTTCGACCAGCAAGGAGATCGCCCAGGTGGGAACCATCTCCGCCAACGGCGACACCGAGATCGGTGAGATCATCGCCCGCGCGATGGACAAGGTCGGCAAGGAAGGCGTGGTCACGATCGAAGAGGCCAAGGGCCTCGAGACCGAGTTGGACATCGTCGAGGGCATGCAGTTCGACCGCGGCTATCTCTCGCCGTACTTCATCACCAACGCCGAGAAGATGACCTGCGATCTGGAGAACCCGTACATCCTTCTTCATGAGAAGAAGCTGTCGAGCCTCCAGCCGCTGCTCCCCGTTCTTGAGTCCGTGGTGCAGAGCGGCCGTCCGCTGCTCATCATTTCGGAAGAGGTCGAGGGCGAGGCTTTGGCGACTCTCGTGGTCAACAAGCTGCGCGGCGGCCTGAAGGTCGCGGCGGTGAAGGCCCCCGGCTTCGGCGATCGTCGCAAGGCGATGCTCGAGGACATCGGGACGCTGACGTCCGGCCAGGTGATCAGCGAAGAGCTGGGCATCAAGCTGGAAAGCGTCACGCTGGACATGCTGGGCACGGCCAAGAAGGTGTCGATCGACAAGGAAAACACCACCATCGTCGGCGGCGCCGGTAAGAAGAAGGACATCGAGGCGCGTTGCACGCAGATCCGTTCGCAGATCGAGGACACCACCTCGGACTACGATCGCGAGAAGCTGCAGGAGCGTCTGGCCAAGTTGGCTGGCGGCGTCGCGGTCATCCGCGTCGGCGGAGCCACCGAGGTCGAGGTGAAGGAGCGCAAGGATCGCGTCGACGACGCGATGCATGCGACTCGCGCCGCGGTCGAGGAAGGCATCGTCCCGGGCGGCGGTACGGCTCTGCTGTACGCCACCCGCGTGCTTGCGAAGCTCAAGCCGGTGAACGACGACCAGCGTATGGGCGTCGACATCGTGCGGCGCGCTCTGCAGGCTCCCCTGCGGCAGATCGTCGAGAACTCGGGCCAGGATGGCGCCGTGGTCGCGGGCAAGCTGCTCGACCAGAAGGACGACGACTTCGGCTACGACGCCCAGTTGGACCGCTACACCAACTTGGTGAAGGCGGGCATCGTCGACCCCACCAAGGTGGTGCGTTCGGCGCTGCAGGGCGCGGCGTCGGTCGCCGGTCTGCTCGTCACAACCGAGGCCATGGTCTCGGAGCTGCCTGACCGGAAAGATCATGCCGGCATGCCCCCGGGCGGCGGCATGGGTGGTATGGGCGGCATGGGCGGGATGGACTTCTAATCCAACCCACCGCTTGACGGAACGAAGGGGCCGCGGGACACCGCGGCCCCTTTTTCTTTGGCGCCGATATGCTAGCGTCGCCCCGTCAAATGGCTCCCGATATCGACATAGTGGCGGCGCTCCTGCGCGAGGTCGCGGCGGCGGAGGTGATGCCGCGCTTCCAGAAGCTGGCGGCGCACGAAATCACCGAGAAGAAACCCGGCGACTTCGTCACCGCGGCTGATCTGGGCGTCGAGCGCGTCTTGACCCAGCGCCTGCCCGAGATGGTGCCTGGAAGCCGCGTGGTGGGCGAGGAGGCGGTCCACGCCGACCCTGCCGTGCTCAAGCGCATCGCCGAGGACGCGCCGGTCTGGATCGTCGATCCGGTCGACGGCACCACGAATTTTTCCGAAGGCAGCCCGTTGTTCGCCGTGCAACTGGCCTATGTGGTGCGCGGAGAGACCTGCGCAGCCTGGGTCTACGATCCCGTCCGCGATCTGATGGCCATGGCCGAGAAGGGTGGTGGCGCGAGGTTGAACGGAGCGCGCGCCCGCGTCGCGCCCGCCGTGCCGGTCGAGGATATGAAAGGCGCGCTTTATGCGGGCCCCACGCGGCCCGGCCTGACCGCCGATTTCGCGGCCAAGAAGAAATACTATGCGGGCGGCGGCTACCGTCGCTGCGTCGGCCAGGAATATCTCTCGCTGGTTTCGGCGGAAATGCACTTTGCGCTGTTCACCCGCATCCTGCCCTGGGACCATGCGGCCGGGCAGCATATCCACGCCGAGGCCGGCGGTTATTCCAAGCTGGTCGACGGTCGTCCCTACAGCGCGACGGAATCCGAAGGCTACATCCTGTTGGCCCCCGACGCCGAAAGCTGGGCCAAGCTCAGGGCGCTGTTCATCGCCTAGACGGCCGGATGGACACCGCCCGCCTGATCCGCGACCATCTTGGGGCGATGGACGGGAGGACGGGATGGCCCAGCCGACGACCGAGACCGCCAAGCCGCGACGAAGCCTGAAGCGGGCGCCGCCCGCGAAGTTCAAGGATGGCGTCAGCGATCCGCGGGGCCTGCCGCCCGCGTGCTACACCTCGGCGGCGTTCCACGAACGCGAGATCGAGACGATCTTCCGCAAGGAATGGGTCTGCATCGGCCGCGTCGAAGACGTGGCCAAGCCCGGCGACTACGTTTCCATCGACATCGTGGGCGAACCCTTGGTCATGGTGCGTGACCTGGAGGGCAACTTGCGCGTCCATTCGCGCATCTGCCGCCACCGCTCGATGATCCTGGTCGAGGGCGCGGGCAACGCGCGCAGCTTCAACTGTCCCTATCACGCCTGGGTCTATGGGCTCGATGGACGCCTGGCGGGCGCGCCGGAGATGGAATACACGCCCGGTTTCGACCGTGCGGCGTGCAGGCTGCCTGGGCCCAAGGTCGAGCTGTGGGAAGGCTTCGTCTTCGTCAATTTCGATCCTAAGGCCAAGCCGCTGGCGCCGCGCGTGGAGAAGCTCACGCGCTTCCTCGGCAATTGGCATATGGGCGAAATGGTCGCCGTCCGCAGTTTCGATTTTCATGTCGGCTGGAACTGGAAGGTGATGATCGACAACTACATCGAGGCCTATCACCACTTGGGTGCACACCGCCTCAGCCTGGAGCCGGTGATGCCGACGCGCCTCGTGCGGGTGGAAGACCTGTCGGGGCCGTTCACCATCGTGCACATGCCGCACGTGGAAGGCACGGAAGTCTCGGGCTTCTATACGACCGGCGAGGAGCAGGCCAAGCTGCCGGCGATTCCGACCTTGACCGAGGACGAGCGGCGGCGACCTTCGCTCATCCACATGTTCCCCGCGCACCTGATGTCCACCCACCATTCGCAAGATCATGTGCGTGCCAAAGGCCGCGCTCGCGCAGCCCGATTTCGAGCGCGCCATGAAAGTGGTGACCGACCAGTATCTGCAGTTCCGCGTCGAGGACGTGGGTGTGAACGATGGCGTCATGCGGGGCTTGCGCTCGCGCTATGCCGCGCCGCCCCACCTGTGCCATCTGGAGCGTCCGCTGTTGGAATTCGCGGAGTGGCTGTTGCGGCGCACGGGCCCGCCGCCCGCGCGGTAATACCGCCGAGTTAGTAGCCCGGCGGACCCGGCGGGACCGCTCCGCTCGGGCCAAGCGCCCCGTCCTTGTCGTGCTGCTCGTTGCCGACAAGTGGCGGGCAAAACACGCTCAAAAGATGGATGTCCGCACGCGGTGCCGGTCCTTGGGTCCCACGTTGTAGGCCACGCCGGGTTCGAGCTTCCAAGTCTGATTGGTGGTGAGGTCGGTCACCTCGCCGATGCCGGAGACGATGTGGTTGGCCTCCCAATGATGCTTGTACCAGAGGGTTGCATCCGCGCCCGCAGCGAAGCGCACGTCCGAGAATCCGAAACCGATATCGTCGGCCTTGGTTAGCATGCGAATCACGCGCGACTGACCGTTGGCAGCGACCATTTCCTTTCCGGCCTGTCTCATTTCGTCCGCGCGTTTGACGAACATGCGCCGGTCGGTCTTCTGGATGGGGCCACTGGCCTCGTAGGAGCCGTCCTTGTCGAAGCGTTCGTCGCCCCACAGTGGCGGGCAGAATATGCTGATGTAGAGCGTGTCTTCTGTCAGGTGGAGGCGATGCTTGTCATTGGGGTCGACAACGTAGAGAACGCCCGCTTCGAGCGGGCATTTCTCTCCGTTGGACAAATCCGTGACTTCGCCCTTGCCGGCGATGATGTAGTTGGCCTCCCAGTGATGTTTGAGCCAGACGGTGATGTCCGTACCTTTTTTGACCCGGTTCTCATTGTATGAATAGCCCATGCCGTCTGCGGCGGTGAGGAAGCGTGCTGAGCGGAACATATCGGTGTGCACGGGAAATCTGATGCGGCCGAGCCTTTCGAGTTCATCGAGCGTGCGAATGAACATGGCTCAGACCTGGATCGAATAGCCGCCATCGACCGGAATGGCGGTGCCGGTGATGAAGTCGGAGGCGGCCGAGGCCAGGAACACGGCGATGCCTGCGAAATCGTCGGGGAGACCCCAGCGGCCCGAAGGCGTGCGCGCCATCACCCGTTCGTTCAGGCCGGGCATTTCGACGCGGCCGCGCCGCGTCAGGTCGGTGTCGATCCAGCCGGGCAGAAGCGCGTTGCATTGGATATTGTCCTTGGCCCAGGCCGCGGCGAGGGAGCGCGTGAGTTGCACGATGCCGCCTTTGCTGGCGCCGTAGGACGCGTGGTACTGCGAGCCGAACATCGACATCATCGAGCCGATCGAGATCACCTTGCCGCCGCCCGCACTAACCATGTGCGGATAGCAGGCCTGGGCGCAGGTGAAGGCCGAGGTCAGGTTGGTGTTCATCACCAAGTGCCATTCGGCCAGCGAGGTTTCCTCGGGCCGCTTGCGCACGGCGGTGCCGGCGTTGTTGATCAGGATGTCGATGCGGCCGAACGCCGTAAGCGCGGCATCGGCCGCCTTCTGTCCGGCGGCCTCGTCGGTGGCCTCGTAGGGAACGGAAACGGCCTTGGCGCCGGATTTGACCAACGCGTCCATGGAAGCCGCGTTCTTATCGGCATTGCGGCCCGCCACCACGATGGACGCGCCCGCGGTGGCCAGCCCCTTGGCCATGCCCAGGCCGATGCCGCCGTTGCCGCCGGTGACGATGGCGACTTTTCCGGAAAGGTCGAACGCCTTCATGGTTCCCCCGTGCGATGAGGCCCGGACTATTGCATGAAGGCGCGCGCGGTTCGAGGCGTCAGCCGCCGGTCTCCTTTTTGTGAGCTGCGACGAACTCGGCCATGGACTCGAAGCGGTAATCGAGCTTCGGCATCTGGCTCACCGGCACGGTCGCGCCTGAGCCGCCGCCGCGCTTGGTGCGACGGTCGATCCAAGCATTGTTGAGGCCCAGCTCGTTGGCCGGCACGTGGTCGTGGAACAGGCTTTGCGCCGTGTGCAGGATTTGGTGTTTCTCCACGCCTATTTTCTTCAGCCGCTTGAAGGCCTCGTGGAAATGGTTGTGCACCGGCTTGTAGGAGCCGACCTGCTCGGCTGTGATGATGTCGTCGAACGGGTTGCCCATCTTGGCCGCGCTTTTGGCCACGCCAGCGTCGTTGACGTTGGACAGGATCACCAGCTTGTAGTGCTTCTTCAGATAGGCCAGCGATTCGGTTGAATCGGCGAACGGCTCCCAATCCCCGATGGAATCGCCGAAGGCGCGCGCGGCCTTCTCATCGACGGGAATGTTCAGCGTCTTCGCGAGCTCCTTGTGGGCGCTGGCCAGGACGTCGGGATACAGCATCTTGGGATTGGCCTTCTCCCATGCGTGTTCACCTTTGCTATAGGTCTCCAGCAAGGTTGCGTCGCTGATTTGGATGCCGTTGCGTTTCGCCCAAGGCTGCAGATGCGCCAGCATTCCGGGCTCCCAATCGATCAGGGTGCCGTAGCAGTCGAAGGTCAAAGCCTTGAAATCGGACAGTTTCACGGCGCGCTCCATCTGTTCGCGTGAGATCCGCGTGAAAGATGGGCGGGTAAGCCGGTTTCGTCTTGACCGGCGCTCCGGTGGTTTGGGCCGTTGCTAGGCGCGCTTCCCCGTAACGCCTTCGCGCCAGGCCAGCCACAGGCCGCTGCCCGCGATGATCGCGGTGCCGGAGATGGCCCAGAGGTCCGGTATATCGCCAAAAACCGCGTAGCCCAGAAGGGCCGACGAGAGGATGTGGACGTAGGTGTAGGGTGCGAGCTGGGCGGCGCCCGCGTCCTCGTAGGCTTTGATCAGCATGAAATGGCCGACCGCGCCAACCAGGCCCATGAGCCCCATCAGCGCAACGTCGTGCAGGCTGGGCGTGGACCAGGTCCAGGGCAAAGCAAGGCCGAGAACGACGGCGCCGACCAAAGGCGTGTAGAGCAGGGTGGTGTAGGGGCTCTCGCGCTGGGCCAGCGAGCGCGTGGCGATTTGGTACAACACGAAGCAGAGTGTCGATAGCAGCACCAGCACGGCACCCCAGTTGGCGAAGTCGAGGCCGGGCCGGGTCACCACCATGGCGCCGGCGAAGCCGACCAGCACGGCGATCCAGGTCGGACGGTCGACACGCTCCTTCAAAAGCGGCACCGACAGCGCAGCCAGCATGATCGGGCCGGTGAAGAGGAGCGCACTGCCCTCGGCCAGCGGCAGGGTCAGGATTCCCAGGATGAAGATGATGGTATGGGCGGTGAAGCCGCTGGAGCGCAGCAGCTGCTGGCGTAGAAAGGGCGTGCGCGCCGTGCGGATCAATCCGCGCGGCAGAACGATCAGTGCGCCGACCAGGAACTGGGCGGCGAACCGGCCCCACAGCACGAAGAAAACATCGTAGCCGCCGGCCAGGAACTTGGAGATCGCGTCGAGCGCGGGAAAGATCGACCACGCGAAGATCGTGATCGCGATGCCGCGTCCCAGCGAGGCGCGCGTGGCGCTCAAATCGGAAATCCCCGGAGATGAAAGAAGATTATTGCAGGCGGAAGCGGGCGGGCGTCGTGCCGCGGCGGCGGCGCAAACTGCGGGTCAGGGCGCTCTGGTCGGAGAAGCCGGTCGCGACCGCGATCTCGGCGATGGACAGGTCGCTGGCGCGCAATAGCCGCTCGGCATGGTCCAGGCGCACGTTCATGGCGTATTCGCCGGGGCCGCACTCCATGGCGGTGCGAAAGCGCTCGTGCAGCGTGCTGGCCGACAGGCCCACTGCGGCGGCCAGTTCGGCGACCGAGAAGGGCTCGGCATAATGCGTGTGGATCAGTTCGACCGCGCGCGCGATGGCGGGCGGTGTGCGGTGTCCGTCCAGGCGCCGCGTCAGCGCGTGGATCAGGAGGCTGACGACGTGATGCTCGGCCGCCGCGTCCAGCGCGCCGTCCTTCATCTCGTGGGCGACATAGTTGGCGAAGCGGTTGAGCCCATCGTCGATGGCGAAGAAGGGTTGGGCCATGGCGGGCCGCCAGACCGCTTCGGGCAGGCCTTGGCTGCGCCGCGCCTCGCGCGGAATGTCCAGCACGACGAAACAGTTCTCGCCGAGGCCGCGGAAACAGTGGGACAGGCCGGAGACGACCAGCACCCCGCGGTCGCTCTCGACCGTGCCGCTGACATTGGCGAGCGCGACCGTGTGTGCGCCTGTCACCGGCAGCACGAGCTGGTGCCAGTCGTGGGCGTGGGTCGTATCGGTGTGCGCGTAGGAGCGCAGCGAGACATGCGCGCGGCCATCCATGGCGAAACTCCCGTGGGATAGGCCGGTATTTTAGCGTGACTGCCGCCTTGGCCACAGCAAAAACCCGCCGGAGATACCCCGGCGGGTTTTTCTTTCGGCAGCGCGGGCGTTTTACGGGTTGCCCAGAAAGTCGCGCTTGCCGATCTCGATGCCGTTGTGGCGCAGGATGTTATAGGTCGTGGTGATGTGGAAATAGAAGTTCGGCACGGCATGGCCGAGCAGGAATTGCAGCCCCTTGTAGTGGGTTTCCTTATCGCCGCGCTTGGTCACGATGTCTTTGTCTTCGGTGCCGTCGATCTGCGCGGGCGTGATCGTCTTGATGAACGCCACGGTCTTGGCCACGCGCGCCTTCAGGTCGGCCAAGGTCTTCTCATTGTCCTCGTAGACCGGGATCTCCACGCCGGCCAATCGCGCCACCACGCCCTTGGCCGAGTCGCAGGCGATCTGCACCTGCTTGGTCATGGGCAGCATGTCGGGGAACAGGCGGAAGTTGGGCAGCACGTCGTCGCCGAGCTTCTTGGCCTCGGCTTGAGCCTGGGCTTTGTCGAGGATGTTGATCAGGTTGCCGAGAATGTTGACGAAGCGGGGCACGCTCGCCTGGTACATCGAGATGGTCATGAAAAATCCTGATGATGGGGTGAAGGGACGGCGGGAAAAGGTGTCCCCGGATATCTAGGTCTATCGGTGGCGGGAGGAAGCCCTGCCGCGAATTATCTTCGATGGCCCGCGCTACTTGTCGCGGGTCCGCATCCAATCCTGCAAAGGTGCTGGCAGTTGGTCCGGCTTCGCGGCGCCATACAGCACGAACCGGTCAGCGGAGGTTCGCGAGAACTCAACCGCGATCACGGCGCCGTTGCGGACATCGATCGTGAAGGCGGCTTCCAGGTCGCCGCAGTTATGCGGAATGCAGCCTTTGCCGAACAAGAAATCGCCGCTTCGCGCGATGGCGGTCGCGACCTGCAGACGCCCGCTGAACGAGTCGAATTCGCCCTTCAACACCTCTTGGAACTTAGGCTTGAGGGCGGGGTCCTCGATGGCGATGAACGGGTACTTGCCGATCCACGAATCGTAGGAACTTTGGGCCGAAGCCGTCGCCAGGAAGGGGGATGCCGAAGAAACCGAAGATAGGATCAGCGCAGAAAGCGCCGTACCGAACACATAACGCCGCATTGCCGACACACCGCACCGATTCAGGGTTTCAACTCGCCGATCAGATCCTTGGCGGGTTTGGCGAAGCCGCCTTCGGCGGACTCACCAGTCTGACCATAGCTGAGCCAGACCTTGAAGCCGAGCAGCTTGAGAAGCTCGGGCGACGCGCCGTCCAGCACCTCCTGCTTCGTGCCGAGCGTGAAGTTCTGCAACGTGCGCATCTGCGGCCCGCCATACATGGTGACGAGGCCATAGCGCTCGCCGTTGCTGTGGTTGCCGCCCGCCGCATGCCACAGGCGGCCGTCCCAGATCACGACCGTGCCCGCGGGTGCCGCGGCGGCGACGCTCGGCGTGGGGTGCGGCACGCTCGGGTCGGGCTGTACGCCGCTCAGATGGCTGCCGGGCACCAGGCGCGTGGCGCCGTTCTCCTCGGTGAAATCCGTCACCATGCACATGGCGTTGATGCAGAGCGGCGGGTTGATGGGCGTCGTCGCGCGCGTGGGCGGGCCGAGACGCACGTTGCTGCGCGACACGTCACCCGCTTTTACATAGGGCGCGCCCGGCATGACGGGCGTGGGCAACCACCATTGGTCGGTGTGGAGCGACAGAAGCTGCGCGCCCGGCCGCGTGATGTGCGAGGAGATTTCGCTCAGCACGTACTCCGCGCCCAGAACGTGCTTCGCCACCGCGTTGACCACGGGGTGGTGGACGTGACGGCGGAACATCTCGCCCTTGTTGATGAGCATCACCATCCACTGGTTGATGCCCGCGGGGTCCTGGACGAGGGAGCGCTTGTGGTGGCCGTGATTGCGCTCACCCGCGGCTTGCTCGGAAAGCCGCGCCTTGAACGAAGCGATCTCGGCCGGCGTATAGGCGGCCTCGATCAGGCAATAGCCCCATTCGTCGATATCGGCTTTCAGCCGCGCCTCGTCGCGCGTGGGTTTCGGCAGTGTCTTGGCGTCCCAGTGGGCCATGGCGCGTCCCCGCGATTAAGCCGTTCGGCCAATTATCGTGGCATGGACGGCGGGGCCGGGCAATCGCGTCAGGCGGGCGCGAGCCTGGCGCGCCGGGGCTGCCAGAGCAGCCACAAGGCGATCGCCACGTTCACCAGATTCCAGGCGATGCCGTTCAGGAACGCGATGTGGTACGAGCCCGTCCAGTCGAAGATCGCGCCGCTCAGCCAGCCGCCCAGCGCCATGCCGACGATCGAGGTGGTGATGATCAGGCCGATGCGGGCGCCGGCCTGCTGGGCCGGGAAATATTCGCGCACGATGATGGCGTAGGCCGGCACGATGCCGCCCTGCGATAGGCCGAACAGAGCCGAGACGACGTAGAGCGACGTCAGCCCGTCGAACGGCAGATAGAAGATCAGGGTGAGCGTCTGCAGCGCCGAGCCGAGGAGGAGCGTGCGCACGCCGCCGATATGGTCGGCGATCCAGCCCGAGGCCAGCCGGCTGATCACGCCGAACGCCAGCATGACCGACAGCATCTCGGCGCCGCGCGCGACGCCGTAACCCAGGTCGCTGCAATAGGCCACGATATGCACCTGGGGCATCGACATGGCGACGCAGCAGCAGACGGCGGCGAAGGCCAAAAGCGCCTGGAGCGCGTTGGGCGAGATGTTCACGTGGGTCACGGGCTTGGTGGCCGCGTGGGCGATGGTGTCGGCGTGGCCGACCGGCGATCGGCGGCGCAGCGCCAGGCTCAACAGCAGCATGGCAACGGCACAGAACAATCCGGTCGACAGCAGTGCGTCGCGCCAGCCCCAGTCTTGCGACAGATATTGGATGAGGGGCGGCCAGATCGCGCCAGCCAGATAATTGCCGCTGGCGCAGATGCCCACGGCGATGCCGCGGTTGCGGGTGAACCAATGCGAGACGTCGGCCACCAGCGGCCCGAAGGTGACCGAGCAACCGGTCATGCCGATCAGGATCCCCTGAGCCAGCGTGAACTGCCACAGATTCTGGGCGGACGAGACGGCGATATAGCCGAGCCCCAACGACACAGCGCCGATGCTCAACGGCAGAACGATGCCCTTCCGGTCGGACAGCCGCCCCATGAAGATGGCGCCGACCGCGAAGCCGAGCATGGTGGCCGTGTAGGGCAGGGAGGCATCGGCGCGATCGACGCCGAACTCGGCCTGGATCAACGGCATCACGACGACGACCGACCACAGGCCGATGCCGCTGATCGTGCTGATGGCCAGCGACACCATCAATCGCCGCCACGCGTAGCGCGATTCGATGCCGGAAGACTCTTGATCTAGTGAGTTCATGGAATCTTACTGTCAGCGTTCTTTTTCTGAGGCGAATTAATCTGTGAAAGGAGAACTTAGTTCGATTTCGTTCCAATCAGGCTTCTGGCCGAGGCGCAGAAAACTGCAGGTCATTTCAACGTATATTAAGCTCGCTTTTTGAACAACGGCTTCAATTTTCTCATCTTCGAGTTTGCTACCGTGAGTCCCTTTATTTCTGAGAACGTAAAGGTCGTAAATATTTGTACGGATGCCTTGCCGCCTCTCCAAACTTCCCCCTATTAACTGTGCAGCACGAACGCTCACTTTCCAGCTGGGAGGAGATTTGTCGTTTTTGCCGCTAAGAGCGATCTCAAATGCGAGCGCTAAGTCCAAAACGCGATCAATCATTTGGTGGCGGCATTGGCTAAGCGTGTATCGATTCATCGATCGCAGAAGGTTGGATTGCATTTCTTTGGGAAGTGAAGAATATCTGCTGAGGTTATGAGTAATAGCATGTGCGTCGGCTGGCGTGCATTTGCGCAAGCGCGGAGCTATTTCCGGAAGATTCCACGAGATATAGTTTTCAAAAGAAGCGATATCTAACTCGCGATCTTCATATTCGAACCAAGAGCCTGCCACGAGTGGATGGCCGGTAAATGTTGCTTCGACTATCGTCCATATTTCTTTGGCTTTTAGGTTGATTTCATTAAGTTTATCGAATGACTCGGAATCGCCTCGAATATATGGAAAATTTGTACATTCAATAATTAGCGCGGCCTTTGGTTTGTCGAAACTTCTTATCGACTGCCATATGCTTCCATCCCATAATTTTCTCGCGCGATTGCAGACAGCTGACTGGATATGGGAGGGAGACAGTTGTTCGAGTGGAAGAAGTTTGCAGTTCGGCAGGATTGTCGCTTCTTGCTCTACCGAGATTCCCCACAGAAGTGCTTTGAACAATCCGTTGGCGTTTTTCGTGGTCAAAACGCGTAACAGCCAATCTACCGCAGCCGAAATATCTTTTTCTGCTCGGCTAAAAAGGTCGGATGCAAGCCTTGGTGCGTGGATAACAACTCCAGAGTCGGCACTGAAAATATAATTCCCAGCAACGGTTCTGAATGTCGCGCATTTTTCGATTGCAGCGATAAGAGGGGGCATGATTTCAGGCCCTGGGGGCGGCTGGCCCAGTACGCTCGTTCTTTTCTCTTTGTTCTTTTCGTGATGAGCCGGGACGGCTATCTCGAGTGCTGTGATGAGTATGTCCCGGTCAGCGGTCATTTTGTCTACGCCTTGATCTTCTCGCCCTTGGAATCGTAGAGCGGCCGCAAGGTTGCGGTTGCGGGAATGCGCTCGCCTTCCACCTCGATCTCGTAAGCGCCTGCGTTGACGAAGGCCGCGTCCACCTTCTGGCCGTCGTTGCGGACATAGCCGAGGCCCACCGCCGCGCCGAGCGCGTGGCCGTAGGAGCCCGAGGTGATGCGGCCGACCATCTTGCCATCCCGCCAGATCGGCTCGTCGTGATAGAGCAGGGGCTTCGCGTCCTTGAGTTGGAACTGCACAAGTCGCTTCTCGACACCCTTCTCGCGCTGCTTCAACAGCGCCTCGCGGCCGATGAAGCCGGCGTTCTTGTCGAAGGCGACGGCGAAGCCCAAGCCCGCCTCGATGGGCGAATCTTCCAGGCCGATATCGTGGCCCCAATGGCGGTAGCCTTTTTCGCTGCGCAGCGAATCGAGCGCGTGATAGCCCGCGTGGCGCAGGCCGACGGATTGCCCGGCTTCGACGATCGCGCCATAGACGCCGGACATGAACTCGACCGGGACATACAGCTCCCAGCCCAGCTCGCCGACATAGGTCACGCGTTGGGCGCGCACCGTGGCGTAGCCCAACTCGATCTCGCGGCCACTCATATAGGGAAAGGCGTCGTTGGATAGATCGGCGGGCGTAAGCTTTTGCAGCAGCTCACGCGACTTCGGCCCCATGATGCTGAGCGTGCCCCAGCCGGAGGAGATGTCGGTCACCGTGACGCGGCTGCCCTCGGGCAGGTTACGCTTGATCCAATCCAAATCGTGCACGGCGGTCGCCGCGGCGGTGACCATGACGTAGAGGTCGTCGGCCCAGCGCGTGACCGTCAGGTCGCACATGATGCCGCCGCGCTTGTTGAGAAGCTGGGTGTAGACAACGCGCCCGACCGGCACGGCCATGTCCGCGCCGCACAGATGCTGCAAGACGGTCTCGGCGTCGGGGCCGGAGACGGCGAACTTGGCGAAGGAGGTCTGGTCGAACATTCCCACGCCCTGGCGCACGGCCATGTGCTCCTCGGCCGAGGAGGGGAACCAGTTCTGCCGGCCGAAGGAGTATTCGTACTCGGGCTTCACGCCCTTGGGCGCGAACCAGTTGGCGCGCTCCCACCCCGCGACCACGCCGAAGCAGGCGCCCGCTTGCGCGAGCTTGTCGTGAATGGGCGACATGCGAAGGTTGCGCGCGGTCTCTGGCTGGCGGAACGGGAAGTGCGGCTTGTACATGAGGCCCAGCGCCTCGACCGTGCGGTCGTGCAGATAGCGCTTGTTGGCCTGGTGCGGGAAGACGCGGCGGATGTCCACGTCCCACAGATCCATGCTGGGCTCACCGCCCGCGATCCATTCAGCCACGGCCTTGCCCGCGCCGGCGGCGGAGGCGATGCCGACCGAGTTGAAGCCCGCCGCGACGAAAAAGCCGCGCAAGCCCGGCGCCTCGCCCAGCATGTAACGGTTGTCGGGCGTGAAGCTCTCCGGTCCCACGAGCAACTGGCGCACCTCGGCCTTCTCCAGCGCGGGCACGCGTTGCAAGCCGTTATCCATCAGGATCTCGAACTGGTCCCAATCCTCGGGCAGGACGTCGAACTCGAACGTCTCGGGGATGCCGTTCATGCCCCACGGCTTGGCGTTCGGTTCGAAGCCGCCGACCAGCAATTTGCCCGCGTCTTCCTTGTAATAGGTGTAGCCGTCGTAATCGCGCATCGATGGCAGGCCCGCGTGCATGCCGTCCATCGGCTGGGTCACGATGTACATGTGCTCGGCCGCGTGCAGCGGCACGGCAACACCCACCATGGCACCGATGTCGCGCGCCCACATGCCGCCGCAGTTGACGACGACATCGGCCGTCACCTCGCCCGCGTCTGTGGAGACGCCGGTGACGCGCCCGTCTTTAGTGTGGATGGCTGTGACCTTCACACCCTCGACGATCTTGGCGCCACCCATGCGCGCGCCCTTGGCGAGCGCAGCCGTGGTGTCGACCGGATTGGTCTGGCCGTCGCCCGGAATCCAGATCGCGCCCTTCAGATCGTCGGTGCGCATCAGCGGCCATTTCTCGCCGGCTTCCTTAGCCGAGATCACGTCCACTTCGACGCCGAAATACTTGGCCATCGAGGCCTGGCGGCGGTACTGCGCCATGCGCTCCTCGGTGCGCGCGACGGCGACCGAGCCGCGGCGCTGGAAGCCCGTGGCCTGGCCCGTCTCGGCCTCGAGCGTGCCGTAGAGTTGCGCGCCGTAAATAGCGAGCTGCGTCAGGTTGTAGCTGGCGCGCAATTGGCCGACGAGGCCGGCCGCGTGCCACGAGGTGCCGCAGGCTAGCTTCTTGCGTTCCAGCAGCAGCACGTCCTTCCAGCTCAGCTTGGCCAGGTGATAGGCCACGCTGCAGCCGATGATGCCGCCGCCGACGATGACGACGCGCGCGTGCTTGGGAAGCGTTACGCTCATGGACCGATTCCTAAAAATTTTAGGGACGCGTGCGCGTCCTAGCTCTGGAGAAAATCCCGCACCAGGCCGCTGACCTGTTTGGGCGCTTCGAACAGCAGGTTGTGGCGCAGCTTGGGGAAGATGTGGAAGCGGGAGCCCGCGATCTTGTCGTGCATCAGCTTGGACATGCGCGGATTGGAGCCGGCGTCGTGCTCGCCGGTGGCCACCAGCGTCTTCAGCTTGATCTCGTGCAGGCGGTCGGCGAAATCGTTCTCGGCCAACACGCGATAGGCCGCGACATAGCACTCCGGGTCCATCTGCGAGGCGTATTCGCGCCGCTTGGCCATGATCTCGGGATTGACCGCGCGGAACTCGGGCGTGAACCAGCGATCGACCGAGGCATCGTAATGGCCGAGCGGGCCGAGCGAGCGCAGGATCTCTAGCCTTCCCATCACGCGCGTCTTTTCCTCGTCGGTGCGGCCGGCGACCGAACCCATGATGATCAGCCGATCAATGTATTCCGGGTGCTCCAGCGCGAAGGACTGGACCACGAGCCCGCCGAGAGAGAATCCGAACAGGTGGGTTTTCTTGAGCCCGACATGGTCGAGCAGTGCCTTCAGGTCGGCCACGAATTCCTGGATGTTGATCTTGTCGCGCGGCTTGCCCGATTCGCCGTGGCCGCGCTGGTCATAGCGCAGGATCCGGAAATCCTTGGCCAGATCGTCAATGACCCAGTTCCAATAGCCCAACTGGCCGCCCACGCCATGGACGAGGGTGAGGACCGGCTTACCCTCGGTCCCGTCCCACCGGTAGCTAATCTTGACGCCGTCGCGCTCGAAGAACATGGCCAGGAATTTTTCATAGCGATGGGGTGGGGGCAAGTGGCTCGTGGCTAATGGGACGGGCCGCGATTCAGCTTTTCCTGGCGGGCCTGGATGTCTTTCGGCCAGGTGCTTTTGATATAGGCCAGCACATCCCAGATCTGGCCATCGGTCAGAACGCCCTCGTAGGCCTGCATGTCGGTTTGATAGTCCGGCGGCGCGATGTTCTTGAGGCCGTATTTGGTTACCTCGAACAACTGCGCGTCCGGGTGATGCCAGGTATGGCCGCTTTCGTCGTGGGGCGGGGCGGGCAGGCGGCCGTTGGGCAGGCGGCTTTGCCAATTGGGCTGGCCTTCCAGCTTCCCGCCGTGACAACTCGCACAATACTCGGCATAGACCAACTGCCCGCGTTTGACTTGGACCGGATCGCTGGCGTCGGCCTGGCCCTTGGCGGCGTCGAAGACACCGATCAGCCGCACGCCCGCCAACACCAGCAATCCCAAGCAGATTACGGCCGCGAGAAGGGCAAGATGCCGGAAGGAACGGTGTTTCATGACCCGGCCTCGTAGCACGGATGGGCAGTCCCTGCCACGGCGGGACAGGCCTTTATTCGCGCGCAGTCAATTTGAAAATTTTCAAATAAAAGATGTTGAGTGGAAATATTCATAAATACAAATAAAGAATTTTATAAAAAATTATCTGAAATATCACAGTTCTACCCTTAAAGTTTCCCCGTCATGTCCGGAAGTTGTTTTTCACTTCCAATAAAAAACGGGAGAAATGAATGACAACCTCTACATTCAATGTTGTCGATTTTGGTGCTGTCGGAAACGGAACAACCGACGACAGCCCTGCGGTTCAGGCGGCTATCGATGCGGCTGCCGTTCGGGGCGGAACGGTTCTCTTTCCTGTGCCACCGAGCGCCTATGTCTGCAAAGACATCGATCTAAAAACGAACGTCACACTATTGGGGATGGCGCCGGCCGTCGTAGGCGGTGGCGTCAGAATAAAAGCGCCTATAGGAGCCACTGACGATATTTTTAGCGTGATCAACGGTATCGAGAATTTCTCGATAGCGAACTTGCATTTTTTCAATGCGCGGCGAGCGATCTGGTTTCAAAACGATATCAGCGGTGTAAATGGCTCAACAATCCAAGGAACAATTCAGTGGTGCAGCTTCGCGGTCGGAGTTGGTATTTACGTCGATGGCCAGATGGAGCGCGTATACATCACCGGGTGCTATTTCGGTGCGGGCGAATACGGATTCTATTTTTCGGGCACCAGAACCAACGCCAATAACGCGATACTTGATAAAACCCGTTTCGACTTCTGCAACTTCACCGGGCAGACGAAGAACGCTATTTACGTGAATGCGCCCGATGGAACGGGCGGCTGTGAGTTGCGTAGCAGCCAAGTGACGACAACCGCGGAGAGCGCTATCTATTTTGCTCCGACAGGCCACGCCAATGCCCCTTGGAGCTTTATCGACGTCGTTGCAGAAGCGGCGGCAGGTTGGGGGCAGACGAGTGTGTCGCCTACGACCGGAGCAATCACATCTGGATCTACATCGCTGACGGTGGCGTCGGCCACGGGGTTGGTGGTCGGCCGAAATATCACGATTCAGGGAGCGGCCAGTGGATATACCGATCTGACAACGGAAATTACAAACATCTCTGGAACGACAATCACAGTCGCCGACGCGGCAGGGCAAACGGTTTCCAATGTGGAGGTGATGCAGGCAGAATTTTCGGTGTTTGATCTCGCATATGCCAATCAAGCCGGGAGCAATGTCTTCATGGGTTGCATTGGGGGATTTGGCGGTAATTCGCTTTACTTTATCCGAGACGGAGGTGCCCCGACTGTCATCGGGTGTCTCGACAGCCGCCCGGCCTATTCCGATAACAATGGCGGCAAGATGCTTTCCACCGGAGGGGTCCCCTTGCGCGTACCCTTCAATTCCACGCCTGGTCTCCAGAACTCTTGGTTTTTGGCTGCAGGCGGGGGCTTCGATCTGTCGATGCAGGCACAAAGGACTTGGATCGCTACGCCGCCGGCGAAAGATTGGTGGGCGCTTTTGACTTGCGATCCCGTGAATGGCGGCGGCGGAGGTCAATACGGCGATTTTCAAGTGCGTCGCGCCGGCAATGCCGCCAATGGCGATATCTATTTCAAAGTCGATGGGATGACCGGCAATATCGGCTCGCGCAATGCCGTTTGCTTGGATATCGCCTCCTATGGGACGGGTTCGGCTGGGGCTCCGCTCGCAGTCTTCACCGGGGCAGGCTCGCCCAACAACGTGGTCGCAGCTCAGATTGGGTCTCTCTATATGAACCAGTCAGGCGGCGCTGGAACGACGCTGTATGTGAAGGAAAGCGGCGCCGGAACGAACACCGGATGGGTCGCTAAATAACAAGTTGGTCAAAGAAGGCTCCCTCCGATAGGGGCGGGGCCTTCTGGGCCCCGTCTGGCGGGCTGCGGAGCGCTGCCGCCTATGCTATAGCAGCGGGGCGATGATGATCGACGAGACGCGGGCATGACCCGGGCCCACCCCATCGACCTCAGCCCGACGGTCTCCGACGAGATCAAATACACGACCTGCTACATGTGCGCCTGCCGTTGCGGCATCAAGGTGCATCTCCAGGACGGCGCGATCCGCTATATCGAAGGCAACCGGAACCATCCGGTGAACCGGGGCGTTCTGTGCGCCAAGGGCTCGGCCGGGATCATGAACCACTATTCCCCGGCGCGGCTGACGCAGCCGCTGCTGCGCGTGGGTCCCCGCGGCTCGGGCGAGTTCAAGGCGATTTCGTGGGACGAAGCGCTGGCGACGGCGTCCGGTTGGCTGGGCGCCATCCGCAAGGACGATCCGCGCAAGTTGGCCTTCTTCACCGGGCGCGACCAGAGCCAAGCGCTGACCGGCTGGTGGGCCAGCCAGTTCGGTACGCCCAACTATGCCGCCCATGGCGGCTTCTGTTCGGTCAACATGGCGGCCGGGGGCCTTTATTCCATCGGCGGTTCGTTCTGGGAGTTCGGCGAGCCCGATTGGGACCGCACGAAATACCTGCTGATGTTCGGCGTGGCCGAAGACCACGATTCCAATCCGATCAAAATCGGCCTGGGCAAGTTGAAGGGGCGCGGCGCCAAGTTCGTCTCGGTCAACCCGATCCGCACGGGCTATTCGGCGGTCGCCGACGAATGGATCGGCATCCGTCCGGGCACGGACGGGCTGTTCGTGCTGGCGCTGGTCCACGAGATCCTGCGCGCTGGAAAAGTCGATGCCGATTTTCTGGCCGCCTACACCAACGCGTCCTGGCTGGTGATCCAGGCGCCCGGCGCGGCCGACGACGGGTTGTTTGCGCGTGGGCAGGACGGCGTGCCCCTGGTATGGGACAGGACGAAGGGCGCGCTTGCCGGCAGCAACGATCCCGACGCGCAGGTCTCGCTCGGCGCGGAGGTCACGCTGCCCGACGGTCGCCGCGCGGTGCCGGTATTCCATCTTCTGGCGCAACGCTATCTCGATCCGCGCTATGCGCCCGATGCGGTTGCGGCAGAAACCGGGCTGGACGCCGAGACGATCAAGCGCATCGCCGCCGAACTGGCGCATGTTGCGTTCTCCGAAACCATCACCATCGAGCAGCCTTGGACCGATTGGGCCGGGCGGCGGCACGAGCGGATGGTGGGGCGGCCCGTATCCATGCATGCCATGCGCGGCATCTCGGCGCATTCCAACGGCTTCCACTCCTGCCGCGCGATCCACCTGCTCCAGATGCTGCTGGGCGCGATCGATTGCCCCGGTTCGTTCCGCTACAAGCCGCCGTTCCCGCGCCCCGCGCCGCCGCCTGTAAAGCCCACGGGCCGGGCCGATCAGGTGCAGGCGGGTAAGCCCTTGCCTGGCCCGCCGCTCGGCTTTCCGACCGGGCCCGAAGATCTGCTGGTCGATGCGAACGGCAATCCGTGCCGCATCGATAAGGCGTTTTCGTGGGAAGCGCCCATGGCCGCCCACGGCATGATGCACATGGTTATCGCGAACGCCTGGAAGGGTGATCCGTATCCGATCGACACGCTGTTCATGTACATGGCCAACATGGGCTGGAATTCGGCCATGAACGTGCCGGGCACCCTTGCCATGCTGACCGACAAGAACGTTGAGACCGGCGAGTACAAGATTCCGCACATCATCTATTCGGATGCGTATTTCTCCGAGATGGTCGGCTATGCCGACCTGGTGCTGCCGGACACGACCTATCTGGAGCGCTGGGACTGCATCTCGCTGTTGGATCGGCCGATCTGCGACGCCGACGGCGCCGCTGATTCGATTCGTCAGCCGGTGGTGAAACCCGACCGCGACGTGCGGCCATTCCAGGACGTGCTGATCGATCTGGGCGCGCGCATCGGCCTGCCGGGGCTCTTGAACGCCGAGGGCAAGCCCAAGTTTCCAGGCGGTTATCCCGACTACATCGTCAATCACGAGCGCACGCCCGGCATCGGCAGCCTGGCCGGCTGGCGCGGCGAGGATGGCAGTGAGCAGGGGCGCGGCGCGGTCAACCCGGACCAGTTGAAGCGCTATGTCGAGAACGAGTGCTTCTGGCGCCACGAGCTGGAGCCCGAGCAACGCTTCTTCAAGTTCGCCAACCGCGCTTATCTGGAATTCGCCCAGCGCATGGGTTTCATCGGCAAGGCCGAGCGCATCGTGCTGCACCTTTACAGCGAGCCGTTGCAGAAATTCCGGCAGGCCGCGCGCGGCCACGGGCCGATCCAGCCGCCGGACGAACATCGCGCGCGTGTCGACGCCTATTTCGATCCGCTGCCCATCTGGTACCGGCCGTTCGAACAGGCCGCGGTGGACAACGAGGAGTTCCCGTTCCACGCCATCACCCAGCGGCCGATGGCCATGTACCATTCGTGGGTATCGCAGAACGCCTGGCTGCGCCAAATCCACGGCGCGAACCGGCTTTATATGAACCGGGCCTCGGCCACGGAGATGGGGATTGCCGACGACGATTGGGTCTGGCTGACCAGCCACCAGGGCCGGGTGAAGGCCCAGGTCCGCCTGATGGAAGGCACCAACCGCCACACGGTTTGGACCTGGAACGCCATCGGCAAGCGGGCCGGAGCCTGGAACCTGGGCGCGGGCACGGCGGAATCCGA
>JAPLOM010000046.1 GCA_026400755.1 Alphaproteobacteria bacterium
TATAGGCCTCGACGAACCAGCTCAGGGAGGCCTGCACCTGTCCGAAGGCAGACGAGATCTGAATGAGCCCGCCAAGTTGGATGGCGCCGGAAAAGAAACGCGGCGCGCCGACGAGGAAGGGGAAGAGAACGGCGGCCTGGCCGTAGAACGAGGTGAACCAGGTCAGGCTCTTCTGCCGCCGCATGATGCTCCACCAATTGTCCACGACAGCGGAAAAGCGGTTGCCGAAGATCTTCCTTTCCTCTGCCTCACCGCCGTAGAGGGCGACACCCTCGGCGTTCTCGCGGAATCGCATCAGGCCAAAGCGGAAATCGGCTTCATAGCGTTGCTGATCGAAATTGAGGCGGACGAGGGGGCGGCCAATCTTGTGCGTCAGCCAGGTGCCGAAGATGGCGTAGACCAACGCCGCCCAAACCATGTAGCCCGGAATTGTCAGCGACACGCCCGCAACCGGCACGGTTAGGCTGCCGGACAGGCCCCACAGGATGCCCACGAAAGACACAAGGGTGACGACGGAGCTGATGAAGCCCAGTACCAATGTCATCGTGTCCCCGACGAAGAGTCGCAAGTCCTCGGAAATGCGCTGATCCGGGTTGTCCGTGCTCCGGCCGCCAAGCTGCATGCGATAGTAGGTCTGCTGGTCCAGCCACTCGGTCAGATAGCGACCCGTCAGCCAGCGGCGCCAACGGATCATCAGCATCTGGCGCAGATAGATTTGATAGACGGCGACCACGATGGCGATGGCCGCCAGCATTCCGAACCGGCCGATCTGGTGCCAGAACGCGGGCACATCGCGCGCTTCGAGCGCATCGTAGAAAATCCGGTACCATTCGTTGAACAGCACGCTCAGATAGACCATGCCCAGATTCATGGCCAGGATCACGGCCAACAGGCCGCGGGCGGACCATCGTTCCTCCGAAAACCAATAGGGACGGGTGAGCGCCCACAAGTCGCGCAAGAATATCCGCGTCTTGCTCAGCATCGGTGGGGCCTTTCGAAGGGGTTAAGATCGGCGGGAAGGGCTCATATGAGCACCGATATCGGCGATTTTATGTCGATGGCGCCCCATTGCGCCGCTTGATGACTTCCGGCACAACCTGCGTCATCAACAGGGGGACACCATGACCGAAAGAGTCGCCATCGTCACCGCGTCCGGCAAGGGCATCGGCGAAGCCATCGCACGCGAGTTGAAGGAGCGGGGCTACAAACTCGCTCTCATGTCGACGTCCGACGCCAGCATCAAGCTGGCCGAGGAGCTGGGCGGCATCGGCTTCCAGGGCTCGGTGACCGAAGCTGCCGACATGAAGAAGCTGGTCGACGGCACGCTCGAGCGCTATGGCCATATCGACGCGGTGGCCAACAACTCCGGCCGTCATGCCAGCATCATGCAGAAGCACGGGATCAAGGGGCGCGGCGACCTCGAATCCAAGATGTTGAACTACGACCCGGATTTCGAAACCAACATCCTCAACCTGCCCAATGGCGTCTGGCACGACGTTCTGGACCTTCTGGTCCTCAACGTCGTTGAGATGTGCCGCCTGGTGACCGACCAGATGGTCCGTCAGGGCGGCGGCGCCATCGTCAACATCTCGGGCATGGAAGCGGTGCAGCCGCGCATGGTCTATCCGACCGGGCCGGTGCGCCTGGTGCTGCATGGCATCACCAAGATTTATGCGGACCGTTACGCGCGCCACGGCGTGCGGATGAACAACGTCCTGCCGGGCATCATCGAGAACGCCCAAATGGACCCGGAAGAGATGCGGCTCGCGATTCCGATGAACCGAAAGGGCAAGCTATCCGAGGTCGCGAAGACCGTGGCGTTCCTTCTGTCGGAGGACGCGGGCTACATCACGGGCCAGAACATCCTGGTGGACGGGGCGCTCAACCGCGGGCTCTAGCCCGCGGTGACGCGACTTACTGCTGAACCTGCTTGGGCTCGGGCGTCCAGGCGGCAACCAGCTTTTCGGCCTGGGCGATCTCGGTCGCGTTCATCTTTGCCGCTGTACGTGCGCCGGCCCGGGTGGCCACGTCGCGCATCATGCCTTCCTGCAGCGACGCCGAAGCCAGTTGGAACCACTTCAACGCCTCGACCTTGTTCGCCGCGACCCCTGCGCCGTCACGCAATGAGAAGCCCATGGCCAGGTAAGAAATGGCGTGGCCTTGATCGGCCGAACGCTTGTACCACTTGAACGCTTCGCCCGGATCCTGCTTCACGCCACGGCCCATCTGGTAGAAATAGGCCAGGCTAAACTGAGCTTGCGGGTCGTTCAGGTCAGACGCCTTGCGGAACCAGCGGGCTGCCTCAGCGGCGTCTTCCTTCACGCCGTTGCCCTGGTCGTAAAGGATGCCGAGATTGTATTGGGCGCCCGCCACGCCTTTATCCGCCGCCTTGCGGTACCACTTGGCCGCTTCGGCGCCGCTGACCGTGACCCCTTCACCGTAATGATAGAAGCGGCCCATGTAGTATTCGGCCTTGGGGTCGCCGGTTTGGGCGAGGACGCGGAATTCCTGAAGCGCTCCTGAGTAATCCTTGGCCTGATAGGCCGCCATGGCCTCATCCATTCCCGCGCTCGCAGGAAAGGCCCAAGCGCCCGACAAAATTGCTGATACCGCAATGATTTGGAGGGAATTCTTGAAGCCGCGGCGCGGATTTGGGCAATTGGACATTGGCAACCCTCAATGGAATCTTTGACGAACGCCGGTCCCCGCATTATCGGCGCCGGGGATCATGCCAAAGAGTCGTCCGGAAGGTAAGGCCCGGCCAATCGGGCGGGAACGCCTGAAATAAATTGGTGACTGACCGGCCGCGCCGTTGGCAGGCGAACCCGGTTTTGTGAGAATGGCCACGTTCACAATCCAGTTTGCCGCGAGCCGGGGGGCGAGGCGGGAGTTCACCATGCTGCTCGACCGTCAGTCCGATCACGAAAGCGTCCAGGTCGGATCCAAATACCGCCGTCCCGGCGGCCAGGAAGGTCCGCCCCAAATCGCCGAAGTTCAGGCCGTGGTCGAAGACCGGAACGGCATTCCCCATGTCCGCTTCCTGCTCTCGTACGAGCGTGCCAATCATACCTTTGAGGACGGGCCGCGAATGCTTTCACTTGCCACCTTCGTGCGGTGCTACAAGGACCCGATATAGAGACGGTCGAAGTTAGACTCTCGTCTCTAGTCCACCATCGTCGCGCGGAATCTTGAGATCGCGGCCATTTCGTTTTCCGACGGCATGGCAGGCGCTTCGGACACGTGCGCGCCGCGGATCTCGCGCAGCAGTTTAGCTACAATGGCGCTGGCGAACTCATCATAACTATTGATGGCGACGACGAACGAGCCCGGCCCGCCGATCACGTTGCGCTGATAGTAGCCGGGCAGGAACTTTTCCTTCGTCGTGATGGCAAGGCCATTGATTGTGATGCCGCGTTTGATGGCCTCATCACGATAACCGTTGGGTAAAATGCCGCGGTTGCTATAGCCGTCACCCGAGACGTCGATCACCTGGCGTCGACCTTCGAACCCGCCGGACTTGAACAGTCCCAAGCAGAACTCAAGCGCGTGTCCCATGGCCGTCTGGCCCATGTCGAACAGGCGCGGAGTGTTGTCGACGGACTTCGCGAAACCTTCAGCCGAGGCTTCGCCGTAGATACGCGTCCAATCGACGACCACTTCGCGCTGATCGGGATTGGCCCACTGCATCATCGTGACCGCGATGCCGTCCTTGCCCAGCGCCTTGATGGCCTCCAGCACCTGGGGCGTGCGGAACGCGTCGGCATAGCCGTGCATCTGCAGATCGAATTCCTCGGCGCGCACGGACGCCGAGACATCCACCGCCAGGATCAACTCGAGCTCCACCGGCCGCGCCCAGGCCGCCGTGGCGGCAAGCCACAGGCCAAAGGCGAGCAGGAGGGCCCGGCGGATCATGCGATCACGAGGCCTCCGCTGACGATCATGTTCTCGCCGGTCGTATAGGTGTTGTCGTCGCCGGCCAGATAGCAGACCGCCTGTGCGATCTCACGCGGCTGGGCGCCGCGCTTGAGCGGAATTTTCTGCGACAGCTTCTGAATGTAGTCGTTCTCGCGCATGGGGCCGGTGTCTGTGGCGCCGGGTGCGACCGAATTCACCAGCACGCCATGCTCGGCATAGGCCGCGGCGAAGGACCGGGTCAGGCTGATAACGCCGGCCTTGGCCGCCGCATAGTGCGCCATGGCAGGGAAGGGGACGAAGCCGTCGACGGAAGAGATGTTGACGATCTTCCCGCTGCCGTTGCCTTTCATGTGCTCGGCGCCGGCCGTCATCATGTGGAAGACGCCGCGCAGGCAGACGTCGAAGATCAGGTCCCATTCCTTGTCGTCGATCTTCTCGATCGGCGTGCGGATATAGAGGCCCGCGTTGTTGACCAGGATGTCGATCTTGCCGTAGGCGGAGACCGCCGCGCCGAACGCCTTGTGGCAGGGCTCACGCCGCGTCACGTCCGCCTCGATGCCCAGCACCTGATGCCCGGCGGCATTCATCGCCGCCACGGCCTCGTCGAGCGCGGCCTTGTTCTTGTCGACCAGCGCGACGCGCGTGCCCTTTTCGGCCAGGAGGTCCGCGATGGCGCGGCCGATGCCCTTGGCGGCGCCGGTGACGACGGCTGTCTTACCCTTCATGGCAATCCTTCAAGTCTGAGAATTGGGAACGACGACCAGTTGCGAAATGACGACATGCGGCGGCTGCTGCACCGCGAATGCGATCGTGCCCGCCACGTCCTCGGGGTTCAGGCAGGTGCCGAAATCCTCGTAGAACTTCTTCGCGCGCTTGCCGTCGCCCCAGCGCGACATGGCGAAGCCCGTGCGCACCATACCGGGCAGAATCTCGGTCACGCGCACGCCGGTGTTGCGGTAGTCCAGGCGCAGCGATTCGCTGAAGCCATGGACGGCGAACTTGCTGGCGGCATAGATCGTGCCGGTAGCGTAGGGCTTGTAGCCGGAGATCGAGCCGATGTTCACCACATGGCCGCGGTCGCGGGCGATCATGCCGGGAATGACGGCGCGGGTGACGCGGATCAAGCCGATCACGTTGGTTTCGATGATGCTGGCCCATTCCTCGGCGCTGCCTTCGTCGAATCGGCGGCGCCCGCCCGTGTCATGACCCGCGTTGTTGACCAGGATATCGATCTCGCGCCAGGGCTTGGGCAAGCGCTCGATCATGCCTTCGACCGAAGCCTCGTCGTTGACATCGACCTCGAAGGCCAAAGCCTTGTTGCCCAACGGCTTGGCCATCGGCGAAAGGCGGTCCAGGCTGCGGCCCGCACAGATCACGCGGCAACCGATCTCGGCCAGGGCTTCGACGGTCTTGGCGCCGATGCCGCTGCTCGCTCCGGTGACGAGGGCGATGGCGCCGGGGCGCGGCATTTTTTTGGGCATCGGGATGGCTCCATGTGCGATTGCGGTCGCGAAGCGTAGCCGATGGTCATGGAGGAGGCCAGAAGCCGGCGGGACGCATTATTGCGGGTTTCGCGCGACGGATTTTCGTAAGGTGGCGCCATGATCCGTCTTCTGAAATGGGCCGCCGCGATCCTCGGCGGGCTTGTCCTCTCCGTCCTGTTGGTCATCCTCGCCGTGCTGGGCTGGCTGCGCGCCGAGGACCCCGTCGCGGCCGCCCAGCGCGCCGTGCCGCCGTTCGCCCTGGCCCAGCGTATCGACGCCCCGGAAAACCGCGACGGCGAGCACCGCATCCAATCCGACATCACGCTGACCGCGCCGGGCGAACTGCCCGTGCGTTTCGCGGTCAGCCTGCCGGAAGACGCGGCGAACGAACCGATGCCCGTGCAGATCGTGGTCGGCGGCCTGCGCGCCGGACGCGAGAACATCCAGCGCCTGCCATCACCGGTGGGGAAGAACGCGATCGTCGCGTTCGAATATCCCGAGCGCGAAGCGATCAGCGACAAGAAGGCCAGCATTCCCTCGCGTATCCTGGCGATCCGCGAAGGCGCGGTCGTCACGCCGCGCCAGCTCGTGGCCATCCTTCGCTGGACCAGGGAACAACCATGGGCCGATGCCAGCCGCGTCAGTCTTTTGGGCTATAGCCTGGGCGCCATCTTCGTCCCCGCGGCTCATGAAACCGCGCGGGCGAACGGCATCGAATCCAGAGTCACCATCCTGGCCTTCGGGGGAGCCGATGTGGCCGAGATCGTGCCGGTGGCTTTGAAGTTCAAGTCGCCGGCGTTGCATTGGATCGTCGGTATCCTGGCTGGCTCGGTACTCCACTCCATCGAGCCCAGCTACTTTCTGCCGCGCATGGAGACCCAGACGCTGCTGATCAACGCCGAGGCCGACGAGCTGATCCCGCCGGCGTCCGCGCGCCTGATGACCGAGCTAACCCCGCAGCCTAAATGGGTGGTCACGATGCCGGGAGATCATATCAACCCGCGCGATCCGGTCGTCCTGACCCATGTCGTCAATGTCAGCCGCGATTGGCTCGTGGCGCGCGGCGCGGCCAACGAACCGCGATGATCGCCAGCTGAACCGAGACGGTTGCTTAAGCCGCGCCGAAGGCCCCAAGGCCGGCGAATGCCTGGTCGAGATCAAGGCCACTGGCATCTGTCACACGGACGAGTTCACGCTCTCTGGCGCCGATCCGGAAGGCCTGTTCCCCGCCATCCTGGGACACGAGGGCGCGGGCGTGGTGGTCGATGTCGGCCCCGGTGTGAAAAGCCTCAAGAAGGGCGACCACGTCATTCCGCTCTATGTGCCTGAATGTCGCGAGTGCGACTACTGCACCTCGGGCAAGACCAACCTTTGCCAATCGATCCGCGTGACGCAGGGGCAGGGGCTGATGCCCGATGGCACCTCGCGCTTCCGCCTGGGCAAGGACAAGCTGTTCCACTACATGGGCACATCCACCTTCGCGAACTACACCGTGGTGCCCGAGATTTCGCTGGCCAAGGTCCGCGAGGACGCTCCGTTCGACAAGATCTGCTACATCGGCTGCGGCGTCACCACGGGCATCGGCGCGGTCATCAACACGGCCAAGGTGCAGCCGGGCGACAATGTGGTGATCTTTGGCCTGGGCGGTATTGGCCTGAACGTCATCCAGGGCGCGCGCATCGCGGGCGCCAACATGATCGTCGGCGTCGATCTGAATCCGAACCGCAAGGCTCTGGCCGAAAAGTTCGGCATGACCCACTTCGTCAATCCGAAGGAGGTCGAAGGTGACCTCGTGCCCTACCTGGTGAATCTCACCAAAGGCGGTGCGGATTACAGCTTCGAGTGCATCGGCAACGTAAAGACCATGCGCCAGGCGCTGGAATGCTGCCACAAGGGTTGGGGCGTCTCGGTCATCATCGGCGTCGCGGGCGCGGGCCAGGAGATCAGCACCCGCCCATTCCAGCTCGTCACTGGCCGCGTCTGGAAGGGTACGGCCTTCGGTGGCGCCAAGGGCCGCACGGACGTGCCGAAGATCGTCGACTGGTACATGGACAAGAAGATCAACATCGACGATCTGATCACCCACACCATGCCGCTGAAGGACATCAACAAGGCCTTCGAGCTGATGCACGAAGGCAAGTCGATCCGCAGCGTGGTGACGTTCTAGGGCATCAGCGCAGTTCGGCTTCGGCCTGAATGCTGCGTGTTAGGGGTTTCGCGCCGCCGCGGACGAGGGTTGCCTCGCCGCGGTAGGCACCGCGCGGCCATGCGCCGTCGGGCGGCCGCTTTCGGGCGGCAAAGGCGAACCACGCTGCTTGGCGCTTGTCGGCCTTCTGGGTGCTTTCGAACACAATCTTGCCGTCCAGTCCGGTCACGCGAATCGTTAGCTCGTCGCCAGGCTCGACACCCAACGCACGGGTCCACATGGCCAGCATCGGCGCGGACGGGGAAAGGACGGTCCCGTCGAGATCGCCCCGTTCCGCCGCGGCCTGCGATGGCACGAGGCCAGCAAGGCCGGAGGCGAATAGAACCATCGGCTCATACACGACCGCCGAGCGCAGCTCCGGCCGCCACAACGGCGCATCCGACGCACCGCAGGTGCCATCCGCACGATGCCCGTCGAACGGGTCGACCGCGACGCCGTCCTTGCGCACGGTCAGGTGCGCGTGCGGAAATTCCGTGAAGCCGGAGAGCCCCACCAAGCCCAGCTTTTCGCCCGCGGCGACCTCCTGGCCCAGCCGCACGGCGACGCTGCCTTTGCGCATGTGACAGTATTGAGTCTCCCAACCGCCGCCATGCTCTACCACCACGCCATTGCCGCACTCCTTGCCTGCCACGGACTGACGGCCGCCAATCTTGACGTTTACGTCCGTCACGCCATCGCGCACGGCTTTGACGCGGCCAGAAGCCGCGGCCACCACGTCGACATCGGCGTTCATCGTCTTCAGGTCGCGCAGCGCGAAATCGGTTCCGTCGTGGCCGTCGTAGGTTCGGGCGCCGCACCCGATATCCTTCACGCCGGGAGCAGAGTCCCGGTCGAAATAGTTCGCGATCCAGCAATCGCGGCCAGGGGTGCAGGCGATGGGCAGGCCCAACGTGAAATCGTCGGCCTGCGCGGCCAGGGGCGCCCACAGGCACGATGCGGCGAAAGCCAGTACTCTGAGCAATCGTCCGCTGGCAACGCGCATCCGGGTTGTGTATGCAGCGACGCGCGGCAGATCGCGGCGCGCCAGGAAGGAGTTCCGGAAATTCTCGATATGACGACGGCGCGGCCCACGGGCGGCATCGATGCTTCGGCCGCCGCCCTGACGCCCCGGCAGCGCGATATCCTTGATTACGAGGGCACGATCACGACCCGCATGGAGGCGGTCGCCGGCGAGCCCGTGGACGTCATCCTGCTGAAGCAGGAGCGCCTGCCTCTGCCGCACGACCATCCCTTGGCCGACGCCAAACGGGGAGAGGATGCGGTTGTCCGCGAAGTGGAGTTGCGCGGGCGAACCAGCGGGCGCCTGCTGATCCATGCCCGCGCGCTTCTGCTTCCCGCGCGCATCGGAGAGGAAGAGACGCGCCAGATCATGGACGGCACGGCGGGCATCGGCCGCGTGCTGGCGCGTTCCGGTCTGCCGACCACGCGCGACGTGCTGTGGACCGGCATGGAGCAGGGTGGGCCGG
This sequence comes from Alphaproteobacteria bacterium, assembly GCA_026400755.1. GTDB lineage: Bacteria > Pseudomonadota > Alphaproteobacteria > CADEGL01 > CADEGL01 > CADEGL01. The sequence goes on from JAPLOM010000046.1 coordinate 9,072, forward strand.
ACCTTCCGCCCGCGCTGGCCGAAGGCTGTCTGGCGCGCGTTTACCAAATTCTCGTCAACGGCCGTCCCGCGATCCTGATCATCGAGCGTTTCCCGCGTGACATCTGATTTCGCGGTGGCCTGCGACGTCATCGGCACATCGGCGGCACGCCCAGACGCTGGCGCGAGGTGCCCAGGACACGCTCGCACGCCGCGGCAATGGCCAACAACCGCTCTTCCCCCATGGTCGGCGCGGCCAGTTGCAGGCCAATGGGCATGCCCGCCACGTCCAGTCCCACCGGCATGGAGACCGCGCATAGGCGCAGCAGATTGACCATGCTGGTGTTGCGCGATTCGTTGGGATCGGACTTCTTTTTCAATTCCTCGACCGTCGGTGGCGTGATCGAGATGGTGGGCATGGCGAACACATCGACCTCGGCCCAGCGCGCTTCAAACGCTTTGGTCATGTTCCGAGCCATATGCCATCGGCGGTAATAGTCCGATGCGGCCATCTTCCCGCCTGCCAGGACCTTGGTCTTCAGCGACGGCCGCAACGTGTCGATCCACGACGGCAGCTCCGAGGACAAGAACGCATAGAGTTCGACCGCGCAGGGATCGCCGTCGTCGAACACGGTTTGCGCCTCGCGCGCCTCGGGCAGCTTCATCGGGATCAGCCGCGCACCCACGCGCGCCAACTCATCCAACGCGCGCTTCACGCCCTCGACGACGCTGGGCGTCGATTCGCTCCAGTAATAATCCTCGGCCACGCCAATCTTGAAACCAGCCAGATCCGAACGCTCGATCGCCCGGGAAAGTCGTTTTGAATCGCATAGAGGGTCCAGCGCGGCAAAGGCCAGCGCCGCGTCCGTCACCGTGCGAGTGAGAGGGCCGGGCGTGTCGAGCGTGGGGCTGCACGGCACGATGCCGTCCAGGGACCAGCGTCCGTGGGTGATCTTCAGGCCCACGTTGCCGGTCAGGCAGGCAGGCTCGCGCACCGATCCCGTCGTATCGGACCCGATACCGACCAGAGCCGTACCCTCGCACAGGCTGGTGGCCGCACCGGACGACGAGCCGCCCGGCGGGCGGACATTCACTGGGTCCCACGGATTGCGCGGCGTGTGGTGCTGGGAGTTGGTGCCATAGCCGTATTCGCCATAGGCGAACTCGCTGGTGTGGGTGCGCCCGACGATCACGGCCAGTTGCTGGCGCAGGCGGCGCACCAGCGGGCCTTCCGCGCGAAACTTCTCCGGCAACTCTTTCGCCGAACCAGCATGGATCGACAGCCCTTCCATGCCGAACAGGTCCTTCACCGAGACCGGAATACCCTGCAGCGGCCCCAGGTCGGCGCCGATCGAAAATGCCGCGTCCGCGGCCTTGGCTGCAAGGCGCGCCTCTTCGGGCAAGAACTGCATGTAGCTGCCAATCGTCTTGCCGAATTTCGCCTGACGCGCGATGGCGTCTTCCGCCAAAGTCGCCGCCGTGAGACTTCCATCGCGCAAACCCTTCGCGGCTTCCGCGACCGTCAGATCCGCCATGCTCGGCATATCAGCCTCTCTGTTAGCGACACATAGGTGGACGGCCCATCCGGCGGCGCCCGTCGCCTAGAATGCGTTCGAAGCCGAGCGCGATCCCAAGCAAGCGCTCATCGTGCCCGCAGGGCGCCATGAGCTGGAGACCCACCGGCATGCGCTTTTTGTCCAAAGCCACCGGCATGGTGATGGCGCACATGCTCATCAGATTGCCGATCGAGGTGTTACGCAGAACCTTGAGGTTATTCGGCGCGTAACCCTCGACGGTCGAAACTTCCTTCAAGGTCGGCGCGGCGATGGCTATGGTCGGTGCCACCATGACGTCGATGGAGGCCATGCGCTCAGCCGCAACCTGCGCGGCCTCGTTGAATAGGCGGCAACGGCGCAGGAACTCGGTGGCCGTCATCTCGCGCGCCTTGATGAAGCGCTGCACCACCATGGGGTCGAGCGTATCGAGCCATTTCGGCAGCTTGGCCTGCAGGAACTCATAAAACTCGACCGAGACCACGCCGCCTTGGCGGAAACATTCATAGACCGGCTTAAGACTGGGCAGATCGAACTTGCTGACCTTCGCGCCAGCCTTCGCCAATTCCTTGAGGGCGCGCTGCACGCCTTCGACAACGCCTGGCCCGCAATCCTCAAAGAACAGCTTCTCGCACACGCCGATGCGCAACCCCGCGACGTCGCGCGAGGCAGGCGGGGCCTTCGTGTGCGGGTCGATCACGGCGAAGGCCACCGCGGCGTCCTCGACCGAGCGCGCCAGGATGCCTGGCGTGTCGAAGATAGGTGAGAGCGGCACAATACCTGCGCGCGACCAGCGCCCAATGCTGGTCTTGATACCGACATTGCCGGTCAGGCTGGCCGGAATGCGCACCGAACCGCCCGTGTCGGTGCCGAGCGCGATCCAGGCCGAGCCCTCGCACAGGCTAACGCCCGCGCCGGAGGACGAGCCGCCCGGCACACGATGCTGCTTCGCGTCCCACGGATTGCGCGGTGTACCCCAATGGATGTTGCTGCCGATGCCGCCATAGGCGAACTCGACCGTGTGGGTCTTGCCGGGAAAGACGGCTTGCTGCGCGCGCAGCGCGGCGACCACGGGCCCTTCGACCTCGTACTCACGCGGCAGACGCTTGGGCGTGCCCGCGAAGGTCGGCCAGCCGTTGGCCGCGAACAGGTCCTTGATCGAGACCGGAATACCCTGCATCGGCCCCAGATCGACGCCGTTCTTGAACAGCATCGAGGCCGCGCGCGCGGCGCGCTTGGCGGCCTCGGGCTTCCACAGCTTGTAGGCGTTGAGTTTCTTGCCGTAGCGGTCGTGGCGCGTGATGGCGGCTTCGGCCAACGCCTCGGCCTTGACCGTGCCGTCGCGCAAACCGCGCGCGAGTTCGGGAATGGAACGGTCGATCAGGTCGGTCATCATGTCCTCGCTTTGGGGATGGCATTGAGCGGCGGTTTGCCCAGGCGCTTCTCGGCAGTGCCGAGGGCGCGTTCCAGCGCATATCCCACGGCCAGCAGCCGCTCCTCGGAACCGGCGCGCATGACGAGCTGTAGCCCCACGGGCATGCCGGCCTTATCACGCGCGACGGGGACGGTAAGAGCGCAGAGCGCCAGATTGTTCACCGGGCAGGTGTGGCGGAACATCTGCCGGTTGTGCTGGATGTAGCCGTCGAGCGTCGCGATCTCCTGCACGGTGGGCGGCGTGATCGGCACGGTCGGCATGACCAACGCGTCCACTTCGGCCAGCCGGGCGCTCACGCTGCGGTGCTTGCGCGCGATGAACTGTTGGCGGCGGATGTATTCCGTCGCCGGAATGCTGCCGCCATCCTGCACACGGGTGCGAATGACGGCATCCATGCTGTCCTTCCACGCCGGCAGCTCATCGTCCAAGAACTGCAGGAACTCGGCCGACAGGACACTGCCCTTGAGATGCAGCGCGTAGGTCTCGGCGAACTCGGGCACGTCGATCTTCTTCAGCCGCGCGCCCTTGCGCACCGCTTCGTCCAACGCGCGCTTCGCGCCTTCGCCGACGCCGGGGCCCAGATTTTCCCACATGAACGAGTCGCAGATGCCGAAGGTAAGGCTCGACAACTCCGTGCGCGCGATCTCGTCCAGGAATGCATCGGCGTCCAGGCCGGCAGGATCGAGCGCGGCGAAGGCATAGGCCGTGTCGGCCACGGTGCGCGCCAGGACGCCCGGCGTGTCGAACGAAGGCGCCAGCGGCACGATGCCGTCGCAGCTCCAGCGCCCGATGGTGATCTTGAGCCCTACATTGCCCGTCACGCTGGCGGGGATGCGCACCGAACCGCCCGTATCCGACCCCAGCGCGACCAGGGCCGAGCCTTCGCCCAGGCTGACGCCCGCGCCGGAGGACGAGCCGCCGGAGACGCGATGCTCCTTGCCGCCCCAGGGATTGCGCGGCGTGCCCCAATGCTTGTTGCTGCCGATGCCGCCGAAGGCGAATTCGACCGTGTGCGTCTTGCCCGTGATCGTCGCGAGCTGGCGCTTGAGCGCAGCGACCACGGGGCCGTCCGCCTCCCACGCAGCGGGCAGGCGCTTCGGCGTGCCGGCGAAGATGGGGTAGCCCTTGAGGCCGAACAGATCCTTTACGGAGGAGGGGATGCCGTGGAGCGGCGCCAGCGTACGTCCGGACTTGAACGCCGCGTCGGCCGCGCGGGCCTGGACGAGCGCCTTGCGTTCATCCCAATGCTTATAGGCGCCCAATTGCGCGCCATGGCGCCCGTGCCGGTCGATGGCCTCTTCGGCTAGTGCAGTAGCGCTTACTTTGCCGGCACGCAGAAGGGCGGCGATATTGGGGACGGACTTGTGAAGGTGTTGGGCCATTTCCTACTCCCCCCTCGAGAGCGTCAAAATGATAGTGATCCGGGGCGGGCGCGCCTAGCGCGCCTTGTCCCCTTGTGGACGCGCCCGTAAAGTCGCCAGCCTCATGACCCTTCCACCGCCGCAGACACCGAAACCGCCGTTGCTGACGCCCGTGCGCACCTGGCGTCCGGGCGCGCGGCTGCGTACCTATCTGGCCGCCGGCATCCTGGTCACAGCACCTGTCGGGCTGACTCTTTATCTGGCCTGGTCGGTGATCAGCTACTTCGACCGCAAGGTCACGCCGCTGATCCCATCGGGCTACAACCCGGAAAGCTTCCTCTATATCCCGCTACCCGGACTCGGGCTGTTAATTGCGCTGATCGTGCTGGCGCTGATCGGCTGGCTCACCACCAACGTCCTTGGACGTTTCCTCGTCGGCATGGCCGACCGCGTGCTGACGCACATGCCGGTGCTCAGCAATATCTATTCGGCCATCAAGCAAATCATCGAAACCACCGTCTCGGCCAAGTCCGGAAGCTTCCGTGAAGTGGTGCTGGTGGAATTTCCGCGACCCGGTCTCTGGGCGGTCGGCTTCGTGACCGGAAAGCCGCCCTCGGAGATCGACGAAGCCGGCGGCGGCGATATCGTCAGCGTGTTCTGCCCGACCTCACCGAATCCCACCTCAGGCTATCTGGTCTACGCCAAACGCTCAGAGCTTCGCTTCGTCAAGCTAACGGTGGAGGAAGGGCTGAAGCTGATCGTGTCGAGCGGCATCGTCACGCCTGACCATCCACGCGCCGCCCGTTTAGCCCGACCGCAAATAGCGGATCGCCACGTCCCGCTCGAACAAG
>JAPLOM010000073.1:0-17932 GCA_026400755.1 Alphaproteobacteria bacterium
CGGGACTCTCGTGGGAACGGCGCCTGTTAGGCGCCTTTTTCGACCAGCTTGGAGAAGCGCGTGAAGAAGTCGTCGGCCATCTTCTTGGCCGTGGCGCCGATCAGGCGCGAGCCGATCTGGGCCAGCTTGCCGCCGACGGCCGCCTTCACGTCGTAGTGAAGGATCGTCGCATCGCCGTCGACCGTCAGCTTCACCTCGGCCGATCCTTTGGCGAAACCGGCGACGCCGCCCTGGCCTTCGCCAACGATCCTGTAGCCGTTGGGCGGGTCCAGGTCGTTGAGCGTCACCTTGCCGCCGAACTTGGCCTTCACCGGGCCGACCTTGGCCGTAACCTTGGCGACGAATTCCACATCCGACGTCTTATCGAGTTCCTCGCAGCCCGGAATCGACTGCTTGAGAACCTTGGGGTCGTTCAGCGCGCGCCAAACAGCGTCGCGGGACGCCTTGATGCGGTATTCGCCGCTCATATCCATGGACGGAAATCTCCAGTTGTCGTCGGGTTGAAGCTAATGTCGGCCTTGCCGGGGAACAAGCGTTACCAGCCGTCTCCGGCTTCGTGGCGCAAAATATCCCCGACAGCGGGGGCGAGACCGGTGATCCAGCTCGCGACTTGATCGACCAGGGAATCGCGCCGTGTGCCGACCAGCGCGGCCAGATTGCGGGGACGGCTGACGTCCGGCCAGTTGGGCACGCGGGCCCACTGCACCCACCAGGCCGAGGGGTCGGCGCTTTTGGCGTCGGCGAAGGCACTTTGGGTGCGTTCGAAAATATCAGCCTTGATGCGGTCGTGCGCGCGCGGTGTTGTCAAGATGCCCACCCAAGGTTCGGTGAACGGGAGGCCGGGAGATGTCGCGAAGGCGAACACCAGCGCAAAGTCTTCCGTAAAACGGCCAAGCTGTCCGGTGGGCCGCAGGCCGAGGGTCGTCTCGACCCGCGCGCTTTCAATGAACTGCCAATGTTCAGGGTCGCGCTCGGCAGCCTGCACCAGGCGCGCGCGCAACTGTTCCAGGAATTGCTGGCCCAAGCGCAGCTTGAACGCCTGCATCATTCCGTCCAGGCGCTCTACTTGCTCCAAAACGGCAGGGTCGGACAGAACGGCGATGGCCTCGCCGTCGAGTGCGCCGTCGCTCTTGGTTCCGCGAAGAAGGTCGGTCAGGTCTCGCATGTCGTTCAGTCGCCCACGGAAGTCGCCGCGCGTTGCGGCGCTCAAGAGTTACTACGGGTGGCCCTCAGGGCCAAGAGCCCGGCGATTGCCGCCCGCCTTGGCTTGGGCTAGGAAGACGCCAGCCGCCCAATGGATCACACCATGGCCAAACTCATGATCGAACGGTTGACGCGCTTCGCCGGCGCCATCGGCTTGACGCTTCTGGTCGCGACCACGTCTGCCTGCGCGGCGAACGATTGCGACGTTCCCACCTCCGTCTCGTTCCAGCGTGGGCAAGCCACGATCCAGACCGCCAAAGGATCGCAGCAGTTCGACGTCGAGATGGCCGTCTATCAAGACCAGCGCGGCCGCGGGCTGATGTGCCGCAAGACGCTCGCGCCCAGCGCGGGCATGCTGTTCGACTTCGGTTTCGACCAAGACGTGTATATGTGGATGAAGAACACCCTCATCCCCCTCGACATGCTGTTCATCAAGACCGATGGCACGATCGTAAAGATCGCCTCGCGCGCGGTTCCGATGTCTGAAACAACGATTGCGTCGGGCGAATACGTCCGGGCGGTGCTGGAACTGCCGGGCGGCACGGCTGAAAAGCTGGGCATCAAGGTGGGCGACAAGATGACCAAGCCCGTTTTCGCGCCGGCGAAGTAGCACATCCTCTCCGCCGGGGACCGTTTCCGGCTGGCGTGTATTCATTCGTTATGTCTTGATGGATATAGCCCGGGACGACCCGGCGCGTTTGTCGGTTGGGCGCGATGTTCGATCTGGGGCCGTTGGAACTTGAGGCGATTCGTCTGAGCCTGCGCGTCGCCGTCTGGGCCGTGTTGGGCAGCCTGCCGTTCGGGATCTTCACGGCATGGCTTCTGGCCCGGCGAGATTTTCCTGGCAAAAGCATTCTGGACGGCGTGATCCACCTTCCGCTGGTGCTGCCGCCAGTGGTCACCGGCTATGCGCTGCTGCTGCTGCTGGGGCGGCGGGGGCCGTTGGGCGAATGGCTGGAGCAGACCCTGGGTATCGTCGTCGCCTTCCGCTGGACGGGCGCGGCCATTGCGTCCGCAATCATGGGTTTTCCGTTGATGGTGCGCGCCATCCGTTTGTCGATCGAAACCGTCGACCGAAGGCTCGAATCGGCTGCGCACACGTTGGGTGCCAACCGTGCCTGGGTGTTCGCCACGATCACCTTGCCGCTTACCCTGCCAGGAATCTTGGCCGGCGCGATCCTGGCCTATGCGAAGAGCCTGGGCGAGTTCGGCGCGACGATCACGTTCGTGTCGAATATTCCTGGCGAGACGCGGACGATTCCCAACGCGATCTACACGCTCACCCAAGTTCCGGGCGGGGAGGGCGCCGCGCTGCGCCTGTGCGTGATCGCGGTCGTCCTGTCGATGGCGGCGCTTTTGGCGTCGGAGTTGCTCGCGCGCGCCGTCGGGCGCCGGGTTCAGCCTCATGTCGCTTGAGGTCTCCGTCGAGAAGTCATTGGGCGGCTTCGCGCTGAATGCCGCTTTTTCATGCGGTGCGGGCATCACAGCGCTGTTTGGCCAATCCGGGTCGGGTAAGACCTCGGTCATCAACATGATCGCGGGCCTTCTACGCCCCGAACGGGGCCGGATCACGGTCGACGGCCGCACGCTCTTCGATGCCGCGGCAAAGACGAATGTTCCGCCACATCGGCGGCGGATCGGCTACGTCTTCCAGGACGCGAGGCTGTTTCCGCATCTCACAGTGCGCCAGAACCTTCTCTATGGCCGTTATTTCTCGCCCGCGGAGGGGCGCTACGCGACTTTCGACCAGGTCGTCGAACTGTTGGGCATCGCGCAACTCCTAGACCGGCGTCCTGTCGGGTTGTCGGGCGGTGAGGAGCAGCGCGTGGCCATCGGACGCGCCTTGCTGGCCAGCCCGCGCATCCTTTTGATGGACGAGCCGCTGGCTTCGCTCGACGACGCCCGCAAGGGGGAAATCCTTCCATTCATCGAGCGTCTGCGCGACGAGATGCGGTTGCCCATCCTCTATGTCAGCCACGCCATGGACGAGGTCGCGCGCCTTGCGGATACGATGGTGTTAATGGCCAACGGTTCGGTCGTGGCCGTCGGCAGTGTGGAGGAGTTGTCCGCGCGCGCGGACCTGCCGTTGCTCGCGCGGCGGCAGGAGGCTGGGGCGGTCGTCCATGCCCGCGTGGCATCCCATGACGCGCGCTACGGCCTGTCCGAACTCCATTTCGATGGCGGTGTGTTGCGCGTGCCGCGCATGGAGGAGTCGGTTGGCGCTGCTGTCCGTCTGCGGATTCCGGCGCGCGACGTTTCGCTCAGTATTGGAAAGCCGGGCGGCACCAGCGTCCTGAACGTCTTGGCGGGGCGCGTCTCGACTATCGCGCTCGATGATGGACCCTATGCCGTGGTGCAAATCGCGGTCGGGCCGACGGCGCTTTTGGCGCGGATAACCCGGCTGTCGGCCGAGGAGCTCGACCTTCACGAGGGGCGGGACGTCTATGCCCTAGTCAAGAGCGTGGCGCTCGAACGCCGCGGGCCTTAACGGCGGAAGCGCGCTCGAACGCTTTTATGTGCGTCGAGACGCTTTTCTCCGCCGTGGCCTCCATGGCCCGATAGCGTTCGATGACCTCGAGGCCGAAGCGGGTGAGAGTGGCGCCGCCACCGTGCAGGCCGCCCGTGCTGGCATCGATCACCGGCCGGTCGAACGATTCGTTGAGATTTTCGATCAAGAGCCACGCGCGGCGATAGGACATCTTCATCGCGCGGGCGGCGGCCGAGATGGAGCCCAGGTCGCGCACCTTCTCCAGCAGGCCGATCTTGCCCGGGCCGAGCGCGTGACCCGGGGCTAGATCGAGGCGAAGGAACAGCTTCGGCATCTATCGTTTCCGCGCGAGGGTCAATCCGTCGCCGACTGGAAGAAGGCTGACCGTCACCCGTTCATCCTTGGCGATCTTGGCGTTCAGCGCGCGGATTGCCTCGGTGTCCTCATCGCGTGCGGACGGATCGATGACCTTGCCGTTCCACAGAACGTTGTCGATGGCGAGAAGACCGCCGCCGCGAACGAGCTGGAGGCAGCGCTCGTAATAGGCATCGTAGTTCTTTTTGTCGGCGTCGATGAAGGCGAAATCGTACCGCCCTTGCTCGCCGCCCGCGATCATGGCGTCCAACGTGTCACGCGCGGGCGCCAGGCGCAGGTCGATCTTTCCGGCGACGCCGGCCTCCGCCCAATAGCGCCGTGCGATGTCGGTCCACTCGCGGTTCACATCGCAGGCCACGATGCGTCCGTCCGCCGGAAGGGAAAGGGCCACGGCCAGGCTGCTGTAGCCCGTGAAGGTTCCGACCTCGATCGTCCGTTTCGCGCCGGTCAATTCGACCAGAAGGCGCATGAACTGCCCCTGTTCGGGCGAGATTTGCATCCCTGCCATTTCCAACGGCTTGGTTTCGGCGCGCAGGCGCGCCAGCACGTCGGGTTCCCGTACGGAACTCGCCACCAGGTATTCGTGGAGTGGATCGGTCAGGTTGATGCTTCGGCGCGCCATGCGGATATCCTTAAAGCGTCCGCCAATCTAGCCGCAATCCAGCCGGGTCAGGAAGCGCGGCTTGCTGCGTTCATGGGCTTCGTGTATGTCAGCCGCGGCGCACCACGGGGTGTAGCTCAGCCTGGTAGAGCACCGGCTTTGGGAGCCGGGGGTCGGAGGTTCGAATCCTCTCGCCCCGACCAACATGGCGCCACGGACTTGAGGAACGGACATGACGGCACGGATTTATCGGCCAGCGAAGACGGCGATGCAGTCCGGACGGGCGAAGACGAAACTGTGGGTTCTGGAATTCGAACCCGCGTCGCCGAGGGGCCACGACCCGTTGATGGGCTGGACCAGCTCGGGCGACACCAAGCAGCAGTTGAGACTTGAATTCCCGACGCGGGAAGAGGCGGTCGCCTACGCCGAAGCGCGCGGCATCGCCTATGTCATCAGCGAGCCGCACGCCAATCCCTTGAAGGCCAAAAGCTACGCGGCCAATTTCGCGTGGAACAAGATCGCCTAACGGATCGGTCCGGTGGATTCGAGCCGGCCGTGCTATCTTTCCCCATGCATGGCCCCGTAGCTCAACGGATAGAGCACGCGCCTTCTAAGCGCGGGGTTGCAGGTTCAAGTCCTGCCGGGGTCGCCACCTGTTGATCTGTTCGCCGGGTGCGCGATGAGACGTGATCGCAGAGGGCTGGTGGTTTCCGTGACGTCCGGGGCGGCGGTCGCCGCCGTCGACCGTTTCTCGCGCCGTCTCCTGAATTACGAACCGGACCTGGATCAGGTGATCGCGGACGCCGATGCCCATCCGGGCTGTGCGTTGCTGCAGGTCTATGCGGCGCTTCTGTTCATCTTCTCGCAGGACGAAGCGGTCATTGCCGGGAAGGCGCGGCCGTTCCTGACGCGCGCGCGTTCGTGCCTGGCGGATGAGCGGGAACGGGGCATGATCGAGGTCGCCCACGCATGGGCCGATGCCTCGTTCGCGCGCGCGAAGATGCTTCTCGACACACTGACGTCGTCCTATCCCGCCGATCTGGTCGCGCTCAAGGTCGCGGAGTTCCTGTATTTCCAGGAGCCGGACGCCCAGCGGCACAGCGCGCTCATGGAACGGGGCGCATCGGCCAATGCCGACGTGCCCGAGTTCCTTGCTATGCAGTCTTTCGCGGTGGAATTGACGGGCGACAGACGTCGCGCGAAGGACATCGCGGAAGAGGCCATCGCGCGTCAGGAAAGCACGCCGTGGGCGCACCACGCTTTGGCGCACGCGCTCATCAATGACGGCGATATCGAACGGGGCACGGCCATCGCGGCGCGTCACGCCGCAAATTGGTCCGCACACGACGTCGGAATTCAGACTCATCTGTGGTGGCATGCGGCGTTGTTCCATTTGGCGGCGTTCGACTGTGGGCGGGTCCGTTCGCTTTACGATGAGCGCGTCTGGGCGCACCGGCCGGACGATGTCTTCACGCATACCGACGCGATCTCGCTTCTGTGGCGGATGGAGTTGGTCGGCAAATGCTGGGACGGCGCATGGGCGCCGATGATGCCCCATCTTGGCGGCGGCGCCCGCGGCTTCATGTTTCCGTTTCTGGCCAGCCATTACGCCTATGCCCTGACGCGTGGCGGGCAGGAGAAGGCGGCGCGTGAGGTCATCGCCCGCCAGCATCGCCTGGCGGAGCAGCGGCAGGGCGAGGAGGGACGCATCTGGCAGCGGATCGGAACGCCGCTGGTCGAAGGATGCTTGGCATCGGCACTGGAAGACCATGCGACTGCTGCGCGCGTGATGGAACCGGTCATTCGCGAAGCGGGTCGGATTGGCGGCAGCGATGCGCAGAACGACGTTATCCGGCAGACCTGGATCGTGGCCTTGGCGAAAAGCGGCCGGCGGGATGAGGCGGCGGCGGAAGCTGCACGCCGCACGGACGGGCGGCGGCTGACGCCCCAGGAAGAGGCGTGGCTGGCCTAGCTGCCGGGCTCCGTCGCCGGGCGCGCCAGCACCAGGACCCAATAAGAACGATAGGCGATGCGCCAGTCGGGTACGGGCACTTCGATATAGCCTACGCCGGCCTGCCGCATGGCGGCGGAAAGCAGGTTGACGCGGTGGCCAGGACTGCCCAGCCAGCGTTCGACTGTGTCGTCTGCGTCCAGCGTGCCCGACGCGAGATTCTCGACGGCCAACACATAGGGATAGCCCACGCGCTCCAGCCGCTCGCCGATGCGCGCGCCGTCGGGGCCGGTGTGGATCAACTCGCCGCGCGCGGCGATCTCTTCCGCGTGATGCTGCGCGGCGCGGGTGAGCTCCGCGTCGGATGAGACCAATGGCAAGCCCTGAGCGAGCCGGATCGCGTTGACCTTCATCAAAAGCGTGGCGGGCGGATCTTCGCCCGCGAGAGCGCCGCCGCAGATGGCGCAGAAGAGAAGGGTGGCGAGCGCGGCGCGGATCATGAGCCGTACAACGCCTTGGGGTCGACCAGCACTTCAGCGATGGTCTCGACCTTCCCGCCCCGTACGGCCCGGAAAAAGCAGGTCCGCCGTCCGGTGTGGCAAGCCACGCCCTTCTGATCGACCATAAGGAGGATCGCGTCGTGGTCGCAGTCGTAGCGGAACTCCACCAGGCGCTGGGTCTGCCCCGAGGATTCACCTTTTTTCCAGAGCTTCTTCCGGCTGCGCGACCAATAGCAGGGCCGTCCACCCCTCAAGGTTTCGGTGACGGCGTCGCGGTTCATCCAGGCAAGTGTCAGCACTTCGCCCGTGTCGTGCTGTTGGGCGATGGCGGGGACCAGCCCCTGCGCGTCGAACGTCAGTTCGCTGAGGACGACGGCGATCGTCTCGTCTGAAGTTTCGTTGTCCATCTATCCCTTGAGCTTCGCGAAGCCGTGCTCCAGATCCTTGATCAGATCGTCGGGATCTTCGAGGCCCGCGTGAATCCGCAGCATGGGGCCTGGCTCCTTGTCGCTGGTCGCCGTGCGCTGGCCGCCGAGTGTGAATGGAATGATCAGGCTTTCGAAGCCGCCCCAACTGAATCCCATACCGAACAGTTCCAACGAATCCAGGAACACGTCGACCGATGCCTTCGCATAGGGTTTCAGGACGATCCCGAACAGGCCGGACGCGCCGCTGAAATCGCGCTTCCAGATTGTGTGGCCGGCGTCGTTCGGCAGTGCGGGATGGCGCACCGCCGCGACTTCAGGCCGGCCTTGCAGCCAGCGGGCGAGCGTTAGGCCGTTTTCCTGATGCTGGCGCATGCGCACGCCAATGGTGCGAAGGCCGCGCAGGCCCAAATAACAATCGTCTGGTCCCGCGCTGTTGCCCAGGATCGAGGCGCTACTCTTGATCGCCTTGAAATCGTCCACCGAGCCCATGGTGATCATGCCGAGCATCGCGTCCGAGTGGCCGACGATGTATTTGGTCGCGGCATAGATCGCGACATCGGCGCCGTGCTGGAACGGTTTGAAATACAGACCGGACGACCAGGTGTTGTCGAGCAGCACCTTGGCGCCGTGCTTGCGCGCCACGGCGGCTATGGCAGGCACGTCCTGGACTTCGAAGGTGAGGGAGCTGGGAGACTCCAGATACACGACCTTCGTGTTGGGGCGGATCAGCTTGGCGATGCCCGCGCCGATGGTGGGATCGTAATAGGTGGTTTCCACCCCGAAGCGCGCCAGGAAGTGGTCGCAGAAGCGGCGCGTCGGCTGATAGGCCGTGTCGGTCATCAGCAGGTGATCGCCGCCCTTGAGGAAGGCCAGCAGTCCGACCGTGATGGCGGCCTGGCCGGACGAGACCTGGACCCCGCGCGCGCCGCCATCCAAGGCGGCCACGGCTTCTTCGAGCGCGAAGGTCGTGGGTGTGCCATACCGGCCGTAGCGGACGCCGGAATAGGGGTCTTTATTGGATTCTTCGATCGCGGCCACGCTCGGGAACAAGACCGTCGAGGCGTGGTAGACGGGCGGATTGATGATGCCAAAATTCGCCGCCGGATCGCGCCCCACATGGGCGAGGAGGGTGGCTTCCTTGAGGTCGCTGCGCTTCCGCTTCATGGGGTGCCTTGATCCGATCAGGGAAAGATAGGGTCGAACATGGTATCGGCCCACCGGCCGGGCCGGCCTTGGTTGCCCTAAGGCCTTAAGCCCGGTAGGATTTCTACAATAAAGGTTCGGTACGCGTCGAGCGATGCCAGGCCCACGATAACGGGGACAATATAGGGGAGTGTGAAAATCATGATGTTTCGACATCTCGTAGGCGCGGCGGTCGCGGCCGTGTTCGCCGTCGTCGGTCTGTCCGGCGCAGCGCAGGCGGGCGCCACGCTCGACGCGATTAAGAAAAAGGGTTTCATCCAGTGCGGCGTGAACACCGGCTTGGCCGGGTTCTCGGTTGCCGACAGCCAGGGCGCCTGGACCGGCTTGGACGTCGACATCTGCAAGGCGATTGCCGCTGCGGTGTTCGGCGATGCGAACGCCGTCAAGTACACGCCGACCAATGCCCAGCAGCGCTTCACCGCACTGACCTCGGGCGAGGTCGATATTCTGTCGCGCAACACGACCTGGACGCTGACCCGCGACGCATCCCTCGGCATGATGTTCACCGGCGTCACGTATTATGACGGCCAGGGCTTCATGGTTCCGAAGTCCGCCAAGATCAAAAGCGCCAAGGAACTGAAGGGCGCCACGGTCTGCGTGCAGACGGGGACGACGACCGAGCTGAACCTCGCGGACTTTGCCCGCGCCAACAAGCTGAACATCAAGCCCGTTGTCTTCGAATCGCTCGAGGAATCGAAGGTCGCGTTCTTCGGCGGCCGCTGCAAGGCTTACACGACGGATGCTTCTGGTCTGGCTTCGATCCGATCCAAAGACGCGCCGAACCCGGATGATTACCTCATCCTGCCCGAACTGATCTCCAAGGAGCCGTTGGGGCCGGCTGTGCGCCGCGACGACGTGGAATGGTTCACGCTGGTGAAGTGGGTGCTCTACGCTCTCGGCGAAGCCGAAGAGTCCGGCATCACCTCGGCCAACGTCAACGAGATGAAGTCCAGCGCCGATCCCAACATCCAGCGTCTGCTGGGCGCCTTGGGCGACATGGGCCAGAAGCTCGGCGTCGACAACGCCTGGGCCTTTAACGCTATCAAGCAAGTGGGTAACTACGGCGAAATCTTCGAGCGTAATGTCGGTCAGAAGACGCCGCTCCACCTGGCCCGTGGCTTGAACGCCACGTGGAAAAACGGCGGGCTCATGTACGCCATGCCGGTTCGCTGACAGAAAGTTTGAACCGCCGTCCGGAACCTCCGGGCGGCGGTTCTGCTTTCAGCCTGTCTGCCTGAAGGGAGGCGCGACATGGCCGACCAGGACCGGACCATCCACGTTCCGCCGCGGCCATCGCCGTGGAACGATCCTAAAATCCGGGCGATCATCTATCAGATCGTGCTGATCGCGGGCGTCGTGGCGCTTGGCGTGTTCCTCGTTTCGAATACGCTGACCAATCTCCAACAGCGCCAGATCCGCACGGGGTACGGCTTCCTCGATCAGGAGGCCGGTTTCTTCATCGGCGAGACGCTGATTCCCTATGAAGCGGCCAGCAGCTATGGCCGCGCGTTCCTGGTCGGCCTTCTCAACACGTTGAAGGTCTCGGTCATCGGTGTCGTCTTGGCGACGATCCTGGGCACGATCATCGGTATCGCGCGCCTGTCTCAGAACTGGATCGTGCGGCGGTTGTCGTCGGCCTACGTCGAAACGCTGCGGAACATACCGCTATTGCTTCATCTCTTCTTTTGGTACGCCGCGCTGACAAACCTTTTGCCCGATACGGAGCGCGCGGCGAATCTCGGACTCAACATCTTTCTGAGCAAGGAAGGGCTGCGTTATCCGTGGCCGGAGGTTGAACCTGCTCATATCTGGGCCTTGACCGCGCTTCCGTTTGGAATCGCGGGGGCCGTGGCGTTCTCCAAGTGGGCGCATGCGCGGCAAATGAAAACCGGCAGGCAGATACCGCTTTTGTGGCCGTCGCTTGCCATTATCCTGGGCGTGCCGTTGGTCGTTTGGCTCGTAGGCGGTGCGCCAGCTCAGTTCGAGATTCCGGAGAAAACGAACTTCGGCCACGACGGCGGCGCGGCGGTGACGCCGGAGTTTATGGCATTAATCTTGGGGCTGGTGACGTATACGGCCAGTTTCATTGCCGAGATCGTGCGCGCGGGCATCCTTGCCGTGTCGTGGGGGCAGAGCGAGGCCGCCGGCGCACTCGGCTTACGACGCGGCCCGACGCTTCGCCTGGTCGTGTTGCCGCAGGCGCTGCGCGTCATCATCCCACCTATGACCAGCCAGTTCTTGAACTTGACCAAGAACAGTTCGCTGGCGGTCGCCATCGGCTATCCGGACCTAGTGTCGGTCGCGAACACGACGTTGAACCAAACCGGCCAAGCCATCGAATGTATTTCCTTGATCATGGCGGTGTATCTGACGGTCAGCCTGTCCATCGCGGGGGCAATGAACTGGTACAACCGGCGCATCGCGCTCGTGGAGCGATGACGTGACGGCGGAAGAAGCAACCACGCCCCAGGTCGAGCGCCCGCCGGCATCCGTCGCCGGCCCTTGGGGGTGGGCGCGTGCCAATCTGTTCAGCACGCCGTGGAACACGTTCCTGACGCTTGCGTCCATCGCGGTGCTGGGATGGGCTTTGCCGCCGGCTCTTGATTGGCTGATCTTCAATGCCGTCTGGGGACACGTGAAGCCCGAGGTCTGCAAGCAAGCCGACGGCGCCTGTTGGGCCTTCATCTCCGAGAAGTATCGGCTGATCCTGTTTGGCCGCTATCCGTTCAAGGAACAATGGCGTCCCGTTCTCGCGGTCTGTGCTTTGATTGCGATGATTATCTTCTCGTGCAATCGCCGCTTCTGGCGCGCCTGGCTTGGTGCGGTTTGGCTGGCAGGCCTCGCGATCTTCGGCACGCTGATGTGGGGCGGTGTCTTCGGGCTGATGCCCGTCGAGACCAATTTGTGGGGCGGCCTGCCGCTTACACTCATCCTCGCGGTCGTTGGCGTCGTTGTGGCATTCCCATTGTCGATCCTGCTGGCGTTGGGGCGGCGGTCGCGCATGCCGATCGTGCGCTCCTTCTCGGTCGCCTATATCGAGTTGATCCGCGGAGTGCCATTGATCAGCCTTCTGTTCATGGCATCATTCATGCTGCCGTTGTTCTTGCCGAACACCATCAAGATCAATGCGCTGCTGCGGGCTCAGGTCGCCATCATCATGTTCACGGCGGCCTATCTGGCCGAGGTGGTGCGCGGCGGCCTTCAGTCGATTCCGAAGGGCCAGTACGAAGCGGCCCAGGCACTAGGCCTCGGTTTCGGGCAGATGATGTGGAAGGTTGTTCTGCCCCAGGCGATCCGCGCGGTCATACCGCCGATCGTCAACACGTTCATCGGCATGTTCAAGGACACGTCGCTGGTCGCGATCGTCAGCCTCACGGACCTTTTGCTCGCGACCAAGCAGGCCATTTCCGATCCGAACTGGCGCGCCTTCTTCATCGAAGGTTACGTGTTCGTCGCGTTCATCTACTTCATCTTCTGTTTCTTCATGTCCAAGTACAGCCAGCACCTGGAGAAAAGTCTCCGGGCCGGCGAGAGACGTTAGGGAGAGACGCCATGGCGACCGCCGTCCAGCAGGCAGCCGCGCAAGGTCCCGTCATCGAAATGACGGGTGTGCACAAATGGTACGGCCAATTCCACGTCTTGCGGGACATCAACCTGTCGGTGGCGCTGGGCGAGCGCATCGTCATTTGCGGCCCGTCGGGCTCGGGCAAGTCGACCATGATCCGTTGCATCAACCGGCTGGAAGAACATCAGAAGGGCAGGATCGTCGTTCAGGGCATCGAGTTGACGAACGATTTGAAGCAGATCGACGCGACCCGGCGCGAAGTCGGCATGGTCTTCCAGCAATTCAATCTGTTCCCGCACCTGACCGTGATGGAGAACCTGACGCTGGCGCCGATCTGGGTCCGCAAGATGCCCAAGAAGGACGCTGAAGCGGTCGCGATGAAGTACCTGCAGCGTGTCCGTATCCCGGAACAGGCCGACAAGTATCCGGGCCAGCTGTCCGGCGGTCAGCAGCAGCGCGTGGCGATCGCGCGCGCCTTGTGCATGAACCCCAAGGTCATGCTGTTCGACGAGCCGACCTCGGCGCTTGACCCCGAGATGATCAAGGAAGTCCTCGACGTGATGATCGAGTTGGCCAAGGACGGCATGACGATGCTGTGCGTCACCCATGAAATGGGCTTTGCCCGCACGGTGGCCAACCGGGTCATCTTCATGGACAAGGGCGAGATCGTCGAACAGAACGCGCCGGAGGAATTCTTCAACCATCCGAAGTCGGAACGGACGAAGCTGTTCCTCTCGCAGATCCTGCACAACTGAGCGGGCCGGCGTCTGCCTAGGTTCTTGCCGTGACGTGTTCGGGGATCAACCCGGAGACGCGCGGATCTTCGATCACAATCGTCTCCTGGTCGAAAGGCGTGAACCCCGCGCGCTGATAGGCGCGCAAAGCTTCCGGATGGTCGAAGTTGCAGCTATGGACCCATAGGCGTTTGGGTTCGTAGCGCCAGGCCGCATCCACGATCCATGTCAGGAAGTAGCGGCCGAGTCCCTTGCCGATGAATTCGGGCATCAAACCGAAATAGGCCAACTCGATCTCGCCGTCTTTACGGCGGTCCAGTTCGCCATAACCGGCGGGAACGCCGCTGACATAGAGCACGTAAATCTCGACCTTGGGGTCCTGAATGATGCCAGTCAGGGTCGCGTCGTCGAACGCCCGACGATCGTACCAAAGCCATGGCTCACCGACCGTGTTGTAGAGATAGCGGTAGAACGAAACGGTGGGATTGTCGGCGCGCAGAAGGGCCGCCTTGGTTCCCGCCGGAAGATGGGCTGGCCCGTGCGATGGCCGTGCGTGCATTTCCAGCGACGTGATCACCATTCGCAGCTTGCCGAGGGGAACCTCGGCGTCTGCGGTCACGTTTCGACCGGCGTGTCGGTGCGTGCGCCCCATTCGCTCCAAGAGCCGTCATAGACGGCGGCGTCCGTCCTGCCGATGAGATAGAGGCCGAGGGCCAGGGCGGAGGCCGTGACGCCCGAGCCGCAGCTCGTCACCACGGGCTTTGAGAGGTCGATGCCTTCCGCCTCGAAACGCGCGATCAGCTGGTCCTTCGGCAGAATGACGCCCGTCTTGGAATCGAGCAGTTCGTTGTAGGGCAGGTTGGCTGCGCCAGGGATATGCCCGCTGCGCACGCCGGGGCGCGGCTCGGGCTCTGCTCCCTTGAAGCGTCCGCGGGCGCGGGCGTCGAGCACCTGCTCGCGGTGCGTTTCCAGATTGTCGCGGACCTGCTCGATGCTGCGGATTAGGCGCTTGTCGGGGTGCGGCGTGAAACGCCGCGGCTGCGGTTGGGCACGGCCGGCTTCGATCGGGCGCTTTTCGGTCAGCCATTTCGGGAAGCCGCCATCCAGCACGGCCACGTTGGTGTGTCCCATGACGCGCAGCATCCACCAGGCGCGGGCGGCGCTGAACAGGCCCGCGCCGTCGTAACAGACCACCCGGTCGCCGTCGCCGATGCCCAGTTCGCCCATTTGGCGCGCGAACTGTTCCGGCGAAGGCAGCATGTGGGGCAGGGGAATCGACGAATCGGAGATCAGGTCGATGTCGAAATAGACCGCGCCGAGAATATGCTGCGTGGCGTACTCGGCCTTTGCATCGCGTTTCTGCTGAGGCAGGTACCAGGACGCATCGACCACGCGCAGGTCAGGCGCGCTCAGCTCCTTCGCGAGCCATTCCGTGGAAACGATGCCGTCGATGGGGGCGCTGGCCATGCTGTTCTCCTAAACGATCAGGGGCGCGGCCATGATGGGGCGCGGGTTCGCAAGCCATTCGGGTACCGGCAGCCCTTTCGAGCGCAGGAACTCCGGATTGAACAGTTTGCTCTGATAACGGGTGCCGTAATCGCACAGAATCGTGACGATCGTGTGCCCTGGCCCCATCTGCTTGGCTAGGCGGATGGCGCCGGCCACGTTGATGCCGCTCGAGCCGCCCAGGCACAAGCCTTCGTTGCGCAACAGGTCGAAGATGATCGGCAGGGCTTCGGCGTCCGGAATCTGGAACGGATCGTCGACCGGGGCGCCTTCCAGGTTCTTCGTGATACGGCCCTGGCCGATGCCCTCGGTGATCGAGGAGCCTTCGGACTTCAGTTCGCCGTGCTTGTAATAGTTGTAAAGCGCGGCGCCCATGGGGTCGGCCAGCGCGATTCGGATGTTCGGATTGCGCTCCTTTAGAAAGATGCCGACGCCGGCCAGGGTGCCGCCGGTGCCTACCGCGCTGACGAAGCCGTCGACCTTTCCGCTGGTCTGCTCCCAGATCTCAGGACCGGTCGTGTGGATGTGCGCGTTGCGATTAGCCACATTGTCGAACTGTTGGGCCCAGATCGCGCCGTTTTTCTCCGTTTTGGCCAGTTCCTTCGCGATCCGTTCAGAGACGTGGACGTAGTTGTTGGGATTTTTGTAGGGAACCGCCGGCACCTCGATCAGCTCCGCGCCGCACAGGCGCAGCATGTCCTTCTTCTCTTGGGACTGGGTCTCCGGGATGACGATGACGGTGCGATAGCCGCGCGCGTTGCCGACCAGCGCCAGGCCGATGCCCGTGTTGCCGGCCGTGCCTTCCACCACCACGCCGCCGGGGCGCAAAAGGCCGCGCTCTTCGGCATCCTTGATGATGAACAGGGCGGCGCGGTCCTTCACTGAAGAGCCAGGGTTCAAGAACTCGGCCTTGCCGAGAATCTCGCAGCCGGTCGCCTCGGACGGCCCGCGCAGGCGGATGAGAGGCGTGTTGCCGATCGTGCGGGGGAAGTCGGGCCGGACGTCCATGGGGCTGCTTTCTGTCGATGAGATGGCGGGAAGGCTAGTTTCGCCCGGTCCCCGGTTCAAGGTGTCCAGGCGGCGCGAACCGCATCTCGGTTCAGGGCGAGCCATTGGAGGGCGAGGAGGGAGCAGGCGTCCGCGATGCGCCCATCCTGTTGCAGGGCGGGCCAGTCGGCGAACGGCACCACCAGGACGCGAATGTCCTCATGCTCGTCGGCCAGACCATGAATGCCTTGGGCCTTGGTCGAATCGACCCAACCCAGATAGAGCTTCACGCTGTGGGTCGTGCCGCCGGGGCTGGCGATATAGTCGAAGATCGGGCGCAAGGCGTGCAGATCGCAGCCCGCTTCCTCCCGGGTCTCGCGGCGGGCCACCGCGTCGGGCGCTTCGTCCGGTTCGATGATGCCGGCCACGATCTCGACCAGCCACGGGCGGAAGCCGGGGGCAGCGTAGGCGCCGGGGCGGAACTGCTCGATCAGCACCAGCTCGTCCCGCACCGGATCGTAGGGCAGGAGACCGACTGCATGGCCGCGCTCGAAGATTTCGCGGGTCATTTCGCCGCTCCAGCCACCGGCGAACAGCCGGTGACGCAGGCAATAGCGGTCGATGCGAAAGTACCCTTGGAACGGGGTGGTTTTTTCGAGGATTTCGACGTCCGAACGGTCCATGATCGTCTCGTAATTCGACGCGGAATTGCGCCCAGTTCTCACGTCCGCGCGGGGCTGGCAACCAATTTTCGTTGACTTCCAAAGGGATCGCCCCTACATACCCCTCAGCCGCCAATTGCGGCCAGCGGCGCTCGGCCGCGTGAGCGAGGCCTTTTCAGGCCGACGCCCTGCCGAGCGCGATAAAGCTCTCCATAGACAGCCCAGGCCACGCGGGGCGTCCCTAGAAACCGCCTGCGATGCGTCTTCGCGACACCGGCCTTGAATGGCCGTGTCTGCGCGCGCGGGTTAAAAGAAAGAAACATCCTCTTGAAAGACTTCAATGAACTGAACCTCTGCGCCCCCCTCCTCGAGGCGCTGAGTGCGGAAGGTTACGTCACGCCGACGCCGATCCAGGCCCAGGCTATTCCCCATCTGCTCGAAGGCAAGGATCTGCTCGGCATCGCCCAGACGGGCACCGGCAAGACGGCGGCCTTCGCGCTTCCCATCCTTCACCGCCTGGCCGAGAACCGCCGCCAGGCCGCGCCCAAGACCTGCCGCGCGCTGATCCTGAGCCCGACCCGCGAGTTGGCCGGCCA
The DNA here is from genome assembly GCA_026400755.1 of Alphaproteobacteria bacterium. Classification (GTDB taxonomy): domain Bacteria; phylum Pseudomonadota; class Alphaproteobacteria; order CADEGL01; family CADEGL01; genus CADEGL01. Next base: position 16,800 of record JAPLOM010000073.1, read on the forward strand.
GATCGCCCAGAGCTTCCGCGCTTACGGCCGCAACCTTCGCCTGACCAGCACTGTCGTCTATGGCGGCGTTGGCATGGTGCCGCAGATCAGGGGCCTGGCTCGCGGCGTCGACATCCTGATCGCCACGCCCGGCCGCCTGATGGACCATATGCGCCAGGGCACGGTGCGCCTGGAGGCGGTGGAATGCTTCGTCCTCGACGAGGCCGACCGCATGCTGGACATGGGTTTCATCAACGATGTCCGTCGTATGGTTCGGGTCCTGCCCAAGGTGCGGCAGAACCTGTTCTTCTCCGCCACCATGCCGCGTGAGATCGCCGGCCTGGCCGCCGAGCTTCTGACCGACCCCGTGCGGGTCGCCGTCACGCCGGAGGCCTCCACCGTCGAACGCGTGGTCCAGCACGTCATCTTCGTCGATACGCCCAAGAAGCGCAGCGCGCTCACCCAGGTGCTGGCCGACCCGGCCATCACCCGCGCCATGGTCTTCACCCGCACCAAGCGGGGCGCCGACCGCGTCACCCGCCACCTGCAGGACGGCCACATCGAGGCCGTCGCCATCCATGGCGACAAGTCGCAGGGCCAGCGCGAGCGCGCCTTGTCCGACTTCCGCGCCGGCAAGGCACGCGTCCTGGTCGCGACCGACATCGCGGCCCGCGGCATCGACGTGGACGGGGTCAGCCACGTGATCAACTACGAGCTGCCCAACGTTCCGGAAAGCTATGTCCACCGCATCGGCCGCACCGCGCGCGCCGGCGCCGAGGGCGTGGCCATCTCGCTGTGCGACCGCGAGGAGCGGGCGTATCTGCGCGACATCGAAAAGACCATCCGCCAGCGTATTCCGATCATGGACGGCGGGGCGGAGATCGCCGCGTCGGCCGAAGTCATCCACTCGCCAGCTTCCACCGAGCGGGAGGAGCGGCGCGGACGCGATCATCGCCGCGATGGCGGACATCGCCATCACGGCGGCGGCGGCCGTGGTTCCAACGGCCAGGGCCGCAACAAGCCCCGTCACGGCGGCCATGGTGGCCACGACGGCGGGCGCGAACAGCGCCACGGCCACAACGCCGCGGCGGAAACCCGCCAGCCCACACCGGCGGCAGGTCCCGAAGAGGGCCGACGTCCGCACGCGCACGGCC
>JAPLOM010000073.1:17945-22803 GCA_026400755.1 Alphaproteobacteria bacterium
ATCAGCGCCACGGCCAGGGCGCCGGGGAAGGGCGGAATCGCCCCCACGGGCACGGCCCGGAAGGCGGCAAGCCGGGCAAAAATGGCGGAAAACCGCGCCATTTCAAGCCTAAGAATCGCCCTCCCACTGGAACGGAAATGCAGGTATCTTCTCCTCAAGACCGCGAACGCGGCGATGATCTGTCAAAGGTGGTTTTCCTTCAGCCGCGAAGCCCTGAGAACCAGGGTTTCCCGGGTGGCTACCGGCGACGGCGCGCGGCTGGCAACCGTTAAGGTTCAGCCGGACCCGCAAGGGTAATTTTGAACGGGACGGGCGGGGTAGGGACGACCCCGCCGGTTCTACTATTCGGGAGCGAAGGGCCGAGCATGAAGTATCCGATGCGATCCACGGGGAATAACAACCTTACGGGCCTGGCCGTGAAGCTGGAGACCCGCAAGCACGAAGCCCGGGCTGTGCCCATAAAGCTGGCCGTGGGCGAGCGCCCGCGGCTGCGCCAGGATTTGCAAGAATCCGTGGCGTTCCTGAACACCGACGGCGCCGTGACCGAGCTGGAGGATCCCCTCCCGCAGAGGAGCAACGTGAAGAAGCGCCAGTGTCTGTGTTGCAGCACGGACTTCACGAGTGAGTGGGCCGGCGAGCGGGTTTGCCAGAAGTGCAAGGCCAGCAACGGCTGGCGCAGCGGCGTCTCCTCCGGCTAACGGTTTACGCGGGCGCGGCTTCGGCGGTTTCGGAACGCTGTTCCTGCCGCCATGCGCCTTCGCGGACGATTCGATCGATCACCGCCTCGACGGCGTCGAGCACGGGCACCCAGCGTGCCGGCTCCGCGTCGTTCATGTCCTGTCGCTGCTGATACATCTCCCGTTACCTCCCGCGATGCGCGCCGCGCGATGAATCTTCGCCCCGCGCGGTGGGGCATGTCCGCGCAGGGCGGGAATCTAAAATCCGTTCGATTTCAGATTTCTGTCCGGGTTTTCCAAACTTCATCCAAAGCATGAGGACGGCTTCCTAGGCGAAGAGGCCGTGGACGAACCACGCCTGTCGTCCGGCGGCATGGCCCTCGCGGAACAGCCAGAAGCGCTGGCCCGCCGAATCCTCCACCCGGTAATAGTCGCGCGCATCGCGCTCGCCGCGCGTATCGCGCCGCCACCATTCGCCGCCGATGCGCTCGGGCCCCTCGGCCCGCGCCACGCGATGCTCGGTCTGGCGCCAGCGGAAGGTGATGGGGGCCCGGTCGGGTTCCTCCGCATTGGCGTCCACCGGCTCGGGCAGGGCGAACAGGCGCACCGGACGCGGCAGATCGCGCCATGGCGCGCTTGCGGCGGCGGGCACCAGCGCCGGGCGACGTGCGACGGCGCGCTCCGGCACATGGCTTTCCGCCGGCTCAAGCCGCACGACCGCGCCGCGGCCGAGGCGGTTGTCCAGCCGGTCCACGAGCGGCGCCAGCACGGTGGCCGTTGCGGCCACAGGATCGGCGCCTGCGTTGAAAGCGGCGCGGATTTGGCGCGCGCCGAACGGCTCGGTCACCGCGGCCGACAGGCTGGCCGCGTCGGCGCCCAGGCCCGGATCGAGCCGTGGCAATTTCTCCGCGAACAGATTGGCCAGATGGCGCGGATCGAGCGCGGGCATGCCGGTGCCGACGCTGACCGACGCCACGCTGCCGTCGATGCGATAGAGGCAGAAATCCAGCCGCCGCGCGCCGCGGCCCTTTTCGGCCAGGCGGGCGCAGAGTTTTTCCAAGAGGTCGGTGAGGGTGGCCTGAATATCGCCGGGCGCCCGGATGGGCTCGGCGAAGATGCGGCCCGCGCGGTCGGGGTCGGCGGGCACCCGCGGCGAGATGGGTTCGAACGTCTCGCCCGTGAACTGGGCGATGCGCGCGACGATGTCCGTGCCGAAGCGCGGCGCGAGTTGCGCGCGCGCCACCTTCATCACGTCGCCGATATGGTTGAGGCCCAGCTGGTGCAACGCGATGGCCTGCTGTGCGGAAAGACGCAGGGCGGTGGCGGGCAGGAACTCGGCCATCGTCTGCGCGGCGGCCGCGTCGGCCGCGTTGCGCTTGGTGCCGAAGCGCGCGAAGGCCCAGGCCGCGCCCGGCGTGGGCGCCACCGCCGCCTGCGCGCCATAGCCGAAGCGGCCCAGGCGCGTGACGATCTCCTCGCACAATGTGTCCTCGCCGCCGAACAGGTGGGCGCAGCCGCTGATGTCGAGGAACAGCCCGTCGTTGCCGTCGACCGCCGCCCACGGCGTATAGCGGCCGCACCAATCGGCCAGGAGCGATAATTCGAGCTGGTCGCCCGCGATGTCGGCCGGCACGGCGCGCAAGGTTTCGCGCGCGGCATAGGCGTCGTTCAGCCCCTGGCCGGGATAGACGCCCAGCTTTGCCGCTGCCGCGTTGGCGGTGCGGATGGGCAGGTTGCGCTCGGCCCCGTAGGTGGCCAGCGGCTTATCGCGCCAGCCCGGTTCCTTCCTCGCCAGCCTGTCCGTCGCGAAGCGGGGAAACCACAGCGAGAGAATCCGTCTCATCGTTCTTCTCCAACAGCCAATCGTTGGGTCGTCCGCCCCGGCAGCGCAGGAGCCCGATGCTCCAGCGCGCGGGGCCGATCTCGTCTTTCCGCGCCCATGCGATGGGTTGCGGGTCGTGCGATTCGTTTTCGCCGCCGTCCTCGGCCGAGAATTCGGCCGGCGCGAGGAAGGGCCACTCACCGCTGGGCGCGCTTTCGGCGCGCCAGCGCGTGGCGGCCACGCTGCCCGCGCGCGCGGCGGCATCGATGGGACCCACGCGCAGCAGGATCGCGGTCGTGCCGCGCGTCTCGGCGGCAAGCTGCAGGCGGCGGCTGGCCACCATGTCGGCGGCGGCGATCTCGCCCAGAACGGCGGCCGGGCCGGGGGCATGAAGCGATTCCTCCATCGCCCACAGCAACTCGTCGCGCCGCCGCGCCTGGACCAGCAGCAGGCGGCGCGTCCAGCCGGGGCGGCCGAGCTGTTCGAGGGCGGGCGCATAGGCGTCGGGCCGCGGCGACAGCCACAGCACGGGACCGAAGACGGCCAAGCGGGCCAGCAGGTAAGCGGCGAAGCCGGGACCCGCGCCGTCGCCTTCGCGCGAAATGATCTCGTGCAGGCAGCCGCGCGGCAGGCCGCGCCAGGGCAGGTGGGCGTCGATCGCGGCGATGCCCGTCGGCATCACGCCCGCGCGTCCGTCGCGCCCGGTGCCCATCCGCTCCATGGCGCCGATGCGCTCGCGCAGGGCGTCCAAATCCTCGCCGGCCGGGGCTGCGTTGGAGTGACGGGTGCTCTCTTGGGCCATGCGCTGGTCCCAACCTGCCTATGCGTTCTTGTTTCGTTCGTTCTAAGTTTGTTCTCACAGTAGGGGGCTGTCAAGCCGCTCTAATACTTTGAATAAAAAGGGAATTTGGAAATCGTCTGCGCGTGTCCAGAAACCGGAACGGCTGCGTAAGGGGCGAACGCCCATGCCGGATTCGCGCGGATTTTGGCGTGAAGACTGCACGCGTGAGCGAGCACAAAGACCCATTCCATAAGCGAATTCGAGGGCGACATGAGCGGCGCGTCGAAGGGGCCGCCAGCGTTAAAAGCCGGCAAACGGGTGTTTTTCGTCCAGTAATCGACGGGCTTTTGTTCGCTTCACGCCGGATTTTTGGCGTTTCCGTCCGGTGGCGAGCTGGACCAGGATTGTATCAAGACAATCTGAACCGGAGCCTACCGTGCCGTCGGGGATGGCCCCCGACCGGTGCCGAGACGGCCTATTGCCGCTGGATCATCTCGCGTTGGCGTTTGGACTCGTCGTTCTGCTTCTGCACCGTGTCGCCCAGACTGTTGCCGGGGCTGGGCGAGGAGCCGGGGCCCTGGCGCGGATCGAGCGCCGGGCCATCGCTGCGCCTGGCCGAATTGTCCGCCGGCGGACTAGCGGGCGAGTGATAGGGCGCAGGACCCGAACCGCCCGCCCCGTTGCTGAAGATGCTGCCGCTCTTGGCGCCCTCGGAGGGAAGCGATTGCGACGAGGCCGTGCCCGCCCATACGGACAGGAGCAGGATCGCGGCGAGAATCGGAAACGCCCTTCGCATGATTTGAGATATGGGGCGTCCGCTTCCGCGAACCAGCCCTATCCGTGCGCAAGGCGCTCGTCCTCCTTCACCGCGGCGCGTAGCCCGTGAAGATGTAATCCTTCGCCGCCACCGTCGAATGGCACGCGAAGCCGCACTTGGTGCCGCTCCCATCGGGCATGAGCGCACCGGATACGTCGGTTTTAAACTGGGCGTATCCCCAGCCGCCGCTGTCCGGAAACCGCTTGCTGTCCTTCGCGATGAAACCCACACCCTTCAAGGTGTCGGGCACCCACACGGGAAAGGGAGACTCCGCGTCCTTTTGCGTCGACCATTCGATCTTCGCGATCTTGGCGCCGTCGGGGAAATGCTTGCCGTTCTCGGGAACGCCGGCCCGGTAGGCTTTGATCATCGTAGGATTGGCGACGATCACCTTGAGCGTATCCTCGGTCTGGCTGACGCCGACGACCTGCCAGTCCTCGTATCCCTTGAACTCGGACATCGCGAGCCCATCCGGCACTTTCGCTGTGTACTTGTTCTGCTTCTGCGCGGAAAAGGCCGTGCCGCCCGACGCGGCCAGCACGACGGCAACGGCCGCACCCGCGGCGATGGTCGTGGCGAAAACGCCGCGCAGGGTCGAAAACCAAGATGCTTTGGCCATGATGGGGCTCCCCGATTGATGTGGCTGTGATCTGCCCCCTTTGAAGTGGTCCTCCCTGAGGTATGTTTTTGCCATGAAGGAGGACGACGATGGCGAGGAAGAGACACACGGCAGAAGAGATCGTTGCGAAGCTGCGGCAGGT
>JAPLOM010000041.1 GCA_026400755.1 Alphaproteobacteria bacterium
CCGTCACCGACAACGGACGCGGCATCCCGGTCGACCCACACCCCAAATTCAAAAACAAGTCGGCGCTCGAGGTCATCCTCACCACGCTCCATTCGGGCGGCAAGTTCTCGGACTCGGTCTATAAGACCGCGGGCGGCCTACACGGCGTCGGTATCTCGGTCGTCAACGCACTATCGGACAGATTGACCGTCGAGGTCGCGCGCGACAAGAAGCTGTGGCGCCAAGCCTACAGCCGCGGCAAGCCGAGCGGACCGCTGAAGGCCGTGGGCCCGGCGCCCAACCGGCGCGGCACCACCGTCAACTTCCACCCCGATCCCAAGATCTTCGGCGACAGCGCGCAACTGAAGCCCGCGCGCGTCTACCGCATGGTCCGCTCCAAGGCGTACCTGTTCAAAGGCGCGGAGATCCGCTGGGTCTGCGATCCTTCCCTCCTAGGCAAGGACGGCAAGGTGCCGCAGGAGGAGACGCTCCACTTCCCCAACGGCCTGCAGGACTTCCTGGCCGCGACCTTGGACGAGCGCCCGGTGCTGACCGCCAAGCCCTTCTCCGAAGAGGCGCCGCTGGCAGGCAACGGGGACGGCCGCGTCGAATGGGCCGTGGCTTGGCCCGCCGACGAGGACGGCATGTTCAGCTCCTACGTCAACACCGTGCCCACGCCCCAAGGCGGCAGCCACGAACAGGGCTTGCGCACGGCGCTGTCGCGCAGCATGCGCGACTATGCCGAGCTGGTTGGCAGCAAGCGCGGCAAGGAGATCACCGCCGAGGACGTGGTGGACGGCGCGGCCGTGATGCTCTCCGTGTTCATCTCCAACCCGCAGTTCCAGGGCCAGACCAAGGAACGCCTGGGCATGCCGGAGGCCGTGCGCCTGGTCGAGAATGCGGTGAAGGACCGTTTCGACCATTGGCTGCACGCCGACACGACCTCGGCGCGTGCGTTGCTCGAGCGCGTGCTGGAGCGCGCCGACGAACGTCTGCGCCGCCGCCAGGAACGCGAGATGCAGCGCAAGACGGCCACGCGCAAGCTGCGCCTGCCCGGCAAGCTGGCCGATTGCAGCCGCGATTCGCGCGAAGGCACCGAGATCTTCCTGGTCGAGGGCGATTCAGCCGGCGGTTCGGCCAAGACCGCGCGCAATCGCGAGACCCAAGCCATCCTGCCGCTGCGCGGCAAGGTTCTGAACGTGGCCAGCGCGACGGTGGAAAAGCTGCGTCAGAACCAGGAGCTGACCGACCTGGTCCAGGCGCTGGGCTGCGGCCACGGCGACACCTACCGGCCCGAAGGGCTGCGCTACGAGCGCGTCATCATCATGACGGACGCCGACGTGGACGGCGCGCATATCGCCGCGCTGCTGATGACCTTCTTCTATCGCGAGATGCCGCATCTCGTGGAAAACGGACATCTCTACCTGGCTCTGCCGCCTCTCTACCGCATGAACCACGGCGCGACGTCGATCTACGCACGCGACGACGCCCATAAGGAAGTCCTGCTCAAGACCACTTTCAAGAACAAGGCCAACGTCGAGATCAGCCGCTTCAAGGGCCTGGGTGAAATGCCCGCCCAGCAGCTCAAGGACACGACGATGGACCCCAAGTCGCGGGTGCTGCTCAAAGTTCACATGCCCGACGCCAACAAGGCCGAGGAAAAGCAGGACGCGGCCGAGACCGCCAAACTGGTCGAGACCTTGATGGGCAAAAAACCCGAGGCGCGCTTCGACTACATCCAGGAACACGCGAAGTTCGTGCAGGATCTGGACGTCTAGCCGCTCACCGTTTCGTGATGACGCGCCGGGCAAGCGCCGGCGCTAGAATGGCGCCATGCGCCAGTCCTTTGTCTTTGGTTGCCTCGCCCTTTTCCTTACGCTGACGGCGGCGCAAGCCGCCGAGCGCGCGCCGGTGGTGGTCGAGCTGTTTACCTCCGAAGGCTGCAGCTCCTGCCCGCCGGCCGACGCCTATCTGGGCGAACTGGCCAAGCGGCCGGGCGTGATCGCCCTCTCTTTTCACGTCGACTATTGGAACCGGCTGGGCTGGACCGATCCCTTCTCCTCCGCCGCCGCGACCGCGCGCCAGAAGGGCTATGCCGAATCGCTCAAGCAAAGCTACGTCTACACGCCCGAGATGGTGGTCGACGGGCGCGTGCACGAGGCCGGCTCGCGACGCGAGAAGATGGAAGCATTAATCGATGCCGCGCGCGCGAACGCCGTGTTCCCAGTCGCGCTGACGCGCAAGCCCGGCGGCGATATCGAAGCCGTGCTGCCGGCCGCGGGCGGCAGCACCACGGATGCAACGGTGTGGTTGGTCCTCTATGACCGCAGCCAGACGGTCGCGGTGAAAAACGGCGAGAACGGCGGTCGTACGATCACCCACGCCAACGTGGTGCGCGAAATTCGCCGCGTCGGCAACTGGAACGGACAGGCCGCGCGCCTGGCGCTGCCGATCGACGCGGCGGCCGCGCGCGAACGCTCAGGAGCCGCGATCATCGTGCAAGCAGGGTCGTACGGAACGGTCCTGGGCGCGGGTGCGATCGCGCTGGACGGCCCCGGCGCCTGAGACGCCCTACTTGCCCTTGGCGATCTCGCCGTTGACGAAGTCGAGCGGCGGCTTGGCCAGTGGCGTGATCTCCGGATCGATGCGGATGGCCTCTTCCAGGTCGACCTTGGCTTCCTTGTATTGCTTCAGCGAACCGTAAGCGAAGCCGCGCATGAAATAAGGCCGCGGGTCCTTCGGATTGATCGAGATGGCCTTGGTGTAGTCGGCAATCGCGCCCACCGCGTCCTGCTGTTCGTACTTAGCGCGTCCGCGCGTGAGGTAAGCGTAGGAGCTTTGCGGATTGAGCTCGATCACGAAGTTCAGGTCGGACGCCGCTTTAGCATATTCGCGCTTGTTCATGTACGCCTCGGCGCGCAGCGCGTAGGACTGCACGACGTCGGACGCGGTGCGGGTCGGCGCGCGCGCGATGGCCGTGGTGAAATCGGTGATCGAAGCGTCGAAGTTCTTCTTCTGGATCTGAGCGAAGCCGCGCTCGAAGTAAATCTCGCTGGCCACCTCGCCATAGGAATACTTGATGCCCTGATCGAAGTCCGCGATCGCCTTGTCCCAATCGCCCTTGTACTTGTAGATCAGGCCGCGGTTGAGATAGGCCTCGCGAAAGGTCGGGTCGAGTTTGATGGCTTGATCGTAAAGCTTGAGGGCCTCGTCGATCTTGGCGCTCTCGAACGCCGACAATGCCTCATGGAAGCGGCGGGACGATTCGTCCGGCGTGAAGGTCGCGGACAGGGTGCGTTTCTCGACATAGGCCTTTACCGCGGCTGGCATCGGGTAGTCCTTCTTCACCACCAAGGCGGCGGTGAACTCGGCCAGCGCTTCCGACGGGCTGAACGCCGCGAAGGCAGTGGGCAGCCCTGCCTCGCGGGCGGGCGCATCGTTCCCCTTGGCCACGAGGTCGCCGAGCCGCTCCTGTTTCTGGGCCGCGATGGCGCGCACCTTGTCGATCATCGGCTTGACCAGATCGACCCATTCCTTGGTGGCGGACGCCTTGTTCGCGGCATCGGCCAAGTGGGCCACGTCACGCACCAGCATGAAATACGGGTCCTGAATGCTGATGGCGCCGGGCGTCGCGGGCGTTTTGAAGAACCGGTCGGTGACGATGATCGCATGGTCGGGACGGATGACACCGGCAATGGTTTCGTCCAACCCGAGGCGCTCGGTGCGGTAGACGCGCACGGGGCGATAAGCGACGGCGCGCTGGATCAGGCCGGGCGAGGATTTCTGCATGGTTTCCAGCATGCCCTTGACCGTGGCACGCTCCTGGTCGGTCCACGGCTTGACCACCAGCGGCGCCTCGGCGCTGGGCTGACGCGCATCGATGAACACGAACTTGTCGAGCGGTCCAGCCGCGTGGGCGGTGCCCGTCAAACACAGGATCGAGAGCGCGGCCAGCGCCAAGGCAAAACGCTTCATTCCAAAGATCCTCACGAAGGCATCCCGCCGCACCGTCACGGACACAGAAGCCAATAGCGCAGCAGTGCCGTTACCGCCTGCGGCCTCTCCAGGGTCGGAAGATGAGCGCAGTCTTCTATCACGACGAGCGTCGAATTGGGAATGCCTCGGGCCATCTCCTCACTGAGCGCCAGCGGGGTCAGGATGTCCTGCCGGCCGCATACAACCAGCGCCGGACAGGCGATTCCCACCAGGTCCGGCCGGCTGTCGGGACGCCCGGCGTTGGCCGTCTGCTGGCGCACGAACGCCTCCGGCCCCACCCGCTCCGCCATCTCGGTGATGATCCGGGACAACGCCTGGTCGCTCAGCCGGGACGGATGAATGAAACTGGGCAAGAGACGCGGCGTAACGCCCTTGAATTGGCCGACATGCGTCAGCCGGGTCAGGTCGCGGCGGCGCTGGACCATCTCCGGCGGGTCGGGCCGCGCGGAGGTGTCGAACAGGGCCAGCCTGTCCACGCGCTCCGGCGCCTGACGCATGATCTCGAACGCGACGAAGCCGCCCATGGACAACCCGGCCAGCGCGAAACGCGGCGGTGCCGCGGCCAGGATCGCGCGCGCGATCTCCGCCATGGAATCGTGGCGCGTGTGGTCGGCGACGGAAACCTGGGCGATGTCGCCCAAATGGTCGGTTTGATGACGCCACAGTGCAGCGTCGCACAAGGTTCCGGGGATGAGGACGAGAGGGACGTTCGCGCTCATTTGATGAGACGCGACAGCTCCTTGAACTCCGGCGTGCCGGCCTGCCGCAGCCACTCGAACAGGACCATCTCGGTGGTGGCGATCTCCACGCCTGCTTCGCGCAGGCGCGCCAACGCCACGTCCTTGCTTCCGGCGGCGCGCGACGAGGTGGCGTCCGCCACCACGATGCAGCGCGTGCCGGCGGCCTTCAAATCGAGCGCGGTCTGCAGCACACAGACGTGGCTTTCCACACCCACCACCAGCACCTGTTCGCGCTCGTAGGCGGACAGCACGGCGGCGATGGTGGGATCGGCCACACAGGAGAAATGGAGCTTGGGCAGGACCGAACCCGGCGGCGCCAGTTCGGCCAGCGGCGGCACCGTGTTGCCAAGGCCTTTCGGATACTGCTCCGACACGACGACGGGGATGTTCAGGCGTCCCGCCGCCTTCATCAGCACGGCGCAGTTTTCGACGACGCGGTCCGGCTCGGCCATGGCGGGCATGAGCTTTTCCTGAACGTCGACCACAAGAAGGGCGGATTTATTTGCGTCGATCAGCATGCGCGGCACCCTAGACGAAGGCGCCGCTGCGGCCAAGCGCAGCCCCGTGCGGCGCGCCAAGCGCCCCGCGCAGGCCAGCCCCGCCATATTTAAGGTGGCGTGTGGCAAGCCTTTGTCGTAAGGATAACTCGCCGTTCCGGTCCAGGCGTCCGCGCCACGCCGTCGAAGGGTGCGAACGCCGGCTTACGGCATTTCCTCACACAAACACAAACGGAATGAGTTTCAACGATTTAGGCCTTAGCGCCGAAGTTCTCCGCGCGATTGGCGAGGCCGGTTTCACCGAGCCCACCCCGATCCAGAGCGAAGCTATCCCCCACGTCCTGACCGGCCGCGACATCCTGGCCCGTGCCCAAACCGGCACCGGCAAGACCGCCGCATTCACCCTGCCGATGATCGACATCCTGGCCGCCGGCCGCGCCAAGGCGCGCATGCCCCGCGCCCTGATCCTGGAACCCACGCGCGAGCTGGCCCAGCAGGTCGAAGACAACTTCAAGGTCTACGGCAAGTTCAACAAGTTGTCCGCCGCCCTCGTCATCGGCGGCGCGTCCATGTCCCAGCAGGAAGCCGCGCTCAACCGCGGCGTCGACGTCCTGATCGCGACACCCGGTCGACTGATCGACTTGTTCGAACGCGGCAAGGTTCTTCTGTCCCAGATCCGCGTCCTCGTCATCGACGAGGCGGATCGGATGATGGATATGGGATTCATGCCGGACGTCGAGAAGATCGTCAGCCTCCTGCCCTTCACCCGACAGACGCTCCTGTTCTCAGCCACGATCCCGGACGAAATCCGCCGCCTGTCCGACCGTTTCCTGTCCAACCCCAAGGAAATCGAAATTCAAGCCAGCTTCCTCACCGCCGACACGATCGAGGACGCGGTCGTGGTGGTGAACGAGGAAGACAAGCGCGAAGCGTTGCGCATGATCGTCGAACGTGAGGAGCTGCAGAACGCGCTCATCTTCTGCAATCGCAAGCGCGACGCGGACATCCTGTACCGCTCCTTGAAGAAGCACGGCTTCAATGTCGGCGTTCTGCACGGCGATTTGGCCCAGTCAGTACGCGAAGAGACGCTGCAAGGCTTCCGCGACGGTAAGATCACGCTGCTGGTCGCCAGCGACGTGGCCGCGCGCGGACTGGACATCCGGGGCTTGTCCCATGTCTTCAATTTCGACGTGCCGTTCAATGCGGAAGACTATGTCCACCGCATCGGCCGTACCGGCCGCGCCGGTAAAGGCGGCCGCGCCTTCACGCTGGCAACGCCCGACGACGCGAAGCTGCTGAGCGCTATCAAGCACTTGATCGGCCGAGAGATCCCGCGCATCGAGATCGAAGGCCTGTCGTCCAAACCGCCCACCGGCGGTGACGGTGAACGCCCGCGCCGGGACGACGGCCGCCGTGGCGGCCGCGGGCGCCGTCCGCGCCGTGGCGAATCCTCTCGCGGCGAAGCACCCGCCCCGCGCGCGGAAGCGCCGCGTCAGGAAGCCGTCCAGGCCCCCTATCCCGCCGATGCGCCACAGCCAGTCGCCGAGGCAGCACCCGTGGCGGAGGTTCGCCACGAGCCCGCGCCGCAGCCGCAGCGCGAGGAACAACGCCCCCGCCGCGAGGACCGCAAGCCCCGCCGGGAGGATCACAAACCGCGCCGCGAGGCGCGGCCCGGCGCGGGAAATCAAGAGCATCGCCACGAAGGGCGGCGGCGTGACCAGGGCGATAGTGACGGTCCATCCAGCCCTGGCCTGGGCGACCATGTCCCCGCTTTCCTGATGCGCAAACCCCGCCCGCCCACCAGCTGAGCGCGCGTGGACAGGCTTGCGCCTGTCCGGCCATAATCCCGTCATGCAGACGATCTTCGTGATGGTGAAGTGCGACCTGGGGCAGGCCTATCAGGTCGCCGACCAGGCGGTGCAGACCATCGAGCAGGTCTCCGAGGTCTATTCGACCTCGGGTCAATACGACCTCTTGATGAAATGCTACCTGGACGACAAGACCGACATCGGCCACTTCGTGAACGAAAGCATCCACGCGCTGTCGGGCGTGAAGGACACATTCACCCTAATCACCTTTAAGGCCTTCTCGTAAAGAACGCCTAGCGGCTGGGCGCGGGCACGTCGCGCGGCGGCGCGCCCAGGCGGAAACCCTGGGGCAGCGGATCCTCCGGGTCCAGAATGAACTGGTGAAAGCCGGTCAGGTACGCGCGGCCCGCCACGCGCGGGCGGACATAGGTGATGTCGCCGCGCTTTTCCGCCGAGACGGGCGTGCCCGAAAAATACGTCCCCAGCACCCCCTCGAACTTGAGCGTCTTGCCGAGCGGTAGCTTGCCCTCGGAATGGAGCAAGGCCACGCGCGCGCTGGTGCCCGTGCCGCAGGGGCTGCGGTCGAGGCCACCGGGCGGCGCCACGATGGTCTGCTTCACATCGCCCGCCGTCGTCTTCGTCGAGGTGTAAAGCGTCTGATAGCAGCGGTTGATATCCGACCGCTGCGGGTGCTGAATCTTCAGCTGCGCGTTCACGGCGGGCATAATCCGGTTGGCCATCGCCGCGAGCGGCGCCTCGTGCTCGGGCCCGAGCGTGAGGCCTAGCGCATCGGCATCGATGAAGGCGTAGAAGTCGCCGCCATAAGCCAGGTCGATCGTCATCTTGCCCACGCCTTCGACTTCGATCGGCACACGATGGTGCAGCACGAAGCTTTCCACATTCACGAAGCTGGCCGAACCGACCTTGCCGTCCTTCACGTCCACTTCGCACACCACCATGCCGGCCGGCGTGTCGAGACGAACAATCGTCTTGGGCTCGGTCACGGCCACCATTCCGGTCGCGACCACGGTGGTGGCCGTGCCGATGATGCAATGGCCGCACATGGGCACGTACTCGTCCTGCTCCATGATGACGACGGAGAAGTCCGCATCCGGCACGCAAGGCGGGATCAAAAGGACCGAGCACATCATGCCGTGGCCGCGCGGCTCGAAGTTGAGCATGCGCCTGAGCCCATCATCGTGCTTCCAAAGCCACTCGCGCTTGTCGAGCAACGTCTTGCCGGGCGGGATCGGGTAGCCGCCCACGATCACGCGGGTCGAATTGCCCTCGGTGTGCGAATCGACCGTCTGGATGGTGCGCCGAAAACTGCTGCTCATGCCCTTCTCCCCCAAAGGAAAACTCGGCGTGGTGCGTCCCTGCCGGCTTGTGTAACCTTTCGACGCGCGCCGATCCAGCGCCTGGGGAGGTCGCCGTCGCGCGGAGGGGGAAACGTGGCTAAATCCAAGCAGAAGTTGAAATCCGTCCTGATCACGGGCTCGGGCAGCGGCATCGGCGCGGCCATCGCGCGCCGCCTGGCGGCGCCCGGCGTGGGCATGGTGATCCACGCCTACAAGAACCGGAAAGGTTGCGAGCGCGTGGCCGCCGAGGTGCGCAAGAAAGGCGCCCAGGCCGTGGTGAAGCTTGCCGACCTGTCGGATCCGAAAGCCGCCAGCGGCCTGGTCGACGCGGCGGTGAAAGAATATGGCGGGCTCGACGTGCTGGTTGCCAACGCAGGCTTCCCGGACCTGCGAGTTTGGGGCGACCTCGACCGCAAGGGCCTGGATTACTGCTTCAAGGTCATCACCGGTGGCCTGTTCGAGATGGCCACCCGCGCCATGCCGCATCTGAAGAAGGCCGGCGCGCGCGGGCGCGTGGTGACCATCAGCACGCTGAACGCCCACGTCTTCCGCTCGACCTATCCGCTGTATCCGGGCTCGGCCGCGGCCAAAGCGGGACTGGAAGCGTTGACCCATACCTTCGCGGTGCAGATGGCGCCGCACAAGGTCACGGTCAACTGCGTGGCACCCGGCATCATCGAGAAGGATGCCGACACGATCCAGTTCTACAGCGATGCCCAGTGGGCACCCCTGATCGCCAACGTACCGCTGAAGCGCTTGGGCAAGCAGGACGAGGTGGCCGCGATGGTCGCGTTCCTGTGCAGCCCGGACGCGTCCTACATCACCAACCAGGTCATCCACGTCAACGGCGGCATCTGCTGACCGAAGCGTAAGGCGTCCATGACCGCTCGCCGCACCAGGCTTCGAAGTCGATGACGCAGGCTGCGGTCCCGGCGCCTCGCGCCTCGCTCCGCGGCATCGCCGTCATGGTGTCGGTGATCCTGGCCGGCACGGTCTACGAGATCAACATCACCATCGTCACGGTGGCCCTGCCGTATATGCAGGGCACCTTCGCCGCCACCCACGACCAAATATCCTGGGTCGTTACCTCGTTCGTGCTGGGCATGACGATGGTGCTGGCCTGCTCGGGCTGGTTGGCCGACCGCTTCGGCCGCAAGCGCGTGTTCCTGGTCGGCACGATCGGCTTCACCCTGGCCTCGCTTCTATGCGCCAGCGCGACGACGGTCGAAGAAGCCGTGCTGTGGCGCCTTCTGCAAGGCGGCTTCGGCGCGCCGCTGATGCCGATCTCGCAAGCCATGACACTGGACGCCTTCCCCAAGGAACGGCACGGCACGGCCAATACCATCTGGGGCATCGCGACCATGATCGGCCCAGCCATGGGGCCGACCATCGGTGGGCTTTTGGTCGAATATCATTCCTGGCCCTGGACCTTCTATTTCGGCGTGCCGTTCGGCGCGCTGGCCGCCTTCGGCGTCTGGCTTTTGGTAAAAGAAGAGCCGCACCAAGCCAACCGGCCCATGGACTGGGTCGGGTTCGCGACGCTGGTCGCGGTGGTCGGAATGCTTCAGTTCATCCTGAACCGCGGCGAACGGCTGGATTGGTTCGAATCGATGGAGATTGTGGTCGCAACCACGATCACTGGCGCGTGTCTTTACATCTTCGTCGTTCACAGCGCGATGGCGCGCCATCCGTTCCTGGAACCCGCCATGTTCCGCGACCGGAACTTCTCCATCGGCCTCGCGCTCACCTTCATCTGGGGTTTTGTCCTGCACGGGAATATCGTGCTGGCATCCTTGATGTTGCAAGAGCTACGGGGTTTTCCCGTCATCACCCTGGGTCTCGTGCTGTCGCCGCGCGGCCTCGGCGTCATGGCCGGGATGGTGATCGGCAACTTCCTGCTGAAGCGGATTGACCCGCGCATCACTCTGGGCTGCGGCTTCGGGATGATCGCCCTTTCTTCCTGGGTGATGTCCGGCTGGAACAACGAGGTCGAGGGCTTCGACGTCTTGTGGACCGGCTTCCTGCAGGGCACCGGCACGGGCATCGGCTTCATTCCCCTCTTCGCCATGATGTTCGCGACCTTGGACGCGCGGCATCGCACTGAAGGCATCATGGTGTTCAATCTATTGCTGTTCACGGGGATCAGCTGCGGCATCGCGGTGGCGGTCAGCGTCCTGACCCGTAGCACGAGCATCAACCACGCCACGCTGGTCGAGCATATCTCTCGCTACAACGATCTGCTGAGCCAACCGCGCGTGGCGGGCGGGTGGGACACGGGCACGCGCGGCGGCTTGGCCACGATCGAGGCCGAGGTGACACGACAGGCCACCATGATCGGCTATCTCAACAACTTCACCTTCATCGCCTTTCTGGCCGCGACGGCAATCCCCTTCGTCCTCCTGTTCCGCCGCATCCGCGACCGCGCGCCGTCTTCGGGAATGCACTGAGCCATGAGCATCGAGACCATCAGGCTCAAGGGCGCGGCGCGCGGAGAATCGTTCCAGCGCACGATGATCATGGCCACCTGCATGCTGGCGGCCAGCATCTACTCGATGAACCTGACCATCGTCGCGATTTCCTTGCCACACATGCAGGGCACGTTCTCGGCCACCCCCGATCAGATCTCTTGGGTGGTCACGGGCTTCATCCTGGGCCTGACCATGATGATCGCCTGCATCGGCTGGATCGCCGACCAGCTCGGGCGCAAGAAAGTCTACCTGGCTTGCCTGGTCGCGTTCGTCTTCGCCTCGGTCATGTGCGGCAACGCCCACACGCTGGAAGAAGAAGTGCTGTGGCGCTTTCTCCAAGGTGTGTCCGGCGCGGGAATTCTGCCCCTGTCCCAATCGATCATCCTCGACGTCTACCCACGCGAGCAGCACAGCCGCGTACTGGGCATCTGGGGCCTGGGCAACATGGCGGGGCCGATCATCGCGCCGCCCATCGGCGGGATGATCACCGAGGCCTATAGCTGGCACAACGTCTTCGACATCAACATTCCCGCTGGTCTTATCGCCCTTTTGGGCGCGGCTCTTTTCGTGCCGTCGACGCCACCGGCGCGGCGCGAACTGGACGTGGTCGGTGTCGTCACCCTGGTCGGCGGGTTGGGGCTGATCCAACTCATGGTCAATCGCGGCGCGCGGCAGGATTGGTTCGAATCGACCGAGATCATCCTCGAGCTGATCGTGGGCCTGGCGCTGATCTACGTCTTCATCATCCACATCCTGACGACCCGGAAGCCGTTCCTGAATCCGGAGATTTTCCGGGACCGGAACTACACCATCGGCATCATCCTCATTACCTCGTTCGGCGTGTTCTCGTTCCTGCCGGTCGTGATGCTGCCGCTGTTCATGCGCAACCTGATGGACTATCCGGTCCAGATCATCGGCCTTCTGCTCGTGCCGCGTGCGCTCGGCGTCGTGGTCGGCAACCTGACGGTCTCGCGCCTGGTGCGCTACATCGACCCGCGTCACCTGATCGCGCTGGGCCTGGTCTGCACGATGTATTCCTCGTGGCACGTCTCGACCTGGACGCTGGATGTGAGCGTCTGGGAGATCGCGGTCAACGGCGTGTTCCAGGGTCTGGGCAACGGGCTGATCTACGTCACCGTCAACACGCTGACCTTCTACGATCTGCCGCCCAAACACCGCTCCCAGGCCGTACCGTTTTTCTATTTGACCTTCAATATCGCCGCCAGCATCGGCATCGCGGGCTTCATCACCTATTGGGTGCAGAGCACCCAGATCAATCATGCCGTTCTGGCGGAGCATATCTCGCCCTTCAACGAACTGCTGCGGGGTGGCTTCATGCCCCACGTCCGCGAATTACATGCCGCGCGCGCGGCGGCGTTGAACCAGGAAATCACCCGCCAGGCGTCGTTGATCGGCTTCGAGATCTCCTTCCAACTCGTCACCTTCGTCGCTCGCGCGACGATCCCGTTCGCGTATCTGATGCGCAACCCGTGGGCCAAAAAGGCCGCGGCGCCCAAGAGCGGGGTAGGATGACGTCCAGCGCCCACGCCGGCGGCATCACGCGTCATCGCTCGGCGATCATGATGGTCACCATGATCGCGGCCAGCATCTACTCGCTAAACCTGACCATCGTCAGCATCTCGCTGCCCCACATGCAGGGCACCTTCTCGGCGACGCCCGATCAAATCGCCTGGGTGGTCACGGCCTTCATCGTGGGCATGACCACGATGATCGTCTGCACCGGCTGGCTCAGCGCGCGCTTCGGCCGCAAACGGCTGTTCACGCTGTCCCTCATCGTCTTCACCTTGGCGTCGCTGATGTGCGGCAACGTCCACACGCTGGAAGGCGAGGTGATGTGGCGCTTCCTGCAGGGCGTGGCGGGCGCGTCGATCATTCCCCTGTCCCAGGCCATCGCGGTCAGCGCCTATCCGGCCGACCAGCAGGGCAAGGCCATCGGCGTCTGGGGCATCGGCAACATGATCGGCCCGATCATCGCGCCGCCCATCGGCGGTTATCTGACAGAACTCTACGGCTGGCCGACGGTGTTCTACATCAACCTCCCGCTCGGCCTCCTGGCCGTCGTGGGCGCGATCCTGTTCGTGCCTCACAGCGAGCCGGATCGCGGCCGCCGCTTCGACGTGGTGGGTTTCGCGGTCCTGGTCGTTTCAGTCGTCTCGCTCCAGCTCATGCTCAACCGCGGCACGCGGCTGGATTGGTTCGCCTCCACCGAGATCATCGTCGAGGCTGCGCTGGCCGCGCTGTTCTTCTACATCTTCCTGGTCCACGCCTTCACCGTGCGGAATCCGATCCTGCGGCCGGAAATGTTCATGGACCGCAACTACGCGGGCTGCCTTCTGGTCGCCTTCGGCTTCGGCATACAGGTGTTCCTGCCGACCATCCTGCTGCCGCTGATGCTCAAGAACCTGCGCGGCTATCCGATCGAGATGATCGGCCTGCTGCTCGCGCCGCGCGCGGTCGGCGTCCTGGCGGGTAACCTGGTCGCGGGCTTTCTCACCTCGCGCTTCCAGCCAAAGTATCTTGTCGTCATCGGCTTCATCGGCGTCTCGGCCGCGGCCTGGTTCATGTCGCGCTGGACGCTGGACGTCGGCCCGTGGGATGTGGCGTGGACCGGCATCATGCAGGGATTCTTCTCATCCCTCATTTTCGTACCGGTGGCATCGCACGCCTTCTCGACCTTGTCCCTGCGCTATCGCGAGGAGGCCATCCCGGTCTTCTATCTGATTCTCAATCTGGGCGGCAGCTTGGGCATCGCGGGCATCATCACCTACTGGACGTCCAGCACCCAGCACAACCACGCAGTCCTGTCGGAGCACGTCTCGATCTTCAACCCGATGTACCGGTTCCTGCCGGGCGCATGGAACCCCGAGCGCAGCCCCACGGCCGCCGCGCTAGACCTCGAGATCATGCGGCAAGCGTCGATGATCGCCTACAATGACTGTTTCACCATGATCATGCTGGTCACCCTTCTGTCCGCGCCCACCGCGCTGTTGATACGGCGCCGCGCGCGGACGTGAGCGACGCGCTCCACCAAGCGCTCTACGCATCGCCGCTGAAGCGGTGGCTGGTGATCTTGTCCGTGATGATTCCGTCTGCGGTCTACGTCCTGGACCTGACCGTTGTGACCGTGGCCCTGCCCCACATGCAGGGCACGTTCTCCGCGACCTACGACCAGATCTCCTGGGTGGTCACCTCCTACATCGTGGGCGGCACCATCGTGACCGGATGCTCGGGCTGGGCCAGCACGCGCTTCGGCCGCAAGGAGGTCTTCTTCGCCTCCTGCGCGGCCTTCACCGTGGCCTCGATCTTCTGCGGCATGGCGACCACGCTTGAATCCGAGGTCGCGTGGCGCGCGCTGCAGGGCTTCTTCGGCGCGCCCATCCTGCCGCTTTCCCAGGCCGTCATGCTCGACCTCTACCCGAAAGAGCGGCAAGGCACGGCCAACTCGATCTGGGGTATGGGCATCCTGCTGGGTCCCGTGCTGGGCCCGACCGTTGGCGGTTACATGACCGAGGAGTACAGTTGGCCCTGGGCGTTCTACGTCAACGTGCCGTTCATGCTACCGCCGCTGCTGGGCATTCTTCTGTTCGTGCCGCGCACGCCACGGAACAGCGGGCATGGGCTCGATTGGTTCGGCTTCATCGCGCTTTGCGTCGGCATGGGGGCGTTGCAACTCATGCTCAACCGCGGCGAGCGGCAGGATTGGTTCGCCTCGCCCGAGATCATCTTCGAGGCCGTGCTGGCCGCGATCGCGCTCTACATTTTCGTTGTGCACATTCTCACGGGACGAAAGCCGTTCGTCCCGCCGGCCATCTTCGCCAACTGGAATTACAGCCTGGGGCTGTTTTTCGTGATCATCTTCGCCTTCGTGCTGCAATCGCCCATCGTGCTTCTGTCGCTGTTCTTCCAGGACCTCGGCGGCTATCCGGTGATGACGGTCGGCTTGCTGCTGACGCCGCGCGGTATCGGTGCCTTCACCTCGATGTTCCTGGCCGGCCTTTTGATCGCGCGCATGGACCCGCGGCTGGTGATGGCCGTGGGCTTCGGTGCCTTCGGCCTGTCGGCGTATCTGATCGCGGGCTGGACGACCGAGGTCAGCGCTTGGCAAGTGGCGTGGACCGGCATCCTGCAAGGCTTCGGCTCGGGCCTCGTGTGGGTGCCGATGGGCACCCTGGCCGTGGCCACGCTGACGCCGCGCCTGCGCGACGAATCCCTGGCGTTCTTCCACATGATGTTCAACGTGGGCGCCAGCCTCGGCATCATCACCATGGTCAACCTGGCGCTGCGCACCTCGGTGTCGATGCACGCTTCGTTGACGGAGTACGTCACCCGCTTCAACCAGGTCTTCAAGGGCGCCGTGCTGCCCAACCTCTGGAGCTTCAGCTCGCCCTCAGGCCTGGCAACCCTCAACCTGGAAATCACGCGGCAGTCCGGCATCGTGGGCTACAACAACTGCTTTTACGCCATCGCGGCCATCTCGGCGGCCGCGATTCCACTGTGTTTCCTGCTGCGCCGCGGCGCCGGCGGCCAGGGGGTCGGGCACGTCGGCTAGTGTTGAGCTAGCCACCCGCCCGCCCTATGATCGGCGCGATTTTCGGCAGCCACCAATAGCGGGGGGGAATGGTCGTGGCCCAGCTTTCCAACGAGCGCGTCGCCTACATCAACGGCAAGATCGTGCCGGAGAGCCAAGCCTTGGTCTCGTTCCGGGACCGTAGTTTCACCTACGGCGACGCCGTGTTCGACACCACGCGCACCTTCGCCCACAAGATGTTCAAGGTGAAGGAGCATATCGACCGGCTCTACCGCTCGCTGCGCTACGTCCAGATCGATCCCGGCATCTCGCCCTCCGAGCTTGCGAAAATCAGCGAGGAGGTTTGCGAGCGCAACCTGCACCTGATCGGCAAGGACGAGGATTACTGGGTCACCCAGCGCATCTCGCGCGGCGTCGACGTACCGGGCGACGAGTTCACCGCGCACACCGGCCCGACGATCATCGTGGAATGCCGCCCGCTGCCGCTGAAGGCGCGCGCCAAATTGTTCCGCGACGGTATCCGCATCGTGGTGCCTTCCGTGCGCCGCGCGCCCGCCCAGTCGTTCAGCCCGCGCGCCAAGAGCCACAACTACCTGAACCTGATCATGGCCGACCTCGAGGCCCGTTCGCAGGACAAGGAAGCCTGGGCCGTGCTGCTGGATCTCGACGGCAACGTGACCGAGGGTATGGGCAGCAACTACTTCATGGTTCAGGACGGCCGCCTGATGACGCCACGCGCCAAGAATGTCTTGCCCGGCATCAGCCGGCAGACCGTGATCGACATGGCGGCCAAGTTGGGCATCCCGTTCGAAGAGCGCGACCTCGACCAATACGACATGCTGACCGCCGACGAAGCGTTCCTGACCTCGACCAGCCTGTGCATCTGCCCGGTCTCGAGCGTCAACGGCGCCAAGGTGGGCGACGGCAAGGTGCCGGGCCCAATTACCCAAAAGCTCTGTAAGGCCTATTCGGAGTTCGTGAACTTCGATTTCGTGGCCCAGTATCTCAGGCACCTCAAGGCCTGATCCGCGCACGCATCGACAAGGAGACTTTCGTGAAGGCTCGCACCATCGCCCTGGCCGCCGCGTTCGCGCTGTCGGCCGCCCTGCCCGCCCTGGCCGCCGACAAGGTCAAGATCGGCTACGTCACCACTCTGTCGAAGGGCCCCGCCGCTATCGGCAAGCAGATGCAGGACGCGGTCGAACTGGCGCTCGACCATCTGGGCAAGAAGATGGGCGGCCTGCCGGTCGAGATCGTCTATGCCGACGACGAGTTCGACCCCGAAATCGGCAAGCTCCGCTCTGAGGAGCTGGTGAAGAAGGACAAGGTGGACTTCGTCTCCGGCTTCATCTGGTCGAACGTGCTGCTCCAAGCGCGCCAACCCATCTTCAAGGCCAACACCTTCCTGATCGGCTCCAACGCGGGCCCGCACGAGCTGGCCGGCAAGGAATGCTCGCCCTGGTTCTTCTCCACCTCGTGGCAGAACGACCAGATGCCCGAGGCCATGGGCAAGTACATGACCGACGCCGGCATCAAGCGCGTCTACGTCCTTTCGCCGAACTATCCAGCCGGCCGCGACATGGTGGCGGGCTTCAAGCGCTACTACAAAGGCGAGATCGTGGGCGAGATTCTGACGCCCTGGCCCCAGCACGCCGACTGGTCGGCCGAGTTCGCCAAGATCCGCGCGACCGAGCCCAAGCCCGAGGCCGTGTTCGTCTTCTATCCGGGCGGCGCGGGCATCAACTTCGTGAAGCAGTACGCCCAAGCGGGCCTGAAGGACACGATCCCGCTCTACAACGTCTTCACGACCGACAGCACGACGCTGAAGGCCCAAGGCGATGCGGCGCTCGGTCTGCTCTCGACCATGAGCTGGGGCGCCGACCTGCAGAACGACGCCAACAAGCGCTTCGTCGCAGACTTCAAGAAGAAGTACGGCTACATCCCGTCCTTCTATGCCGCGCAGGCCTACGACTCGATCATGCTGATCGCCAGCGCGGTCAAGGCCGTGAACGACAAGATCGAGGACAAGGACGCCGTGCGCAAGGCGCTGAAAGCCAGCGATTTCGCCTCGGTGCGCGGACAGGTGAAGTTCAACAACAACCACTACCCGATCGAGAATTTCTACATCCAGGAAGTGGTGAAGGACGCCGACGGCACCTACGACACCCGGATCAAGGGTACTGTGTTCCTGGCCCATGCCGATTCGTATGGCGCCAAGGAATGCAAGATGAAATAGCCGCCAGGCTGGGAGAAACGGGGGCGGGTCACGACCCGCCCCCGTTTTCATTTGCAGGATGACCGCGCTTCTTCTCATCGAGCAGACTCTGAACGGGCTGCAGCTCGGCGTGATGCTGTTCCTGATGTCGGCCGGGCTCACGCTCGTCTTCGGCATCATGAACCTGATCAACCTGGCGCACGGCTCGCTCTTCATGGTGGGCGCTTATTGCGCCGCCTTGTTCCTCGAATGGACCGGCAGCTTCGTCCTGGCCGCGCTGTTGGCCCTGCCCGCGACGCTTCTGGTCGGCCTCATCATCGAGATCGTCGTGCTGCGCACGTTGTACGAGCGCGACCATCTGGACCAGGTGCTGGCCACGTCCGGCCTGATCCTCTTCTTCAACGAAGCCCTCCATCTGGTGGGCGGCGCCGAAGCGCTCTACCTCGACCTGCCGCCATTCCTCAAGGGACAGGTCAAGATCATTCCGGGCTCGCCCTACCCGCTCTATCGCCTGGTCGTGATCGCCGTCGGGCTGGCCGTCGCGCTTGGCCTCTATCTCCTGGTCACGCGCACCCGAACGGGCATGCTGATCCGCGCGGGCGCCTCCAATCGGACCATGCTGTCGGCTCTCGGCGTCAACGTGCGCCTGCTGTTCACCGCCGTGTTCGGCCTGGGCGCCATGCTGGCCGGTCTCGGCGGCGTGATGGCCGGGCCGATCGTCTCGGTTCAGTCCGGCATGGGTGAGAACGTCCTGATCCTGGCCTTCGTCGTCATCGTCATCGGCGGCATCGGCTCGATCCGCGGAGCATTCATCGCCGCGCTCCTAATCGGCCTGATCGACACCATGGGCCGCGCCTTCATGGCCGACCTGATGGGCCTCGTGATGTCGCACACCGCGGCGCAGACGGCGGGCCCCACCATTGCCTCCATGCTGATCTATCTCTTGATGGCCGGCGTTCTGTTCTTCCGGCCCCAGGGCCTGTTCCCGCCGCGGGGCCGCTGATGGAACGCATCGTCACCATCGCCGTCCTGATCGCGCTAGCCGCGGTGCCGTTGCTGGCCAGCGTCTTCGATGCGCCCTTCTATCTCGATCTGTTCGGGCGTGTGATGATCTATGCCATCGCCGCGATCAGCCTGAACCTGATCATGGGCTATGGCGGCATGGTCAGCTTCGGCCATGCGGCCTTCCTGGGCCTCGGCGGCTACGCGGTCGGCATCCTGGCCAAGGAAGGCATCGACAGCGGCTTCGTGCAGTGGCCGCTGGCCATCGGCTCCTGCGCCCTGTTCGCCCTCCTGACCGGCCTGGTCGTGCTGCGCACCAGCGGCGCGTATTTCATCATGATCACCCTGGCCTTCGCCCAGATGCTGTTCTTCCTGTTCACCAGCCTGGCCGAATACGGCGGCGACGACGGGCTGACGATCTGGACACGCAGCGATTTCGCCGGGCTGATCGACCTCAACGACGGCGCCAGCTTCTACTACCTGATCTTCGCCCTGCTGCTGGCCTGCCTCGGTATCTCCGCACGGCTGATCGATTCGCGCTTCGGCATGGTCCTGCGCGGCGCCAAGGCCAACGAGCGGCGCATGCAAGCCATCGGCTTCCCCACCTTCCGCTACAAGCTGGCCGCTTACACGATCTCGGGCGCCATGTGCGGGCTGGCGGGCGCGTTGCTGGCCAACCAGGCCGAGTTCGTGGGCCCCAGCGTTCTGCACTGGTCGCGCTCGGGCGAAATCCTGGTGATGGTCGTCCTGGGCGGCATGGGCGGCGTGGCCGGGCCCGTGCTGGGCGCGGCCACTTATCTGCTGCTCAGCTATTTCCTGGCCGACCTGACCAAGCATTGGGCCATCATCATGGGGCCGCTGTTGATCCTGGTCGTGTTGTTCGCGCGCGGTGGTTTGCTTGGCCTGCTAAGCGGGCGGCGCGCCAAGACGGACGCGCCATGAGCGACATCCTCCTGCGCGCCGAAGGCATCACCAAGCGCTATGGCGGAATCCTGGCCTGCGACAACGTGGGCATCGAGTTACGCGCGGGTGAAACCCATGCGGTGATCGGCCCCAACGGCGCGGGCAAGACGACGCTGTTGGCCCAGCTCGCGGGCGAGATCGCGCCCGATTCCGGCCGCATCCATTTGGGTGCGCGCGACGTCACCGATCTGCGCGCGCCCGAACGCGCAGCGCTGGGCCTCGGCCGTTCCTTCCAGATCACCAGCGTATTCCGCGAGTTCACCACGCGGCAGAACGTGGCGTTGGCCGTACAAGCCCATGACGGGCACAGCTTCCGCTTCTGGCGCAAGGCGCGCACCGACGCCGCGCTGATCGAACCCGCACGCGCCATGCTGGATCGCCTCGGCCTTGGCGACCGCGCCGGCGTGCCGGCCGCGCTCCTGTCTCACGGCGAGCAGCGGCAGTTGGAACTGGCCATGGCGCTGGCCACCAAGCCGCGCGTACTTCTTCTCGACGAACCCATGGCCGGGATGGGCGCCGCGGATTCCGAGCGCATGACCCAGCTTCTGTCCGCGCTGAAAAGCGAGGCCGCCCTTCTGTTGGTCGAACACGACATGGACGCGGTCTTCGCCCTGGCCGATCGCATCACGGTCATGACCTACGGGCGCGTGATCGCGACCGGCACGCCGGCGGAGATCCGCGCCAACCAGGTCGTGCGTGATGCCTACCTCGGCGCGGACGAGGCCGCATGATGGCGCTGCTTTCGCTCGAAGGGGTCGAGACGGCTTACGGCGACAGCCAGGTTCTGTTCGGCCTCAACCTCGACGTAGCGCCGGGGCAGGTCGCCACGCTCCTCGGCCGCAACGGCATGGGCAAGACGACAACCGTACGCTCGATCATGAGCCTCACGCCTATCCGCGCGGGCGCGATCCGCTTCGAAGGCAAGCCGATCCACGGATTGGCGCCGTATGAAATCGCGCAAGCGGGCATCGGCCTGGTGCCCGAGGGGCGGCAAATCTTCCCCAACTTGAGCGTGCGCGAAAACCTGGTCGCCACCGCCGCTGACCGGCGGAGCGCGCCGAAGCCGTGGACCGCGGAACGCGTCTTCGAACTGTTCCCGCCCCTCGCACAACGCCGAACGTCCTTGGGCGGCCTTCTTTCGGGCGGCGAGCAGCAGATGCTGGCCGTGGGCCGCGCGCTGATGACCAACCCGCGCCTTCTGATCCTGGACGAGGCGACCGAAGGATTGGCGCCGCTGGTGCGCCGTGAAATCTGGGAATGCCTGGCGCTTCTCAAAGCCGAAGGCCAGTCGATCCTGGTGATCGACAAGAACATCGACGCACTGCTGCGCCTGGCCGACCGCCATCACGTCATCGAGAAAGGCCGCATCGTCTGGACCGGTGACTCCGCCGCCTTAGCCGCCGACAAGGCGATACAGCACCGCTATCTGGGAGTTTGAGGAAGCTCACCC
>JAPLOM010000048.1:0-7079 GCA_026400755.1 Alphaproteobacteria bacterium
CTCAGGGTGAGGCATATTTTGTTGGAACCACCTCACCCGCTCGCTCTGCTCGCACCCTCTCCCCCTTCTAGGCGGAGAGGGTTTCTTTTTTCTCCCTCTCCGCCGCTTTGCGGGGGAGAGGGCCGGGGTGAGGTGGCGAAAGGAAAATCCTCACCCTGAGCCCGTCGAAGGGTGAGTTTCTTTATCCCAGGCGCCTCTTCAGCAATTCGACCGCCGTGTCGGGGCTGGTCAGCACCGTGCGGCCGGGAACGGCGCGGATGAGGCGCGCGGCGGACGCGGTCGAATACTGCGCCAGCATCAAGGCGTCGCAATCCTCGAACTGCTCGGCCGCCTCGGCCACGATCTGGTCGTGCTCGTCAGCACGGCCCGCTTCCAGCGCCGGCAACGCCGCTTCGGCCGCATGGGTGCGCAACTGCACCTTGATACCGCGCTTGGCGGCCACAGCTTCGACCTCTTCCTTCAACTCGGTCAGGGTCGGTCCGAAGGTGGATAGCGCGACGATGCGCGGCCCCTTGTCCAGCGCGGCCTCGACCATGGCCTCGTAGGGCTTCAACACCGGCACGTCCATCTGCGAACGCACGGCCTCGATGGCCGGCCCGAACGCGGAGCACGAAAACAGGATGAAGCGCGCACCCGAATCGTAGCTGTGGTTGGCCAACGCGGCGATGCGGGCATAGAGCGCGGGCGTGAGCTTCCCCGCCGCGCGGCGATCCTGCAGAAGGGAATCGTCTAGCAGATGCGTGCGCGGCGCCTTCGGCCAATGACGGCCGAAGGCGGCTTCCAGCGGCTCGATCGACAGGCGTGTGGCGTGGACGATGCCGATGCGGCCGTTCATTTCATCGTCGGCATGATGAATTCGGCGCCCGCGCGAATACCCGTGGGCCAGCGCGAAGTGACCGTCTTCGTCTTGGTGTAGAAGCGCACGCCCTCGGGGCCATAAGCGTTCATGTCGCCGAACAGCGAACGCTTCCAGCCGCCGAAGCTGTGGAAGGCCACCGGTACGGGGATCGGCACGTTCACGCCCACCATGCCCACCTTGCACTGGGTGGAGTAGGCGCGAGCGGCATCGCCGTCGCGCGTGAAGATGGCCGTGCCATTGCCGTACTCATGGTCGTTGACCAGCTTCAGCGCCTGATCGAAATCGGGCACGCGCACGACCGATAGAACGGGACCAAAAATTTCTTCTTTGTAGATGCGCATCTCCGGCTTCACGTCGTCGAACAGACAGCCGCCGATGAAGAAGCCCTTCTCATAGCCCTGCATCTTGAAGTCGCGCCCGTCGACGACCAGCTTGGCGCCTTCCTTCACGCCCACATCGACATAGCCGCGCACCTTGTCGAGATGCGTCTTGGCAGGCGTTCCATCAAGGCATCGCCCGCCTTGCCGACCGCGACGGCGACCGAGATCGCCATGCAGCGTTCGCCGGCCGAGCCGTAGCCCGCGCCCATCAGCGCGTCGGTGGCCTGGTCCATGTCCGCATCGGGCATGATGACCATGTGGTTCTTGGCGCCGCCCAGCGCCTGGACGCGTTTATTGTGCGCGGCGCCCGTGTGATAGACGTACTCGGCGATCGGCGTGGAGCCCACGAAGCTCACGGCCTGGATGCGTGGATCGGTCAGGATCGCGTCGACCGACTCCTTGTCGCCGTGAACCACGTTCAACACGCCGTCCGGCACACCGGCTTCCGTCGCCAATTCCGCGAGGCGCACGCTGCAGCTCGGATCGCGCTCGGACGGCTTCAGGACGAAGGTGTTGCCCGTGGCGATCGCGACCGGGAACATCCACATCGGCACCATGGCCGGGAAGTTGAACGGTGTGATGCCCGCGCAGACGCCCAGCGGCTGCCGCATCGACCAGCTGTCGACGTTGGTGCCCACGTTCTCGCTGAATTCGCCCTTGAGAAGATGCGGGATGCCGCACACGAACTCCACCACCTCGAGGCCGCGGATCACCGAGCCTTTGGCGTCGCTGAGAACCTTGCCATGCTCGGCGGTGATGATGGCCGCCAGCTCGTCCATGTGCTGTTCGATCAGGGTCTTGAACTTGAACATGACGCGGGCGCGCACGAGCGGCGGCGTCGCGGC
Source organism: Alphaproteobacteria bacterium (assembly GCA_026400755.1). Lineage (GTDB taxonomy): Bacteria > Pseudomonadota > Alphaproteobacteria > CADEGL01 > CADEGL01 > CADEGL01. The sequence continues at coordinate 2,085 of JAPLOM010000048.1, forward strand.
CCATTTCGGGAAGGCGGCTTCGGCGGCGGCCACGGCCTGGCCCACCTCTTCCTTGGTTGCCAGGCTGACCTTCTTGGCCACCTCGCCCGTTGCCGGATTAAAGACGTCGCCGTAACGGCCACTGCGCCCCTTCACGGTCTTGCCGTTGATGAAATGCTCGATGGTGCTCATGAAATCCTCCGGGGCGCGGCGAATGGGCGGGCGGAACGGCGAACGCCGCTCCGGTTCGGGCGCTTATAGCAAATCACGCACGGCCGGGGAAACGACCCCGGCCCGCATTTTCCGTGACGAGACATGACCCACAAGCAGGGCTTCCGCCGCGCATTGACGGCGCACACGGTCACGCCTAAGGGATACCCGGAGATGAGCCGGGGGAACACGCCATGACGCATATCCCGACCTATGCCGATATCCAGGATGCGGCCAAGCAGCTGAAGGGCATGGCCGTGCGCACACCGCTGGTGGAGGCGCATGTCATGGGTGCGGCACTGGGCTGCCGCCTGTTCGTGAAGCCCGAGGTGCTGCAGCGCACGGGATCGTTCAAGTTCCGTGGCGCCTATAACCGGATCAGCCGACTGAACGAGGCCGAGCGCAAGCGCGGCGTCGTGGCCTATTCCTCCGGCAACCATGCCCAGGGCGTGGCGGCCGCCGCCACGCTGGTCGGCGCGCCGTCGGTCATCGTCATGCCATCGGACGCACCCGCCATCAAGGTCGCCAACACCAAGGCGCTGGGCGGCGAGGTCGTGCTGTACGACCGCTTCAAGGAAAGCCGCGAAGAGATCGGCCAACGCATCGCATCCGAGCGCGGCCTGACCCTGGTGAAACCCTATGACGATCCGTATGTGATCTCGGGCCAGGGCACGGCGGGGCTGGAATTGGTCGAGCAGGCGAAAGAAATGGGAGCCGCGCCCGACATCGTCGTCTCGCCTTGCGGCGGCGGCGGGCTGATCGCGGGCTGCGCATTGGCCGTGACGGAAAGCCTGCCCAACGCCGTCGTCTACGGCGCGGAACCGGCGGGTCTCGACGACACCGCGCGCTCCCTTGCTTTCGGACAGCGCGTCTCCAACAACCCCAAGAACACCACCATCTGCGACGCGCTGATGGCGCCGATGCCCGGCGAGATCACCTTCGAGATCAACCGCAAACTGCTGAAGGGCGCCATCGCGGTGACCGACGACGAAGTGCTGTCGGCCATGAAACGCGCGTTCCTCGACCTGAAGCTGGTCGTCGAACCGGGCGGTGCGGTGGCGCTGGCCGCCGTGCTGTCGGGCAAGATCGACGTGCGTGGAAAAACCGTGGCTGTGGTCTGCTCGGGCGGTAACGTCGATCCCGCCATGTTCGAACGCGCGCTCAAGGCGTCCTGACCGCCATGCTCCGCCGCTTCGCCTTCGCCGCCGCGTTGACGCTGGCGGGCGCCACGGGCGCGCATGCCGACGAGGCCCGTACGGCCCAATATTTCGACGCCATCGCGGGTGCGCCGCCGCTGCGCACTGCATTCCTCCGCGCCATGCCCAAGGGCGGCGAGCTGCATGTCCACCTGACCGGCGCGATCTATGCCGAGAACTACATCCGCTGGGCGGTCGAGGACGGGCTGTGCGTCCGACGCGCGGGCATGGCCCTGGTTCCGCCGCCCTGCGATCCGGCGCAGGGAACCGAGCCGGCCGCGATTCTCGACACCGACCGCGCGTTGCGCGGGGCCGTGATCGACAGTCTGTCCATGCGCAACCATTCGGATGCACGCGATTCGGGCCACGACCATTTCTTCGCCACCTTCGGCAAGTTCAACGCCTCCGCCCGGCTGCGCTTCGGCGACATGATCGCGGAGTATGTTTCGCGCCTGGCAGCCGAGAACACGTTCTATCTGGAAGTGATGGCGTCGCCGGGCATGGACGAAGCGCGGGCGCTGGGTGCCCAGGCAGGCTGGAGCGACGACTGGAACGCCCTGCGCACCCGCCTGTCTACCCCCGAGATGGACAGCCTGGTCACGCTGACGCGCAAAATCCTGGACGACGCCGAGGCGCGCAAGAACGCAATCTTGCGCTGCGGCACGCCGCAAGCAGATCCCGGATGCAAAGTAACGGTGCGCTACCTGGCGCAAATCATCCGCATCTTCCCCCGCGAGCAGGTGTTCGCGGAGATCCTGTTCGCCACGCTGCAGATCAAATCGGACCCGCGCGTCGTGGGCCTGAACCTGGTCGCGCCGGAGGATGATCCCGTCACCTTGCGCGACTACACCGCGCAGATGCGCATGGTCGGGTTTTTGACCGACACCGGGCGCGCAACAAACGTGGCGCTGCATGCCGGCGAAGTCGTGCTGGGCCTCGTGCCGCCCGAAGATCTGCGCTTTCACATTCGGCAGGCTGTCGAGCTGGCCGGCGCCAAACGCGTCGGCCATGGCACGGGCATCGCCTGGGAAGACGATTCGACGGGCCTCATGGCCCAAATGGCGCAGCGGAAGGTTTTGGTCGAGATCAACCCGACCAGCAGCGAGCAAATCCTGCGTATTGCGGGCAAGGATCATCCCTTTCCCGTCTATCGCCGCATGGGCGTGCCCGTCGCACTCTCGACCGACGATCCCGGCGTTTCACGCATCGACCTGAGTCACGAGTACCAGCGCATCGCGCGGGACTATGGCCTGGGTTATCGCGACCTCAAGGCGCTGGCGCGCAACGCGCTGGAATATTCCTTCATGGCCGGGCCGAGCCTGTGGGTGGGCGATCGGCGCGCGGGACCTTGCGCCGCCGATTCGCCAGCGGGTGCGCCGGCGGCGGCGTGCCGTGCGTTTCTCGACGGCAGCGAGAAAGCGCGCGAGCAATGGCGTCTGGAAGCCACCTTCGCGCGCTTCGAAGCCACGCCCTGGCCAACGCCCTAAGAACGTAAGCCCCTCCCCTTGCGGCGGCGGACGCGGTACCAACGCGCATGACATCCGCTCCCGTTCCCGGCCGGCTGAGCCTCGCGCTGCGCCTGTCCTTCTTTTACGCCGCGGTGTTCGGGACCGTGGGCGTCAACACGCCCTTCTTTCCCGTCTGGCTGTCCTCGCGCGGCATGGACGCGGCGCAGATCGGCATCCTGCTAGCCGTGGTCTCATGGGTGCGCGTGGTGACGACGCCATGGCTTGGCGGCGTGGCCGAGCGGATGGGCGAGCGGCGCCGACCCATGGCGGTGCTGGCCGCCGTCGCCCTGGCGGCCTTCGCGAGCTACAGCCTGGTGGACGGATTCTGGGGCTATCTGTGCGTCGGTATCGTCGCGGGCGTGGCCCATGCGGCGGTCATGCCGCTGGGTGAGAACGTCACCATGACCACGGCGCCCTCCGCGCGCCTCGACTACGGACATATGCGCCTGTGGGGCTCGTTCTCGTTCATCCTGGCCGCGGCAGGCGGTGGCTGGTTCCTCCAAGGACGCCCGGCCGACGCCATTCTGTGGCTTTTGGTCGGTACAACGGCACTCATGTTCGCCGCATGCTGCCTCTTGCCCGAGCCACGCCTGCCGCGCGCACATGCGCACGCGACCCCGGTGCGGCGCCTGTTGGGCAACCGGCTGTTCCTGCTGTTCGTGTTTTCCTGCGGCCTGCTGCAGGCCAGCCACGCCGTGGTCTATGGCTTCGGCACGCTGCATTGGCGCGCGTCCGGCTTGGACGACGCAACGATCGGCTGGCTATGGGCGGAGGGCGTGTTGGCCGAAGTGGTCCTGTTCGCGCTGGGCGCCAAGGTGATGGGAAAGCTGGGACCGTTGCGCCTCCTGCTCCTGGCGGGCGGCGCGGGCGTGGTGCGCTGGCTGATCACCGCCGCGACCGCAGACCTCGACATTCTGATCGCGATCCAGCTTCTGCACGGCCTCACCTTTGGCGCGGCTCATCTCGGCGCCATGTATTTCATCCAGCGCACGTCGCCGCCCGGCCTGTCGGCCTCGGCGCAAAGTCTCTACTCCGCCGTCGGGACTGGCGTGGTGATGGGGTTCGCGCTGTTGCTGTCGGGACCGCTCTACGAAGCGCTCGGCGGCGGGGCCTTCGCGGTGATGGCCTTGTTCTCGGCGGGCGGGATGGCAGGAGTCTGGATACTAAGCCGCCGCTGGAAGGGCGACACGTTCGCGGCTGCCTAAAGGCTCAGCACTTTGGCTTCGGTAGCGGCTCGATCTCGGTCAGCACCCCGCGCATCCGGAAGTCGCCGAAATCCATGATCTGGTCGCCCGCCACGCCGTTGTCGAACATGCGCATGCCCAATTCGTAATGCGGCACGGACTCTTTCGAGCCCAGATCGAAGAACGCCAGCCGCACCGGCCAAAAGGGCCGCGTGGTCAGAGTCTCGGCGTTTTCGCTCCGCGGCACGATGCCGCGCTTGCCGATGATGGCGCTGACCTCGGCCACACCTTCCTTGGTGGCGCCGTCGAAGACGGTGGCGAACAAACGTGTCTTCCCCGCCTCCGCCGCGCGCAAAAGCGCCTCGCTGTGCGCCATGGGGAACAGCGTACCCGCAGGCAATTTCATGGTGCGCTTGTCCGGGACCGTGAAACGCGCCGTGCCGGCCCCGCCCCGGCTGTTGAGCTTGGCGTCGCCGCTGAACTCTTCCACCAGCTCCTCATTGCGGAGCGTGCGCACGTTGAAGCGGAAGGTCAGCCCGTCGCTCGATTCCCAGCTTGTGTAGCCCGTGTCGGTCACCAGCACTTCGCCGTCGCCGTTGACCAGTTCCATGCGGATGCGCTGTTCCACCGACCAGCCTTCGCAGGTCTGCCGCCATTCCGCCGTCATCGCGCCGCTGGCTTCGACGATGCCGCTGCCCGACGTGCCGCCGTCGTATTTGAGCACATAGGCCGCGCGGTAGGGCGCCAGGTCCGATGCCGCGACCGGAAGCGCCAGCAGCGACGCCATGACGAGGGACAAAACGGCCAATGCCGCGCGGAGGCGTGAAGGAAGGATTTTCATGGGGGCACAAGGTGGGTGCGAAATGGGCTCGAATTATGGCACGCACGCGGGGGTGGCGATAGAATGCGCGGCTTTTA
>JAPLOM010000048.1:7084-68103 GCA_026400755.1 Alphaproteobacteria bacterium
CCAAGAAAACCGTCCTGGTCACGCGCAGGCTGACGCCGTCCGTCGAGGCGCGCCTCACGCGCGACTATGACGCGCGGCTGAACCTGGGCGACGAGATCTATACGCCGGACAAGCTGGCCGCGGCGGCCCAGGGCGCCGACGCGCTGCTGGTGGCGGCCACCGACAATGTGGGACCCGCCGTGATCGCGAAGCTGCCAGACAGCGTGCGCGCTATCGCCACCTTCTCCGTCGGCTACAACCACATCGACATCGAGGGCTGCAAGAAGCGCGGCATCTGCGTCACCTACACGCCCGACGTGCTGACCGACGCAACCGCCGACCTGACTATGCTGCTGATCCTGGGCGCCGCGCGGCGCGCGGGCGAAGGCGAGCGCATGGTGCGCAACGGCGAATGGAACGGCTGGGCGCCGACCCAGCTTCTCGGCACCCAGGTCACGGGCAAGCGCCTGGGCATCCTGGGCATGGGCCGCATCGGCCAGGCCGTGGCCGACCGCGCGCGCGGCTTCGCCATGCAGATCCATTACAGCAACCGCAAGCGCCTGCCGGCCGAGCAGGAAAAGGGCGCCATGTTCCACGCCGACCCCGAAGCTATGCTGAAGCAGATCGACATCCTGTCGATCAACTGTCCCGCCACGCCGGAGACGACGCGCTTTCTCGACGCCCGCCGGATCGGGCTGATGAGGGATGGCGCCATCGTGGTCAATTCGGCACGCGGCGCGATCGTGGACGACCATGCGCTGATCGCGGCGCTGCGCGCGGGTAAGCTGGCGTCGGCGGGATTGGACGTGTTCGACCGCGAGCCGGACCTGGAGCCGGCCTACCGGGGCCTGGCCAACACGTTCCTGCTGCCGCATCTGGGCAGCGCGACGATCGAGACACGCGACGGCATGGGCAACAAGTGCGTCGACAACCTGGACGCGTTCTTCTCCGGCCGGACGCCGCCCGACCGGCTGGCCTAGCTTAGATCGGCAGCAGCCACGCCTTCTCAGAAACGTTGCGGCGCATCGATTCGGCCTGCTGGGACTCGAACGGCCCGGCGACCACGCGATACATCTTCCGTCCATCGATCGTGGCCGTGATCACACGCGTTCCCTTAGCCGCGTTGGATGCCGCGGCAGCGCGCTCCGCATCCTGGAAGCTGCCCAGCACAACCAGCACCTTTCGTCCGTTACCGGCGGGCGCGGCGACCGGAGCAGGCGCCAAGGAGGCCGTCCGCGCATTGACGGGCACCGTCGCCCTGGGCGGGCTGGACGCGCGAATCGGTTGCACGGTCGCCACCGGCTGGGTGGGCAAGGGCGCAGCGGGGGCGATGGCGGCGACCTGCGGCGCGGGTGCTGGAGCAGGCAAGCTTTCGGTGGCGATCGCGGCCTCGGGCGCCTTCTCCGGCGCAGGCGCGGGCGAGACACCAACCGGTGTCATCGCGGGGGGCGCAAAGGCCAGGGCGCCATTGCCGGGGGCATAGAGCACCGCATGCGCGCCCGTCCCCTTAGGCTCGACGCAGACCGGTTTTTCTTTCACCACCCGCCAGACGGCGCAATCTTCCCCGGTGACCACAGATAAAGCGTGGTCATGGGGCGCTTTGCCGGTCGCCGTATAGCTGAGCCCGTCGAAGGCCGCCGAGGCGGCGGTGAGGCCCACCGGAATGGCCACGCAGCCCCCCAAAGCGGCCACCACCAGGCCGGCAAAAACCGTATCGCGCGCGAATCTGGAATCCTTCTGCACCGGCAAAACCTCCCCTTGGCAGCCGCCCGGCATGGCCGGAATGTGGCGATAATTGATGCAGGATGAGAATCCTCTTTGACTCATGTGTCAAATATTTTGTGTACGTCTTTGACTTACACGCAAAATCTTGTAGATTTCTTATCTCATCGCCTGTGGATAAGTCCTTGAAAAAGAGTCGCTTTTTGATCCAGCCGGCGCGGTTTCGGCACCTAGTCGGCACGGAAACATTGCGCGCCGCGCTGCAGCGCTATAGGCCGGTGGCATGACCCCACTCGCCGATACCGCGACGCTCGACGCCCTGTGCGCCCGCCTTTCCAAGGCCCCCTACGTCACCGTCGACACCGAGTTCATGCGCGACAAGACCTATTGGCCGCGCCTGTGCCTGGTCCAGGTCGCCGGGCCGGACGAGGCCGCCGTGATCGACCCCTTGGCGCCCGGCCTGGACCTGGCCCCCTTCCTGCGCCTGATGGCCGACCCGAACGTGGTCAAGGTGTTCCACGCCGCGCGCCAGGACGTGGAGATTTTCTTCCATCTGACCGGCAAGGTCCCTGCCCCCCTGTTCGACACCCAGATCGCCGCCATGGTGGCCGGCTTCGGCGAGCAGGTGTCCTACGAAACGCTGGTCGCGCATTTCTCCGGCGCGCGCATCGACAAGTCGTCGCGCTTCACCGACTGGTCGCATCGGCCGCTTTCGGAGCGCCAGCTCACCTACGCGCTGGCCGACGTCACCCATATGCGCAAGATCTACGAGGCGCTGCAGGCCCAGTTGCAGAAGAACAAGCGCGAATCCTGGCTGGCCGAGGAGCTGGCCACGCTGTCGGACCCCGCCACCTATCGCCTGGAGCCCGACGAAGCGTGGCAACGGCTAAAGCCGCGCGGCATGTCGCCGCGCAGCCTAGCGGTGCTGAAGGAAATTTCAGCCTGGCGCGAACGCGAGGCGCAAAAGCGCGACGTGCCGAGCAACCGCATCGTGCGCGACGAGGCGTTGACCGAGATCGCGGCCGGCCGGCCGAAGACCGCGGACGAGCTGGCGCGCGTGCGCGCCCTGTCCCGCGCCATCGCCGACGGGCCGTTCGGACGCGAAATCCTGGCAGGCGTAGCACGCGCGCTGGCACTGCCGGAAAAGGACTGCCCCACCCTGCCGGACAGGCCCCAGTTGCCGCGCGGCATCGGGCCCGCGGTCGAACTGCTCAAAGTCCTGCTCAAGCTCAAAAGCGAACAGCAGCACGTGGCCACCAAGCTGATCGCCAACGTCTCGGACCTCGAGCGGCTGGCGGCCGGCGAGACCGACCTGCCCGCACTTCACGGCTGGCGTCACGAGGTGTTCGGCGCGGACGCGCTGGCCCTGATCGAGGGGCGTCTAGCCCTGGCCATCTCTGGCAAGGAGCTAGAAGTGGTTGAGCGGGTGGCGGATACGCCCGTGCGGCCGAAAGCGGCCCGGCGCTGATCTAGCCTAGAACGTGCCCGGGTACGCGCCGCCGTCGAGCACCATGTTCTGCCCGGTGATGAAACCGGCCTGGGCGCTGCACAGATAGGCGCAGGCGTCGCCGAATTCGGCCGCCGTGCCGAAACGCTTGGCCGGATTGGCGTCCATCCGTTCCTGACGCACCACGTCCACCGGCTTGCCGGTTTTCTTGGCCGTGGCCTCGAAAAGACCCCGCAACCGGTCGGTGTCGAACGGCCCTGGCAGAAGATTGTTGATAGTCACGTTGTGCTGCACGGTCTCGCGCGCGATGCCGGCGATGAAGCCCGTGAGGCCCGCGCGCGCGCCGTTGGACAGGCCCAGAATCGGGATCGGCGCCTTCACCGAGGTCGAGGTGATGTTGACGATGCGGCCAAAGCGCCGCGCGATCATGCCGTCGACCACGGCGCGGATGAACAGGATGGGCGCGATCATGTTGGCGTCGGCCGCGGCCATCCACTGTTCGCGGCCCCAGTCGCGGAAATCGCCCGGCGGCGGGCCGCCCGCGTTGTTGACCAGGATATCGGGCTCTGGGCACGCCTCGAGGATCTTGGCGCGGCCAGCGTCGGTGGTGGTATCGGCCGTGATCGCCGTGACGGTCGCGCCCGTCGCGCGCCGGATCGCCTCGGCCGTTTCGTTCAGCGGGCCTTCGGTGCGTGCCACGATGGTGATGACCACGCCCTCGCGCGCAAGAGACTCGGCGCAACCGCGCCCTAGGCCCTTGCTGGCGGCGCAGACGATGGCCTTGCGGCCCTTGAGGCCCAGATCCATGGCGTCAGACGTCGATGCCGTGGGAGCGCAGCACGTCGCGCACGAACGGCACGGTGATGTTGCGCCGCGCCGACATGGCGGCCTCGTCGATCACGGCCACCATCTTGCGCGCCATGGCGAAGGACCGCTCGATGCGGGCAACCAGGAAGTCGATCACGCCCGGCCCGACGCGAATCTGCCGGTCGCCGAACATCTTCTCCAGCACGGCCGCGATCAGCGCGTCCTCGGGCTGGCTGACCTCGACCGAGGGCAGCGCCAAAAGGCGCGAGCGCAGGTCGGGCAGCGACACATCCCAGCGCGCGGGCGCGCGGCGAGCGGTCAGCAGCATCTTGCCGCCTTGCTCGGCGACATAGTTGTAGAGATGGAGAAACTGCCTGGGGAGCTGTTCGGCCGCGCGGCCGGCGTCGCCGAGAACGAAATGACGGGCGTCGCCCATCAGGCGCGGCGGATCGGATTCGTCGAGCATGGGCGGCGTCAACAAGACCGCACCCGTGGTGGCGCGGAAGACGTGCGCCAGATGCGTCTTGCCGCAGCCGGGCTCGCCGTGGATGACCAGCGCGGACGCCGGCCAATCCCGCCAGCGGTCCAGCCACGCCACGGCCTCGCTGTTGCTGGGCGCCACGACGAAATCGTCCATCGCGAGCGCGGGACGGAATTCGAACTGCAGCGGAAGTTGTTGCGTAATCAAGTCTCTCCGCCTTGCGGACCGGCCGGGCGGTCACCTCGGTAAAAGGAACCAGCCAGATAGCGGCTAACGCCGAAACGCGCAAGCACCCCGATGGCCGCCGCCGCGGGGACCGCGATCAGGATCCCGATGAAGCCCATCAACGCCCCGCCCACCATCAGGGCGAAAACGATCCAGAGCGGGTGCAGGCCGACCCGGTCGCCGACCAGCTTAGGCTTGAGGGTATTGCCCTCGAAGGCCTGGATGGTGGCGAAGATGGCTGCGATCGTGAGGACGCCTTCCCAGGTGCCGAACTGGATGATGGCCAGGCTGATGCAAGCCACGGCGCCGATGGCCGTGCCCACGATGGGGATGACGGCCAGCACGCCGATCAGGATGCCGAGAAGAAGGGCGAACTGCAGGCCCGCGGTCGTCAGCGCGATGGTGTAGGCCACGCCCAGGAACAGGCAGACAAACGCCTGACCGCGGATGAAACCGGCCAGCGCGCGGTCGATGTCGGCCAGCACCGCGCGGATCGTGCCGGCATGACTGCGCGGCAGGCAACGGTCGATCGACGCTACGACCTTCGGCCAGTCCCGCATCAGGTAGAACGTCACCAGCGGCGTGATAAAGACCAGCGAGACGATGTTGATGATGGCCAGGCCGCCGCTCCACACTCCGCCGAACAGGCCCGCCAGCCAGGCCAGGGCCTCGCCGGCATGGCTGCCGACGGTTTCCTGGACCTTCTCGTACTGCTCGGCCGACAGGCGCGCGGTGAATTTTTGCAGGCTGCTCTGGATGATCGCCATGGCGCGGCTCATCAGCTCGGGCAGGGCGCCGATCAAGGCTACGATCTGTTCATAGAGAAGCGGCGCGATGACGAAGATGACGCCAGCCACCACGCCCGCGAAGCCGACGCAGATCACCGTGGTGGAAAGAGCACGCGACCAGCCGAAACGCTGGAGCCACACGACCACCGGGTCGAGCAGATAGGCGGCAGCCGCACCGATCAGGAACGGCGTCAGCACCTCGCGCAGCGCACTGAACAGCGCGCCGATGACAACGGCCACGCCCAACGCGACCAGCAAGCGTTGGAACCTCGTCATGGGGACGCCCCCATGCGCGACGCCCGCCGCCCCCACTTGAGCACATAGCCCAAACCGGACGCGAAGGTGGTGACCGCGACGAAATAGGTCAAAGGCATTTCCACGTCCGGATCATGAAAGCCAAAGCCGTTCAACGCCAGCACATAGCCCGCGAAGACGATCTGCGCCACGGTGTTGGCCTTGCTAAGCCACATGGGGTCGATCCGGGTCTGGCTGCCGAAGCGAAACACCAGCGCCGACCCGCCCAGGATCAGGACGTCGCGCAGCACCACCAGAAACACCAGCCAGGACGGGATGAAACCCTTCGCGCCCAACAGGATATAGATCGAAACCAACAGCGCCTTGTCGGCCATCGGGTCCAGAAAGCTGCCGAGCGGCGTGCGCCAATCGAATCGTTTAGCCAGAAACCCGTCGATCCCGTCCGATATCCCTGCCCCCAGGAAGATCCAGAACGCAAGATCGAGGCGGCCGTCCAACACGACCCAAACCATGAGTGGCACGCACAAAAGCCGCCCCAGGCTGATGATATTGGGCAGGGTCATTGCGGCGTGGGCGACGACAGGGGAAGCGGCGCGGCCAGCCGCAGGATTCGCGCCTCCCCTTGGGTCTCGAGGCGAAGATCGAGTTGGGCGAGGGCCTGGGAAAGCTGCGCCTCGTCGCCAACGTAGTGCAGGACCACGCGGGCGTCGCGCTTCGACACGGCGCGCAGATCACTGCGCCGGATTTGGGCCACACGGCCCAGCCGGTTGCGGATCTCGACCCATTCGCGCAAGGAGCCGAACGGCACGTCGGCCTCCAGCGCCTGTTCGCTGCCACCAACACGCAGCAGGTTGTCCTGCTTCCACCGCTCCTCGATCTGCGTGGCGACGGAATCCGCCGCGCGCTGGAGAAGCGCCTCGCGGCTTTCGCCCGGAGACGGCCTGAACTTCTCGACCACCGTCTGGGGCGCGCCGGTGGTCCCCAGGCGCGTGCTGGTCACCTGCAATTCGCCGCTCGCATCGACCTTGGCCACCGCGACCAGCGTTCCGCCCGCGTTGTACTTCGCGGCCAAGGCCTTCAACTTGACCGAATCGCCGTCGCGCGCCTGTTCGGCCTTGACCGTGCCTGTGTCGGACGGGTCGCCCGCCGGCAGGATCATGGGCACCAGCCCATCGCGCGGCAGTTTCGCGGCCCATGCCTCGCGCCAGGGATTGGGAATGTCCCACAACGTGGGCGCACCACCGCCCTCGAAAACCGGCACAACGACCAGCGGGCGGGACGCCGCCTCGGCGAAGGGCGCGCCCTCGGCGCGCAGCATGGCGCGCACCGCATCGGGCTTGAAACGGACATTCAGCTTGGCGATGTAGCGCACACCCGAGCTTTTCTCCTCCGCAATATCGAAGTCGCGCACCAGTTCGGCCGCGCGCGCCGTGGTGACGGTGGCGGCGATCCGGTCGGAAGCGGGCCTGGCCGCGAGACGTTTGATGAGGAGCTGGAGCGCCAGACGTTGCCCTTCGGTGATGGCATCGGCCCGAGCGGCGGCGGCGCTCTGCGCGGTCTTGTCGACGGCCACGCCCGAGACCGTGAACGGATCGAACGCCCCGCCCCGCCCCGCCGTCTGCGCGTGCGCGGGCTCCAGACCCACCGCCAGCGGCGCGAAGACGAGGAGGATAAGGCCTGCCCAAAGCTTGCGGGCGGGGCGATGGACCATTGCAAACGGCTCCCCGTAAAGTATCTTCGCGGCGCGGGATAAACGCCGGAATCTTATACAAGTTCAGCCAAAGGCGAGGAAGCCATTAGCGGACGCACCTACAAGGACGCGGGCGTCGATATCGACGCGGGCGACGCGCTGGTCGAGGCCATCAAGCCGATGGCCAAATCCACCAACCGCAAAGGCGTCATGGGCGGGCTGGGCGGCTTTGGCGGCTTGTTCGACCTCAAGGCGGCGGGTTTTCACGATCCCATCCTGGTCTCCTCGACCGACGGCGTCGGCACCAAGCTGAAATTGGCCATCGATCACAAAAAGCATGACGGCGTCGGCGTCGACCTGGTCGCCATGTGCGTCAACGACATTGTCGTTTGCGGCGCGGAGCCGTTGTTCTTCCTCGACTATTACGCGACCGGCAAGCTGACGGTCGACGAGGCCAAGGACGTGGTGGGCGGCATCGCGCGCGGCTGCCGCGACGCGGGCTGTGCCTTGCTGGGCGGGGAGACGGCCGAGATGCCGGGCATGTATGCGCGCGGCGACTACGATCTGGCGGGTTTCGCGGTCGGCGCGGTCGAGCGCGCTTCGATCATCGACGGCGGCAAAGTGCGCGAAGGCGACCTGCTGCTCGGCCTGTCCTCCTCGGGTGTCCATTCCAACGGCTATTCGCTCGTGCGCCGCGTGGTGGCCGACCTGAAGCTCGATTTGGCCAAGCCCGCGCCGTTCGATTCTTCTCGCTCCCTGGGCGATGCGCTGCTGGAGCCGACGCGCATCTATGTGAAGAGCTGCCTGGCCGCGATCCGCACCGGGGGCGTGAAGGCGCTGGCCCATATCACCGGCGGCGGCATCGTCGAGAATCTGCCACGCGTTCTGCCTAAGGGCACCGACGCCGAAATCGACGCCACCGCATGGACAGCGCCACCCGTGTTCGCCTGGCTGGCCGAGCATGGCGGCATTGCCCCGGCCGAAATGGCGCGCACCTTCAACTGCGGCATCGGCATGATCGTAGCCGTGGCCGAAGCCGACGCCACGCGGGTGGTGGATGCCTTCGCCCAGGCGGGCGAGCGGGTGCAGCGCATCGGCCGCATCGTGAAGGGAAGCGGCCAGGAGCCCGAAGTCCGCATGATGGGCATGGGCGCGCGATGGCCGCGCTGAAGGTCGGCGTCCTTATTTCCGGACGCGGGTCGAACCTGCAGGCACTGCTCGACGCGACCTCTGTGCCGGGCTTTCCCGCCCGGATCGTGGCCGTCGTTTCCAATAAGGCCGATGCGGGCGGACTAGAACGCGCGAAGTGCGCGGGCGTGCCCGCCTTCGCGATCCCGCACAAGGGCTATCCGGATCGCGAAAGCTTCGACCGCGCGGTAGACGCATGCTTGCGCGAGCACGGCGTGGAGTTCCTTTGCCTCGCGGGCTTCATGCGGCTGTTGAGCGATTGGTTCATCGGCCAATGGGCCGATCGCATCGTCAACATCCACCCCTCGCTCCTGCCCGCCTTCAAGGGACTGCACCCGCAGGCCCAAGCGCTGGAAGCGGGCGTGCGGCTTTCCGGCTGCACGGTCCATATCGTGCGGCCCGAACTCGACTCGGGCCCGATCATCGCCCAAGCCGCCGTGCCGGTGATGCCGGGTGACACGCCCGAAACACTGGAAGCCCGTATCCTGACAGCCGAGCATCGTTGCTATCCGCTTGCCTTACGACTGATCGCGGAAAAGCGCGTGCATATCGAGGGCGACGTCGTGCGCGTCGACGGCGCGACACCGTCGGCCGACGCGTTGTTCCACCCGAAACCGGATCAGACGTAGACGGGCGCCTTCGGGCTTTTCGTCAGACGCTCGATGCCTGTGTCGGTGATCAGGATGGTTTCGCTGACGCCGATCCCAAATCGCGCGGGGTCCAGCAAGTAGACCATGACGTGGAACATCATGTTGGGTTGGAACACCGTTTGGCCGCCCGGCACGATGTTGACCGGCATCGATTGCGCCCAGGTCGGCGGGAAGGCCACGCCGATCGTGTAGCCGAAGCGCGAGTGGGCGTATTTGGCGCAATCCATCTCGACCACCACCGCGCGGATGGCGCGGTCGAGCGCGTCGATGGTGATACCCGGTTTCAGCACCGCGAGGCCCGCGTCGTGAGCACGCACGGCGCATTCCGCTGCGCGCCGAACCTCCTTATCGGGCTCGCCGGGGATGACGGTTCGGAACAGCGGCGAATGGTAGCGCTGGACCGAGGCCGCGAATTCGATCGCGACCGGCTCGCCCGCCGTCACCACCGTGCCGTCCCAACCGGCATGGGCCAGCCCACCGCGCCAGCCGACCATCACATTGGGCCAGGTCGAGCAGTACTCACTGCCGTGGCGGATCAGGCCGGCCAGCGCGACCGCCGCGATCTCTCGATCCGTCGCGCCGACTTTCACGGCCTTGATGGTTTCCAACACCGCCGCATCCGAAATGGCAGCCGCCTTGCGGAAACAGTCGATCTCGGCAGGCGACTTGATCAGGCGGCAGGTGTCGACCAGGTGGCTGGCGTCCACCAGCGCCGCGTCGGCCAAGGCATCGCGCAGGGCCTCGAAGCGAGAGACGCCGAGATATTGATTGATCTTCTCGACGCCGATGCGCCGCGCGCGCGGATACTTCTCTTTCACCAACTTGGCGCCCGCTTCGGTCGGTACCGACGTATCGCCGTAAGTGACGAATTCGTCGATCACCGAATCATCGGGCATACAAACGACGTTGCCCGTCTCGATCGCGCGCGTGACCAGCCGCACCTCGCCATCCGCCGGCACGATCAGAATCTGAAACGCGAAGATACCCTTGGCCTGATAACCCGAGAGCCAGAGGATGTTTTCCGGCGAGGAGACCAGCAGCAGGTCGAGCTTGGCCTCGGCCATGGCGCGGCGCGTGCGCGCGATGCGATCGAGATACTCGGCACGCGTGAAGGGCAGACTGTGCTTGGGCATGGCGGCCTCGCGGACGGGTTGTTCGTCCTGCGAGACTATGCGACCCGCACGGGCCGGCGCTATGCCTTGAACAACGCGGCGTGCTCCGAAAAGAACGCGTCGAGCGTGCGCGCGGGCTTACCGGTGATGACTTCCGTCCAGGCGTTCACGGCGCCGCTGCCGACCTCGCGGTAATGTTGCTGCAAGCTCAGGCTGCCGCGCGCGGCCGCGGGCGAGGAACCGGCCGCCACCAGCGAATGAACCAGCTCGGCGTCCGAGATGGGCTCGTAGCGGAACTCCAGCCCCGTGGCCTTGGACAGTTTCGCCGCCACGTCGTGATAACTCAGCGCCTCCGGCCCACTCAGATCGTAGGCGCGGCCTTCGTGCCCGCCTTCGGTCAACGCCAAGACCGCAATGGCGGCGATGTCGCGCGTGTCGATAAAGGCGATGCGCGCATCGCCCACCGCGTGACGCAGCGTGCGCGACTTGGCCAGCCCGGCCACGTTGTAATAGATGAAATTCTGCATGAAGTTGGTCGGGCGCAGCATGGTGTAGGGCACGCCCGCCTCCATCACCCGCCGCTCGGCCATGCCGTTCATCCGCTTGGCATGGGTGGAAGACATGTCCGACGCCGCCATGGCCGACAGCTTGACGATCCTGCCCGCGCCCGCCCCGCGAGCGGCCAGGGCCACCGCCCCTTCCAGCGCCGGTTGGTCCGGCCCACCGCGGCAGGACAGATAGACAGCGGCCACGCCCTTCATGGCATTGGCCAGCGAGGCAGCGTCGGTGAAGTCCCCAAGAGCCGTCTCGGCGGGGGACAGGCCCAGTTTCGCGGCGCCTTCCTGGCCCCGCACCAAGGCGCGGAACGCGTGGCCGCCCCCGCGAAGCTGCTTGACGACTTCGCGGCCGACCGATCCGGTTGCGCCCGTGACGAGAATCATGGAATCCCCCGTGTGACGATGCCCCCTCCCGAAACTAATCCGTCCGGCCCCTACGGCAAGCCTTTCCCTGGGGCGTCACTTTCGCTATAGAAGCCCGCGCCCGAACGCGGAAAAGACGAGGACAGAATGACAGTTCACGGCAATCATCAGCATTCGCCCTACGAGCAGAATTGGATCGGCTTCCTCAAGGCGACGAAGTATCTCAGCGCCTTCGTCATCCTGACCCTGGTTTTGATGGCCATCTTCCTACTCTGAACCGCGACGCGGCTTCACGAATGCAAAGGGCGGCGCCGTAAGGCACCGCCCTTTTTCGTAGCTCCGGCGAATACCGTCAGCCGACGATCTCGATCCCGCTGAAGAAGAACGCGATCTCGTTCTTGGCGTTCTCGGCCGAATCCGAACCATGGGCTGAGTTGGCCTCGATGGATTCGGCGAATTCCTTGCGGATGGTGTCCGGCGCCGCCTTGGCGGGGTCGGTCGCGCCCATCACCTCACGGTTCTTCTCGACTGCGCCCTCGCCTTCCAGCACCTGCGCCACCACGGGGCCGCTGGTCATAAAGGCGCACAGGCTCTTGAAGAACGGCCGCTCCTTGTGAACAGCATAAAACGCCTCGACCTGGGCCTGGCTCAGATGCAGGCGCTTCTGCGCCACAATCTTGAGACCGGCAGCTTCCAGTTTCGCGTTGATCTTGCCCGTCAGGTTCCGGCGCGTGGCGTCCGGCTTGATGATCGACAGGGTGCGGGTGATGGCCATGAAAAATCCTCTTCAAAACGGTCGTGCCTTATAGCCGGTCGGCCCCAGGGCGACAATGCCGGACGGGGCCGGTCTTTTCTCGATACCAGGCACACGGAAAGGCTATGCTTGCGGCCGAAGACGCGACGCCGGACGGGGGATCGAGATGGATACAGGTCAGATCCATTCCAGCCAGCCGCTTTCCCAAGTTCGACCAGATCCTTAAGGACGCGCGCGCGATCACCGACGTGGCGAAGCGAAAGCAGCTTTATTGCGACGCCCAGCGCATCCTGTCGGACGAAGGGCCGACGGTCATTCCCGTCTTCTCCAATTGGCTCGACGCCAAGTCGCCGAAGCTCAAGGGTATCGTCAACCACCCGCTCGGCCCGCTGGGCTGGTATCTCTGGGACGGCGCTTACCTGGACGCCTGACGCCGGCTCTTCTGACAGTATGGGACGGGCCGCCCGGCGAATTTGGGCGGCCCGTTACGCCGTTGTGGGTTATGGTGCTCTCTGGCGGCAACGACCCGGAACGGTTCCGGGACCGCAAGGCGCATGCTCCGACCGAACATCCCCCTCGCCCTCGCCTTGACCCTGACCGCTGCAGCATGCGGCGGCGGGTCCAAACGCGAACCGCCGCCCCTTACCGATTCCTCGAAGGTCCTGGAGGAAGGAACGCTGCTTCAGGCGGCTGGGAAGTGCGACCAGGCCGTGCCCTATCTCTATCACCTGGCCGACCAGGGACAGGGGTTTGAGATCGCCCAATACCGGCTGGGTAAGTGCCGCCTGACGCAAGGCGGCGGTGATCCCAACTCCGACGCGACGCTGGACGGTCTCTTGTGGCTGCGGCGCGCTGCCGGCGGCGGGCAACCCGAGGCCCAGGCGGAACTGGCTAATTTCTATACGAACGGACCGGCCAAGCTGCGTGATCCGGTGGAAGCGGCGATGTGGCTATCGATTTACGAATCGAACGGCCGCCGCCACCTGGTGGGCTTCAACCCCATGCCTGTAACAACCTTGCGCCAACTCAAGGAGACCTTGGGCGATGACAATTTGGCCGAGGGACAGAAGCGCGCCAACGCCTGGCGCCAGATTCCGTGGAGCCCACCCGATCGCGTCCTGAAGCCGGGAGGGGGCGGCTCGCGCTTCACAGCACCGCCCGCTGACCAGGGCGGGCCGACCGGTCAGGGCGGCAAGGAACCAGGCCTGACCCTGCCGCCGCTCATTCCGCAGAAATCCCCGTAGGCTGGCGCTACGCCTTTTTCTCCCAGCCACCACGATCGGTCTGCTGCCAATAGGTTACGGCATGACCGGCAGCGGCGTATTCCTTCCAGCGCGCACGCGCGGCGGACACTCGATCGGCATCGTTGCCGTCGAATAGTTCGCAGCAGATCTTGAACCCGCCGATATCGAGCGCGGCCGCGCCGTCGGTCAGCACCAGTACGTCGGCGCCGTTGGGATTCTCCTCGGACGCGGTCAACCACACCGGCTGTTCGGCCGCATTGCCGTCGCGCGCAGTGCCGTGGGGTAGGAAGGCGCGCTGGTCGTAAGTCCACAGATGGGTGGCCAGCGCTTCGACCCGTTCGTCCGAACCCACCATCACCACCGCGCGCGAGCCGCGCTCCAGAATCTTCTCAAGGAGCTGCGGCAGCGTCTGCTCAAGCGAGCGCCGCTGCAGGTGGTAGAAGCGGATGTCGGTCACGTTTCGTAGTGGTCGGCCACCATGCGGTCGAGCAGACGCAAGCCAAACGCCGTGGCGCCCTTAGGCACGGTTGGCGCGTCCTTCTTCGACCAGGTGGTGCCCGCGATGTCGAGGTGCGCCCAGGGCACCTTGTTGACGAATCGCTGGAGGAACTGGGCCGCCGTGATGCTGCCCGCGCCGCCATCGCCGATGTTTTTCATGTCGGCCGCGTCGGAATCGATCATCCGGTCGTAACCATCGGCCAGCGGCAGACGCCAGAGCAACTCGTCCACTTTCTTGCCCGCATCGGTCAGGCGCTGCGACAGCTCGTCGTTGTTGCTGAACAGGCCGGCGTGAAGGCTGCCCAGCGAGACGATGATCGCGCCGGTGAGCGTGGCCAGGTTGACCATGAATTGCGGCTTGAAACGTTCCTGCGTGTACCACAGCGCGTCGGCCAGGATCAGACGGCCCTCGGCGTCGGTGTTCAGCACCTCGATGGTCTGCCCCGACATCGAATGCACGATATCGCCCGGACGCTGAGCGTTGCCGTCCGGCATATTCTCGACCATGGCGCAGACGCCGACGGCATTCACCTTGGCCTTGCGGCCGGCCAGGGCGCGCATCAACCCGAGCACGACGCCCGCGCCGCCCATGTCCCACTTCATGTCCCACATGCCGTTCGCGGGCTTGATCGAAATGCCGCCCGTGTCGAACGTGACGCCCTTGCCGATGAAGGCCACGGGCTTCGCATCCTTCGCCGCGCCATTCCAGCGCATGACCACGAGGCGCGGCTTGAAGGCACTGCCCTGGGCCACACCCAGCAAGGCACCCATGCCCAGCTTCGCCATCTGCTTCTCGTCCAGTACCTCGACCTCAACGCCTTCGTCCTTCAGCGTCTTGGCCTGCGCGGCGAAGGTCTCGGGATAGAGCACGTTGGGCGGCTCGGAGACCACATCACGCGTCATGAAGACGCCTTCGGCGACCTTCAGCATCGGCGCGAAGGCCTTACGCGCGGCCGCGGCGCCATCGACCAGGATGGTGATGCGCTTCAGGCGCGGCTTGTCTTCCTTCTTTTCCTTGGTCCGGTATTTGTCGAAGCGGTAAGTGCGCAGCTTGACGCCGAGCGCCAAGTGCGCGGCGCGAGTCGGACTATCCAGCTTGGACTCGGCCACGGGGCCGACGGTCAGGTAGACGGGACCGGACAATCTGGCCGTGTGCGCATAGATCGTTCCGCCCAGCGATTCGATTGCCAACGCATCCAGTTTCTCCGGGTCGCCGATGCCCAGCAGCAGGACGCGGTCGAGGCGCGTCTTGGGCGGCAGCAGGATCTCCTTGACCGTCCCTTTCTTGCCCTTGAACTCGGATGTCGCGATGGCGCGCTTGATCGCGCCGCCCATCTTCTTGTCCAACAGCGTCGCGGGCCCGCCCAACTTGCCGCCCGCCTTGATCGCGACCACAAGCGTGCCCGAGGTGGGCAAGGTCAGTTCGGAAAACGTGATGTCCATGGATGGGCTCCTTTAGGCGTCCGGGCCAAGCCTGCCGCGACTTTAGCCGATCACACGGCAAAGGACAGCCGGGCCGCTCAAGCCGTGGAATCGGTGTTTCAGGAACGCGCGAGTTTCTTCGCCCGGCTACGCGACCATGCGGCGCGGCCCATCTTGAGCCAGCGCCCGAAGCTAGGTTCTGCATGGCGACGTTGCTGTACGAAACATTCGGGATGGACCAGCGCCTTCACGGCGCTCGGCGAGGGCGCAGCCGCGGCCGCGAGCGCGGGTCGCGCCGCGCACGTGGCCTCGTCGCAAAACAGCATGAGGTTCTGTCGATACCACCATGCCACGCCACGATCGGACCAAAAGTGAAAACGCAGGCAATCCACCGTGGCGTAGCCATGCCGCGCGAACAAGGTCGCCCAGTATTCCGGCCATTGTTCATTCAAATGGTTGTGCCCGCCCTGGCCGGGAATGGCCGCTGACAGAAGCACGCATGGCGCCAACGAAACGAGATCGGAAACGAAGGACTCCGCGCGGGCGGGCGGCAAGTGCTCGGCGACTTCGAGAGAGAGAGCGAGATCGAAGCGGCGATCGACGCGGATGGCTTGATCGAGCCGCATGCGCCGTACCTTGTCGGTCGGAATCTTGAGTTGCTGGGACGAGATCCAAGGCCCCTCGACGCCCATGATGTCGTCGACCCCCAAGACCGAAAGCGCTGCCAGCCAGCTTCCGTCGCCACAACCCACGTCGACCGCGCTGCGCAAGGGCAAGAGGGACAACACGAACGGAAGAACGCGCGCAGCCGGCGGACCCGAGGTCTGGTCCAAATCCCGATAGAACTCGGCCGAATACGCCGCCGTCATCGCCAGACTATTTCTTGAAGATTTTGTCGATCGGCACGGAGAAGGTCGCGCCGGCCACCTCGGTGCCCGGATTGTAGCTGCTCATGACCTTGCCGTGAGACATATGGGTGAAATAGGCACCCATCTGGTAGCCGCCATCGAAGATGTAGGCCAACTCGACGCTCGAGCGTAGAACGCCATTGGAACCCAAATCCTTGCCGTTGTTGCCCGGTACGTACAACGTCGGAGCGGTGTTAACCGACAACAGGATGCGCTTGGTGAAATACGCATCCAGACGCAAGCCGAGATAGGTGTAGATACTGCCGTCGGACGTTCCGTCGATACCGATGAAAGGCTTGAACTTCCAAAGCCAAAGGTTCGAGCGGTATTCCAAGCCGAAGTCAGCCGCCGTTTTCTCGCCATCGACCACATCGAACATGCCACCCTTGACGGTCAGCAGATCGGGACCTCGTAGCTGCGGATCGGGTTCGAACAGCGCCCACAGGAGCATCGGTGCGGCAACCGCTCCAATCGCGATCGCGGATGGGTCGGACGCGCGCGGGGCGCGCGCCGGAATAATCGCGACGAAGGCCGCGCCTACCAATAAGACCAATAGTTTGCGAGCCATCGCCCCCGACCCTTACCGCACCGGCGCGCATCATGGGTGTATGATTTCTTAGTTTCAAGCGGGAAGCCCATGCCGGCCGGTGCGGCGATGGGGTAAAGGATTAAAAATGCAGATACTTTCGGGGAGCAGGGTGTGGACCGAGCCGGCCGACTGAGCCTATGGATATGCTTGGCTGCCGTCGCCTCGGCTGCTGTTTTCATCGTCTTTCCCGGCTTCGATCTGTTCCTTTCGCGGCTGTTTTATTTGCCGGGGCGCGGTTTTCCGGCGGAAGCCGACCGGACGGTGCAGACCGTGCGCTATCTTTGGCGGCTGTCGGCCTGGATCGTGGTGATCGGGGCCAGCGGCCTGCTTCTGGCCAGCGCCCTTCTCGGCCGGCCGCGCCTATTGGGCGTGGGACGTGCAGCGCTGGTGTTCTTCCTGCTGGTGCAAGCGCTCGGGCCGGGTCTTCTGGTCAATACGGTCCTGAAGGACAATTGGGGCCGGGCCCGCCCTTCCCAGGTGGCCGAGTTCGGCGGCGCCAAACGCTACGATCCGCCCATCCTGCCCACCGACCAATGCGGCCGGAATTGCTCGTTCGTAGGCGGCGAAGCGGCCTATGCCTTTTCCTTCATGGCCTTGGGTTTCCTGCCAGGCCCCGTCCATCGGCGGCGGTCGTGGTTCGCCTTTGGCGCGGCCTTCGGCGTGGCCGTTTCCGCCGTCCGCGTCGCCCAGGGCGGGCACTTCGTCAGCGACTGCCTGTTCGCCGGGTTCCTCATGTTGCTGATCGGCTGGGCCCTTCACGCGCTTCTATACCGCGCGCCCCTGCCCCAGCGGCTCGCGCGCTGGCTGGGGACCGGCCCTTAGCCCCCCGGTTTCGTCTGTTGTCTATCGGAGGAAATACCGATAAACCTTTGACGTGGTTGGAATTTGGCCATCCGGCCCCTTGCGGACGGGACCAGCGGTGACCCCATGACGGCGATCTGCCACTATATCTTGCGCCAGCTCTTCGAAGCGACGGTGTTCATCACCATCGTGCTGGCTTGCACCATCTGGCTGACGCAGTCTCTGCGCTTCGTCGAGCTGATCATCAATCGCGGCCTGTCGCTGGGCGCGTTCCTCTATTTGACTTCGCTTTTGCTGCCCAGCTTCTTGGTCATCATTCTGCCAGTCGCCCTGGCCTGCGCGATTCTCTACGTCTACAACAAGCTGACCATGGACAGCGAACTGGTGGTCCTGCGCGCGGCCGGGCTGAACCAGTTCCGGCTCGCGGAGCCTGCCCTGCTCATGGGCGCGGCGGTCAGCGTGATCTGCTTCAGCCTGTCTCTCTATTTCCTCCCAGCTTCGTTCCGGCAATTCAAAGACCTGGAATCGTCGATCCGCAACGACTATTCGGCCGTCTTCCTGCGGGAAGGTATGTTCAACACCGTTTCCGACGGCTTTACGGTCTATATCCGGGCACGGGACAGTTCAGGCGAATGGCTTGGCATCCTGGTCCATGACAGCCGGGTTCCCGACAAGCCGGTCACGATGATGGCGGAGCGCGGCGCCATCCTGGCCACCGAGGACGGGCCGCGCGTGTTGCTGGTGGAAGGCAACCGGCAAGAGGTCGAGCGCCAAAGCGGACGGCTGTCCCTGCTCTATTTCGACCGCTACACCGTCGATCTGAGCCAATTCACGCGCGCGTCCGAGGACCGCTGGCGCGAACCGCCGGAGCGGTTTCTGAACGAGTTGTTTTATCCAGACCTCAGCGACCCAAACGACCGACACTACGAGAAAAGCCTTCGCTCGGAAGGCCATCAGCGCTTGGTCGCGCCTCTGTATCCGATCGTCTACGCATTGATCGCGGCCACAGCGATGCTGTCGGGCCAATTTGACCGGCGGGGCCAAGCGCGCCGCATCGCGGCTGCCGTCGCCATCGTGGCCGTCGCTCAGACCGCGCAGATCGGATTTTCGAATGTGAGCGCGAAACTGCCCTTCATGATCATCATCATGTATCTGAGCCCATTCTTCTTCGCGGCTGGCGCGTTTTATTTGCTACTGCGCCACCAAAGATGGCGTCCGCGCGGCACCGTTTTGGCTTCGGCCTGAGGGGGGGCGGCTTTGCGAGTCTCCACCACCCTTTCGCGCTATGTCGGTCGGCACTTCATCATTTCGTGCCTGTCCGTCTTCGCGTTGCTGGCGACCCTGGCCTTCGTGATTGACCTGGTCGAGATGTTGCGGCGCTCCTCGTCTAAAGCCGACGCGACGTTTCGCGTCGTGCTCAGCATGTCGTTGCTGAAGCTCCCGAACATCTCCGAGCACTTGATGCCCTTCGCAGTGCTGTTCGGCGGCATGATCGCCTTCTCGCGCCTGGCCCGCAGCCGCGAGGTTATCGTCATGCGCTCGGCCGGCGTGTCCGTATGGCAGTTCCTGCTGCCCGTCATCGCCATTGCCTTCGCGATCGGCGTTTTCAAAGTCACGGCCTTCAATCCGATCGCCGCCGTGACGCTGTCGAAATTCGAGCAGCTCGAAAACAAATACCTCAAAGGCCGCTCTAGCCTGCTAGCCGTCTCACCTGCCGGCGTCTGGCTGCGGCAGGCCGACGCTTACGGTCAGTCCGTCGTCCATGCACGAAACGTGGCGCCGCGCGACATGGAGATGCAAGATTTCATCATCTTCCTCTACGACACGCAGAACAGATTTGTCGGACGTATCGACGCGGCGAAGGCACGGTTGGAAAACGGCTACTGGCATTTGCACGACGCTTGGATCACGGGGCCGGATCGGCCCGCGCGTCATGAAAATGAGTACCTTGTCCGCACCGATCTGACGGTCGCCAAGATTCAGGAAAGCTTCGCCACGCCGGCATCGATCTCGTTTTGGGAGATGCCGCGCTTCATCCGCCTCCTGGAGAACGCCGGCTTCTCGGGCTTGCGGCATCGCATCTATTGGTACGCCAAGCTGGCCGATCCCGCGCTTCTCTGCGCCATGGTCATCTTCTCCGCGGTGTTCACCCTGCGTATGAATTTGCGGCGCGGGGTGCCCGTGATGATGATCGGCGGCGGCTTGGCGACCGGCTTCTCACTGTATTTCCTCTCCGACGTCGTGTTCGCACTCGGTGCGTCAGCCAGCGTGCCGATGATGCTGGCGGCATGGAGTCCCGCGGGAGCCAGCCTCCTGGTCGGTACGTCCATGCTGCTCTTCAGCGAAGAAGGCTGATGCGCGGTGCGCCGGCTGCTGGCACGCGCATTTTTGTTTTTGTGCCTTTCGGCAGGAGTGAACGGCGCAGGGGCCCAGAATCCTGCCGAGGGCGGCCCTATCGTCTTCACCGCGGACGAGGTCACTTATAACGAGGAACTCGGCATCGTCGTCGCGAGCGGCAAGGTCGAGTTTGCGCAGGGCGATCGCGTCCTCCAGGCCGACACGGTCACTTACAACCAAAAGACGAACATCGTCACGGCATCGGGCAATGTCAGCCTATTGAGCGAAAACGGCGACGTCATCTTCGCGAATTACGTCGAGATCACCGACGATCTGAAGAACGGCATCATTCGAGACATCGCCCTCCTACTGTCCGACCGGTCGCGCCTGGCCGGAGCGGGCGGCCGCCTCCAGGGCGGCACCAAGCGGGAGATCCGCAAAGGCGTCTATTCGCCTTGCGAACTGTGCCAAGAAAACAAAACGGCCCCGCCGTTGTGGCAGGTGAAATCCGTCGAGATCGTACACGACACCGAGACGAAGGAGATCGTCTACAAGGATGCATGGCTGGAAATGGGCGGCGTGCCCGTTCTCTACACGCCGTATCTGTCACACCCCGATCCGACCGTCACGCGCAAGAGCGGCTTCCTAACCCCGACCTACGGCAGCGATTCGCAGCTCGGCCTTATCCTGAAGACGCCCTATTTCTTCAATCTCGCGCCGGACAAGGACCTGACCGTCGAGCCAGTGTTCTTGACGAAGGAACGCCCTGCGATAGGCGGCGAATATCGTCAACGGTTTACCAACGGCTTCCTGCAAACGTCAGGCAGCTATACCTACGTCGATACCGAGACGCCCAACGGCTTGGGAACGGTCGATAAATACAGCCGAGGGCATATGTTCGCCAAAGGCCTGTTTGACATCGATCCCACTTGGCGGGCCGGCTTCAACGGCGGCTACACCAGCGATGACACCTATCTGCGTATGTATCGGATTTCATCTCAACCGATGATCGTAACGCGACCGTTCGTCGAGGGCTTCCGCGGTAATAACTACGCATCCATGCAAGGCTACTACTTCCGCGGCCTGCGCCAGGAGGACGACGAGTCCACCAGCCCCATCGTCGCCCCTTTGATGGACTATAATTACGTTAGCTTCGCGGACAAAATCGGTGGGCGTTGGTTCGGGAACGGCAACCTCATGCTGTTGACGCGGCAAGAAGGCGCTGACAGCCACCGCCTTTCCTCGCAAGTTGGCTACAGCCGTCCCTACACCACGACGCGCGGCGACGTGTGGACAACCACCGTCGTCTGGCAGAACGACGTCTATAACGTCAACAACGTCACCCCCACGACCGAACCGGGCACGGTGCTCAGCGGATGGACGGGCCGTTCCCTTCCGCAGGCACGGCTCGACTGGAAGTATCCATTCGTCCGCGAAATGGGCACATTCCGGCAGATCATCGAACCCGTGGCGTCATTCATTGTCGCGCCCAACGGCGGCAACCCGATGAAGATTCCGGGCGAGGACACGGCCGACTTCGAATTCGACGACACCAATCTCTTCAACACGAACCGGTTGGGCGGCCTGGACCAGGTCGAAAGCTCCCAGCGCGTCATCTACGGCCTTCGCGCCATGGCTCTCGGAAACACGGGCGGCCGTAGCGAACTGTTCTTCGGACAAAGTTACCGCGTCACGCGCGACGACCAGCTTTTCCAGGACGGCTCGGGTTTGGAAGACAACCTGTCCGACTATGTCGGCCGGCTTCGCATCTCACCGTCGCGGTATTTCGACACGCTGTATCGCTTCCGCTTCAACCATGACACGCTGGCTTCGGAACGGAACGAGGTGGCCGCCACTATGGGCGTTCGGGCGCTTCGCTTGACCACCAGCTACCTCTATTTTCGCGACAATGCGCTCCTCAGCAAGACCGGCTCCAGCCAGCAGATCGCGGTGGGCCTGAATTCACAGATGACGAAGCGTTTCTCAGGACGGGCCTCGATGGTACGCAACCTCAGCGGTATCGATGAGGGGCCTCTGTCCTACGCCTTCGGGCTTACCTATGAAGATGAGTGCTTCCTGTTTGACGCCCGCGCGGCCCGCAGCTACGCGGTCGACCGCGACTTTATCCCCAAGAACATGTTCTTGTTCAGGGTGGTTTTCAAAACGCTTGGTGAGTTCCAGACGTCAGGCTCAGCATCCAATCAATGAGGTTCTTAACTCCACGCTCCGAGACGCTTGCAAGACGGCAGCGCTTGCCTAGAGTGGCACCCCGCATGTTGCTGCCGACAAAAGCATTTCGCCTGATGTTCGCCTTCGCCACCCTGATGACAGCCGCGGGCGCGATTTCAACCGCCAGCCGCGCGCAGGATGTGGGACATATCGCGGCGGTGGTCAACGACGAGGTGATCTCCGTCTACGACCTGAATGCGCGCACCCGCGTCATCATGTCCTCGACGCGGCTGCCCGATAACGCGGAGACACGGCGCCGTCTGGTGCCACAGATCCTGCGCTCGCTGATCGACGAGAAGCTGCAGCTTCAAGAGGCCAAACGCCTGAATATCGGCGTGACGAACGAAGAGCTGGCCGAAGCGTTCCGCACCATCGAAAAGCAGAACGGCATGCCAGCGGGCAAGCTGAAGGACGCCGTCGAAAGCGCCGGCATCCCCTTCACGACGATCGAAAGCCAGACCCGGTCGGCTCTGGCATGGGGCAAGGTGGTGCGACGGCAGATTCGCAACCTGGTCCAGGTCGGCCCCGAAGAAGTCCAGGACGAGATCGCCCGCCTGGAAGCGGCGCGTAACAGACCGCAGAGCCTGGCGTCCGAAATTTTTCTGTCGGTCGATTCGATCAACCAGGAAGACGAGGTCCGCAACGCCGCGATTCGGCTGGCCGAACAGGTCCGGGGCGGCGCCGCGTTCGAAGCCATGGCCCGGCAATTCTCGCAAAGCGCCAGCGCGGCCAACGGCGGCGATCTCGGCTGGGTCGTGCCGGGTACCCTGCCGGAGGAATTGGACAGCGCCTTGACGCGGCTTCAACCCGGCCAGATCACGGACCCCATCCGATCCGTTGCCGGCTATCATATCCTTCTGCTGCGCGACAGACAGGTGCGCGGCGGGCCGGGCACGGACGACACCACGGTCGGGCTACAGTACGTCTTCCTCAAGCTGCCCCAGACTCCGACGGCCGAGGACAAGGAAAACATGATGTCGATCGCCAAGCTTGTCCGGGAAAACGCCCAGGACTGCGCCGACATGGCGAAATTGCGCGGCGAGGTGGGCGGCGCCCAGTTTCCGCTGCCCGAAAAAGCCAAGATGAAGGACATGTCCGAAAACCTGCGCGCGATCATCGGGAACCTCGAAGTCGGCAAGCCGAGCGAACCGGTTCCGATCGCAAACGGTGTGCTGGTCATCATGGTGTGCAGCAAGGAGAAGGACGAGGGGTTGAACCCGGAAGACGTCGAAGCCCAGCTCTCGGAAGAAAAGATCGAGATTCAGGCGCGCCGCTACATGCGCGACCTCCGCCGCTCGGCCTTCATCGACATCCGGGTATGACCGCCCGCCAATCCAGCATGCCGCCCTTGGCCGTGACCTCCGGTGAGCCAGCCGGTATCGGTCCCGAAATCACGATCAAGGCCTGGCATGCGACGCGGCGCGAGGGCCCGCCATTTTTCTTTCTCGGCGACCCCGACCAGATTTCCCAAGCGGCGGTACGCATGGGCCTTGCGACCGAGATTGCTGTGATTGCGCGCGCGGATGAGGCTGCGGCGGCCTTCCCGAGGTCGCTTCCCGTCCTGCCCGAGAAACTGACGGTCCCGGTGGTGCCGGGCAGTCCCGATCCGCGAAACGCGAATGCCGTTCTGTCGTCGATCCGGCGCGCCGTCGAACTGGTCCGCGCGGGCGAAGCCGGCGCCGTGGTCACCAACCCGATTCACAAGGGCGTACTTTACGAGGCCGGCTTCCGCCATCCCGGCCACACAGAATTTCTGGCCGAACTGGCGGGCGGCGGCGAACGGCCGGTGATGATGCTGGCCTGCCCCGAGCTGCGCGTGGTTCCCGTCACCGTCCACCTGTCGCTGGCCGACGCCGTAAAGGCGCTGAAGCGAACCGAGATCGTGGCCTGCGGAGAGATCACTGCCCACGCGTTGCGCATCGATTTCGGCATTGCCGATCCCGTTCTCGCCGTCGCGGGCCTCAACCCCCACGCGGGCGAAGGCGGCCATTTGGGGCGCGAGGAGATCGAGGTGATCGCGCCCGCGATCGAGGAACTGCGCGCCAAGGGCATTCGCGTGAAGGGCCCCGCACCGGCCGACACCCTGTTCCATCCCCGCGCGCGCGCATCCGTCAGTGCCGTGCTCTGCATGTATCACGACCAAGCGCTGATCCCATTGAAGACCATCGACTTCGACGGCGGCGTGAACGTGACGCTCGGTCTTCCCTTCGTGCGCACCTCGCCCGACCACGGCACCGCCTTCGATATCGCCGGCACGGGCAAGGCCAACGCGGACAGCCTGATCGCATCCTTGCGCATGGGCGCGGACATGGCGGCGCGGCGCGCGGCCCATGCCGCGAGATGACGACTTCCGCCCTGCCGCCGCTGCGCGAGGTCGTGAAGCGCCACGGCATCGCCGCCAAACGCGGCCTGGGTCAACATTTCCTCTTCGACCTTAACCTTACCGGGCGCATCGCCCGCACGGCGGGGTCCCTGGCCGGCAAGACCGTGATCGAGGTCGGTCCCGGCCCCGGCGGCCTGACCCGCGCCCTGCTCGACGCGGGCGCCGAGCGCTTGGTGGTCATCGAACGCGATTCCCGCTGCATCGACGCGTTGCGCGAGATCGCGGACGCCTATCCGAACCGGCTGGAGATCCTGGAAAACGATGCGCTGGAAATCCGCGCCGCTTCGCTGGGACCGCCACCGCGCGTGATCGTGTCGAACCTGCCGTACAACATCTCTACCGTGCTGTTGCGCAACTGGCTCGACGAGCTGGATGCGATCGAAAGCATGACCCTGATGTTCCAGCGCGAAGTCGCGCAGCGTCTCGCGGCGCCGCCGGGCGGCAAGGATTACGGGCGGCTGAGCGTCCTCACCCAATGGCTCTGCAAGGTCTCGCTGGCGTTCTCACTGCCCGCCGCAGCCTTCACGCCGCCGCCCAAGATCGATTCCAGCGTGGTGCGCTTCACCCCACGCCCCGCCCCTCTCGCGCCCGCGCGCAAGGATATCCTGGAGAAGACGACAGCGGCCGCTTTCGGCCAGCGCCGCAAGATGCTGCGCGCCAGCCTGCGCAGTCTGGGCGGCGACGCGGAAGCGCTGCTGGCGGAGGCCGGCATCGAGCCGACCCGGCGAGCGGAGACATTGAGCGTCGTGGAGTTCTGCGCGCTAGCCCGCGCAGTCGAAAAGCGCGAGACGGCTTAAGCCTGCGTCAGGCCGACCACGAAATCGCGTAAACCCACTTGGCGGGCGCGGCGCAACCGCTCGGCGGTCAGGATGGCCCGCACCGAGGCCACGCTGTGCTCGATGTCCTGGTTGATGATGATGTAGTCGTATTCCGCCCAATGACTCATCTCGTCGGACGCCTTGGCCATGCGGCCGGCAACGACCTCCGGCGTATCCTGGGCGCGACTGTGTAGCCGCTTCTCAAGCTCGGCGAACGACGGCGGCAGGACGAACACGCTGACCACGTCGTCACGCGACGTTTGCTTAAGCTGCTGAGTTCCCTGCCAGTCGATGTCGAAGAGAACGTCCCGGCCGGAAGTCAGGGCCGCTTCGACCGGCTTGCGCGGCGTGCCGTACCGGTTTCCGAACACCTCGGCGTGTTCCAGCATGTCACCTTGCCCGATCATGCCTTCGAACGCGATGGCGTCGACGAAATGGTAATCAACCCCCAGTATCTCGCCCGGACGCTTGGGCCGCGTGGTGCACGAGACGGACATGGTCAGGGTGGCGTCGCGTTCCAAGAGCAGGCGGGACAGCGTGGTCTTGCCCGCGCCTGACGGGGACGACAGGACCAGCATGATGCCGCGGCGGCGGATGTTCGGTGCGTTCATCTCTATTCGATGTTCTGGATCTGCTCGCGCAACTGCTCGACCGAGGCCTTGAGCTTGAGCCCAATTGCGGTCAGTTCCACGTCACCCGACTTCGAGCACAGAGTGTTGGCCTCACGGTTGAATTCCTGGCACAAGAAATCGAGCGGTCGTCCCACCGCGCCGTCCTTGGCTATCAACTCGCGCGCCGCCGAAATGTGGGCATCGAGGCGATCCAATTCTTCACGGATGTCCGCCTTGGTCGCCAGCAGAGCCACTTCCTGGACGAGCCTGTCCTCCGGCAAGGCGCGCGATGCGTCGAGAAGTTCGACCAACTGCATCTTCAGCCGCGCCTTGATGGCCTCGGGCCGCGCCGCGGCCGTTCGCGCGGCGGCATCGCACAACGCAGCGATTTCGCTCAGCAGCGTTTCGATCACGGCGGCCAGACGGGCACCTTCTCGCGCACGCGTCTGGGTCAACTCCGTCGCGGTTTCGTCGAGCGAGGTCAGGATCGCGGCATCGCGCCGCTCGATTTCCTCGGACGCATCGGGCGCCGTCTCAACCACATCGACGACGCCGCGCACCGCGAGCAGCGCATCCAAGCGCAAGGGCGCGGCGTCCACTCGGCGGGCATAGCGCGCCTGTACCGCCAGCAACTGATCCAGCACCAGCTCGTTGACGACGACACGCTGTCCGGCTTCCGCCCGCTCCAGGGCCAACTGGACGGTGACGTTGCCGCGCCGCAAATGCTTCGCGAGCGCCGCGCGCGCGGCAGTTTCGAGGTGGTCGAGGCCGGGGGGAAGGCGGAAGCGAAGCTCGAGGCTTCGGCCGTTGACGCTTTTCAGCTCCCAGATCCAGCGCGCCGCGCCTAAGTGGCCGGAATGGCGGGCGAATCCTGTCATGCTGGAGACGGCCACGGCGACCTCAATGAACACGGATATTGCGGTATTGGACGACCCGGCCACTATATACTGTGGGGAAAAGGCCAACAACAGGAGCGTCCATGAGGGTGCCGACGAGCGTGTTGCTCAGCGGGGCTTCAAGCGGGATCGGCGCGGCGCTGGCGGTCGCCTATGCGCGCGAGGGCGCGCGATTGGCGCTGGGCGGCCGCGATGCGGCGCGCCTAGACGCCGTCGCGGGACGCTGCCGGGCCGTGGGCGCACAGGTATCGACCGCCCTCGTCGACGTGACCGACCGCGCGGCGACCGCTTCCTGGGTCGCCAATGCCGACGCCGATCTGGTGATCGCGAACGCGGGCATCTCGGCCGGCACGGGCGGCGAAGGCGAAAGCGACGCGCAGGTGCGGCGCATCTTCGCCGTCAACGTCGACGGCCTGTTCAACACGGTCCATCCGGCCATCGAAGTTTTGCGCGCGCGGACGCCCGCACCGGGCGGGCGGCGCGGCCAGATCGCGATCATGGCCTCGCTGGCGGGCTTCCACGGCTTCGCAGGCGCACCCGCCTACTGCGCCAGCAAGGCGGCGGTGAAGGTCTATGGCGAGGCGTTGCGGCCCGACCTCGGCGTGCACGGCATCGGCGTGTCGGTGATCTGTCCCGGCTACGTGCGCAGCGCCATGACCGACGCCAACGACTTCCCCATGCCGTTCCTGATGGATGCGGACAAGGCGGCCGAGATCATCCAGCGCGGCCTCGCGCGCAACGCCGCGCGCATCGCCTTCCCCTTCCCCATGTACGCGGCCGCATGGCTGTGCGGCGCCTTGCCACCCGGATGGCTCGACAGCCTCATGCGCCGTTTGCCGCGCAAGAGCAGCGCGATCTCGGCGAACCGGCTCTAACTCACTCCGACGCCGGTTGGCCGTCGCGCAGGGCGCGATAGCGCGCCACGTTCTTCAGATGCTCGGCGTAGGTGCGGGCGAAGCGGTGGCCGCCCGCGCCGTCCGCCACAAAATACAACTCGTCCGTCGCCATGGGCGATAGTGCGGCAGCCAGCGCCGCACGCCCCGGGTTGGCGATCGGGCCCGGCGGCAAACCTGTGTTGCGGTAAGTGTTATATGGATCGTCCGTCTCCAGATCCTTGCGGGTGAGCGGACGGCCGAGCGGCTCGCCGCCGCGACTGAGCGCATAGACCACGGTGGGATCGGATTCGAGTCGCATGCCCTGGCGCAGGCGGTTGATGAACACGCCCGCCACCCGCGCGCGCTCGGCCTCGACGCCGGTTAAGGGCAGGTTCGGCGCGCGCCGCTCCCAGAGTTCAGCCAACGTGCGCTGCATAGCGGCGGCCATACGAGCCATCACGGCGTCGCGCCTGTCGCCGTATGAATAATTATACGTTTCCGGCAACAGCTCGCCCTCGCCGGGCTGCCTTTCAATCAGGCCGGTCAGGCCTTCCGCAACGGCTACGATCTCCAGCGCCTCGGCCACCGTCAGCCCTTCAGGCACGGTCAGGCGCCGGACATAGGTCTTGCCGCTGGCCAACAGATCGACGATCGCGTGCGCGCTCGCCTGGGCGGGGATCTCATACTCACCCGCGCGCAGCGAGCGGCCATGCAGAAGCCGCGCGCCGATCGCAAAGACGAATGGCTGATCGATCACCCCCGCCTGCTCCAGGCGCCGCGTGATGCCCGAGACGCCCGCACCGGGCGGGATCATGACCAGAACGGTCTCGGCGCTGGGTCCGGGCCGTTCGAAGGCGCGATAGCCCCACACGCCCGCACCGGTCGCGCAGAGGAGCAGGACGGCCAAAACAATGAGAAGAAAAATCCGCCACGGATGGCGGCGGCGCGGCGCGGGCGATTCCGAAGAGAGGCCGTCACCAGGAGGGGCGGCCGAACCCTCCATCCCGTCAGGATGCGGCGGAGAAGATCAGCGAGACGTTGGTGCCGCCGAAGCCGAAGGAGTTGCTCATCACGTTGTGGAGCGTCTTCTTCTGCGCGACCTTGGCCACCAGGTTGATGTCGCAGCCTTCCGACGGATTCTCGAGGTTGAGCGTCGGCGGCACGACGCCGTCGCGCATCGCGAGGATGGAGAAGACGGCCTCGACGCTGCCCGCCGCGCCCAGAAGGTGGCCGATGGCCGACTTGGTCGAGGAGACACAGAACTTGTAGGCGTGCTCGCCGAACAGATGCTTCACCGCGCCCAGCTCGATCTCGTCGCCGAGAGGGGTCGAGGTACCGTGCGCGTTGACGTAGTCGATGTCGGTCGTCTTCAGGCCCGCGCGCTTCAGCGCGTTACGCATCGCGCGGAACCCGCCGTTGCCGTCCGGCGGCGGCGCGGTGATGTGGTGCGCGTCGCCCGACAGGCCATAGCCGACCAATTCGGCATAGATTTTCGCGCCGCGCGCCTTGGCGTGCTCGTATTCCTCGAGCACCACGATGCCGGCGCCCTCGCCCATGACGAAGCCGTCGCGGTCCTTGTCCCACGGACGCGAGCCGCGTTCGGGCGTATCGTTGAAGTTGGTGGACAATGCGCGCGCGGCCGCGAAGCCCGCCATGCCGATGCGGCAGACAGCCGCTTCCGCGCCGCCCGCGATCATCACGTCAGCGTCGTCGCACTGGATCATGCGCGCGGCGTCGCCTAGCGCGTGCGCGCCGGTCGAGCAAGCCGTCACCACCGCGTGGTTCGGGCCCCTGTAACCGTAACGGATCGAGACGTGGCCCGAGGCCAGGTTGATCAGCGCTGCCGGAATGAAGAACGGCGACAGGCGGCGCGGTCCCTTCTCGTGGAGCAGCAGCGTGCCGTTGTAGATCTCCTCCAGCCCGCCGATGCCCGAACCGATCAGGACGCCCGTGCGATCGAGCGCCTCCTCGTCAGTCGGCTTCCAGCCCGCGTCGCCGATGGCCTGCTCCGCGGCAGCCAGGGCGTAGACGATGAAGCGGTCCATCCGCCGGCGTTCGCGCGCGTCGACCCAGTCGTCGGCATTGAACAGCCCGTCGGCGGAGCTGCCTTGCGGCACCTGCCCCGCGATCTTGGACGTGATGTCGGAAACGTCGAAGTTCTTGATCGACGTGATGCCCGATTCGCCCGCGATCAAGCGCGACCAAGTCTTCTCCACGCCGCAGCCCAGCGGCGTGACGAGACCGAGACCTGTGACGACGACCCGGCGCATGGCGTCAGAGCCCGGCGCGGTCAGTCGGGAGGGAAAGGATCAACGAATGGACCGCCGAACCGAACTCTCGCAAACTCACGTGGCCTGCGAGATATAGTCGATGGCGTCCTTCACCGTGACGATCTTCTCGGCGGCATCGTCAGGGATCTCGCAGCCGAACTCTTCTTCGAACGCCATGACCAGTTCGACTGTGTCGAGGCTGTCCGCGCCCAGGTCATCGATGAACTTCGCGCTGCCCGTAACCTTGGCTTCGTCCACGCCCAGGTGCTCGACCACGATCTTCTTCACGCGTTCGGCGACGTCGTTGCTATCTGCCATCTATGAGTTCCCTTGAGTGACTTTTCTGAAGTTACATCCGCCGAACCGGCGCGCCGGCGATCGCCCCCTGAAACACTGCGCCGCTAAAAGGCGCGGCTTCGTATCATAGTCCCAGCGCGTTTTCTAGCGTCTGGCCGTACGGCCAATTTCCCATCATATCATCGCCATACCGCCGTTCACATGCAAGGTCTGGCCCGTGACGTACGCGGCCTCCTGCGAGGCCAGGTAGACGGCGGCCCCGGCGATATCAGCAACGGCGCCCAGGCGCGCGGACGGGATGCGTTCCAAAAGCTTCTTCCGCTGCTCTTCCGTCAAGGCGTCGGTCATCGGCGTGGCGATGAAGCCAGGCGCGATGCAGTTCGCCGTGATACTGCGCGAGGCCACTTCGGCGGCCAGCGCCTTGGTCATGCCGATCATGCCGGCCTTGGCGGCGGCATAATTGGCTTGGCCGGGATTGCCCGTCACGCCCACGATCGAGGTGATGCCGATGATCCGGCCCCAGCGCCGCTTCATCATGCCGCGCAAACACGCCTTGGACAGGCGGAACGCGGCTGTGAGATTGACGTTAAGGACGGTCTGCCAATCCTCCTCGCTCATCCGCATGGCCAGCGTGTCGCGCGTGAGGCCCGCGTTGTTGACCAGGATGTCGAGCGCGCCCAACTCGGCCTCGACCGTCTTCACCAGCGGCTCGGCCGCGGCGGGATCGCCGAGGTCGGCGGGCGTCACGATCGCGCGCTCGCCCAGCTCGGCCTTCAGCGCGTCCAGCGCCTCGCGCCGCGTGCCGGACAGCGCGACCTTCGCGCCCTGGGCATGGAGCGCACGGGCGATCGCGCCGCCGATGCCGCCGGACGCACCGGTGACCAGCGCCGACTTGCCGCTCAGATCGAACATCGAAATCTCCTAGAAGAGTTTGATCAACGCGTCGATGTCGCCAGGCGCGCCAACCGACAGAGCGTTCATGTCCTTGCTGATCCGCTTGACCAGTCCAGACAGGACCTTGCCCGCGCCCAACTCGACCACCATGTCGACGTCGTGCGCACGCATGTAGAGGATGCTTTCGCGCCACCGAACCAGCGCCGTCACCTGCTCGACCAAAAGGCGGCGGATCTCGGCGGGGTCGGTCACGGCGGACGCCGTCACGTTGGCAATCACCGGCACCGACGGCGGCGCCATCGCCACCGTGCCCAGCTTCTCCTCCATGACTCGCGCGGCGGGCTCCATCAACGCGCAATGGAACGGTGCGCTGACCGGAAGCATGATCGCGCGCTTGGCACCCTTTGCCTTGGCAAGTTCCGCCGCGCGCGCGACGGCCGCTGCCGCGCCGCTGATGACCACCTGCTCGTCGGAATTGTCGTTCGCCGCCTGGCAGGCCTCACCCTGAGATGCTTCTTCGGTCACCGCGCGCACAGCATCGAGGCCAAGGCCGAGGACGGCCACCATGGCGCCCTGCCCGACAGGCACAGCCTTCTGCATGGCCTGGCCGCGTGTCTTGAGAAGTCGCGCCGTGTCGGCCAGCGAAAACGTACCCGCCGCCGCCAGGGCCGAATACTCGCCCAACGAGTGCCCGGCCACGAAGTTCGCCACCTGGCCGATCTTGTGACCGGCCTCCTTCTCCACCACGCGGACGACCGCCATGCTGACCGCCATCAAGGCGGGCTGTGCGTTCTCGGTCAGAACCAGATCGGTTTCCGGCCCCTCGAACATCAGGCGGGACAGGTTTTGCCCCAGGGCATCGTCAACCTCTTGAAAAACCTGGTGGGCCGCCGGAAAGGCGGTGGCCAGGTCCCGTCCCATTCCGACCGCCTGGGAGCCTTGGCCGGGAAACACGAATGCGCGCGCCATGGAGAATCGCCGTTGGAGAAGCCGGGGACAGTGATACCCTGGCTTCCCGGCCTGTCAAGGCGACGGTTCCGGCCCGTCACCTAAGGGCCTTTTTGCCTGGAAAACCCTTGCGGAAAAGGGTGCTTGCTGTATAAAGCGGGCGCTCACGGAAGGTCGGTGCGCGTCGAGCGGGTCCCGAACGAGATCTCGCTGTGGCGTATAATGTTTTTGCGCCGCCGCCAATCGAGGAGACCTTATGGCGTACTACGAGAACATCATCATTGCCCGCCAGGAGATTTCTCCCGCGCAGGTCGATGCGCTGGTCGAGAAGTTCACGGGCATCGTGACCGAGGGCGGCGGCACCGTCACGAAGAAGGAATATTGGGGCCTTCGCAGCCTGTCCTACCGGATGAAGAAGAACCGGAAGGCGCATTACGTGCTGCTGAACCTGGATGCGCCGCCGGCCGCCGTGAAGGAGCTGGAGCGTAACGAGGGCCTCGACGAAGACATTTTGCGCTTCATCACCGTGCGCGTGGAAGCGTTGGAAGAAGG
This sequence comes from Alphaproteobacteria bacterium, assembly GCA_026400755.1. Lineage (GTDB taxonomy): Bacteria > Pseudomonadota > Alphaproteobacteria > CADEGL01 > CADEGL01 > CADEGL01. The sequence goes on from JAPLOM010000048.1 coordinate 39,675, forward strand.
TCAATCGGCCATGATGCGCCGCGACCGTGACGAACGCAGCGACTTCGGCGGCGGCGGACGCGGCTTCGGCGGTCCCGGCCGCGGTGGTTTCCGTGGCGGCCCCGGCGGTGGACGCGGCGGTTTCCGTGATGAAGGCGGCCGTGGCCGCGGACGCGATGGCGACGCCCCCGCCCCCGCCGCGCCGGTCGAAGGAGAGACGGCATGAGAGACGCAGCCCCCAAGCGTGATGGTGCTGGTGGTGGCGCTGGTGGCGCGGCCGCAGGCCGCCGCCCGTTCTTTCGTCGCCGCAAGAGCTGCCCGTTCTCGGGCCCGAACGCGCCGAAGATCGACTACAAGGACGTGCGCATGCTGTCCCGCTTCATCTCGGAGCGCGGCAAGATCGTCCCGAGCCGCATCACGGCCGTGTCGACCAAGAAGCAGCGCGAGCTGACCAAGGCGATCAAGCGCGCCCGTTATCTCGGCCTGCTGCCCTACATGATCCATTAAACCCGCGCCGCTTCGGCGGTCGCGAGGTCACGGCGCCGGCAAGGTCCCATTTTCGGGGCCCCGGCCGCCGCGCCGCCATCGGGCGGCGAGACGTGGAGTTGGATTCGAAACCATGTCGAAGACGACGGTGATCGCGCTCGTGGGTGGCGTTGCGAGCGCGTTGCTGTTCGTCGCGCTGCTGACCGGCACTCCGGCCGCCATGCTGTTCGTCTACATGGTGCCGCTGCCGCTGTTCCTGGTCGGCTTTTCCCAAGGCTTGGTCGCCGCCGCCATCGCGGCCGCCGGCGCCGCGGTGGTGACAGGCGCCATCGGCGGCCTATCCCTGGCCTTGATCTTCGGCGTCGCGATCGCCCTGCCTGTTCTCTTCACCGTGCGCCAAGCGCTGTTGTCACGCACCAGTCCGGACGGCACGGCCGAATGGTATCCGCCCGGATTGCTGCTGGGTTGGCTGACCGGCCTGGCCGCCACGGCGCTTGCGTTGGTGGTGTTGGTCCAATGGGGCGGCGGCGGCGATCTGCCTGACGCGATCCGCGCCCGCTTTCAGGAGGGGCTGGCGCAGTTCCAAGGAGACCCCGACACAGCCGCCGTGGCCGCGCGGCTGGAAATGTGGGTCGACGTGCTGGCCAATTTCCTGCCCGCCATCCTGGCCTCGGTGTGGCTGGTCGTCCTGTCGCTGAACGCCATCGTCGCCCAAGGCGCCTTGACCCGCGGCGGTCATGCCAAGCGCCCTACGCCGCGGCTTTCCACCATCGAGCCGCCGGGCTGGGTGATGTACGCCCTGGCCGCCACGCTGCTGGCTTGGGTTACCGGCCTGGATGGACTTGAATTCCTGGGCCAGAACTTGACTCCGGTGCTGGCCATTCCTTTCTTCTTCGTCGGTCTAGCGGTCGTACACAGCTTCGCCCGCCGTTTCTCCGGTCGCGCCCTGATCTTGGCCGCGTTCTACATGATATTGATCTTGCTCGGCTTTCTTGCCATGTTGCCGGTCACCGCGATAGGGTTCGCGGAGACGTGGACGCAGTTCCGACGGCGCTGGGCCAGAGCCGAGCCCGTTTAGAGAGGACGACCCAATGCAAGTCATTCTACTGGAGCGCATCGAGCGCCTGGGCAACATGGGCGACGTGGTCAACGTCAAGCCCGGCTTCGCGCGGAATTTCCTTCTGCCGAAGAAGAAGGCGTTGCGCGCGACCGACGAGAACAAGGCGTTCTTCGACAAAAAGCGCGTCGAACTCGAAGCCAGCAACAACCAGCGCCGCGATGCGGCCGGTGCCCAGGCCGCGAAGGTCAAGGGCCTCTCGGTCCTGCTCGTTCGCCAGGCCGGCGAGACCGCGCAGCTTTACGGCTCGGTCAGTGCCCGCGACATCGCGGAAGCCATCACCAATGCCGGCCATGCCGTGAATCGCACCCAGGTGCTGCCCGACCGTCCGATCAAGACGCTGGGCCTTTACCCCGTCCGCGTCGCGCTGCACCCGGAAGTGATCGAGTCCGTCACGGTCAACGTGGCGCGCAACGCCGAAGAGGGCGAGCGCCAGACACGCGGCGAAACCATTACCGCGACGGACGAGGAAGAGCCCGAGGTCGCGATCGAGGAATTGGTGGAGACGCCGCCTGAGGCGTCTGCGGAAGCCGAGAATGCTGAAGAAGTTACGGCCGAAGCGAAGCCCAAGGCGAAGCGCAAGAAAGCCAAGGCGAAGGACAACGAGGAGGAGTAACCTCTCCTCGAATTTCCGGCGGGTCTCCTAGCGGCGGTGGGGTCGGGAGACCCGGAAAACATGGGGGAGCAGATGCTATTTGCGCGTCTGTTGCATCATGTGGTTCGCACCGGCACCCTGACGGTCGTCGACGCCAACGGCGTCACGCACCGGTTCGGTGACGGTAGCGGTCACCCTATCGCCATCAAGCTCCACGACCGCGAGCTTCACTACAAATTATTCTTTAATCCCGAACTCCATCTGGGCGAAGCCTACATGGAGGGCACGCTGACCTTCGAGGAAGGCACGCTGCGGGATCTTCTGATTCTATTCGGCCACAATCTGGCGAACTATCGGCAACAGGGCTTCCACCGCGCGGCCAGCCGTCTGCGCACGATGCTGCGCCATCTGTGGCAGCACAATCCGATCGGCCGCGCGAAGGAAAACGTCGCGCATCATTACGACCTATCGGGAAGGCTTTACGATCTGTTCCTCGACAAGGACCGGCAATACTCCTGCGCTTACTTCCTGACCGGCAACGACACGATCGAGAGCGCGCAGGAGAACAAGAAGCGCCATATCGCGGCCAAGCTTCTGCTGAAGCCGGGACAGAAGGTGCTGGATATCGGCTCGGGCTGGGGTGGCCTGGCGCTCTATTTGGCCGACGTCGCCAACGTAGACGTGACGGGCGTGACCCTGTCGGAAGAACAGCATGCGCTTTCGACCCGCCGCGCCGCCGAGGGCGGGCTTTCGAACCGCGTGCGCTTTCATCTGAAGGACTACCGGAACGAAACCGATCGCTACGACCGTATCGTTTCCGTCGGTATGTTCGAGCACGTCGGCGCCCAGCACTATGACGAGTTCTTCGCCCAGGTTCGTACGCTTTTGAAGGACGACGGCGTGATGCTGCTGCACTCCATCGGCCGGATGGAGCCGCCGAGCCACACCAATGCCTGGCTGCGCAAATACATCTTCCCGGGCGGCTACTCCCCTGCCCTTTCCGAGGCCGTCGCCGCGGTCGAGCGCGCGGGTCTGTGGATCACCGACGTCGAGATCCTGCGCCTGCACTACGCCGAAACGCTGGCCGAGTGGACGCGCCGCTTCCGCGCCAACCGCGATGTGATCGAGAAACTATACGATGAACGTTTCTGCCGGATGTGGGAATTCTATCTAACGGGCTGCGAGGTCTCGTTCCGATATTTCGACCAGATGGTCTTCCAGATGCAGATCGCCAAGAAACCGGACGCCGTGCCGCTGACCCGCGATTACATGACCGAATGGGAACGTGACCAGCGGCGCGGAATGGCGGCAGCGCAGTAACGCTTATCCCCATTCTCCACATCCTGTGGATCGATCTTCTGGGGATGGTTCTACCGAACCGACATTTGCGGTTACGCCGGAGATCGGCGGCTGATACCCTCTCTTAGTCCGCGGTCACCTCCAAGCGCGATTGAGCATCGGGCATCATGAACCAGAACGTCACCCAATTCCAGGGCCCTTCGGCGCCGGACGAACCGCCCACCTACCGCACCCCGCCCCACAACGTCGAGGCCGAGATGGCCCTGTTGGGCGCCATCCTGACCAACAACCGCGCCTATGAGCGGGTGTCCGAGTTCCTGCTGCCACAGCATTTCTACGATCCGACGCACGAGCGCATCTTCGGCGCGATCATGAAACTGGTCGAGCAGGGCCAGATCGCCGACCCGGTCACGCTCAAGAATTTCTTCGAGCAAGCCGGCGACCTGGAGCAAGTCGGCGGGCCTCAGTATCTGGCCCGGCTGGCGTCCTCGGTCGTAACCCTGGTCAACGCCGGGGATTACGGCCGCACGATTTATGACCGTTTCCTGCGGCGGCAGTTGATCGCCATCTCCGAGGATACGGCCGACAGCGCCTACGGTTACGATCTCGACGTTCCAGCCAACGCGCAGATCGAGCGCACCGAACAAGCGCTGTTCGACCTGGCGACCTCCGGGCAATACGGCCAAGGCTTCAAGACCTTCAGCAAGGTTTTGACCGAAGCGGTTCAGATCGCCGAGGCCGCCTACAAACGCGACGGCCAGACCACCGGCATCGCAACGGGCTTCACCGAACTGGACGCCAAGCTGGGCGGCCTGCACAGCGGCGAACTGATCGTTTTGGCCGCCCGCCCGTCCATGGGCAAATCGGCCTTGGCCACGAACATCGCCTTTAATGCCGCGCGCGCCTTCCGCGAAGAAACCGACGAGACCGGCAAGCAAAAGGTCGTCGATGGTGCGGTCGTGGGCTTCTTCTCGCTGGAAATGTCGTCGGAAGAGTTGGGCACCCGCATCTTGGCGGAAGAATCCAAGATTTCCTCGCACCGGATCCGCAAGGGAGAGATTTCCCAGACCGAGTTTCCGGAGATCGTACGGGCGGCCCAAGCTCTCTCACGCGCGCCGTTCTTCATCGACGACACGCCGGCCCTTTCCATCTCTGCCATGCGCACGCGCGCGCGACGCCTGAAACGACAGCACGGGCTGTCTCTGATCGTGGTCGACTATCTGCAGCTTCTGCGTCCGTCGGGCGAATCACGCTATGACAGCCGCGTCCAGGAAGTCGCCGAAATCACGCGATCCCTGAAGGCTATCGCTAAGGAATTGGATGTCCCGGTCGTGGCCCTGGCGCAGCTTTCGCGCGGGCCCGAGCAACGAGAGGACAAACGGCCGCAACTCGCGGACTTGCGGGAATCCGGCACCATCGAACAGGATGCCGACGTGGTCATGTTCATCTACCGCGAGGAATATTACCTGCAGCGCCAGGAGCCGAGCACCGGCACGGCCGAGCACGCCAAGTGGCAGGAAGACATGGCTAAGGTTCACAACGTGGCCGAAATCATCGTCGGCAAGCAGCGCAACGGCCCAACCGGCACGGTACGGCTTTATTTCCGCCCAGAGTTCACGCGCTTCGAGAATTATATGTCGGACGATCATCTGCCCGACCACGAGCTATGACATGGGCGCCGACAGCGGGGCCGGCGCCCTTCTCACCATCGACCTCGACGCCATCGCCGAGAATTACCGCCGGCTGCGGGCTCGGCTGGACCGCGCGGCGTGCGGCGCGGCCATCAAGGCCGACGCCTACGGCCTGGGCGCCGAGCATGTCGGGCCCGCCCTGGCCCGCACCGGCTGCCGCGATTTCTTCGTCGCCCATCTGGACGAGGGCGTGGCGCTGCGGCCGCGCCTGCCGGACGCCGCGATCCATGTTCTGAACGGTGTCCTGCCGGGCGAGGAAGCCGAGTTCGCCGCCCATGATCTGATCCCCGTCCTCAATTCCTTGCCGCAGCTCGACCGCTGGGCGAAATGGGGTTGCGAACACGGCGTGCGCCCGGCCGCGCTGCACGTCGATACCGGCATGTCGCGTCTGGGGCTGGAAGAGGCGGATGTCGAGGTGTTGGCGGACGATCCAACCCGTCTGAATGGCATCGATTTGTGCCTGGTGGTCAGCCATTTGGCCTGCGCCGAGGAGCCCGAAAACCCGATGAACGCGGTTCAGCGCGTGGCCTTCGAGCGGGCGTGCAGACGCCTGCCCCGCGCGAGGGCTAGCCTGGTCAATTCCTCCGGTATTTTCCTGGGGCCGGACTACCAGTTCGACGTGGCCCGGCCGGGCGCCGCCCTCTACGGCGTCAACCCCACGCCAGGACGGCCAAATCCGATGTTGCCGGTGGTCCGCCTGGAGGGACGCATCATCCAGGTGCGCGACATTGACCACCCCAGGACGGTTGGGTACGGTGCCGCGCACTCCATCCGCCGGAGATCGAAAATCGCCACTGTTGCAATCGGTTACGCCGACGGATACCTCCGCTCCCTGAGCGGCCGCGGCATGTGCCGCCTGGCCGGGCTGGAAGTTCCAATCGTGGGCCGCGTCTCCATGGACCTGATTACCATCGACGTCACGGACGTGCCCGCGAACCAAGCCATCGAAGGCGCGGTGGTCGAAGCCATTGGCGGCCAGCATACGGTCGATGACGTGGCCGAGACGGCAGGGACCAACGGATACGAAATTTTGACATCGCTGGGGCCGCGCTACCGGCGCCGCTATATCGGGGCCGGAGCCTAGACATGCCCATCATCACTCCCATCGGCCGTGTCGTGCTGTCGTTTCTCGCGGCGGCGGGACGCTTGACACTCTTCGCGCTCAACGGCCTGCAACATTGCTTCCGGCCGCCGTTCTTCCCGCGCCTGATCGGCCATCAGATGATGGAGATCGGCTATTACTCGCTTCCCGTCGTCGGCCTGACCGCCATCTTCACCGGCATGGTGCTGGCGCTGCAGAGCTATACCGGCTTCTCGCGCTTCAATGCCGAATCGGCGATCGCCACGGTCGTCGTCCTGTCGGTCACCCGCGAGCTGGGGCCCGTTCTGGCCGGCCTGATGGTCGCGGGGCGCATCGGCGCCGCCATGGCCGCCGAGATCGGCACCATGCGCGTGACCGAACAGATCGACGCGCTGACCACGCTGTCGACCAATCCGTTCAAATACCTGATCGCGCCGCGCCTGATCGCCGGCGTCTTGATGCTGCCCTGTCTCGTGGTGGTGGCCGACATCATCGGCGTGTTCGGCGGCTATCTGATCAGCGTCTACAAGCTGGGCTTCAATCCCTCGACCTATATCAAGAACACGTGGGACTTCCTGACCGTGATGGACGTCGTGTCGGGTTTGGTGAAAGCCGCGGTGTTCGGGTTCCTGGTCGCGCTGATGGGCTGCTATCACGGCTACCATTCGCAGGGCGGCGCCCAAGGCGTCGGCCAGGCGACCACCAACGCCGTCGTCTCGGCCTCGATCCTGATCTTGGCCTTCAACTACATGATCACGTCGATGTTCTTCGGCTCATGAGCGTGCCCAAGATCCGCATCCGCGGCCTGCACAAGGCGTTCGGCCCGAAGAAGGTGCTGACGGGGTTGGATCTGGACGTGGGCGCTCGGGAGTCCGTGGTCATCATCGGCGGCTCCGGTACCGGCAAGTCCGTCCTGCTGAAATGCATCCTTGGCCTCTTGGAGCCCGACGCGGGCAGCATCCAGATCGACGGCGAGGAAGTCGTCGGCATGTCGGTCGGCGAGCGTGAGCGGGTGAACCGCAAGGTCGGCATGCTGTTCCAGGGCGCCGCGCTGTTCGACAGCCTGACCGTGTGGGAGAACACCGCCTTCGGTCTGATTCAAGCGCGCGGCCTGGCCCACCAGGAGGCCAAGACGATCGCGCTGTCCAAGCTGTCCCAGGTGGGTCTCGGCCCCGAGGTCGGCGAATTGTCACCGGCCGAGCTGTCGGGCGGCATGCGCAAGCGTGTCGGCCTCGCGCGCGCCATTGCGACCGAGCCCGAGATCGTCTTCTTCGACGAGCCGACGACCGGCCTCGACCCGATCATGGGCGACGTCATCAACGACCTGATCGTGAAATGCATACGCGAGTTGGGCGCCAGTGGTCTGTCGATCACCCACGACATGGCCAGCGCCCGCAAGATCGCCGACCGCATCGCCATGCTGTACGAGGGCAAGATCATCTGGGCCGGACCCGTGCCGGAGATCGACCGCTCGAACAACCCCTACATCGATCAATTCATCCATGGCCGGGCCGAGGGCCCGATCAAGATGCAGGTCCGCGCGTGACGCCTCACGGCGGACGCAGAGCGGCCTAGTGGCGCGCCCGGCGCCCAACTTCGTCTGCCAGCAATGCGGCGCGGTCCACCGCAAATGGGCGGGACGCTGCGATGCCTGCGGGGCCTGGAACTCGATAGTCGAGGAGGCCGCGCGGTCACGCGCGCCCGGCGGGCTCAAACCAGGTGCCACCACCACGCGCACCGGCCACGTGCCTACATTTCCGGCGAGGAGGCGCTCGACCAGGTTCGGCTGCGCGCCGAGCGGCTGGGTCTTGCCGACGCCCTCTCGCACCTCATGCGCATCTCCCGCCTTCTCTGCATGGCCCGCGGCTCGGCCCTCCTGGTCGGCGGCGATCCCGGCATCGGCAAATCGACCCTCCTGCTTCAGATCGCGGGCGCCCTGGCCAAGTCGGGCGCGCCTTGCGCCTATGTCTCGGGCGAAGAGGCCGTGGACCAGATCCGCATGCGCGCCGCGCGCCTCGGCCTCAAGGACGCGCCCGTGCAACTGGCCGCCACCACCGACATCCGCGACATCGCGGCCACGCTCGAGGCGGCGGCAGGCCCGCGCGTCGTGGTCATCGATTCGATCCAGACGATGTATGTCGACAACCTGGAGTCCGCGCCCGGCACCGTGGCCCAGGTGCGCGCGGCGGCACAGGAACTAATCGGCTTGGCCAAGCAACGCGGCTTCACGGTCCTCTTGGTCGGTCACGTCACCAAGGAAGGCGTCATCGCCGGCCCCAAAGTGCTGGAGCACATGGTCGATACGGTCCTTTATTTCGAGGGCGAGCGCGGCCACCAGTTCCGCATCCTGCGCGCGGTCAAGAACCGCTTCGGCCCGTCGGACGAGATCGGCGTCTTTGAGATGACCGACCGCGGGCTGATGGAGGTGCGCAACCCTTCGGCCCTGTTCCTCGGCGACCGGCACGGCGGCGACGCGAGCGTCAGCGGCGCCGCCGTCTTCGCGGGCATGGAAGGCACGAGGCCCATGCTGGTCGAGATCCAGGCCCTGGTGGCGCCCTCGGCCTTCGCCACCCCGCGCCGGGCCGTGGTGGGCTGGGATTCGGCGCGGCTGGCCATGGTGCTGGCCGTGCTCGAGGCGCGCTGCGGCCTGTCGCTCGCAGGCCGCGACGTCTATCTGAACGTCGCCGGCGGCCTGCGCATCGCCGAGCCCGCCGCCGACCTGGCCGTCGCGGCGGCGCTGGTCTCCTCGCTGACCGACTTTCCCATGCCGGCGGAAACCGTGGTCTTCGGCGAGATCGGCCTGGGCGGCGAGGTGCGCCCCGTGGGCCAAACCGACGCACGGCTCAAGGAAGCCGCCAAGCTGGGCTTCGGCCGCGCCATTCTGCCCAAGCGGCGCAAGGACGGCGCGCGCGCCGGGGATGTGCGCACGACCGAGATCGGCCGGCTGGCCGAACTGGTCGACGTGTTCGCCGGCGGCGCCGGTATGGTGAAGCCGCGTGAGAAGCCTTCGCGCGGCACGGCGGAGAGTTGAGGCATCTATGAACGTGGCCGATATCCTGGTCGTGGCCGCCCTGGCCCTGTCCGGCTTCCTGGCCTTCACCCGCGGCTTCGTGCGCGAGCTGCTGGCCATCCTGACCTGGGGCGGCGCGGCCGTGATCGCCTTCTTCGGCTTCCAGTGGCTCCAGCCCATCGGGCGCTCGTTCGTGAACCCGGGATGGCTGGCCGATATTGTCATCGGCCTGGGCCTTTTCATCTTGGCTTTCCTGCTTATCTCACTGGTAAGCCGGCCGATCGAAGCGCGTATCCGCGACAGCAACCTGAGGGGGCTGGATCGCGGGCTCGGCCTTCTGTTCGGCGTCATTCGCGGGGCGGCCTTGGTTTGCCTGGCTTACCTGGCCATGAGCTGGGTCATTCCGGCGGCCGACATGCCGTCCTGGGTGAAGGAGGCGCGGAGCCGCCCCATGATCGAGCGGGGAACCGCGATGTTACGCAGCGTGATCCCGCGCGGAGCCGCGCAAGGTGACGCCAAAAGCGCCCTGGACGCACTGGGCGCGCCGCAGTCGAAAGACGCTGCGTCCGAGTTGGAGAAGGGCTATAAGAACGACGAACGGCAGGACCTGGACAGGCTGATCCAGACCACCAAATAGAAAGGCGCGATGCTCACAACCCATCCTTACGACGACGATCACCTTCGCGAGGAGTGTGGGGTTTTTGGCATCTACGGCCATCCGGATTCTGCGGCGCTGACCGCCCTTGGCCTGCACGCGCTCCAGCACCGGGGCCAGGAAGCGGCCGGTATCGTCACCTTCGACGGCGAACAGTTTCCCAGCCACCGGGCGCTCGGCCTGGTCGGCGACATCTTCGGCTCCGAAGAGGTCATGCGCCGCCTGAAGGGCGATAGCGCCGCCGGCCATGTGCGCTACTCCACCACGGGCGACACCATCGCCCGCAACATCCAGCCTCTTTTCATCGACTTCGCCTTCGGCGGCCTGGCGCTCGCCCATAACGGCAACCTGACCAACGCCGTCACCATCCGGCGCGACCTGGTCCAGCGCGGCGCCATCTTCCAGTCCACCACCGACACCGAAGTGATCTGCCATCTGATCGCGACCAGCAGTCGCGACAAGCTGGTCGACCGCATCGTGGATGCCCTGCGCCAGATCGAAGGCGCCTACTCGCTGGTGGCCCTCAGCCGCAAGAAGCTGATCGGCCTACGCGACCCCTTGGGCGTCCGCCCGCTGGTGCTCGGCCGGCTCGACGATTCCTACATCCTGGCGTCTGAAAGCTGCGCGCTCGACATCATCGGCGCGCGCTTCGTGCGCGATATCGAGCCAGGCGAGGTCGTCATCATCGACGAGACCGGGCTGCAAAGCCTCAAGCCCTTCCCGCTCCAGCGCAAACGCTTCTGCATCTTCGAGCACATCTACTTTGCGCGGCCTGACAGCGTGGTCGAGGGCCACAGCGTCTACGATGCACGCAAGCGCATCGGTGCCGAGCTGGCCAAGGAATCCCCCGTGCCGGCCGACGTGATCGTGCCCGTGCCCGATTCGGGTGTGCCCGCCGCGCTGGGCTATGCCTCGGAATCCGGCGTGCCGTTCGAGTACGGCATCATCCGCAACCACTATGTCGGGCGCACCTGCATTGAGCCCGAGGAGCGCATCCGCCACCTGGGCGTGCGCCTGAAGCACAATGCCAACCGCGCCCACATCACGGGCCGGCGGGTGATTCTGGTGGACGATTCGATCGTGCGCGGCACCACCTCGAAGAAGATCGTCGAGATGGTGCGGGCCGCAGGGGCGCGCGAAGTGCATATGCGCATCTCGAGCCCACCCACCATGCATTCCTGCTTTTACGGCATCGACACACCCGAGCGCGACAAGCTGCTGGCCGCCCGCCATTCCGTCGAGGAGATGGCCAAGATCATCGGCGTCGATAGCCTGGCCTTCATCTCGATCGACGGGCTCTACCGCGCCATGAAGGAGCCCAAGCGCGACCCCGCCAATCCGGCCTTCTGCGACGCCTGCTTCACCGGCGACTACCCCACCCGCCTGACCGACAAGGAAGACGGCGGAAACGTCCGACAGCTTTCGCTTTTGGCCGAAATCGCGTAAACCGCGACCTCGTTCCACCTCCACGGAATACGCCATGACTGGATCCCGCCTCGCCGACCGCGTCGCGGTCGTGACCGGAGCCTCGCGAGGGCTCGGCGCCGCCGTGGCCAAGCGCTTCGCCGCCGAAGGCGCGCATGTCGTGCTGGTCGCGCGCACCAGCGCGGGCCTTGAGGAGGTCGATGACGCGATCCGCACGGGCGGCGGCAGCGCGACCATCGCGGCCTTTGACCTATTGGATTCGCCGGCCATCGATCGGCTCGGCGCGGCCCTATTCGAGCGTTACAAAAAGCTCGATATCCTGGTCGGCGCGGCGGCCCAACTCGGCACCATCACGCCCGTCGGCCATATCGGCCCCAAGGAATGGGACAAGGTCATGGCCGTCAACGCCACAGCCAACTGGCGCCTGGTGCGCAGCCTCGATCCCCTCCTCCGCGCGTCCGACGCGGGCCGCGCGATCTTCGTCACCGACCGCGTGGCCGATGACGCCGCCGCCTATTGGGGTACCTATGCTGCGAGCAAATCGGCGCTGGAAACCATGGCACGTATCTACGCCAACGAGATGGCGCGCAGCACGGTGCGGGTGAACCTGATCGACCCTGGCCCTTTGCGCACCAAGCTGCGCGCGGAAGCCTTTCCGGGTGAAGACCCCGCCGACCGACCGCATCCCGACACGGCGACCGAAACCTTCGTCGCCTTGGCCGAGCCGAAATGCACCCGGCACGGCGAGATCCTGCGGCCGGCCCCTTCGTCGAGCGCGGCTGCGTGATCCGGCTCTATACCGGCGCGCGTTCGGGCAACAGCCACAAGATCGTGCTGTTCCTCTCGATCCTGCGCGTGCCGCACGAGACGATCGAGATACCCTACGGTCCCGAACTGCGCACGCCGGAGTTCCTGGCCAAAAATCCGCGCGGCCAGGTGCCTGTTCTGGAAGCCGACGGCAAATGCATCTGGGATTCGATGGCGATCCTGGTCTATATCGCCCGCGCCCACGGCGGCGAGAAATGGCTGCCGACCGATGCCGCCGGCATGGCCGAGGTGATGCAGTGGCTGGCGCTGGCCGAGAACGAGCTTCTGTTCGGCATTGCCCAGGCGCGGATCATGCTGCGCTACCGGGGACCCGAGGACGAACTTGTGTTCCTGGATATGAAGCGCGCGCGCTATCTGATCCAGCGCGGCTTGACTGCCATGGAGCGCCGGCTTTCATCGCACGAATGGCTCGCACTCGACCGGCCGACCATCGCCGAGATGGCCTGCTATACCTATCCGGCGCTGAACGCCGAGGCCGAGATCGATATGACGCCCTATCCCGCCATCCGCGCGTGGATTGACCGGGTGCGCGCCCTGCCCGGCTTCATTCCGATGATCGGAACCTGAACCGCGTCAGAAGCAGTCTCTGAGCCAGCTCATGTCGAGCAGGATCGCCGGCCCGCGCGTGATCCACAGGTAAAGCGCGCCCACACCGATAAGCGCGGCGGCGCCGATGACGGAAAGGCGAATCGCATTCATGCGCGCGCTGGCGCCGCGGCCAGGCGGGCCACGGGCCGTTCCATGATCGGCCAATTCAAGGCCGCTGCCACCAGCCCCATCGCGACGCTGCCCCACCACATCACGTCATAGGAGCCCGTGAGGTCGTAGGCCACGCCCGCCAGCCACGAACCCATGAAGCTACCGACCTGGTGCGACAGGAAGACGATGCCGTAGAGCATCGACATATAGGCTGGCCCGAAGATGTAGGCGACGAGCCCGCTGGTCAGCGGCACAGTGCCGAGCCACAACAAACCCAGCGTGACGGCGAAGACCAGAACCGACGTCTCGCTCAGCGGCATCAGGATGAACACGAGGAACACCAGCGAGCGCAGCAGATACAGCAGCGCCAGAAGATTCTTCTTTGGATACCGGCCGCCCAGCCAGCCGCAAGCGTAGGTGCCGACGATGTTGCCAAGCCCCACCAGCGCCAGCGACCACGCGCCGAGCCAGCTGGGCATGGCTTTGTCGGCCAGATAGGCCGGCAGATGCGTGGCAACGAACACGACCTGGAAACCGCAGACGAAGAAACCGAGGGTCAGCAGGATGAAGCCACGATGGGTCACGGCCTCGCGCAACGCCTCACCCAAACTTTGACGCGTCCCGCCCGCATCGGCCGGCTTTCCCGCGACACCTGCCGCCAGCGGCATGATCAAAAAAGACGTCAGCGCGAGACCGAGCAGCGCCCCGTGCCAGCCGAAAGAACTCATCAGTTCGTGGCCATACGGCACGATGGCAAATTGGCCGAACGATCCGCCCGCCGCCGCGATGCCCAGCGCCATGCTGCGCTTCTCCGGCGGCGCGGCACGCCCTACCGCTCCCAGCACCGTCGAAAACCCGGCGCCCGCGAGGCCGAAACCGACCAGCACCTGGGCCAGGACGATCTGCGATCCGTCGGTGCCGAAGGCCATGCCCGCGAGGCCGAGTGCATAAAAGAACGACCCGGCGACGATAACGCGCCCAGTGCCAAGCCGATCCGCCCACGCACCCGCGAAGGGCGCCGCCACGCCCCACAGAAGATTCTGAAGCCCGATCGCGAAGGCGAAAACGCCGCGGCTGATGTCGAGGTCGACCGTCATCGGCTTCAGGAACAAGCCGAACGATGCGCGCAATCCCGTCGACAAAGTCAGGATCACTGCGCCGCAGGCGATGATGATCCAGAGCGCGCGCGCCATACGAATCCCCCTCGGTGATGAAGAAGACTCTGCGCCTCACCCCGCCCACAAATCAAGCATAGGACCTTTGCGCGACACGCAAACGGTGGAGACTTTACTTCGGCGCGTAGGGATTCTTGCTGCGCCGGACGCGGATGCGAATCGGCACGCCGTCCAGATCGAACGTGTCGCGCAACCCGTTGGCCAGATAACGCAGATACGAGTCGGGCGCCTTGCCCACGCTCAGATTCGTGAACAGGGCAAAGGTCGGTGGCCGCACCGCCGTCTGCGTCATATAGCGGAACTTGATGCGCCGTCCGCTGACCATGGGCGGCGAGTGACCTTCCAAGGCACCCTCGAGCCAGCGGTTGAGCGAGCCCGTGGTGACCTCGCGCTCCCAGCGTTCGTGCATGCGGAAGACGGCGGCCATCAGCTTGTCCAGACCTTCGCCGGATGCCGCCGAGATCGTCACGGCGGCGATCCCCCGCACCTGCGGCAGCGAGGTCTCGATCCTGTCCTTGAGTTCGCGCACAGCCGCGCTGCGGTCGGCCACCAAGTCCCACTTGTTCGCGGCGATGATGAGCGCACGTCCTTCCTCGATGGCGATCTCGGCAATACGCAGATCGTGACGGTGCAGCATCTCGCGCGCGTCGAGCACCAGGACGACGACGCCGGCCTTGCCGATGGCGCGCGCGCTGTCATCCACCGCAAGCTGTTCGACGGCTTCACCGAACTTCGCCCGGCGGCGGATGCCCGCGGTATCGACCAGCCGAAGCAAACGGCCGTCGTAGGTCCAATCGATTTCGATGGCGTCGCGCGTCGTACCGGGCTCGGGACCAGTGATTTGCCGGTCCTCGCCCAAAAGGCGGTTGATCAGCGTGGATTTGCCCACGTTGGGCCGGCCGACGATGGCGATCCCGATGCGCCCGGCCGACGTGGGCGCGGCTTCTTCGGCGAACACGCCGCTCTTTTCGTGCTCAGCGGCGATGGCGTCGTAAAGATCGCCCAAGCCCAAGGCATGTTCGGCCGAGATCGCGACAGGGTCGCCCAGCCCCAGCGAATAGGCTTCGTAAAACCCGGCGTCGCCGGCCTTCCCTTCACTCTTGTTCGCGATCAGAAGCGTCGGTTTCGACACCGCACGGATGATGTCGGCGAAATGCTCGTCGAGCGGCGTGATGCCTGCGCGAGCGTCCACCACCATCAGGATCAGGTCGGCTTCGGCCAGCGCACGATCGGTCTGTTCCTTGACGCGCACCTCCAGCCCGTCCTTGCGTCCCTCTTCCAGACCGGCCGTGTCGATGATGCGGAAAGACAGGCCGCCCAATGAAGCCTCGCCCTCGCGCCAATCGCGCGTCAGGCCCGGCGTGTCGTGAACCAGCGCCGAGCGCCGTCCGACCAGGCGGTTGAACAATGTCGACTTGCCGACATTGGGGCGACCGACGATGACCACCGTGTAAGCCATCGGCGGCCTATTTGAACGCGATCAGGTTGCCTTCGTCCGTCAGAACGTAAAGGACGCCCTCGGCGACGATGGGCGGAATACGAATCGGCTCGTCCACGTCAACCTGCCCCAGGATCTTTCCGTCATAAGGCGAGACGGTCAGGATCTTGCCGTGGGAGCCCGCGACGATCAGGCGATCCGAGGCCAGGACCGGTCCAACCCAGAAAACCTTGCCCTCCTGCTTTTTCTCGTCGGCCCAAGAGGGAAGCTGCATCACCCACCGGATGCGGCCGTCGCGCCGAGAAATGCAGGCGATCTCGTCCTGGGTGGTCAGGACGAACACGAATTCGCCGGCGACCCAGGGCGTCTGAACGCTGGGCACTGAGATATCCCAGATGCGCGAGCCCGAACGGATGTCGATCGCAGCCATGCGGCCGCTGTTGCTGATGGCATAGACGCGCCCGCGGTCGATCACCGGCAGGCCGCGGATGTCGGCCAGGGCGGACACGGCATCGGCGCGGCGCACCGCGGTCAGCGTGTCGGTCCAGCTCTGCCGTCCGTTGTCGATGCGGAGCGCGACCAGTTCACCGGAGGTATAGGGTGCGACGACGGTCGAGCCTTCGACCGCCGGGCTGGAGCCGCCGAGAAGCGCGGCCACCTCGGCGATGCCGGCATTGGACCACAGCTTCGCGCCGTCGCGCGCATCCAGCGCGTGGAGCTGGTTGTCGACACTGACCGCGAAGATGCGGCTGGCGGAGACGGTCGGGCCGGAACGCACCGGCGCGGTCACCGACTGCCGCCAGATGATGTCGCCCGTCTGCGCGTTGAGCGCCAACGCCTCGGCCGCGCCCGTGGTGACGTAAACTCGTCCCGCATCGTAGGCCATGCCGCCGCCGAAGGCGTCTTCCTCGGCCTCTTCGGGCACGACGATCACCCGCCACAGGCGCTTGCCCGTCCCCGTCTCGTAGGCGGTGACATGATTCTCGGTGTCCATCGTGAACACCTTGCCCTCGGCCACGATAGGCTGAGCCAGCAGGCGGCGCTCGTCCGACGACCCTTCGCCGATCTTGATCGACCAAGCCTTCTTGGGAACGTTCGCGACTGTCAGATGGTGCATGGCGTGGTCGGCATAACCGCCGGTCTGCGGCCATGTCGGATTCACCTCGGGCGGCGGCAGGCGCACGGCCAAGTCGCCGATGCGCGGATCGGGCTCGAGCTTCTTTTCGAGCAGCATGACCGGGATGCGCTCACCGGGCAGCGGCTCTTTCTTCTTCTTCTCGAAAAGCCCGCAGCCGCCAAGCGCAACGGCGAGCGCGACGGTCAGAAGGACGGGACGAAAGGCAAAGCCGCGCATGAGCCTCACGGGCCCAGGGAGGCCAGCATCTCGGTGGCGCGGGCGCGAAGCGCGGGCGGCGCGTTCTGGTCGTCGGCGACGGCCTTGTACGCCTCCTTCGCGCCAGCGATATCGCCCACGCGCATGGCCAGAAGCGCGGTCGCCTCGCGCGCGGAAAAGCGCCAGGGATTGTCATCGGCCAAAAGCGGCTTCAAACGGGCCCGGCCTTCCGCCGGATCGACCTTGTCCAGATCGTGCATGACCGACAGCAGCACGGCCAGATCGCGCAAGGAACGCTTGGCGCTCGAATCGTTGGCCAGCTCGTCATAGGCCCGCTGCGCGCCCGCCGCGTCTCCCGCCTGGGCACGCATGCCAGCCTCCTCCAGGCGCGCCAACGCGCCGTAGTCGCCGCCCGCGTCCTTGGCAAGGGCGGCGAACGCGTCGGCCGCCTCGGGAATCTTGTTCTCCGCGATCAACATCATGCCGGCGGCATAGCGCTCGCTTTCGGCCGCGCGCTCCTTCCGCTCGTGATCGCGCCAGGCCACCGTGCCGGCCGTGGCCACCACGAGCGCCACCGCGGCGCCGATGACGTACTTGCCGTACTTCGCCCACAGCTTCGCGTAGCGCTCGGTACGGATCTCCTCTTCGACTTCGCGGAAGATGTCGGTCACGTGAAAATTCTCCAAGGGGGGCGGCGTCGAAGGGGCCCCAACATAGCCCGCCGCCGGGCGCGAGGTAAACATGGGGATGGGGCCAAGGCGGCCTCAAAATGGCCAAAAAGGTCAGTGGGTTACGCCCGCCTTCTGGGTCCCCGCGGGCACCGCGGCAGCCACCCTTCGCCTGGACTCGAATCCGGATTTGGGGAACACTGTCGCCGTCGAAAACGTGAGGGAGAAGCGCTTCATGACGACGTTGGTCCGCCTGGCGGATTATCGGCTTCGTCGAAGCTGCATCTTCTTCAACCGGATCGAACTCAACCAATTGCTGTCTGTCTACAGCCGCCGCGTCGCACGGGGCGAATGGCGGGATTACGCCATCGACCACCGCAAGGGCGTGGCCGTGTTTTCGTTTTTCCGCCACGCCTCAGCCCGGCCGATCTATACGCTGATGAAGTTCGCGCCGGGCGCCCGGCGGCGCGGCGACTATGTCCTGACCCACGAAGGACGGCGCATCAAGGAAGGCCGCAATCTGGCCGATGTCCTGGCCGTTCTGCGCACCCCGGCCCTGTCCGTGGTGTCGAAATCGCATTGACGACGCCGATCCGTTTCACAGGCCAAAAAACAGAAACCAGGAGCACCCCATGCCTGACGACATGAGCGCGGATATCCGCGGCATCCAGAACATCACCGGCCCGATTTGGCGCCGCAGATTCATGGTCACCTCCGCCTTCGCGGCGGGCTTCGCCCTGGCCGTCCGGCCGGTGGCCGGGCAATCGGTCATCACAACCGACACCACTGGCCTGACCACGGGCGACGTGAAGATTCCCGTCGCGGGTGGGGTGGCCAACGGCTATTTCGCGCATCCGGCCAGCGGCGGCCCGTTCGCCACGGTCCTGGTCATCCACGAGATCTTCAGCGTGCATGAGCACATCAAGGACGTCGTGCGCCGTCTGGCCAAGGCCGGCTACTACGCGATCGCGCCCGACCTGTTTTCCCGCGTCGGCGACGTAGGCAGCCTGAAGACGATCGACGAGATCCGCCCGGTGGTGGCCAAGGTGTACGACAAGGACGCCATGGCCGATCTCGATTCGACGGTCGCCTTCGCCAAGAGCAGCGGCAAGGCCAACACGGACAAGCTGGGCGTCACCGGCTTCTGCGCCGGCGGCCGCTACACCTGGATGTACGCCGCGCGCAATCCGAACCTGAAAGCCGCCGTGGCCTGGTACGGCCCGGTGGTGGGCCAAGCCAGCGAGACGCGCCCGACCAGTCCGATCGACGTGGTCGCCAATCTGAAATGCCCGGTCTTGGGCCTCTATGGCGGCGCGGACACCGGCATTCCGAACGACACGGTCGAGCAGATGAAGGCCGCCATGCAAAAGGCCGGCAAGGTCGGCGAGTTCATGGTCTATCCGGACACGCCGCACGCCTTCAACGCGGACTACCGCCCCTCCTACCGCGAGGCGCCGGCCAAGGACGCGTGGCAGAAGATGCTGGACTGGTTCAAGAAGTACGGCGTGGCCTGACGCATCAAGTCTTGGCGAGGCCGAAGGACGAACGCATCAGTCCTTCGGTCTCGGCCATCATTTCGTCGAACAACGAAAGCTGATCCGGCCAGTGCAGATGGGCCGCGCTTTCGGCCTGGCCGGATGCGACCTTCCATTTGAGTCCGAGATGAGCGGCGACACGGCGCATGGCCGTGTTCTCCGGCATGCACAGAAGTTCGACGTCGGAGACGAAGCGGTTGCGCACAATCGTCATGGCGCGGCGCAGAAGCGCCGTGCCCACACCGCGGCGGCGGAATTCGGCTTCGACGCTCAGGCCGATCTCGCCGGTACGCACCAGTTGGCCGCGGTTCCAGGACAGATGCGCGGCGGCGCGCACCTCACCGTCGACGAAATAGGCAATCACCACGCCGCCGAACCAATCCAGCGAATCGACATAGGCCGAGACGGCCTCGTCGTTCAGGTAACCCTGGAAGCGCAGCAACCGGTCCTCGGCGTCCAGGCGCAAGAGATGCGCCGCGAACAGCGCGCGCTCCACCGGCCACAAACGCCGGATGCTGCCCTCCGCGGGAAACGCACGCGGGACAGCCGGGTCGGTCACGGTTGGGGTCGGGTGGCCCACGGCTTGATCCTGCATGTTGCGATGCACAATCAATATATGGGCCTTAAGGAAGGGCTTTCACCCCTCTATTGTGCAATGCACTCGTGAAAAGGTCGCAAAACCCTTCACCATGGATTCCAAGGGCTTAGCGCGTCTTGGGCAAAGCCTTTTCATATTGCTCGGTCTTGAAGCCGACCAGCAGCTTGCCGCCCGTCTCCAACACCGGCCGCTTGATCATCGACGGTTGGGCCAGCATCAGCGCGACGGCCTTCTTTTCATTCAGCCCCACCTGGTCTCTGTCCGGCAGCTTGCGGAAGGTGGTACCCGCGCGGTTCAGCAGCGTCTCCCACCCCGCCTCGCGCGCCCAATCCTCGAGCGTGGCCCGCTCGATGCCCGACGCCTTGTAGTCGTGGAACGCATATTCGACGCCGCGCGCCTCGAGCCACGCGCGCGCCTTCTTCATCGTGTCGCAGTTCTTGATGCCGTAGATGGTGATGGGTTGGGCCATGGTTTCTCTCTCTCTCTCGCTGCGTCCTGATGCGGTCTTACTCGTCGCGCGCCATCAGGCCGGGCCGGCGCTGATGATGGTGTCCAGTTCCTTCATCGCATCATCCGCGAGCTGGAGGCCGGCCGCGGCGAGATTTTCCCGCAAATGGGCGACGGACGAGGTGCCGGGGATCAGCAGGATGTTGGGCGCGCGGCGGAGCAGCCAAGCCAGCGCCACCTGCATGGGCGTGGCGCCGAGGCGCTTCGCCACGTTGGACAAGGCGGACGACTGCAATGGATTGAACCCGCCGAGCGGGAAGAACGGCACATAGGGAATGCCGTCGCGGGCCAGACCGTCGATCATCGCATCGTCTCCGCGCTGCGCCAGGTTATACGAGTTCTGAACGCAGACGATCTTGCAGATGCGACGGCCTTCCGAGATCTGTGCCGGCGTGACGTTGCTAAGCCCGATATGACGCACGAGCCCCTTGCGCTGCAGCTCGGCCACGGCCGTGAGCGGCGCCTCGATCGAGCCCTCGGCGGGGCCATGTATATCGAACATGGCACGCAAGTTGACGACCTCAAGAACGTCCAGGCCGAGATTGCGCAAATTGTCGTGGACCGCCTGGGTCAGTTCTTCGCGCGAGAAGGCCGGAATCCATGACGCATCTTTGCCACGCCGCGCGCTGATCTTGGTGACGATGACCAGATCCTTGGGATAGGGATGCAGCGCCTCGCGAATGATCTCGTTGGTGATATGCGGCCCGTAGAAATCACTGGTGTCGATATGGTTCACACCGTTCGAGATCGCTTCGCGCAACACGGCAAGCGCGGCGCCGCGATCCTTGGGAGGTCCGAACACGCCCGGCCCGGCGAGCTGCATAGCGCCATAGCCGAGCCGCTTCACGCTACGATCACCGAGAAGGAAGGTGCCGGATTGGTCGACGCTCGACATGAGCGATCTCCTGTAAGGACTCGCCGAACTTACGCCATCGCCGCCGTTACCCCTACTCCCACTCAATCGTCCCGGGCGGCTTGGACGTGCAATCGTAGGTCACGCGGTTGATGCCGCGCACCTCGTTGACGATGCGGGTCGCGACGCGCGACAGGAAGGCGTGCTCGAAGGGATAGGAATCGGCCGTCATGCCGTCGGTCGAGGTGACGGCGCGCAGCGCGCAGACGTTTTCATAGGAGCGCGCGTCACCCATGACGCCCACGGTGCGCACGGGCAGGAGAACGGCAAAGGCCTGCCAGATGGCGTCGTAGAGGCCAGCGGCGCGGATCTCTTCCAGATAGATCGCATCGGCCTTGCGCAGAACCTCCAGCGCCTCGGGGGTGATGGCGCCCAACACGCGGATGGCCAAGCCCGGGCCGGGGAACGGGTGGCGGCCGACCAGCGTGTGCGGCAGGTCCAGTTCGCGGCCCAGCGCCCGAACCTCGTCCTTGAACAGTTCGCGCAAGGGTTCGACCAGCTTCATCTTCATACGCGCGGGCAGGCCGCCCACGTTGTGGTGGCTCTTGATCGTCACGCTGGGACCGCCCGAGGGGGCAATCGATTCGATCACGTCGGGGTAGAGCGTGCCTTGCGCGAGGAAATCGGCGCCGCCGATCTTCTTCGCTTCCTCATCGAACACATCGATGAAGGTGGCGCCGATGATCTTGCGCTTCTGCTCGGGGTCCGACACGCCGGCCAGGCGCGTGAGGAACAGGTCGCTGGCGTCGCGGTGGACCAGCGGGATGTTGTAGTGGCCGCGGAACAGGCGCACCACCTCCTCCGCCTCGCCCGCGCGCAGCAGGCCGTGGTCGACGAAGATGCAGGTGAGCTGACTGCCGATGGCCTCGTGGATCAGGACAGCCGCGACGGAGGAATCGACGCCACCCGACAGGCCGCAGACGACGCGACCCTTGCCGACCTGGGCGCGGATGCGCTCGATCGCCTGAGCGCGGAAGGCGGCCATCGACCATTCGGCCTTGCAGCCCGCGACGCCGTGGGTGAACGCCTTGATGAGGTCACCACCGTGCGCGGTGTGCACCACTTCGGGATGGAACATGGAGCCGTAATAGCGGCGCTTGTCGTCGCCGATCAGCGCGAAGGGCGCGCCTTCGCTGGTGCCTAGAACATGGAAGCCTTCGGGCATGCGCGTCACACGGTCGCCGTGGCTCATCCACACGGTCTCGTGGCCGCCCTTCTTCCACGCGCCGTTGAAGAGCGGGCTGTCCGCGATCAGGTCGACCACGGCGCGGCCGAACTCGCGGTGGTCCGAACCCTGCACTTCGCCGCCCAACTGGGCGCACATCGTCTGCTGGCCATAGCAGATGCCGAACACGGGCACGCCCAACTCGAACACCGCCTTCGGCGCGCGCGGGGTGTTCGCCTCGGTCACCGAGGCCGGGCCGCCGGACAGGATGACAGCCTTGGGCGCGAAGGCGCGCACCCGGTCGTCGCCCACGCTGTAAGGCAGGATCTCGCAATAGACGCCGCTTTCGCGCACGCGGCGCGCGATGAGCTGGGTCACTTGCGAGCCGAAATCGAGGATGAGAACGCGGTCGGTCATGTCGAAGCCTTAGCAAGGATCGATGGGAGGGGGATCGGTGGGAGTGGGAACGGCGGACCAGCCATACGCGATTTCGCGGTGCGGCTTGTCGCCCAGTTTGTCGTCGCGCTCGCCCGCGCGCTTGCCGCCCAGACGCTCGTAGAAAAAGCGCGCCGGGTTGTCGGCCAGCACCCAGACCAAAGCGGGCATCAGCTCGCGCTTGGCCAGCCGGTCCAGGGCCACGGAGAGCAGCGCACGGCCGATCCCCTCGCCCTGGCGGTCGGGCAATACATAAAGTGTGAAGACCTCGCCCCGGTAGCCGTCCAGACGCGGGCGCGCGGCGCCGCAGGCCGCGAAGCCGACGACGCCCTGAGAATCGGCGACGAAGACGGATTGCTCACGCCCGCCGATCACGCCACGCCAGTACGCAAACTGCCGCTCGACCGACAGGCCGGTCAGCACCCGCTCGGCCAGGATGCCGGGATAGGCAGCCTGCCAGGTCTCGACGAAGATGCGCGCCACGGCCTCAGCGTCCTGGCCGTCGGCCGGGCGGATGCGGGCTTCCGCGCGGGAGAGATAACCGGTCACGCGCGCCGCTCTAGGATCGCGGCGAAGAAACCGTCGGTGCCATGGCTGCCGGGCGTCAGGCGCAGAAACTCGCCGCAGCCCTCGGGCACGGCGCCACCGACCGCTTCGTGCCATAGATCGCGCGCCGATACGGGCGCGAAGGACGCATGGGTTTCGAGAAAACGCCGCACCTGCGCGCTGCCCTCCGCTTCGATCAGCGAGCATACCGCATAGACCAGCCACCCGCCTTCCCGCACCAGGGGCGCGGCCTCGGCCAGGATCGCGGCCTGCAGATCGACGAGTTCGGCCAGGCGTTCGCGTGTGAGACGCCATTTGGCGGCGGGATCGCGCCGCCAGGTGCCGCTGCCGCTGCACGGCGCATCGACCAGGACGCGGTCGGCGGATTCGGCCGCGCCACTTAAGACGCTCGGCACGGCAATCGTAACGCCCGCGCGCGCGAGGCGCGGCATCATGCGCGCGAGGCGCTCGGGCGCGATGTCGGAGGCCAGCAGGCGGCCTTGGTTCGCCATCGACGCGGCCAGGGCCAGCGTCTTGCCGCCGGCGCCGGCGCAGAAATCCACCACGGTCATGCCGGGCTTGGCGTCGGTCAGCAGCGCCGCCACCTGCGAGGCCTCGTCCTGCACTTCGACCATGCCATTGCGGAACGTCTTCACCTGGTCCAGCGCCGCGGGCTTCTCCAGGCGCAGGCCCCAAGGTGACAGGCCGGTCGGGTGCGCGACGATGCCGTCCGCCGCCAGCGCAGCGATGGCTTCGTCCCGCGTGGCCTTGAGCGCGTTGACGCGCAGATCGACGGTGGCGGGACGGTTGAGCGCCTGCAACTCGGCGACGCCCAACGCGGCCAGCTCGGGCCACAGCGCCTCGGGCGCCTCGGCGCGGACGGATTCAGGCTGCGCCCCGTCGTCGAGCGACTTTCCGCTGAGCGCAGCGAACAGCGCGGTCTCGTCCGACACCAGCGGCGCGGCGCGGTACTGCCCGCCGTCGAAGAGCGACGCCAGCGCGGGCGCCTCGGCCTGGTCCGTCAGCGCCAGGTCGGCGATCACCCGCCGCCGTCCGTCGACCGGCAGGCTTGGCGCGGCCTGCCGCAGCCACCAATCGAGCCGCGCGCGCCGGCGCATGACGCCATAGACGCGCTCGCGCACCGCCGCACGGTCGCCACCGCCCATGTAACGGCGCGCGCGCGTGTAGGCGGCCATCAGCCGGTCAGGCGGACGGCCATCGGCGTCGATCGCGTCGAGCAATTCGATGGCCGCTTGCAGACGCGCGCCCGGCGTCATGCCGGACCTGCCGTGGACGCACTTTGCTGGGGAAAGGCGGCGCGGGCGGGCTGGACCCTCCGCTTCACCCGTCATGCCGGTAGTTGGGCGTTTCGCGGGTGATGGTCACGTCGTGGACGTGGCTCTCCCGCAAGCCGGACGAGGTGATACGCACGAACTCGCAACGCTGCTGGAACTCCGCGAGGGAACGGCTGCCGGTATAGCCCATGGCGGCGCGTAGGCCGCCGACGAGCTGGTGGATGATGTTGGACACGGGGCCCTTGTAGGGCACGCGGCCTTCGATGCCTTCGGGCACCAGCTTCAGGCTGTCGCGCACCTCCTGCTGGAAATAGCGATCGGCCGAGCCGCGCGCCATGGCGCCGAGCGAACCCATGCCGCGGTAGGTCTTGTAGGAGCGGCCCTGATAGAGGATCACCTCGCCGGGGCTTTCGTCGGTGCCCGCGAACAGGCCGCCCAGCATGGCGCAGGACGCGCCGGCCGCGATGGCCTTGGCCAGATCGCCCGAGAACTTGATGCCGCCGTCGGCGATGGCCGGCACGTTGTGCTTGCGGCATTCCTCGGCCGTCTCGAGGATCGCCGTGAACTGCGGCACGCCCACGCCGGCCACGATTCGGGTGGTGCAGATCGAGCCCGGCCCGATGCCCACCTTGATCGCGTCGGCGCCCGCGTCGATCAGCGCGCGCGCGCCGTCCTTGGTCGCCACGTTGCCGGCCACGACCTGGCCATAGTTGGACAGCTTGCGGATGCGCCCGACGGTGCCGATCACGCCTTCGGAATGGCCGTGGGCGGTGTCGACGAAGATCACGTCGGCGCCCGCATCAAACAACGCTTCGGCGCGGCGCACGCCCTCTTCGCCCACGCCCGTGGCCGCGCCCACGCGCAGGCGGCCCTGGCCGTCTTTGCAGGCGTTCGGATATTGGGCGGCCTTGTCCATGTCCTTGACAGTGATCAGGCCGATACAGCGGTGAGTCTTGTCGACCACGACCAGCTTTTCGATGCGGTGCTTGTGGAGCAGGCGGCGCGCCTCCTCCATGTCGACACCCTCGCGCACGGTGATGACGTCGCGCGTCATGAGGTCCTGCACCGGCTGGCGCATGTCGGTCGCGAAGCGCACGTCGCGGTGGGTCAGGATGCCGACCAGCTTGCCGCCCGACTTCTCGACGACGGGAATGCCAGAGATGCGGTTCTGCTGCATCACGGCCAGCGCGTCGGCCAGGGGGCGCTCGGGATTGATGGTCAGCGGATTGACCACCATGCCCGATTCGAACTTCTTGACCTTGCGAACCTCGATGGCCTGCGCGTCGATGTCGAGATTCTTGTGGATCACGCCGAGGCCGCCGTTCTGGGCCATGGCGATCGCGAGGGGGGCCTCGGTGACCGTGTCCATGGCGGCGGAGAGCAGCGGAATACCGAGCTCGATCTGCCGCGTCAGGCGGGTCTTGGTGTCGGCGTCGGTGGGCAGGGTGGCGGAGTGGGCCGGCTTGATGAGAACGTCGTCGAAAGTCAGTGCTTCCGGAAAACTCATGTCCGCTCCGAGGCCGGTGGGGCGCACTATACACGCCGTCTTTCAGCGGTCAAAGGATCGGAGAGGCCGGGCGCGGCCGCCCCGGTGACCGCCGCGAGTTCCCGTCAGATGCGCCTCGTTCGGGCCCTGGACAAGGCCCGCCGCGGCCCTAGCCGACGCCGGGCCCCCGGAAGCCGGTCCCCAGCATATAGATTTCACGCGAATCGGCACGGCTCGAGACGGGCTTCAGGCGGCGCGCCACCTCGAACTTCCGGCGCAGCAGGCGCTCATACTCCACCTCGCCGCCGCCTTGCAGGATCTTAACGAGAAAGCCGCCGCCCGGGCGCAGGAGATCGTCCGCCAGCGCCAGAGCCGCCTCGGACAGCGCCATGCTGCGCAGATGGTCGGTGGAGCCGTGGCCCGTCGACGGCGGGGCCATGTCGCTGAGCAGCACGTCGGCCGACCCGCCCAGCGCCTCCCGTATGCGTTGGGGTGCATCAGACGCGAAGGCGTCGAGTTCCAGCACCGTCGCGTCCCCGATGGCGGCCATGGGCGCGATGTCGATGGCGACCACGACGCCCTTGCCGGAAGCCGGGTTCACCCGCTCGACCGCCACCTGGGTCCAGCCGCCGGGGGCCGCGCCCAAATCGACAACGCGACGTCCGGGACGCAAAAGCTTGGCCTTGGCCTCCATCTCCACGAGCTTGAGCGCGGCACGGCTGCGATAGCCTTGGCGCTTGGCTTCGGCGACGAAGGGGTCGGACAACTGGCGCTCCAGCCAGCGGCGCGACGAGATGGTCCGCTGCTTGCCGTCCTTGAGGATCTTCATCGCTGCTCCGCCATCAGGTGAAGAAGGATACCCTCGCGTAAGCCCCTGTCGGCGACCGTCACGCGGCCGACCGGCCAGGTCTCGCAAATGGCGGCCAGGATCGCCGTGCCGGGAATGACGAATTCGGCGCGCGCGCCCAGGATGCAAGGATGCGCGGCGCGCGTGTCGTAATCCATGCCCAAGAGCCGATCGGCGACGGCCCACATGGCGTCGAATTCCAGCCGCGTGCCATCGACCCGCGCACGGTCGTAGCGCGGCAGGTCGAGCAACATGCCCATCAACGTGGTGACCGTGCCCGACGTGCCGATCATCTGCACGCCACCGCCTGCCACGCGCGCGCGAATGCTATGGCGTGCCTCGAACGGCGCCAGCCGCGCGGCCACCTCGCCGATCATCGCCCGGTAGACGTCCGGCGAAACGTCGCGGCCGTCATAGCGCTCGCTCATATCGACCACGCCGCACGGCAGCGACAGGGAATCGAGAATGCGCGGCTCCGCATCCACTTCGACCCATGCCACCTCGGTCGAGCCGCCGCCAATGTCGAACACCAGCACATGGGAGGTGCCGTCCTCGATCAGCGGCTCGCAGCCGGCCATGGCCAAGGCGGCTTCCTCCTCGGCCGAGATGATCTCGAACGCGAGGCCGGTTTCCACCGAAACCTTGGTCAGAAAATCGTCGCAATTGGTGGCGCGGCGGCAGGCTTCGGTCGCGACATGGCGCGAGCGAGTGACCCCTCGCCGCTTGATCTTGCCGGCGCAGACCTTGAGCGCGGCGATGGCCCGATCGACCGCGGGCTCGCCCAGGCGTCCGTTGGCGCCCAACCCCTCGCCCAGCCGGACGATACGTGAAAAGGAATCGATGACACGGAAGCCCGCGTGCGTCGGCCGGGCGATCAGAAGGCGACAGTTGTTGGTGCCGAGGTCGAGGGCGGCATAAACATGGCCGTCGGCCGCCCCTTCCTCGCCCGCTATGCCGCCGCGTGGACCCATGACAACTCCGCCGGCCGGCACGACCCCAGAGAGGCCAAGCCGCCATTTTGCGCTTGAGAGACGGTCTACCCAAATTCGGGCAAGACAGGAAGGGTGTAGAAGCGAGCAGAGAGGCTGTCCGTGGGCGGCTTGACGGACTGGATCGCGCGGTCTATGTCCAAGTCCTGCTTGCGATTTCGGCCTTGGCGCCTAGCGTCGCAGACCACCGCATTGGTGGGGGATCGTCTAATGGTAGGACAGCGGACTCTGACTCCGCCAGTCTAGGTTCGAATCCTAGTCCCCCAACCACGCAGTCCTGAGCGTTCCAGCTCTCTCCGTAAGCTAGCCAAAAAATCGCGATATTTCCGGACGTTAGCGGGTTCAATTTCATTCTCTGGTGGCGAAAAATGCCACTTTCAGCCTTCGCCTACCCTCGATAGGCGCGATTTTCTCTGGGAGCCATTTTCGTAGTCCACAACTTTGTGGACTGGTTCGAATCTGACACGGCACCCACTCAGTCTCGGAAAATTCTCTAGTGTGCACGGCGGTGACAAAGTCTGCCACTGGAGCGGCGGCGATGTGCGGCTGCGGCGGAGTAAAATCCAGCCAGTGGTAAGGCAGTCCTTTGTCCTCGGGACGAAGGGAAGCCGAAGGGATGTATGTCGTGGAGGTT
>JAPLOM010000052.1 GCA_026400755.1 Alphaproteobacteria bacterium
GGGCCTGCCGAAGGATCTGGCCGAGCGGCTGGCGCGCGTCACCGTCGCGGGCTCGGGCGAGTTGCTGCACCAGTCGCCGGAGCCGCCCAGCACCCTGCGCAAGAACGTCACCAGTCCCGCGGGCACGACCGAGCGTGCGCTCAACGTGCTGATGGGACCGGACGGGTGGCAGACCCTGCTCGACAAGGCCATCGCCGCCGCGACCGCGCGGTCGAAGGAACTCTCCGGCTGATCTCGCCGTGACGGCGGAGCTGAGCCCCAGCGCGCGCAAGGTGCAGGCCGCGCTGGCCGCATTCGGCCTGGGCCTCGCGATTCGTGAATTCGATGCCTCCACGCGCACCGCTGCCGACGCCGCCACGGCTATCGGCTGCACGGTCGGCCAGATTGCGAAATCCATCCTGTTTCGCGCCGCCTCGAGCGGGCGTCCCGTGCTGGTGATCGCCAGCGGCACGAACCGTGTGGATGAGAAGAAGGTCGCCGCGCTGCTGGGCGAGAAGCTGGGCAAGGCGGACGCGGAATTCGTCCGCAGCCAGACCGGTTTCGCCATCGGCGGCGTGCCACCGGTCGGCCACGCCGTGACGCCGGAAATTTTCGTCGATCAGGATTTGATGGCGTTCGCGGAGATCTGGGCCGCGGCGGGCACGCCCAATGCCGTGTTCCGGCTGACGCCGCAGGATCTGGCTCGCATCACGGGCGGCCGCGTGGCGGCGATCGCCTGACGCGTCAGGAGGGCAGACCTTCCTCACGCCAGCGGAGACGCAGGGCGGCCTTCAGCTTGTCCATCGCGCTGGCCTCGAGCTGGCGGCAGCGCTCCTTCGACAGGCCCAATTCGCGCGACAGCGCATCGAAGGTGGCCTTGGCTTCCGAAAGATACCGGCGGCGGATGATGACCTGTTCGCGGTGGGGCAGGGCGCCCAACGCGCGCTGCACCAGGCCGCGCCACAGGCGCTGATGGTGGCGGTCGGCCACCTCGTCCTCGGGCGTCGGGCGCGAATCCGGAATCTGGTCGAGCCATTCGCCGCGCCCGCGCTCGTCGTTGGAAACGTTCAGTGAGCGGTCCGACTGGAACACCCGTCGCGCCAGCATCAGGACGTCGCCGAGCGGCACGCCGAAGCGCGTGGCCAAGCCGCGCGCCTGTTCCTCGCTCAACGCCATCTCGCCCAGTCCCGCCAGCGCCGCGCGCCGGCGCAGATTCAGGAACAGCGCCTTGTGGGCCGCCGTCGTGCCGACGCGCACCAGCGACCACGAGCGGACGACATGCTCCTGAATCGCGGCGCGGATCCACCACATGGCATAGGTCGCCAGGCGGTTGCCTTGATCGGGATTGAACTTGCGCACGGCGTGGACGAGACCGACCGTGCCTTCCTGCACCAGGTCAGCCATCGGCAGCCCATAGCTGCGATAAGCGCGGGCGATGCGGATGACGAAGCGCAGATGGCTGACGATCAGCCGTGCGGCAGCAACTTGGTCGCCCTTACTGGAGCGGCGGGCGAGGGAGATCTCTTCCTCGCGCGATAGCATGGGTTGACGCCGTACCTCGCCGAGGAACAGCGCGCTCAATCTGCCCTGTCTGCCGCCCAAAATGGTCATCGATGGAACCCCGGCCGTTAAAATCGCATGTCGGGCGGAAAATGCGAAAGGCTTTTGCGTGCCGTTGCCGGTAGCCCGGGGCGTCCCTAGATTGAATCCAGACAGGCACGGAGAGACGCGCGATGGCGGAGGCGGAACGGAACCGTCTGTTGGATGCGGCCCTGGCTCTTGCGGCCCGTAAGGGCTGGCGGGGCCTTACGCTGAATGCCGTCGCCAAGGAAGCCGGCGTGCCGCTCAACCGGGTCCACGGCGTCTTCCCATCCAAATGGACCATCCTCGACGCCTTCGCCGACCGGGTGGATGAGGCCGTGCTGGCGCGGCCCGCGCCGGACGCGGGCGAGCCGGCCCGGGACCGTCTGTTCGACGTGCTGATGCGCCGTTTCGACGCCATGCAGCCGTACAAAGCGGCTGTGACCGCAATGGCCCACGACCTCGGGCGGGAGCCGCTGGCGGCCGTATGCGCCTGGCCGCGCCTGATCAAATCCATGGCCTGGATGCTGGAGGCCGCGGACCTCGACACCGCCGGCCTGGCCGGGTTGGTGCGGACGAAGGGGCTGGCTGTGCTTTACCTGGCCGCCTTGCGCACTTGGTTGTCCGATGACAGCGAAGATCTGGCGCGCACCATGGCCGTGCTGGACCGGGGCCTGCGCCAGGCGGAAGCCGCTATCCGTTTCCTCGAGAAAGGACGCAAACGGGCCAAGCCCGTTAAACCGGCCCCGGCCCCCCGCAAGCGGCCGTCGCCCCGCAAAAAGACCGCCCGCCGGCGCTGATTTGACGGGGTAAAACCTTGCTGCTATTTAGGTTTCTGCACTGCAACAAAAAATTCATGGTGCAGTGCACAAAAATCGTTGACACCCCCCAATTCGTAACTATATTTGCCGTGATGCTGCAGCGCACAATTCGCTGCCAACCTCTTTCAGGAGCGCAATCATGGCGACCAAGCCCACCCCGAATTTCGGCGCCGATGCTTTCAAGTCGTTCGCCGATTTCAAGGTTCCCGGCGTCAACGTCGATGCCCTCATTTCCTATCACCGTAAGAACCTCGACGCGTTCTCCAAGGCCAATCAGCTTGCCGTGAAGGGCTGGCAGGCCATTGCCGAGCGCCAGAGCGAGATCATCCGCACGGCGCTCGACGGCGCGTCCAATGCTTCCGAGGCTTTCGTCGCGGCGAAGTCGCCCGAGGAGAAGGTCCGCAAGCAGGCCGAGCTGACGAAGGACGGCGTGATCAACGCCCTCACCAACACGCAGGAAATCGTCGGCCTCGCCGCCGGCGCGACCAGCGAAGCGGTCGGCGTCCTGAACGCCCGCCTCGTCGAGGGCTTCGACGAAGTCCGCACCATGTTTTCCGTGAACGGCGCTGCCCACTAATCGGCGTTCGCTGACGGGTAAAGGGCCGCCCCAATCCCTCCCCCAGGGGCGGCCCTTTTTCATTTTGACGGCTTAGAGGGCGGTGCTAGAAAGCGCCGCCCTTTTCGTTTGCGGGAATCGCTATGAGCATCAGCTACGATGATTTCGCGAAGGTCGACATCCGCGTTGGCACCATTGTCGAGGTCGAGCCGTTTCCGCAGGCGCGTAAGCCCGCCTTCAAGCTGAAGGTCGATTTCGGCCCCGAGATCGGCGTGAAGCGCAGCTCGGCCCAGGTCGTGGCCAACTACAAGGCCGAGGCGTTGATCGGTCGGCAGGTCGCGGCGGTGGTCAATTTCCCGCCCAAGCAGATCGGGCCGTTCATGTCCGAGGTGCTGGTGCTCGGCTTTCCCGATGCCCAGGGCCAGGTCGTGATGGTGGGTGTCGATCTGCCCGTGCCGAACGGCGGCCGTCTCTACTGAGGCGTCGCCTCACGCCAGCTTGAGGTGAACAGCCAGCCAAATGGCGGGCGGCTTGCGTGAGGTCCACGCGACGTAGTGCCACCGCTTGGGCGGGATTTCCAGCCAGTCGCCGGGCTTGAGGTCGAACGTCTCCTCGGGCTCCAGCGCCACAAGGCGCGCTTCGCCCTGTATCAGCACGACGAACTCCGTCCAATCCTGCTCGAACGCGCCCTCGGCTGGCGCGCGACCGCCATGGGAGACGATGCGCTCGATCGTGGCGTTACCACGGCCGGCCAGAAGCGTGTCGATCGTCTCGTTGGAACCGACGGGAATGTCGTGGAAAAGATTGCCGACCTTCATACGGGCAGGCGCACGCTCGCCGTCAGGCCGCCGCCCGGCGCCTCGTGCAGCACGATGTCGCCGCCATGGCCGCGCACGATGTCGCGCGCGATCGTCAGACCCAGGCCGATGCCGCCCGTGGCTTGGTTGCGCGAGCTTTCCAGGCGCACGAAGGGCCGGAAGACGTCCTCGCGCTTGCCGGCGGGAATACCGGGCCCGTCGTCGACGACGGCGATCTCAATCGATTCTGCCTGGCGTACCGCGCGGATCGCAACCTTCTTGCCATAGCGCGTGGCGTTGGTGACCAGGTTGGTGATGCCGCGCTTGATCGCGTTGGGCCGTACGGCCACGCGCAGATCACCCTCGGTCTTCAGTTCTATCACCGCGCCCTCGCGCCGCGCCCCATCGACGATCTCGCCGAGGAGCCCGGCCAGATCCGTTTCCTTGGGCGCCTCGTGACCTTCTCCGCGCACGAAGGCCAGATAGCCTTCGATCATCCGCTCCATCTCGTCGATGTCGGCGTTCAGCTCGGCGATCTCCGCCGAATCCTTCAGCATGGCCAGCTGCAGCTTCATGCGCGTCAGCGGCGTGCGCAGATCGTGGCTGACGCCGGACAGCATGTCAGTGCGCTGCGCGATCTGCCGCTGGATGCGGTCGCGCATTTCGATGAAGGCGGCGGCGGCCTGGCGTACCTCGGTCGCACCGGTTGGGCGAAAGTTCGGCACCTCGCGTCCCTTGCCGAAACTCTCGGCCGCCAGCGCCAGCCGCCGGATGGGGCGGACCTGATTGCGCATGAACAGCATGGCCACCACGAACAGAACCGTGGACGTACCGATCATCCACAGCACCACGATGTAGGTGGTCACGCTGGAAAGGCGCTTCTGCGGCGCCAAGACGCGCAAGACGCCGTCGGGCAATTGCACCTTGATCTCGACCTCGCGGTCGGACCAGTCGGTGTCGAAGATGAAGGGTTTACGAAGCTGGTCGGTCAGCGCGGCCTGAAGCCAGCGGTCGGTCATCGTGTCGCGGATCGGCGCCTGTTGGTTGGGCAGAATGGCGCCGGGTTCGAAGGACAGGTTGAGACTTAGGTGCGTCATGGCCAACTCGCGCACATCGTCCCATTCCTCTGGCCTGGGATTGTCTTTCAGCATCACGATCAGGACAGCGATGTCGCCGCCGACCGAGTAGGCAAGCCGCCGCGTCACCACCTCCCAATGGTTGTTGTAGAAGACGATGGTGACGATGACGGGCAGAAGGACGAGCGGCACCATCAGGATGAGCAGCGACCGCCACAGAAGGCGGTGCGGCAACAGACGCTTGATCTCGGCGGCCAGGCCCATCTCAGTCGGGCCTCAAGGCATAACCCTGCCCGCGCACGGTCAGCAGATAGCGCGGCAAGCGCGGGTCGGGTTCGATCTTGCGCCGCAGGCGCGTGACTTGAACGTCGATCGAGCGGCCGCCGCCTTCGGAACCCAACTCGCGCTGCAGATCCTCGCGCGTCTTGGCCGAGCCGCCGCTTTCGGCCAGAAGCTTCAGCAGCCGCGTTTCGCCCGCGGACAGGCGCACCATCTTGTCGCCGCGCCACAACTCTTCGCGTCCCAAATCGAAGCGGTGGTCGCCGAAGACGACCTGGGTGGGGCGTTGGGGCGGCGGCGGTGGCGCGCGGCGCAGGATGGTCTTGATGCGCAGGACCAGTTCGCGTGGCTCGAACGGCTTGGGCAGATAGTCGTCGGCGCCGGTCTCCAGTCCCTTGATGCGATCCTCGGCTTCGCCCATGGCGGTCAGCATGAGGATCGGGATGTTCGTCTTGGGCCGCAGCGCGGTGGTCAATGCGAGGCCGTTTTCGCCTGGCATCATCACGTCCAGCACGATCAGGTCGAAGGCCAGGCTGCCCAGCTTGGCGCGCGCGTCCTCGGCGCTTTCCGCCGTGGTCACCCGGAATCCGCTGTCCGCCAGGTACTTGCGCAGAAGCTCGCGCAGTCGTCTGTCGTCGTCCACGACCAGGATATGGGCCGGCTCGTCGTTCATGGCCGGGGATTATATAGAGGCCCTTGGCAAGGAAGGGGCTCTTGTTGAGCGCGGAGGCGGGGGGCTATAGTGCCGCCGGTTTTTCCATGAACAGCGGATATCCGGAAGGCGGGGTCCCATGGCTTTGATTCCGTACGACGATCGCGACGGTTGGATGTGGTTCGACGGCAAGCTGGTTCCTTGGCGCGAAGCACAGCTCCACGTTTGCTCGCACGGCCTGCACTATGGTAGCTGCGTGTTCGAGGGCGAGCGCGTCTATGATGGCATCACCTTCAAGCTTCAGGAGCACACCGAGCGCCTGTTCCATTCGGCGCGAATCCTGGGCTTCGAGATTCCCTATACGGTCGCCGAGATCAATCGCGCCTGCGAGCAGGTCATCGAAGCGCAGAAGATCCAGGACGGTTATCTACGCCCGGTCGCTTGGCGCGGCAGCGAGATGATGGGCGTCTCCGCCCAGCAAAGCCGCATCCGCGTCGCCATCGCGTCGTGGGAATGGCCGGCCTATTTCACGCCCGAGGCGCGTCTCAAGGGCATCCGGATGCAGATCTCGAAGTGGCGCCGTCCGGCGCCGGACACCGCCCCGACCGACAGCAAGGCGGCCGGTCTTTACATGATCTGCACCCTGTCCAAGCACAAGGCCGAAGCCGAAGGTTACAACGACGCGCTCATGTTCGACTGGCGCGGCCAGGTCGCCGAGGCCACGGGCGCCAACATCTTCTTCGTCAAGGACGGAGAGATCCATACGCCCAAGG
The DNA here is from genome assembly GCA_026400755.1 of Alphaproteobacteria bacterium. Lineage (GTDB taxonomy): Bacteria > Pseudomonadota > Alphaproteobacteria > CADEGL01 > CADEGL01 > CADEGL01. The sequence continues at coordinate 6,515 of JAPLOM010000052.1, forward strand.
CCGACTGCTTCCTGAACGGCATCACGCGCCAGACGGTCATCGCGCTGGCGCACGCGCACGGCTACAAGGTCCACGAGCGCGCGATCATGCCGTCGGAGCTGCCAAGCTTCGAGGAGGCGTTCATCACCGGCACGGCCGTCGAGGTTACGCCGGTGAGTGAGATCGATACCATGACCTTCAAGGCCGGTGAGATCACCAAGACCTTGCTGACCGCATTCGACAAGCTGGTCCGCCAGAAGCCGGCGGCCGCCAAGTCCGCCGCCGAATAAGGCGCGGGGCTTTTGCTATCGGGAACGGCGGGACCTGGGTCCCGCCGTTTTCGTTTGGCGCGCGCCGCCAGAGGTCGCGTAGAAGCCCCGGCACTCGGCCTCGCGGCCCTGGATGGCGCGGCGCCCCGCCAAATCTCCCGACATCGCGGTGAAGACCGCGCGTTGCCCTTCGCGCTGCATGCCGTCGTGGAAAATGACGGACACCCAATCTTCGTCCCGCCCGTCGCCGCGCGCCTGGGCGCTGTTCGCGAACAGCGTGGTGAAGCGCCAGTCGCCGCGGCTTGTGTGCAGGATGGGAAGCCAGGCGCGCCCGTCGGCGTTGAGCCGGCGCGGGGCCAGGCGCGGCAGACGTCCGGCCTCGGCTTGCGCGCGATAGAGCGCATCGACCGTCAGGATGGCCTCGGCGGTGGGTTCCGACAGCACCGTGCCGGCGGCGGGATGGCTTCGGCCACGCACGCGATCCAGGCGTTTGCCGAGGGCGGCGCGCAACACTGCGACCCGGCGCGGCCCCAGCCCGCGCACCGAAGCCAGACGGCCGTCGGCCGCGGCCGCTTCGAGCGCGGTCAGCGTGTCGATGTGCAATTCGTCATGGATGCGCTCTGCCGTCTGCGCGCCCATACCCGGCACGGTGCAAAAGAGGGCGGGCGGGTCCGCATCGCCGCGCAGGCGGTCGAGAAAGGGCCAGCGCCCGCCGCGCGCCATCTCGGACACCGCGGCGCCGATCGCTTCGCCCAACAGCGTCGCCAACGCGTCGAAGCCAAGCGCCGTCATGTCGCGGCGATGTTCGGCCACGGCCTCGGCCGCGCGCGCATAGGCTTTGACCGGTGCCTTGTCCGCGCCTTGCTGGTCCAAGAGCCCGGCCGCTTCGATCAGGCGTTCGGCGATGGCGATATTTTGAGCGTGGCGCGGCATGGATCTATTCCGCCGCGCGGGAGGCCGTCACTCGGCGGCCTCATGGGGCGGCTTGCGCCAGCGCGCGGCCGCCGCGTCGTCTTCGCTCTTGGCGTCGACCCAATGGGTGCCCGAGGCGGTTTCCTCTTCCTTCCAGAAGGGCGCCTGGGCCTTCAACCAATCGACCAAGAAGGCGCAGGCCTCAAAGGCCGCTTGCCGGTGGGAGGACGCCACGATGACGAGGACGATGCGTTCACCCGGTTCCAGCCTTCCGTAGCGATGGACGATCAGGCTGGTCTCGAGGGGCCAGCGCGTCCGCGCTTCGGCCTCGATCTCGGCCAGCTTCTTCTCCGTCATGCCCGGATAATGCTCGAGCGTCATGGCGCGGATCGGCTGGCCCGCCGCCATGTCGCGCACGAGGCCGACGAAGCTGACCACGCCGCCCACGGCCTTGTTCTCTGCGGTGAGCGCGGTCAGTTCGGCGCCCGGGTCGAAATCTTCGCGCTGCACGCGGATCACGCGTTCAGCCTCCCGTCATGGGTGGAAAGAACGCCACTTCGTCGCCGGATCGGATCGGATGGTCCAGCCCGACATACTCCTGGTTCACCGCCGCGCGCACCGCGCGCATCTCGGCGAAGGCCGCCGCATAGCCGGGCCCGCGCGTCTTCAGCCAGTCGATCAAAGCGCCCACCGTGGCGATTCCGTCGGGCGGGGACACATCCTCTTCGGCGCGGCCGGTTCGTGTCTTCAGCCAGGCGAAATAGAGCAGCTTCATGAGGTCATTCTATCACGGCCGCGCAAGGCCGCAGTGGCGCAGCACGAACTCGGCGATGGCGTCGGCGTCGTTCAAATCCAGGACCGGCCGTCCCGTGCCGGGCACCGGCGCGTCGCTGGCGATGGCTACGATGTGCGGGTCTTCGGGATAGAGAAACGGCTTGCCGTTGGCCGCACGGTAGATCTCTAGCTTGTCGTGGTCGTGGCGCTTGAAGCCCTCGACCAGCAGCAGGTCGACCGGCGTCATGACCCGAACGAGCGCGTCCAGGTCGGGTTCCGGGTCGCTCCGATGCTCATGGATCAAAGCCCAGCGGTTGACCGACGAGATCATCACCTCGCGCGCGCCGGCCGTACGGTGCGTGTGGCTGTCCTTGCCCGGCTTGTCGATGTCGAAGGATTCGTGCGCGTGTTTCACGGTCGAAACGCTGACGCCCCGCGCGATCAGAACCGGCAGCAGCCGCGCGATCAGCGTGGTCTTGCCCGCGCCGCTCCAGCCGGCCAATCCGAAGAGCTTCATCCGGCCTTGTGGGCGTGGGGCGCGTGGTCGAGCGAATCGTCTTCCTCGCCCGGCTCATGCCAGGAGAGGGGCGCTGGCGCGGGTTTTTCGGTCGCATGGCGCAAGCCGCCACGGAAATAGGTGTAGCCGGTGACGAGCGTCAGCGCGGCGGCGGCCCACAGCGCGATCAGGCCGATCGTCTCCGTGCCCGGCGGCCCCGCGTTGCCCAGGATCAGCAAGGCCATGGCCACCATTTGGATCACGGTCTTCCATTTGGCCAGGCGGCTGACCGGCATGCCGACCTGGAGCGTGGCCAGGAACTCGCGCAGGCCCGACACGATGATCTCGCGGCACAGGATGATTGCGGCCGCGACGATGTGCACGCCTTCCACGCGGCGGAACGCGACCAGGAGGAAGATGACCGCGGCCACCAAGAGCTTGTCGGCAATTGGGTCCAGCATCACGCCCAGGCGCGATTGGAGCTGGCGCGTGCGCGCGATGTGTCCGTCGAGGAAGTCGGTCACGCCCGCTAGTGCGAAGACGGCCAACGCCAGCCACGGGCCCGTAGGCGCGGGCACGAAGAACAGCGCGACCAGCACCGGGATCGCGGCGATACGTGACAAGGTCAGCAGGTTCGGAAGGCTCGTAATCATGGGCCTTTTCGTGCCGTCTCGCCGATGGGAACAGGCCGGATATTAGCCCTGTCCATGGAAATGATCATAGATTTTCTTGGCCATGGCGCTGCTGACGCCGGGTACGGCTTCCAAGTCTTCCAGGCCCGCTCGCTCGACCCCGCGCGCGGAACCGAAATGGTGCAGGAGGGCGCGTTTGCGCCGCGCGCCGATGCCGGGAATTTCGTCGAGCGCCGAGCGGCCCAGCGCCTTGGACCGCTTTGCCCGATGCGCGCCGATGGCGAAGCGGTGCGCCTCGTCGCGTAGACGCTGCATGAAGAACAGCACGGGGTCGCGCGGCTCCAGGGTGAAGGGCTCGCGGTCGGGCAGGTGGAACGTCTCGCGCCCGGCGTTGCGGTCCGGTCCCTTGGCGATGCCAGCCAGCGCCACGTCGTCGATGCCCAGATCGGCCAGCACCTTTCGCGCGACGCCCAATTGGCCCAATCCGCCGTCGATCACCACCAGATCCGGCCACAGGCCCTGGTCGCGCTCGGGGTCTTCCTTCAGCGCGCGGGTGAAGCGGCGCGTCAGCACCTCGCGCATCATGCCGTAATCGTCGCCCGGCGCGGTTTCGGCGCTGTCTATGCCGTCGCCCGGCTTGACCTGGGTCGAGCGGATGGCGAATTTCCGGTAGGCGTTCTTCATCAGCCCTTCGGGGCCTGCCACGATCATCGCGCCATAGGCGTTGGTGCCCATGATGTGGCTGTTGTCGTAGACCTCGATGCGCTGGGGCGGGCTTTCCAATCCGAATGCTTCCGCCACGCCCTCCAGCAGTTTCCGCTGCGTCGCCGATTCGGACAAATGCCGCGCCATCGCGTCGCGCGCGTTGAGAAGCGCGTGCTCCATCATCTTGCGACGGTCGCCGCGCGCGGGCACCGACAGTTCGACCTTGCGGTCGGCCGCGACCGACAGCGCTTCGGCCAGCAACGCTTGGTCCGGCACGGCGTGGCTCAGCAGTAAGAGCGGCGGCGGGATCTTGTTGTCGTAGAACTGACCGATGAAGGCGCCCAGCACCTCTTCCACCGACATCGAGCGGTCGTGGCGCGGGAAATAGGCGCGGTTGCCGTTGTTGTTGCCAGCGCGGAAGAAGAACACCTGGACGGAGACCTGATCGCCCTCGGCGTGGGCGGCGATGACGTCGGCGTCGGTCAGGCCCGACAGGTTCATGCCCTGGTGTGCCTGAACCTGGGTCAGCGCGCGGATGCGGTCGCGGAAGGCGGCCGCGGTCTCGAAGTCGAGCGTGTCCGACGCCGCCTGCATCCGCGCGGCCAGGTCGCGCTGCACCTCCTGGCTGCGTCCGCCGAGGAACTGGCTGGCTTGGGCCACGAGCGCGGCATAATCCTCGGGCGCGATGCGGCCGACGCAGGGCGCCGAGCAGCGCTTGATCTGGTGCAGAAGGCAGGGCCGCGCGCGGGTCGCGAACACCGTGTCGGCGCAGGAGCGCAGCAGGAACGCCCGCTCCAGCCAGTTGAGCGTCCGGTTGACCGCGCCGGCGGAGGCGAAGGGGCCGTAATACTCGCCCTTGGCCGAACGCGCGCCGCGGTACTTGGTGACGCGGGGCCAAGCGTGGTCGGCTGTGATCACGATGTAGGGGAACGACTTGTCGTCGCGCAGGGTGACGTTGAAGCGCGGTCGCAGCTTCTTGATCAGGTTGCTTTCGAGCAACAGCGCCTCGACCTCGGTGTGGGTCGAGATCACCTCGAGCGACGCGGTTTCCGCCACCATGCGCTGGATGCGGTTCGAAAGTTTCGCGGGACTGGCATAGCTGGCGACGCGCTTCTTCAGGTTGCGCGCCTTGCCGACATACAACACCTCGCCTTTCGCGTTCACCATGCGATAGACGCCGGGTGTGCCGGGCAACGTCTTCGATTGATTTTCGATCACCGTGAAGCCGCGCAGGCCGCTTTCGGGCGCGCGAGCAGTCGCTTCCGGTGTGGTGTCGCTGTCTTGCATCGCGGGTTTTTACGTCACCGCAGCGCCGATTGTTACAACAGCGCAAGTCATTGAAAGGTCACCCAACCGTAATATCCACGAAACTCGTGGATAAGTCTGTGCGTAAGCCACGCCCGGGGTAAGATGGGATCATGCTTTGCTGGCTTTAAACGCCGTTGCCTAATATTTCGGCACGAGATTCAAGTCGTTGAAATACTAGGGGTTTGCGTCGCTCTGTCTCGGAAATGCCACGAACCATAGAAACAGAGGCGATTCCCGAGCTTGAATCCCGTATCGGCGCTTCGCCCTGTGCACAACTCGGTACCGCAGCGAGGGTCGGAAAATCAGCCGAACAACGGGCGTTCTGAGTAGTTTAACCCAGCCTGAACCGCTCGATTTCGACGCCCACGCTGGCCGCATCCGGAAACACGTCGAGCTTTTCCACGCGCACGCGCGCCGTCCGAACACGCTCGTCCACGAGACACGCTTCGGCGATTCGCTCGGCCAAGGTCTCGATCAGATTGATGTGACCCTTGGCGGGAATCCGCCGGACGCGCTCCACGATCTCCTCGTAGTCCACCACCGCGGCCAGACGGTCGGCGGTTTCGCCCTCGCCCTCGCGCACCGCCAGGTCCAGGTTCACGCGCACGCGCTGATCCTTGCGCCGCTCATGCCGGTACACGCCGATCCGGCAAAGAAGCTGCAGGTCGCGCACGAAGACATGGCGGACGCCCGTGCGTCCGTCGGCGACCGGCAGAGCTTGAACGCGCTTGGCTTGGCTCATCGGCATTACTCCGGGGCCGTCAGCCGCTGGCCGGGTTGTGCCCAGCCCAGATGCTGTCCGCCGTCCAGGGCGATCATCTGGCCCGTCATGGAGGGCGCGGCAAGGATGTAGCGCACGGCATCGGCGATCTCGGCCGGTGTGGCGCCGCCCCCCAGCGGCATCGCCGCGCTCTGGCGGCGGAACTGGGCCTGGCTCTGGCGCGGGCTGGGCAGGGTGGGGCCGGGACCGATGCCGTTCACGCGGATGCGCGGCGCCAACGCCAGCGCCATGGTCTGGGTCAGCGTCCACAGCCCGGCCTTGCTGACGGTGTAAGAGACGAAGTGGGGCGTCAGGCTCCACACCCGCTCGTCGATCAGGTTGATCACATTGCCCTGGCGCGCGCGCGGCACCTGGCGCGCGAACTGCTGCATCAGCACGAAGGGCGCGCGCAGGTTGATCTCCATGTGCCGGTCCCAGCTCGCGCGCGTTGCGCTGTCGGCTTCGTCGCGCTCGAAGATGGAGGCGTTGTTGACCAGGCAGGTCAGGGGGCCGACCGCACGCGCCGCGCGGGCGACGAGCGTGGAAACCTGCCCCTCGCGCGCCAAATCCGCTTTCAGCGCCACGGCCCGTCCGCCGCCCGCCGCGATCTCACGCACCACGGCATCGGCATCGCGTCGCGAGCCGTTGTAGTGCACCGCGACGGCCCAGCCGTCGCGCGACAAGGCCACGGCGATCTCGCGTCCGATGCGCTTCGCGGCACCGGTGATCAGCGCTGCGCGCGGTGCGGAGACTTTTCCTTTGCGGGCGGACATGGCGGGAACCATGGCGCGGGCTCCATGCCTGCGCAAGGCCCCGTCCTTGTTCCACCCAACCGGCTGCGCCAGACTGATGCGGGGACAGGGGAGGGCATCATGGCGCGCACGACGTGCATCCGTTCGGCAGATCGGGTGGTGGCCTGGGACGCGAAATCCGGCCGGCACAAATACCTGCGCGGTGCGGACGTGGCCTTCAGCGGCGACAAGATTGTTCATGTTGGCGGCCGCTACGCGGGCGCGGTCGACCGCGAGATCGACGGCGCCAAGCTGATGGTCATGCCGGGCCTGATCAACGTCCACACCCATTGCGCCAGCATGCCGGTGTTCAAGGGCGTGCGGGAGGAGTTGGGCAACCCGCGCTTCTATATGAGCGCTCTCTATGATGGCTGGAACCTGTTCTACACCGAGATGGACGACCGCCGCTGGAGCGCGCAATACGCCTATTGCGAGATGCTTCTGTCCGGCACCACGACGGTGGTGGACATGTGCTACCCGTTCCCTGGCTGGATCGACGCCATCGGGGCCAGTGGCATCCGCGGCTATGTCTCGCCGCTCTTTCAGTCGGCGCGCTGGCAGACCGAAAACGGCTTCCGCCTCGATTACATCTGGTCCGAGGACAAGGGCGCGGGCGACTTCAAGAAGGCCATGGACCTCATCGACCAAGCCGAGCGGCACAACAGCGGCCGCCTGCTGGGTCTCGTTTCGCCCATGGCGGTCGACACCTGCTCGGCGGAACTGATCCGCGACAGCTTGGCCGAGGCGCGCCGCAGGAAGCGGCCGTACCAGCTCCATGCTGGCGAGGCCATGATGGAGTTCCTGGAGGTTACGCGCCGCTACGGCACGACCCAGATCCAATGGCTGGCCGAGAACGATCTTTTGGGTCCGGAGGTCATCATCGGCCACGGCATCTTCCTGGACCATCATTCCTGGCTGCATTGGTCGACGCGCGACGATGTGCGCCTTTTGGCCGAGAACGGCTGTTCGGTCTCGCATTGTCCGATCGTGTTCAGCCGCTACGGCATCACGCTCGAGGATTTCGGCGCCTATCAGAAGGCCGGCGTGAACATGACGCTCGGCACCGACACTCATCCGCACAATCTTCTGGAGGAGATGCGCGCCGCGGCCACCTTCGGGCGCGTGGCGGCGGAGAATATGTTCGCGCTTAAGACCGCCGACATCTTCCATGCGGCCACGGTGAACGCGGCCAAGGCGCTGGGGCGCGACGATATCGGCGCGCTGGCGCCGGGCATGAAGGCTGATATCGTGCTGGTGAACCTGGATGATCCGTCCATGCAGCCGGTCTATGACCCGCTGCGCTGCCTGATCTACACGGCTGCCGACCGCGCGGTGCGCGACGTGTTCGTGGACGGCGAGCAGGTGGTGGAGAATCGGCAGCTCAAGACGCTGGATTTCGCCCAGGCCGCGCGCGAGGTCTCACGGGCCCAACGGTCGGTGATGGAGAAGGTGCCGTCGCGGGATCACGCCAAGCGTACGGCCGAGCAGGTCGCGCCCCTCACGTTGCCGGTCGAGCGGGCCTGAGGTTCAGCGCCGGCCGCCGCGGCGGCCGGTCTTGATCGACTCCTTGGACGAACGCGGGCGTGCGGTGGCGCGTTCGATGCGCGCCTTGAGCTTCTCTTCCGGCGACAGGCCCAGGTCGCGGTCCTGGATGCGCTTCAGTTCGTCGCGAAGGCGCGCGGCTTCCTCGAACTCCAGGTTGGCGGCGTGCTCGCGCATGCGCGCTTCCAGATCGGTCACGAAGTCGGTCAAATCCTTGCCGACCAGATGTTTGGTCTCGCCGTCGCCGGTCGAGATGGTCAGGTGGTCGCGCTCGTTTTTCACCGACGCCGGGGTGATGCCGTTGGCCGCGTTGTAGGCCTGCTGCCGCTCGCGGCGGCGGTTGGTCTCGTCGATGGCGCGCTTCATCGATTGGGTCATGTTCTCGGCGTAGAGGATGACCCGGCCTTCGATGTTGCGCGCCGCGCGGCCGATGGTCTGGACCAGCGCGGTGCCCGAGCGCAGATAGCCTTCCTTGTCGGCGTCCAGGATCGCGACCAGCGCGCATTCTGGGATGTCCAAACCTTCGCGCAAGAGGTTGATGCCGATCAGCACGTCGAACACGCCGAGCCGCAGGTCGCGGATGATCTCGATGCGCTCCAGGGTTTCGACGTCTGAATGTAGGTAGCGGACCTTGATGCCCGCTTCCATCATGTACTCGGTCAAATCCTCGGCCATGCGCTTGGTCAGGGTGGTCACCAGCACGCGCTGGCTCTTGGCGATGCAGTCGCGGCATTCCGCCAAAAGATCGTCCACCTGCGTCTCGGCCGAGCGCACGATCACCACGGGGTCGATCAGGCCGGTCGGGCGGATGACCTGCTCGACGAAGACGCCGCGGGTGCGGTCCATCTCCCACGGGGCAGGCGTGGCGGAGACGAAGATCGTCTCCGGCCGCATCTCTTCCCACTCCTCGAACTTGAGCGGGCGGTTGTCGACGCAGGAGGGCAGGCGGAAGCCGTATTCGGCCAACACCGACTTGCGCGCAAAGTCGCCCTTATACATGCCCTGGATCTGCGGCACGGTGATGTGGCTTTCGTCCACCACCAGCAACGCGTTCTTGGGCAGGTACTCGAACAGGGTCGGCGGCGGCTCGCCCGGCTTGCGGCCGGTCAGATAGCGGGAATAGTTCTCGATGCCCGCGCAGGAGCCCGTGGCCGCGATCATCTCCAGATCGAACGTGCAGCGCTGCTCCAGCCGCTGGGCCTCCAAAAGGCGCCCGGCCGCGTTCAACTCGGCCAGTCGGTCCTTGAGGTCGATTTTGATGCGCTGCGCGGCCTCGTGCATGGTCGGCGCGGGCACGATGTAGTGGCTGGCGGCATAGACCTTCACCCGGTCGAGCGATGCACCGACCTCGCCGGTCAGGGGGTCGAACTCGATGATCGATTCGATCTCGTCGCCAAACAGCGACAGGCGCCAGGCTTTCTCGTCCGAGTGGGCGGGGAACAGCTCGACCGAATCGCCGCGCGCGCGGAACGTGCCGCGCTGGAAGTTCTGATCGTTCCGCTTGTAGTGAAGCTCGGTGAGCTTGCGCAGCAGCATCGAGCGGTTGATGACCTGGCCCTTGGTCAGGGAAATGGCCATGCCGGAATAGCTTTCCGGCGAGCCGATGCCGTAGATGCCGATATAGGTGTCCGAACGCGCGACATAGGCTTCCGGCTGGTAGTAGTCGTAATACGAGACGAAGTACTCCACCGCGTTGTTGGGGAAGAACGACTTCATCTCGCCGTAAAGCTGGGCCGCGAGCGTCTTGTTGGGCGCCAGGATCAGGGTCGGCCGGTGCACCCGGGCGATCGCGTGGGCGATGGTGAAGGTCTTGCCCGATCCGGTGACGCCCAAAAGCACTTGGTCGCGCTCGCCGGCCTTCAGCCCCTTCACCAGGGCCTCGATGGCCTGGGGCTGGTCGCCCGCGGGCTGGAAATCTGAGACGACTTTGAAGGGGATGCCCGCTTCCGGGCGTTCGTCCAGGCGCGCGGGTGCCGGCATGCCCATCATGGGCATGGGCTTTTCTTCCATCCCGGGTCGATCAACTCGGCTCTGGACTGTCTTATTGGCCATGCTGCATTTATAAGCCGCCGGGCGCCGAGGAGCGAGCGAGCGGTGTGTGGTTTTGCTTAGGGAGAGATAGTGGCGATGGACTGGCTGACAAGCCCCGAGATCTGGGCGGCGTTCTTCACCCTTTTGGCGCTCGAGGTGGTCCTCAACATCGACAACGTCATCTTTCTGTCGATCATCACGGCCAAGCTGCCGCCGGAGCAGCAGCCCAGCGCTCGTCGCCTGGGCATCCTCCTGGCGCTCGTCTTCCGGATCGCCTTCCTGAGCGCCCTGACCTGGCTGATCGGCCTGACCAAGCCGATCTTCGAGTTGTTCGGCCAGGAGGTCTCGTGGCGCGACATCATCCTGTTGGTGGGCGGCCTGTTTCTTCTGTGGAAGGGAACCACGGAGATCCACGCCGAGACCGAGGAGAAGGAGCATGGCGGCCCGACAGCGACCAAGGTCGTGTTTGGCGCGGTCATCGTGCAGATCGTCCTGATCGACTTGGTCTTCTCCCTCGATTCGATCCTGACCGCCATCGGCATGACCAACAATCTGCCGGTGATGATCGCGGCGGTGGTCGTGTCGTTGATCATCATGCTGGCGGCGGCCAGCCCGATCGCGAACTTCGTCAACCGGCACCCGTCGGTGAAGATGCTGGCCCTGGCCTTCCTGCTGCTGATCGGCGTGGCGCTGGTGGCCGATTCGATGCACTTCGACATTCCGCGCGGCTATCTCTATTTCGCGGTGGCCTTCTCGGCCTTGGTGGAGGCCCTGAACCTGATGACCTCGCGGAAAAAGAGGCGGCCGGAATAGGCGTTGGCGGCGGCTTTCGGGGGCGGGGCGCGGGTCTTGCGCCGCTCCCGGGGCGGGCGTAATTTTCCGCCCTCACCGCAGCCCAGGGATCATGCCAGCCATGTCGTTCCTCGCCTCCCGCCTCAGCCGGGTGAAGCAGTCGCCGTCCATCGTCATGACCCAGAAGGCCCGCGAACTGGCCGCCACGGGTCGCGACGTGATCTCGCTTTCCGCCGGCGAGCCCGACTTCGACACGCCGGACAACATCAAGGAAGCGGCCATCCGCGCCATCAAGGCGGGCGAGACCAAATACACCCCGGTCGACGGCACGCCCGCGCTGAAGAAGGCCATCTGCGCCAAGTTCAAGCGCGAGAACGATTTGGACTACAAGCCGGCCAACGTGACCCTCGGTACGGGCGGCAAGCAGGTGATCTACAACGCCTTCGTCGCCACGCTGGATGCGGGTGACGAGGTCGTCATTCCGGCGCCCTATTGGGTGTCCTATCCCGACATGGCGCTGATCAACGAGGGCAAGCCCGTCTTCGTGAACTGCCCCCAGAACAACGGCTTCAAGATGCTGCCGGAGGATCTGGACGCGGCCATCACGCCCAAGACCAAGTGGCTGATCCTCAACTCGCCGTCCAACCCGACGGGCGCGGCCTACACGGTCCAGGATCTGCGCGCCATCGCGGACGTGCTGCTGAAGCACCCGCATGTCTGGATCCTGACCGACGACATGTACGAACACCTGGTCTACGACGACTTCAAGTTCGCGACCATCGCCCAGGTCGAGCCCAAGCTGTACGACCGCACGCTGACCATGAACGGCGTGTCCAAGGCCTATTGCATGACCGGCTGGCGCATCGGCTATGCGGCTGGGCCGGAAAACCTGATCAAGGCCATGGGCAAGGTGCTGGGCCAAAGCACCTCGGGCGCCAGCTCGATCAGCCAGGCGGCTTCGGTCGAAGCGCTGAACGGTCCCAACGGGTACATCGCGGCCAACAACAAGATTTACAAGGAACGCCGCGACCTGGTCGTGAAGCTCCTGAACCAAGCGAAGGGCCTCACCTGTCACAACCCGGAAGGCGCCTTCTACGTCTATCCGTCCATCGCGGGGCTGATCGGCAAGACCACGCCCAAGGGCAAGAAGATCGCGAACGACGAGGATTTCGTCGGCTACATTTTGGACGCGGAAGGCGTGGCGGCGGTGCATGGCGAGGCTTTCGGCCTGTCACCGCACTTCCGCGTCTCTTACGCCACGTCGACCAAGCTGCTGGAAGACGCCTGCAAGCGCATCCAGCGCGCTTGCGCCGCGCTGACCTGACCGTCGTTGCCGCGCGTCGAGGGATCGCATGGGACGGATCGACATCCGCTTCGTCGCCACGGGCGTGGCGTTCGGCTTGTTCGGCATGGCGTTCGGCATCTGGATGGGGATTACCCAGGAAATCCAGTACGCGCACCTGCACGCCCACATCAACTTGGTGGGCTGGGTCGCCATGATCCTGTTCGGCCTGACCTACCGGGCCTATCCGGCGATGGGACGCAGCGCGCTTGCGCGGCTCCATTATTGGACCGCGCTGATCGGCGCCGTCCTTTTTCTGCCGGGCATCTACATGGCGGCCTTCGAGGGCATCATCATCTTTGCGGTGGTGGGTTCGCTGCTGACACTGGCGTCCATGGCCCTGTTCTTTACGAACATCCTCGTTCACGCGAAAGCGCCGGACTGATCCCATGAAAATCGCGGTGATGGGCACGGGCGGCGTCGGCGGTTATTTTGGCGCCCGCTTGGCGGCATCCGGCGAGGATGTCACCTTCATCGCGCGCGGCGCGCATCTCGACGCCATCCGCAAGAACGGCCTGCGCATCGACAGCACAGCCGCGCCTTGCTTGATCAAGCCCGCGAAAGCGACGTCGGACCCGGCCGAGATCGGGCCGGTCGATGTCGTGCTGTTCACGGTCAAGCTGTGGGACACGGAAGCCGCCGGCACCGCGTGCAAGAAGCTGATCGGTCCGGACACGGCGGTGATCTCGCTGCAGAACGGCGTGGACGCCGAGGAAGTGCTGTCCCGCATTCTGGGCCGCCGTCATGTCATGGGCGGCGTCGCGGGTATCTTCGCGACCATTTCCGAGCCCGGCGTCATCAAGCATGTCGGCGCGATCCAGCTCATGATCTTCGGCGAATTGGACGGCACGCGCACGAAGCGCGGCGAGGCATTCCTGGCCGCGTCGAAGAAGGCCGGCATCGACGCCGTGTTCAGCGAGAGCATCGACGTCGAGTTGTGGAAGAAATTCGTCTATCTGACCGCGCTGTCGGGCATGACCTGCTACACCCGCAGCGCGATTGGCCCGATCCGTGAAAATCCGGAGCAGTTCGCGATGATGCGGACGGCGCTGGAGGAAGCCATCGCGGTGGCGCGCGCCAAGGGCGTGGCCTTGCCGTCCGACGTGCTGGAGGAACGCATTTCCGTGGCCAAGCGCCTGGCGCCCGAGATGCGCAGTTCCATGCTGCACGACCTTGATCGTGGCAGCCGTCTGGAATTGCCGTGGCTGTCCGGCACGGTGGTGCGGATGGGCGAACAGTTGGGCGTGCCGACGCCCATCCACCGCCGCATCCGCGATGCGCTCGCGCCCCACGCCGAGGGACGCAAGGGCTGACCCTCCGCTAGTGGGCCAGTTTGAGGCCCACGACACCCGCGACGATCAGCGCGATGGAGGCCAGCCGCACGGCACCGGCCGGTTCGCCCACGACGGCGATGCCGATGATGACGGTGCCCAATGTGCCGACTGCGGTCCATACGGCATAGGCCGTGCCCAGCGGCAACGTTTTCACCGCCAGACCCAGCAGTCCGACGCTGCCCGCCATGGCGGTGATGGTCACGAGGGTGGGAAGGGGCCGGGTAAAGCCTTCGGCGTGCTTGAGGGCAATGGCCCCCACGATTTCCAATAGGCTGGCGGCGAACAGGACAAGCCATGCCATGGCGCAACTCCTCGCGTCATGGGGCCGTCCCCGAATTGTCAGGAAATGCGCGGGTCGTCCTCGCGCACCGCATATATGGGCGCTCCCGCCGCGGCATACAAGGCCGCGTGAATAATTGATTTTCCTCTCTTGCGAGTCCTTTGCCGTGGCGGGAACATCGTCGTGCGGCGCGGTCGCTCGCGGCGCATAAGAAGCCCGACGCCCTCGCGGCGCGAGGGAAGAAGGGACGCGTTAATGCGGCGCGATCGTCCGGCGTAACCGGGCGCACATGACGTGCGCTTCGGAGAGCAGTGGACGAGAGGAGACCCTTATGCCCGAGCGGAGAGCAGCCGGGCCGCGTTGCGCGGCCTTGATCGGTCCTTATTCGAGCGGCAAGACCACTCTTCTCGAAAACATCCTTCACGCATCCGGCGCGACCCAGCGCCGCGGCACGGTGAAGGAAGGCAACCTGGTCGGCGATTCCTCCGCGGAAAGCCGGCACCGCCAGATGAGCACCGAGGTCAACGTGGCTTCGGCCGACTTCATGGGCGAGGCCTGGACCTTCCTCGACTGCCCCGGCTCCATCGAGCTTCTGCAGGAAACCTACAACGCGTTGATGGTCGCCGACGTGGCGGTGCTGGTGGTCGAGCCCGTGCCCGATCGTGCGCGCGCCATAGCACCGCTGCTCAAGTTCCTCGACGAGCGCGAAATCCCGCACATGATCTTCGTCAACAAGCTGGATCACGCGTCGGCGCCCGTGCGCCAAGTGTTGGAAGCCTTGCAGACCGTCTCGGAGCGGCCGTTGGTGCTGCGTCAGGTGCCCATCGTGGCGGGCGACCAGGTCACGGGTTACGTCGACCTGGTCAGTGAGCGGGCCTATAGCTACAAGCCCGGCCAAGCGTCCGACCTGATCGCGGTTCCCGATGCGGAGAAGGATAGCGAGAAGGACGCGCGCCAGAAGCTGCTGGAGGCCCTGGCCGATTTCGACGATGGGCTGCTGGAAAAGCTGCTCGAGGATACGGTGCCGCCGACCGGCGACATCTACGCGCACTTGACCAAGAATTTGCAGAACGACCGCATCGTTCCGGTCTTCATGGGCGCGGTGGAAAAGGGCAGCGGCGTGCGCCGGCTTCTGAAGGCGTTGCGTCACGAGACGCCAGAGGTGCGCTCCGCCGCTGCGCGCTTGGGCGTCGACGCCGCGCGCGGCGAGGCACTGGCGCAGGTGTTCAAAAGCCAGCATGTGCCCCATTCCGGCAAGCTGACCTTCGTGCGGGTGCTGCGCGGCGAGTTGGCCGATGGCGCGGCCATGGGCGGCGAGCGGATCGGCGGCATCTTTCGTGTGACGGGCGCGCAGCACGCGAAGTTACCCAAGGCGCAGGCGGGCATGGTCGTGGCGCTAGGCCGCATGGAGAGCATCAAGACGGGGCCAGGTGCTGACCCCATCGGGCAAGGCGCCGGCCGGCATGGCCGAATAGCCGAAGCCGCTGAAGCCCGTCTATGGCCTAACGTTGTCGGCCGAGAACCGGAATGACGAGGTGAAGCTCACGGCCGCGCTGGCGCGCCTGATGGAAGAAGACCCATCCTTGTCGATCGAGCACGATTCCGGCATGCACCAACTCATCCTGTGGGGCCAGGGCGAGATCCAGCTGCAGATCGCGGGCGAGCGATTGAAGAGCAAGTTCAACCTGCCCGTGCGGATGCAGCGCGCCCATGTGCCGTACAAGGAAACCATCCGCAAACCGGCCTCGCAGCACGCGCGGCACAAGAAACAGAGCGGCGGGCACGGCCAGTTCGGCGACGTGACCTTGGAGATCCGGCCGCTCGGGCGCGGTGTGGGCTTCAATTTCGTCGACAAGGTGGTGGGTGGTGCCGTGCCGCGCCAGTTCATTCCCTCGGTCGAGATCGGCGTGCGCGACTATCTCAACCGCGGGCTGTTGGGCTTTCCGGTGGTCGATGTCGAGGTGGCGCTGACGGATGGCCAGTACCATTCCGTGGACAGTTCGGACATGGCGTTCCGCACGGCGGCACGCATGGGCATGTCCGAGGGCATGGCGAAATGCGAGCCCGTGTTGCTGGAGCCGGTCCTGAAAGTGTCGATCGCGGCGCCGACCGAGTTCACGGCCAACGTGCAGCGGCTAGTGACGGGACGGCGCGGCCATATCCTGGGCTTCCAGCCGCGCGAAGGCTGGAAGGGGTGGGACGAAACCATGGCCCATCTGCCGCAGAAGGAGATGGCCGACCTGATCGTCGAGCTGCGCTCCTTGACCATGGGCGTCGGTACGTTCGACTGGGGCTTCGATCATCTGCAGGAGCTGACCGGCCGCCTGGCGGACGAGGTCGTGCAGCGACACACCAAGTCGGTGGCGGCGCAGTAACGTTTACGTCGCCGGAGCGATGGCGCTGGCCAACGTGTGGCCGAGCCAGACCGCGACCAGACAGGCCGCGACCGACAGACCCACGTTGGCGCCCGCGCGCAGCCATTCGCCATTCTGCGCCAATAAGAGCGTCTGCAGGCTGAAGGACGAGAAGGTCGTGTAGCCGCCCAGGACGCCGATCATCAGAAACTCGCGGGTTTGCAGCGCGGCGACGGTGCGGCCGTCGCCGGTCAGCGCGGCGATGACGCCGATCGCGAAACAGCCGCTGACATTGGCGACGATCGTGCCCCAGGGAAAATCGGTGGTGAAGTAGGTCGAAATGGCTTCCGCGACCCAGAAGCGCGCAACGCTGCCCAATGTGCCGCCGAGAGCGATCAAGAGAGAACTCACCAGCATGCAGTCCTCCGTATCGGTTGACGCGCGGTGGGCATAAAAAAACCTGCCCTTGCGGCAGGTTGTCCGGACGGACTCCCACCGCGGATCGCTCGCGCGGTAGGAGTCATCAGCCTCATCGGCGGTTATCGGGGGACCCCATCCCCATCACCCAGGACGGTATCGGCGGCCTTCCGCTCCGTCAATCGCGGGCACCGCTTCCTGACAAGGGTCTGACGGATCGTCGCAAGGCCAGTATCGATTCTATATCCTGAAGAAGATGTATAGGAGCGATTGATGGCGAA
The DNA here is from genome assembly GCA_026400755.1 of Alphaproteobacteria bacterium. Taxonomy (GTDB): domain Bacteria; phylum Pseudomonadota; class Alphaproteobacteria; order CADEGL01; family CADEGL01; genus CADEGL01. Next base: position 23,514 of record JAPLOM010000052.1, read on the forward strand.
GACTTGGCGGATCAAAGGTTGGGATGGCACGAAGCTGATCGTGGATCGGCAGATGCCTGGTTATTTATCGGAAAAAAAGATTGCGACCACTTTGCAGCGGCTTGTTTCTCGTCATCTATCGGACGAGGACATAATTGATGCCTCCCTGCGGCGAGGTGATTCTAAATATAGACCACTCCTAGAACGCGTTGGGGGCGGTGCCCCGATTGCTTATGGAGATACACCGCGGACCTAGTGGACGGCTAGGGATGCTCAAGGGCCCAACAGGCCAGAAGCGACGCGGACCGCATAAGAAGAGCATGATCCGATGACGGTTCTTCGAGCGATTAAAGGAATCTTAGTCGTTATCGCGGCCTTGATCTATATCGGGTTCGGTATCGGTTCTATCGATACGATTCCCGCCTATGGTGTTGGCTACCTAGACGAGGCCAATAAGAAATTCATAGCTCTCCCATGCATCGAAGAGTGGCGTTCTCGGCCGACGCGGAACGTTGACATCGTGAGATTTGGTACGATGGGAGAGGCTCAAAAACTGAGCTACACGACGGATGATGCCTGCCGCGAAGCTGGTGGCTACATGGCGGACGGCCGTTCACTCACCGGACTTGTCCTCGTTAGGATAGGGTTGCTCGTGCCTGTTAAGCATTGGTGGGATATGCCGTATCGCACCGAAGATGGCAGGCTCGTAAACCCCTCCGAAATTTCAAACTGAGGCACTCCCCATCGCGCGCTGGTTTGCAAATAGGACGCGGCAAATATACGAATGGAGCGCATTCAGGAGCGGAGCGACATGACACCCGAGAAAACGCGAGAGGCTGCGCGGTTCCTCCTATCGGCGCGCGGCGCCCACCGGCTGGTCGAGGCCATTCCGGAATCCTGCCGTCCGAAGGATATCGAGGAAGGCTACGCGGTGCAGGACGCGCTGGTGGCCGAATGGGGCGTGGATGTCGGCGGCTGGAAGATCGGCGCCAGCACGCCGGAATGGCAGAAGAAGGTCGGCGTGAAGGAGCCCATCGCGGGCCGCCTGTTGAAGCCGTTCATGTACGAGAGCGGCGTCGAGCTGGAAGGGCGCGCGTTCCACATCCGCATCGTCGAATCCGAGTATGGGTTCCACCTGGGCCGCGATCTGCCTGCGCGCGACAAACCGTACGACCGCGCGGAGGTCGAGGAGGCCGTGGACGCGGTTCACTGCGCGATGGAGTTGGCCGACTCGCGCTACAAGGCGGGCTTGGCCGTCGATCCGCCCAGCCTGATCGCCGACAACGCGATCGGCGCGGCCTTCGTTCGCGGCCCCGCCGTGCCCGACTGGCGCAAGGCCGATCTGGCCGGCAATCCCGTAAAGCTGCTGGTGGACGGCAAGGTCGTGGCCGAGGGCAAGGGTGAGGAGGCCGGCGGCCATCCGATCCTACCGCTGGTTTGGCTGGCCAATGATCGCCGCAAGCGCGGCGACGGTTTGAAGGCCGGCATGTTCGTCATCACTTCGAGCTGCACGGGCGTCTATCGCTGCGCCTCGCCGGCCAAGGTGGTGGCCGATTACGGACCGTTCGGCAAAGTCGAAGTGACCTTTACGGCCTGATGCATCCCAACAACCGGGATTCGGATAAATAGCTGATTTATAATATATTTTTCGTAGTTTCTAGGCCTTGAAGGCCGCTCGTTGGGAGATTAGATTGGAATTATTCTAATCTAATCATGGGCGGCGGTTTCGAGGCCGCAAAGGCAAGGAGACGTCAGATGGCCAAAGCGAAGAATCCGATGCCGATCAACACGGGCATCGACAAGAAGGACCGGCAGGCGATCGCGGATGGGCTGTCGCGGCTGCTCGCGGACACCTACACGCTTTATCTCAAGACCCACAATTTCCACTGGAACGTGACGGGCCCGCACTTCAACTCGCTGCACGCCATGTTCATGACGCAGTACACCGAGCTGTCGACCGCCGTGGACGTCATCGCCGAGCGCATCCGCGCCCTGGGTGCGCCCGCGCCCGGCAGCTACAAGGCTTACTCCCGTCTGACGTCGATCAAGGAGGAGGAGGGGCACCCCTCCGCCGACGACATGGTGGCGCAGCTCGTGGAAGGGCAGGAAACCGTCGTGCGCACCGCGCGCAAGGCGCTGCCGGCCGCCGAGAAGGCCAACGACCAGGCCACGCTCGACCTGCTGACCCAGCGGCTCGACCTGCACGAGAAGAACGCCTGGATGCTGCGCAGCCTCCTGGCCTAAACAGCCTCTTGGTCTAACCGGGCCATCAACGGATGCCGGTTTCGCGCCGGCATCCGTTGGCGTCCACCGCGCCCTGCGCTAGGGTCGGCGGCATCCATGCGCATCCTGGTTATCGAGGACGACGAACAGACGGCGGGCTACCTTCGCAAAGGGCTGAAGGAGGCCGGCCATGCCGTCGATTATAGCAAGGACGGGCGCGACGGCCTGTTCATGGTCACCAACGAACGCTACGACCTGCTCATCGTCGACCGCATGCTGCCGGGCATCGACGGGCTTTCCATCGTCAAGGTGCTGCGTAGCGAGAATGTGCGTACGCCGATTCTCATTCTTTCCGCCCTTGGCCAGGTCGACGACCGCGTGCGCGGCTTGAAGGCCGGCGCCGACGACTATCTGTCCAAGCCCTATGCCTTCTCGGAATTGACCGCGCGTGTCGAGGCGCTGCTGCGTCGTACGGGCGCCGAAAGCGTGGAGACCCGGCTTTCCGTGGCCGATCTTGAGTTGGACTTGCTGAAGCGCACCGCGACCCGCGCTGGCCAGCCTATCGAGCTGAAGCCGCGCGAGTTTCGCCTGCTGGAATACCTCATGCGCCACGAAGGCCAGGTGGTGTGTGGGACTATCACTTCGATCCGCAGACCAACGTGATCGATGTGCATATGAGCCGCCTGCGCCAGAAGATCGACAAGGGCTTCGACAAGCCGTTGCTCCAGACCGTGCGCGGCGCGGGGTATACGCTCCGTGCGGAGTAGACTTCTCCAGAGCTCGACGTTCCGGCTCTCGCTGCTCTACACGGTCATCTTCGCCGTCTCGGTCTTCGGCCCCTTCGCCTTTATCTACGACGAGACGGTCTCGTCGATCGACCGCGAGATCAACGCCGCCATCGACGCCGAGACGCGCGGCTTGATGACCGATTTGGAGCGGATGGGCGGCGCTGGGCTGATCGACGTGGTGAACGAACGCACCGCCGATCCTGCCGATCTCGATGCGATCTATTTCCTGGCCGACCGGGACAAGAGGCCGCTCGCGGGCAACCTGATCGAGTGGCCGCGGAACGGTGTTCAGGAGGGCCGTTGGTTTCTCTTCGAGATCGAGGCCATCGAGGGCGGGCGCGAGACGTCACACCATATCCGGTCGCGCGTCGAGGTGATTCCCGGCCCATATTTCCTGTTGGTGGGGCGCGACATCCATGAACGCGACAAGGTGCGCGACACGGTGCGCCGCGCGGTGGGCTGGGCGCTGGCGCTGGCATTCGGCCTCGGTATTCCCGGCGGCGTGCTGATGAGCCGGCGCGTCCTGCGCCGCGTCGATCGCATCGCCGAGACGGCGCGCCAGATCAACGAAGGCGACCTGTCGCGGCGCATGGAGGTGGGCGACAGCGGCGACGAGTTCGACCGCCTGTCCGAGGGGCTGAACGTCATGCTGGAGCGCATCGACCGGCTGATGACCGGCATGCGCACGGTCAGCGACAGCGTGGCGCACGATCTGCGCAGCCCCTTGACCCATCTGCGCAACCGCATCGAGCAGGCGTTGAGCGAGGCGCAAGACACTGAATCCTACCGCAAGGCGTTGCGCGCGGCTCTGTCCGACACCGATCGCGTGCTGACGATGTTCAACGCGCTGATGACGGTCGCGCGCGCCGAAGCCGACATGGGCCGCCAGGAACTGGAGCCCATCGATCTGGGCCAGGTCGCCGACGGCGTGGTCGAACTCTACGAACCCTTGGTGGAAGAGCGCGGCATGCAGATCGACGCCTCGATCGCGCCAGGTGCGATGGTGCGCGGCCATCGCCAGCTTCTGGCTCAGGCCATCGCGAATCTGGTCGACAACGCGATCAAATACTCGCCCTCGGGCGAGCGCATCGCGCTGACGGTGACGGCGACGGGCGAG
>JAPLOM010000040.1:0-4348 GCA_026400755.1 Alphaproteobacteria bacterium
GATGACCTCGACCAGGCGCGCCTTGCCCTTGCCGGAGCGATGCGAGCGGCCAAGGAAGGCCCCTTCCAAAACCTGCGGCGTCCAGCCTGGACGCTTGGCGCAGGGACCTGAGGAAAAGTTTGGATTCCGGGGACGGAGGGAGGGCTTCATTGGTCTCTCGAAGGGGAAAAATGGCTGGGAAAAATAGACAGAATCAATGTGTGCGGTGCAACATGGTCTATATGCGGAGGGAAAAAACCCGTCAACTGCGGAAGTGTTCGCGGATGGCTCCCCTTCGCGCCGCGCATGACCGCACATTGTGCTGCGGGCGCGCGCGAACTATGTCTGACGCCAACCGAAAACAGGCATAGGGGCCAATTCCATGAGCATGGTGCTGTACGAACTTGTGGGCCAAAACGACCACCGCTTCAGCCCCTATGCCTGGCGCAGCCGCTTAGCGCTCGCCCATAAGGGGTTGGAGGCCACGTTCGTTCCCTGCCGCCTGACGGACAAAGACAAAATCGCCTTCAGCAAGCAGGAAAGGTTGCCTGTCCTGAAGGACGGCGATACGGTCGTACCCGATTCCTGGGCTATCGCCTGTTATCTGGAGGATCGCTACCCCGACCGCCCATCCCTGTTCGGCGGGCCGGTCGGCCGCGGCGTCGCGCGCGTCGTGAACGCGGCATCGGACAGCCAGCTGATCCCGGCCATGGCGCGCCTTATTCTCGGCGACGTCTTCGCGACCATCGACCCCGCCGACCGTGAGTATTTCCGGCGCACGCGCGAACCACGCTTTGGCGCCACCATCGAAGCCATCATCGCCGGCCGCGACGGTCAGCGCCAACCGTGGTTGAACGCGCTGGGCCCCTTCCGTCTGGTCTTGAAAGAGCAGCCGTTCCTATCGGGCGACAAACCGGCTTATGCCGACTACATCCTGTTCGGCACGTTCCAATGGGCGCGTTGCACCAGCCCGTACTCACTGCTGGAGCGCGACGATCCGATCCATGCTTGGCGCGAGAAGATGCTGGACCTATTCGGCGGCATGGGCCGGAAAGCCAAGGGCTATCCGGTCGGCTGATCGCTAGGCGGGCCGTCGCCGGACGATATGCGGAATGGTCATGGTGCACATCGTCTCGCCGCGTTGATTAGTCGTTCTGTAATTGAGAACCATGATGCCCCGCCCCGGCTTGGTCTTGGACGGACGCACTTCCGCGACCTCGACCTCCACTTGCAGCGTATCGCCGGCCTTCAGCGGCTTGAGGAAGCGCACATTGTCCACCGCCGGCGCGCCCATGTTGCAGGCAGTAATGACGCCAGTCTCGAAGAATAGCTTGAAACTGAGCGCGCAGGTCTGGAAGCCGCTGGCCACAACCTCGCCGAAAAGCCCGTGCTTGGCCGCTTCCTTGTCGTTATGAAACGGCTGCGGATCGTACTTGTGGGCATAGTCCAGGATATCGGCTTCGCTGACGTGCAGCTTCGCCGAGGTGAACTTTTCCCCCACCTTGAAGTCTTCCAGATAGCGCGTGGTCACGTCGATGCTTCCTCGAACGTTGAAATTCAGACGTTGATCGTGCCTTCCAGATAGAAGGCCGCGCGGCCGCGCATGATGACGCGCTCGCCGCGCTGTTCGCAGACCAGTTCGCCACCGCGGGCGGAAATCTGCCGTGCGTTGAGCGTGGCCTTCCCCAGTCGCCTCGACCAATAGGGCGTCAGCGCGCAATGGGCCGAGCCGGTGACCGGGTCTTCCTGGATGCCCAAACCGGGCGCGAAGAAACGGGAGACGAAATCCACTTGGTCGCCAGGCGCCGTGACGATCATGCCTGGGCGGTCGAGCTTACCCAGTTTCTCGAAATCAGGCGCCATGACGCGGATATCCGCCTCGCGCTCGAAAACGGCCAGATAATCGCGCCTGTTGCTCAGCAATTCGATGGGCGCCCTGCCCAGCGCCACAGCAACGGAGGTGGACTTGGCCGGCTTGGCCTCCCAGGACGGAAAATCCATGGCAAACCAGTCGCCGTCCTTCAGCACCTCCAACACGCCGCTGGCCGTGTGGAAACGGGCGGAAGAGCGTGACGGTGCAAGTTTGGAAAGCACCAGCGCGCCGGTCGCCAGCGTGGCATGGCCGCACAAATCCACTTCAACCGCGGGGGTAAACCAGCGCAGATCGTAATCTTCGCCTTTGGGTACGAAGAAGGCGGTTTCCGACAAATTGTTCTCGGCGGCAATGGCCTGCATCGTCTTGTCGGGCAGCCACGATTTCAGCGGGCAAACGGCCGCCGGATTGCCGCCGAAGACGCGGCCCGTGAAAGCATCGATCTGGTAGAGGGGAATCTCCATGCCGCGTCCGGACCGGCGCTCAGCCGCCCTGGTCCTGGAAGAGCATGAGCGTCGCACTGCCGTGGGCGATCAGCTTGCCGCGCGAATCGGTCAGGTGCGCGTCCGCCGTGGCGATGCGCTTGCCCTGGTGGATGATCTTGCCTTCGCAGCGGACGCGGCCGGTCTTCGACGTCATCGGCCGGACGAAGTTAACCTTGAGTTCGATGGTGGTGGAGGAACCGCCCGCGTCCTGCGTGGTGAGAGCGGCCGAACCCGTGGCGCTGTCGATCAGGGTGGCGGCCAAGCCGCCATGGACGATGCCGAGCGCATTGTAATGCTGCTCGCCGATGTCGCATTCGAAGACGCAACGGCCGAATTCGGCTTCCACAACCCGGATGCCGAGGCCGCCGACAAACGGAGAGGATGCCTTCTCGCCCCGCGCCATGGCCTGCATGTATTCGAGACCGGAAACCTTTTGGCCGCCGTGGATGGGGGCGCCTGGACCGTATTTCGGCTGTGTCATGGAATCTCCGCGCGACGAAGGCCGGCTTGGAAAAGCCGGCCTTTTATGAGCGCCCGACCTTACGGGGTCGAACCATATTCGTCGAGCGGATGAAGAGCCCTAGGTGTAGGGGTGGCGGCGTTTCCAGTCCCAGATTTCCGCCGGCACGGCGCCACGGGCCAAGCCGATATCGTCCATCGAGAACATGTCGGGCTTGATCTCCGCGCCAGGAGCGGTCGTCAACGAATCTCCGATCCGGACCCCATTGGGGTCGGACGGGGTGGAATAAACAGGGTGCAAAAAGCTGCGCTCGGTCATCTCTCTCATCCTTCACACGGCAAACGCGCCGCAAGCGTCTTCTGTTCCCCGGTTTGCCCCACAATAGAGAGCGACCGTGACGCCAGAGTGACGGTTGAGAATGTCGGCCCAAGGGCCGTGTTGCGGCTTCTTCGAGGCGGCTAGACGAACGTGATGTTGATGCGGCGGTTCTGACGCCCCTTGTTCTCGATCTTGCCCACCGCCACCTGGCCGATTTCGCCCGTGCGCGCCACGTGCGTGCCGCCACAAGGCTGCAAGTCGACGGCGTCGATCTCCAGCAGGCGCACCTTTCCCGAACCGGTCGGGGGCTTGACCGACATGGTGCGCACCAAACCCGGATTGGCGGCCAACTCGTCGTCGCTGATCCAGCGCGGGCGGACCGGATGGTCCTCCGCCACCAGCCGGTTCAGTTCGGACGTCAGCTTCTCCTTATCGATGGCCGTGTTGGGTAGATCGAAGTCGAGCCGCCCCTTGGCCTCGCCCAACGCACCGCCCGTGACCGAGCCGGTCACCAGCGAGCAGAGAAGATGGAGGCAGGTGTGCATGCGCATATGGCGGTGGCGGCGCTCCCAATCGAGCGCGGCCGTGACCGTTTCGCCCACGGCGGGCACCGCCGCGCCGGGTTCCAGCACATGCGAGGGTTCGCCCGTCGCCGGATGTTTGCGCGTGTCGGCCACTTTCAGCTCGCGCCCATCCGCCAGGCGCAGCAGGCCGGTATCGCCAGGCTGGCCGCCACCTTCGGGGTAGAACACCGTACGATCAAGCCGCACGCCCGCCTCGTCGACCGCGACGACCCGCGCTTCGCAGGACTTCAGATAAGCATCTTCGCGAAACAACTCTTCGGTCATGCGGGCCTCCCTTGGAAACGGTAGTTTAGCAGATGGCGCTAGGATCGCTGGGTCAAGCGCACGCCGATCAGGATGACGATCGCGGCCCCCACTCCCACCGCCGTCAGCCGCTCACCCAGGAAAATCACCGCCAAGCCCACACCCACCACGGGCAAAAAGAACTGCGCGGGCGCCACCCGCGTCACGCCGCCCTTCGACAGGGCCCAGTACCAGACGATGTAGCCGATCACGGTGACGATGAAGGCCAGATAGAAAATCGCGATCCAGCCCGCCGGGCCGACATGAGTGGCGGCCTCCCAGCCCCGCGCGATCAGCAACACGGGCAATCCGATGATGGAACCGATAGTGACGCCCCACATGGTGGTGGACCAGCTTCCCAGCGAGC
>JAPLOM010000040.1:4365-14002 GCA_026400755.1 Alphaproteobacteria bacterium
CGACACAGCCGACCAGGATGATCAGGTCGCCGAGAACAGGATCGCTGCCGCCTTCGAAGCCGGAACGCTCGCCGATCAGCCCGGCCGTTCCCGCCAAGGCCAAGGTGCAGCCGAGCAGCCAGCCACGCGCAGGCATGCGGCGGTCGAGGCTGGCCGCGACCAGCCCGGTCCAGACCGGAAGCGTGGCGATCAGCAGCGCGCCATGAGACGCCGTGGTGAGGCGAAGGCCCAGACTGAAGAAAACCGGAAAGATGACGAAACCGCCGACAGCCGAAACCGCCAGCCAGCCAAGCTCGCGCCGGTTTCCCGGAAGGCGCACACGGCCCAAAAGTGTCAGTGGAATACTGACCACGGCAGCGACGATCGTGCGCAGCAGCCCAATCAGGAGCGGGTCGGTGTCGGCCACGCCCAGCTTGGTCGCGAAGGGGCTGGCGCCCCAGATCACGACGGCGAAGGCCGCCGCCGCGATCACGGCCGGGGTCAGGCGCTGCGCCGGCGCGATGGCGGTCATGACGGCGTCTCGAAAGGCCGGACGGTGTGGCCGTGTCCCAGCGGCCCCTTCCCTTTTCCCAGGCCCGGCGCGGCGCGGATGGCGGCTTGCACATAGGCATGCGCGCGCGCGACCGCATCCTTGAGCGGACGGCCTTGCGCCAATCCGGTGGCGACCGCCGAGGCCAGGGTGCAGCCCGTGCCGTGGGTATGTTTGGTCTCGATGCGCGGCGCCTCGAATGTCTCAATGCCCTCGCGCGTGACCAAAAGGTCGCGCACCACCGGCCCCTCGCGATGCCCACCTTTAAGCAGCACGGCTTTCGGTCCCATGGCCAGGAGCGCGCGGGCGGCAGCCTCCATATCGGCATCGGAGACGATGGCACGCCCGGTCAACGCCTCGGCCTCGGGCACGTTGGGGGTCAGCACGGCAGCCAACGGCAACAGCCGGTCGCGCAGCGCCTGTTGCGCGGCGTCTTGGAGCAGAGCCTGCCCGCCCTTGGCGACCATCACCGGATCAACCACGACCGGGACGTCGGGTGCGCGCGCCGCGATCTCGTCGCACACGACACCGATCACTTCGGCGCAGTGGAGCATGCCGGTCTTAATCGCGTCCGCGCCGATATCGTCGAGCACGAGGGCCATCTGTTGGGCCACGAATTCGGGCGGAACGTCCAGGATGCCGAACACGCCCATCGTGTTCTGCGCGGTCAGGGCGGCGATGGCCGTCGCGGCATAGCCGCCCAGCGCCGTGACCGTTTTGATATCGGCCTGGATGCCTGCGCCACCGCCAGAATCGGATCCAGCGACGATCAGGACGCGCCCGCGCGTCACGGGCGGCCTAGCCGGCAACGCGGGCGATCGCTTGCGCGATGCCGTCGACCACGCGCGTGACCAACGCGGCGTCCTCGCCCTCGGCCATCACGCGGATGACGGGTTCGGTGCCCGAGGGGCGAATCAGCACGCGGCCCGCGCCCTTCAACTGCCCCTCGCCGTCCTTGATCGCGTCCTTGACCGCCGCGCTCTCCAACGGCGTCTGGCCGCGGATGTAGCGCACGTTCTTGAGGATCTGGGGCAGCGGCTCAAAACAGCGCGTGACCTCGCTGACCGGCTTGTCCGTCTCGACGATCACGGCCAGCGCCTGCAACGCGGCGATCAATCCGTCGCCCGTGGTGATGTAATCGTTCAAGACCAGGTGGCCGGACTGCTCGCCGCCGACATTGAAGCCGCCGTCGCGCATCATCTCGATGACATAGCGGTCGCCGACCTTGGCACGCTGGAGCGAAAGCCCGAGCCCGCCCAGGTAGCGTTCGAGGCCCAGGTTGGACATCACCGTACCGACGATGCCACCGCCCTTTAGGCGTCCGGACTTGCTCCAATAGCGTCCCACCAGCGCCATGAGCTGGTCGCCGTCGACCTGGCGCCCGGTCTCATCCGCCATGATCACGCGGTCGGCGTCACCGTCGAGCGCAATGCCCAGGTCGGCGCCGTGCGCCACCACGGCCTCGCGCATCGCCTCGGTGTGCGTGGCGCCGCATTTCTCGTTGATGTTGAAGCCGTTGGGATCGACAGCGATGGGCACCACGTCCGCGCCCAACTCCCACAGGACGCTGGGTGCCACCTTGTAGGCCGCACCATGGGCGCAATCGATTACAATCTTATAGCCGTCGAGCCGCAGGCCGCGCGGAAACGTGTTCTTCACGAACTCGATGTAACGGCCCTGCGCGTCGTCTAGGCGCTTGGCGCGGCCGAGCCTCTCGGCTTTGGCCAAATGACTGCCCATCCCTTCGGACACGCTCTGCTCGATCTCGCGCTCGACCTCGTCGGACAATTTGTAGCCGTCTGGGCCGAACAGCTTGATACCGTTGTCGTTGAATGGGTTGTGCGAGGCCGAGATCATCACACCAAGATCGGCTCGCAAGGAGCGGGTCAGCATGGCCACGCCCGGCGTCGGGATCGGGCCGCTCATCACCACGTCCATGCCCATGGAGATGAAGCCCGCGGCCAGCGCTGGCTCCAGCATATAGCCCGACAGACGCGTATCCTTGCCGATCACCACCACGTGGCGGTGATCGCCGCGAAGGAAATGCCGGCCCGCCGCCATGGCCACGCGCAAGGCGGTCTCCGCCGTCATCGGCTCGACATTGGCCAATCCGCGGATGCCGTCAGTGCCGAACAGCTTAGGCGCCATGCGTTCCCCCTGGTCCGTCCGCCGTTTTTATAACAGAAAAGCGTTCAGCCCGTCGCCGCCGCCGCGCCCGCCACCGGGTTGTCGACAAGGCCGCGCACGGCGCGCCAGACAGCAAGAGCCTGGGCGGTTTCGGCCACGTCGTGGACGCGCAGCACCTGGACGCCCTGGTCGAGCGCAAGCAACGCCGCAGCCAAGGATGCCGGCAGACGTTCTTGGGGCGTCGAACCACGCTTCACCGACGAGACGAGCCCCTTGCGCGAGGCGCCAACCATCAGCGCACAGCCAAGCCCGTGATAAAGGGCAAGTTCGGCCATCACCCCTGCGTTCTGCGCCGAGGTCTTGGCGAAGCCGAGGCCGGGATCGAGCACGATCCGCTCGGCGGCGACGCCGGCAGCGGCGCAGGCTTCGAGACGCGAGGCCAGTTCGTCATAAACATCGAGCGGCGCATGGGCGTAAACGGTCTTGAGGTGCATCGTCGCGGGCTCGCCGCGCATATGCATCAGAACGACAGGCACGTTCCGCGCGGCGACCAGAGCCAGACTGTCTGCGTCGGCGGTCAGCGCCGAAACGTCGTTCACGAGGCTGCCCCCCGCATCGAGCGCCGCAGCCATGACGCGCGCGCGCCGCGTGTCGATGGAGACGAAGACCCCCGCCGCGGCCAAGGCCGAGACGACGGGAATGATGCGGGTCAACTCGTCCTCGGCCGGCGTGCCGTCGGAGCGCGGGCGCGTCGATTCGCCGCCCACATCCACGATGCACGCGCCGCTCTTCGCCATGCGGTGTCCGTGAGCGATGGCCGTGGCGGGGTCGAGAAACGCCCCGCCGTCGGAAAAACTGTCCGGCGTCACGTTCAAGACGCCCATCAGCGAAGGGCGCTCGAAGGACAGGCCGCTCAAGCCAGGTCGCGGCCGCGTTAGACGCTTCAGCGCCCCGTCAAGCCAACGCGCGACCGCTGCCCCCTCCCCGCGCGCCCACACCTCCAGCGCATCCACGGAGGCGCGGCAGCGCTTTACCTCGCCGGGGCGGGCCATGGCGCGCCAAAGAAGTTCGCATTGGGAAAACGCGAGCGGCCCACCTGCGAGCGGGCGCCACGCGGGGGAACTCGCTGGTTCAAGTCCGACGGGCTTCAGATAGAGACGGAGGCCGCCCGCTTCGAGCGCGGGCGCCAGGCCGGTAGGAAGCGAGGGATGGTAGACGTCCGAGCCGAGCGGCTCAGGCACCCGGCTGCGGCTCCGGTTCGAGCCCGCCCGGCCGTCCCTTGTCCTTGGAACCCGTGGTAGGCACCGAAGTACGGCGTCCGCCGCCACTGTCCGAACGCGGCTCGGGCGGCTCGGTCGGCCGGTAGATGGATTCGCCGCGCAGGAGCGCGCGGATGTCCTCGGCCGACAGCGTCTCGTATTCGAGCAGTGCCTTGGCGATCTTGTGCAAGTCCTCGACGCGTTCGGTCAGGATCTGGCGCGCCGTCGTCTCGCCTGCCTGGACGAGCTTGCGGATTTCTTCGTCGATGACGCGCGCGGTGGCCTCGGAGACGTTCTTGCGCATCGTCACGGAATGGCCGAGGAATACTTCCTCTTCGTTGTCGCCGTAGCGCAGGGGTCCGAGCGTCTCGTTCATGCCCCATTCGGTGACCATCCGGCGCGCCAGATCGGTCGCGCGGCGGATGTCGTCAGACGCGCCCGTGGTGATCGATTGCCGGCCGAAGATCAGCTCTTCCGCCACGCGGCCGCCGAACAGGCTGGCGATTAAGGCCTCCAGCTCCTGGCGAGTCTGGCTGTACTTGTCGCGCTCGGGCAGGAACATGGTGACGCCCAGCGCGCGGCCACGCGGGATGATCGTGACCTTGTGCAGCGGATCGTGGCCCTCGACGGTCAACATGAGGAGCGCGTGGCCGCCTTCGTGATAAGCCGTGCGGCGCTTCTCTTCCTCAGTCATGACCATGGAGCGGCGCTCGGCGCCCATGAGGACCTTATCCTTGGCCTCTTCCATTTCAGCCATGGTGACCATGCGCTTGCCCTTGCGCGCGGCAATCAGGGCAGACTCGTTCACCAAGTTCGCGAGATCGGCGCCGGAGAAGCCGGGCGTGCCGCGCGCGATCACCTTGAGATCGACATCGGGCGCCATCGGCACCTTGCGCGTGTGGACGCGCAGGATGTGTTCACGGCCCTGGATATCGGGATTGGGCACCACGACCTGACGGTCGAAACGGCCAGGACGCAGCAGCGCCGGGTCCAGCACGTCGGGCCGGTTAGTGGCCGCGATCAGGATGACGCCCTCATTGGTTTCGAAGCCGTCCATCTCGACCAGCAACTGGTTCAACGTCTGCTCGCGTTCGTCGTTGCCGCCGCCCAGGCCCGCGCCACGATGGCGGCCGACTGCGTCGATTTCGTCGATGAAGATGATACAGGGCGCGTTCTTCTTGCCCTGCTCGAACATGTCGCGCACGCGGCTGGCGCCAACGCCGACGAACATCTCGACGAAGTCCGAACCCGAGATGGTGAAGAACGGTACGTTGGCCTCGCCCGCGATGGCACGCGCGAGAAGCGTCTTGCCGGTGCCCGGCGGGCCGACCAGAAGCACGCCCTTGGGAATCTTGCCGCCCAGGCGTTGGAACTTTTGCGGGTCCTTGAGGAACTCGACGATTTCCTCAACCTCCTGCTTGGCCTCCTCGACGCCCGCGACGTCGTCGAAGGTCACGCGGCCGGTCTTTTCCGTCAAAAGCCGCGCGCGTGACTTGCCGAAGCCCATGGCCCGGCCGCCGCCCGATTGCATCTGGCGCATGAAGAAGATCCAGACGCCGATCAACAGCAGCATCGGGAACCAGGAGATGAGGACGGAGAGCAGCGGATGCATGCTCTCCTCGATCGGCTGCGCGGTGATGCGCACGCCCTTGGACTGCAGCCTGCCGACCAGGCCCGGATCGTTGGGCGCATAGGTGCCGAACGCCTTGCCGTCGTTCAGGCGGCCGGAAATGTTATTGCCCTGGATGGTCACTTCGGTGACACGCCCGGCCTCGACTTCATTCAGGAAGTCGGAAAACGCCAGCTGGGACTGGGGACCGCGGCCGGAGTTACCCTGGAAGAGGCTGAACAGCGCCACGAGCAACAGCGCAATGATGATCCAGAGCGCGAAGTTCTTGCCGAAATTGTTCACTGTGCCATCCGTTCCGCCGCTTCCAGGAGGTTCCGCCCACGCGGACTCATTCCCAGAACGCTCCAAGGCGTCCTATGAAAATAGTGCATCCGTGACATTAAACAACGGCAAAGGGCGCGCCCATCAGGGACTCTACGGGCTTAAATTCGCACCGGATTCGCGGCTTTTCGCGGCTGGTTTCCCGCAGGTACCCGGCGGGGGGCACGGCAAGCAGCCCCTTTCGGTCCCAAAGGGCCGGCAACGAGGGGCGAACGGCGGCCGGGAACGCCGAAAGACGTTCTTTAAGCACCGGGTCCCGCACGACAGAGTCCACGGGCCCGATGAAAATATCTTTTTCGGGGCGCGCTTCGATCTCAAAACGGCCGTCCCAGACGGCGCGGCCTCCGGTAAGCGGTACTTTACCCGCCGCCGCGCCGGCTTCCCGGCACACAAGAAGCGATCCGCGCCAAGACGACACCCGGCACCCCGCCAAGGTCCTCCCTTGCGCATCCGGCAGCAAAAGCCCACCGAACAACCGTTCCAAACTCTCTAGCCGAGGCGGATAAGCAGTTCCGCTTACGGTCCTGAGGACGCGAGCGAGGGTGCGTAAGGCAATCTCCGGCGCCGCGGCGAGGAGTTTCTCGCGATCCAGCAGGCAAAACCCGGCCGGATGGAGCATGACGGTTTCCGCCAACGTATCGGCGACGGCGGTTTCCAGCGCCACGCGCGCGCGCGCCAAGCGGCCCGCCGTGCGTGCCAACCGCGGGCCGGTCAGCCCTTCCGCCGACAGCGAGGGAAGCAATTGACGCATTCGCACCCGCGCATGGTCGCGATCGCGGTTGGTCGGATCATCAATCCAATCCTGCCGGGCGCGGCGCAACGCGGCCTCCAGCCGGACGCGGGGCACGTCCAGCAGCGGCCGCAGCACGCGGACGGAGGGAAGCTCGTGCACCGGCGCCATGGCGGCCAAACCGTCCACGCCGCTGCCGCGCGCGAGGCGGAGCAGATACGTCTCCGCCTGGTCGTCGGCATGATGGGCGAGCAGCAGGTGGAGAACACCGTGGCGCGCGCACCAACCGGAAAGAAGTCCATAGCGCGCCGCGCGTGCGGCGGCCTGGATGTTGGCCTCGGGCTTCGTCCCGCGCCACGCGATGGTCCGATGCTCGATGCCGCGGGCGCGCAACCAGCGCCCCACGCGGCGCGCTTCGGCCGCCGCCTCCGGCCGCAAACCATGATCGACCGTGAGCGCGGTCAGGCGACCGCGGCGCTTACGCGCCCATCCCGCCGCGAGCAGAGCCAAGGCCAGGCTGTCGGCTCCACCCGAAACCGCCACGGCCAAGCGCGGATGTTTCTCGAACGGCCCCAGCCGTTCGATGGCGTGCGCGAATTCTTGATGCGTGAGAGGTTCGGCCGTCACCCGCGAGGCTCCGGCCGAACGCAGATTATTTGCAGCCGAGACGGACGCTTTCCGCCTGAACGCTCTGCTTGGCGGCCACGGGCGCCGTCGGGTATTGGGTCTGGAACTGCTTGAAGGCGGTGCAGGCCTCGTCCTTCTTGTTGAGCTGGGCCAGCGATACACCGAGCTTCTGCAAGCTTTCCGGCGCCTTCGAGCCGTCGGGGAACTTCTCATAGCTCTGGGCGAACGAGACGGCCGACTTCGTGTAGTCCTTGTTCACGAAATACATTTGGCCGAGCCAGAACAGCGCGTTGCCCGTGAGTGGATGATTCGGATGGGCGTCGGCGAAGGCACGCATGCCCTTCTCGCCTTGGGCATAATCATTCTGCTTCAGGAAATCGAAGGCGAACTTGAACTGCTCGTCGGGCGTGCCGGGTGGCAGAAGCATAGGCGCGGACGACGCAGCCGGCGGCGCGCTGGCCTGCTGCGAGCCCGGGGCCGGCATGGGTGCGATCGGCTTGGTGCCGGGCGGAACGCCAGACGCCGCACCAGCCGTAGCGCCGGCGGGCGTTTTACCTTCCGCCCCACCGCGCTGGCCGTCCTCGATCGCCTTCAGGCGGAACTCAGCGTCGCTGAACTTCTTGTCCAAGGTCTTGTCGACCTGGTTCAGCTTGAGGCCGAGTTCCTCGATTCGTCCATTCATCTCGCGCATCTGCGATTCGATGGCGGAGATGCGCATCTCCATCTGCACCAGCACGTTCGACCCGCCACCCGTGTTGGGCGCCGTGGAGGGCGCGACCGCCGGCGGCGGACCACCGCGGCCCATCTGCTGCTGCAGGATCTGCATGTCACGCTCAAGCCGGTCCAGGCGGGCCGAGTCGCTTTGCGCGACGGCCGCACCCGAAAACAGGACGGAAGCCACGGCCACCACCGCGCCCACGAACGCATGAGTCTGCCGCATTCTTTGTCCTCTTTGCCTGATGCAAGGGCCGGATGCCCACATCGGCGCAAAACCCCGAACGAACGTGACGTTCATTTTAGACAAAACTAAGGCGCCTGCCCAACGCCCCGGCATCTCGGCCGGAGGCGGGCAGGCGCCCCAAAGAAACGTCCGACGAAGTGTCGGGCGGATTAGTTCACGCGGGCGTAGCCGTTACGATTCTTGGCATACGCGTCTTCGGTCGAACCCATCACCCACGGCTTGTCCTTGCCGAAGCTGATCGTCGTCAGACGATTGGGATTCACACCGCGCGCGAGAAGATAGTTCTTCACCGCGTTCGCGCGACGCTCACCCAGCGCCAGGTTGTACTCACGCGTGCCGCGCTCGTCGCAATTGCCTTCGATCGTGAGCGTCACGTTCGGATACTTCGCGAGCCAAGCAGCCCAACCATCGAGCATTCCGGCCGAATCCGAGCGGACGTCGGACTTGTCGTAGTCGAAGAACACGCGATCACCGTACTGCTTCGCCAGGTCTTCCTGCGAGCCAGGGCGCGGGCCGGCCGGCATCGGCGGCGGCGGAGCCGGCGCGGGCGCGGGCGGCGCGACGGTGGACTGACCGGAACTGGCGACAGTGGCCTTCGTCTCCGGCGAGCTTTCGCAGGCGGTCAGCATGACCACGGCGGCGAATGCGGTGAGGACTGTTTTGAAACGCATCTTTTATCTTCCTCTCAAGGAACGGGTCCGCTTACTGACGCGAAGCGGGTGAAGACGCGGCTAGGTATAACGCCGTAGACGCAAGTAAAGTTCCGCTGCTCCTGAAAGAAGCGGTTTCGCGGGGACTATACAAATCATCCCTTATGGAATCAAGGGTGACCATGCCGGATCAGAGCCATCCATGGGGGTAACTACCTCCCTTTCGTTGTGCCCGGTGATGTCGATCGAATACAGCTTAGCGACGCCGCCGCCCTGTTTGTTTTGCGGAGTCTGCTTGTAATACATGAGAACCCGCCCGTTCGGCGCCCAGGTCGGCCCCTCGACCAGGAAGGAGCTGGTCAGCATCCGCTCGTCGGCCCCGTCGGGCCGCATGATCCCGATATAGAACTGGCCCTGGTGCATCTTGGTGAACGCGATGTAGTCGCCACGGGGCGACCAGACCGGGGTCGCGTAGCGGCCGGCTCCGGTGCTCAAACGGCGTACGCCCGAACCATCGGCGTTCATGATGTAGAGCTGCTGACTGCCGCCACGGTCGGAGTTGAAGACGATCTGGCTGCTATCCGGCGAATAGGACGGCGAGGTGTCGATGGCCAGATCGTTGGTCAGACGCGCCGTTTTCTGCGTGCGCAGGTCCATCGTGTAGATGTCGGAGTTACCGTCCTGCGCCATGCTCATGATGACTTTCTGGCCATCAGGCGAAAAACGTGGCGCGAACGTCATGCCGGGGAAATCGCCCAGCACCTCCTGCTTACCGGTGTCGATGCTGAGTAGATATACTCGCG
>JAPLOM010000027.1:0-61115 GCA_026400755.1 Alphaproteobacteria bacterium
AGTTGACCGGCTGCGTCGCCCATGACTTCAACAACCTGCTGACCGTCATTCTGGGTAACGCCGACCTCCTGGTGGAGGATCTCGACAAGTCGGCGCCGCGCCAGCGGAAGAATGCGGAGATGATCCAGCGCGCGGCCGAGCGGGCGGCCGACCTCACCAAGCGCCTCCTGGCCTTTTCGCGCCGGCAGGTTCTGCAACCCGCCGAAGTCGACGCCAACGCGCTTTTGACCGCGATGGAGGGGCTATTGCGCCGCTCGCTCGGCGCGCACGTCGAAGTGCGCTTTTCGCTCGCGGCCGATCTGTGGTCCACGCTGGTCGATCCATCCCAGACCGAGATCGCGATCCTCAACCTGGCCATCAACGCACGCGACGCCATGCCGGATGGCGGCCTGTTGATCATCGAGACCGCCAATGTCGAGGTCGATCTTCCCGCGGGCACGGAGGGTGAGGCGGTCTCGGGCTCGTAAGTGATGATTGCCGTCAAAGATGCGGGCACGGGCATGCCGCCGGAGGTACTGGCGCGCGCGGTCGAGCCTTTTTTCACCACCAAGGAGGCGGGCAAAGGGTCAGGTCTCGGGCTTAGCATGGTCTATGGCTTCGCCCAGCAATCGGCTGGCCAGATGCGGATCGAAACCGAACCCGGGCAAGGCACCACGGTGCGTCTCTATTTGCCCCGCGCGGCGGGCGCCGCCGCGGCCGTCGCGTCCGGAGGGGCGGCGGACGAAATGCCGCGCGGCTCGGAAAGAATCCTCCTGGTCGAGGACGATCCGTTGGTGCGTGGCTACATCGAAAGCACGCTGCGCGATCTGGGCTATACGGTGGTCGGCACAGGCGCCGGGCGCGAGGCCCTGGAGCGCCTGAATGCCGGGCTGGCCTTCGATATCCTTGTCACCGATGTGATCCTGCCTGGCGGCATGAGCGGCCCGATGATCGCGGCCGAAGTTCGCAAGCGCCGCGCGGGCATCAAAGTGCTCTACATCTCGGGCTATACCGGCGACGCCATGCAGAGCGACGGCCGGGTGATGCCTGACGCGGTGTTCCTGGGCAAGCCGTTTCGCCAGGAAGACCTGGCGCGCAAGCTGCGCGAGGCGTTGGCGGCCTAAACCGCGCCGTGCAGGCGCGTCAGGATCGCGCGCAACTCGGCGGCGCGCAGGGGTTTGGGCAGCGTGTCGGCCATGTCGAGCCCGCGCACCTCACCCAGGCGCTTGGCGGCCTCCTGCACCCCGGCGGGAAAGCCGCTCATGATCAGCACCTTCGCGGTGCAGCCTTCGTCGACCAGAAATCGCAAAAGATCGATGCCGTCGGAATCCGGGATGGCCAAGTCCAGGATGATGATGTGAGGACGGAACGTGCGGTAGGTATCGCGGAAGGCCGTGGGGTCGACCGTGGTCTTCACCTCGAAGCCGCAACGCTCCGCGACGCTGGCCACCAGCGTGCAGATATCGACCATATCGTCGATGACCAAGAGGCGTTTGGCTTCGGCTTCCGTGGCCATCCCGAATGCGCCCGTGGCGCTCCCCGATTTCACGCGGCCCGCAGTATAGGCATTTGCGTTACGGATGAAACGCTCGTTCGCGCGCCGGTCAACAATACGGGCGCTGAAGATTGTGCCCGCAATAGATCGGCGGCCCCTGGGGCGGGAAGACCGGCTGGGTGAGGGACCGGCGCATCTGCCGGATGGCCTCGTCCTCGTTGTCGGAGCTTCGCTGGGCCTCGGTCAGGGCGATGCCCCGGTTATATTCGCCGAAGCTGATCTCGTTGGCCTCGAGCCTGGACAGCAATTCGTCGGATGCGTTGCGGGCTTGCTGCTCGGGCGTATTGGGCGCTCCCTCGGCCAAGTCCTGCAAGGCGCGACATTGCGCGATCACCCCGGCATACCGGCCAAGGGCGATGCGCTGTGCCGTGTCCGGCTTTTCCGAGTCCGTGAGAAGGGAAGACGAGGCGGGCGTGCCGGGACCGGCGATCTTGCCGGCCAAGGGTTTCAGGTCGGCCGCGTCATACGCCCGCGCGCATTGCGTCTCGGCGTCAGCCAGCTTTTTCGATGGAGAAGACGCGCCACCGCAGGCTGTCAGGACGGCCCCCGCCATCAGAACGAGAAGGCCGCTTCTTACAAACGGGCCCATCGTCCGATGACGCGACCCAGGATGTGCACTTCGTCGATCGTGCGCTCATAAGCCGCGTACTGCCGGTTGTCCGAACTGATGCGCAGCTTGGGCGGATCCGACGGGGCGATGAACTCGACGCGCTTGATCACCAAGCCCAGCCCATCCCACAGCACGAAGACGCCGGGTGGCGAGGGCTGACGGTCGCGCAAATGGACCATGACCTTTTGTCCGGGCCACAGCTCGGGCGCCATGCTGTCGCCGACCACTTCCAGAATGCGGACCTCTTCGGGCGGCGCACCATAAAGCTCGCGGAAGCCCGAGGCCGGAAACCCATACAAGGCGCGCGTGGCTTCTTCCTCGGCGCCCTCCAGGATCTCGACGACGCTGGAATTGCCGCCAGCGGCCGGCCGCACATCTAGCTCGCGGATCGTGGCGGTCGAACCGGACGAGGTGGCGCTGCCCGGTGGGCCGAGCGACGAGGTGCCACGCCATCCGCCGACCAATTCCTCGGGCTCGCACGCCAAGGTGCGCGCCAAGGCGATGATCGTCGTGTGAAGCGGCCGGCGTGATCGACCCTTGAGGATGTCGCGCACGGCGGTCTCGTTCAGGCGGGCGGCTTCCGCCAGTGACTTTTGGTTGAACCCGCGCTCCTTCATCAGGCGCTCGAGTCGGCGAGGAAGAGTGTCGGTCATCGGGGGAATTATCCCATATCTCGGTCGTGTCTAAAGGCCCCACTGTCCAACGCGGCAGGCGGGATGGGGTTTCCGGAAGAACAGTTTAATTGACAAATAGGATTTGTCCCATATTATTTGGGTATAGTCCCAACAACGAGGTCGGCATGGCGCGGCGGCGAAAAAAGAAGACGCAAGCCGGTCCAAACTCTGGCCCGGCCATCGTGCTGCCGACGCCGGAGCGGATGGCCCACGGGCCGGTGGAGCCGCCCGCGCGCCAGATCGCGGATGCTCGTGGCGAGATCGGCGCGCCGTTCCGTGGCGTGGATTGGCTGGCCCTGATGGCGCGGCGCGGCGTGGTGACCGAATCCATGCGCGTCGCGGGTGAGAGGTTTTCTGACGATTTCCGTCTGGCTCTTCTCGATCCGATCCGCGCCATCCGGCTCGACCGCCCGCGCGTGCAGACGGGCGCCGTCTCCCATGATTTGTCGGACGGCGTGCTGGGTGCGCGCCGCCGTGTTGCCGGCGCCCGGCGCGCGCTGGGCGGAGCGGGCAGCCCGTGCGAGCGCGCGGCGTGGCACGTGTTGGGTTTCGGCCACACGGTCGCCGAATGGTGCCGCGCCGATGGCGGGCGGTTGCGCGCGGATACGGCCAAGGGAATCCTGGTCGGCGCACTGGGCGTTCTCGCCGTTCATTATGGGCTTGAACGCAAGCCGCCTCTCCCCAAGCCGCCACGCGCCGCTTAAGGTCGTCGCGGGCCGCGCGATGCGGCGGGAGAGAGGACGTGGCGGAACCGTTGCGAGCGATGCGAGACCCGCGTGGCAAGGCGCCCGGCAAACTGCGCCCGGGCCCGTTGCGGACTCTCGCGCGGCTGCTGCTGCGCCTCGTCCTGGCGCTCCTTCTCGGTTGGGCTTTCTTGATCCTTCTGTACCGCTTCGTCGATCCGCCGCTCACGCCGCTGATGCTGCTGCGCCTACCCGAAAGCGGACGTATCGATCACGACTCGGTGCCCTTGTCGAAGATCTCGCCCGACCTGGTCCGCGCGGCGATCGCGGCGGAGGACAACCGCTTCTGCGTCCATCGCGGCATCGATTGGAGCGCGGTCGAGGATGCCGTGCAGGAATACGAAGCGGATGGACGCTTGCGCGGCGCCAGCACCATCACCATGCAGACCGCGCGCAACCTGTTCCTCTGGCCGGGCGGCGGCTTCGTGCGCAAGGGGTTGGAGGCGCCGCTGGCCTTGGCCCTCGACGCGCTGTGGCCCAAGCGGCGGATCATGGAAGTCTATTTGAACATCATCGAATGGGGCGACGGCATCTACGGCGCCGAGGCCGCCGCGCGCCATCATTTCGGCGTGAGCGCGCACCAACTCACGCGCCAGCAGGCCGCTCTGCTGGCCGCCGTGTTGCCCAATCCGCGCAAATGGTCGGCCGGCAAGCCCGGCCCCTATGTCGCCGGCCGGGCCCCGCGCATCGCCGCGCGGATCGATCAGCTGGGCGGCTTCCTCGACTGTTTGCGCTAGACGCGCACGTCGATCAGCGCCTCACCCAGCACATCGAGGCGCGACGTAAGTCCGAGGCCCGGCGCGTCGGTCGCGGCGACGGCCGCCTTCAGGCGCGCGGCGCCGCCGTCGGCCGTGGTGACCGTGACGTATGTGCGAAAGTCGCCGCACCAGAGCCGCAGATGTTCGGGCGTCGAATGCGCCAGGTGGGCGATGGCCGCGGACATGATGTCGCTGCCCCAACTGTCGGCGAACATCATCGCTACGCCACGCGCGGCGCACAGGTCGCGGAAGCGCCGTCCCTTGGTCAGCCCCCCGACGCGCGACAGCTTGATGCCCACCACGTCCATGGCGCGGTCGTCGAGCGCGCGCAACAGGTCGTCCTCGGTCTCGAGAACCTCGTCGAGCACGAAGGGCAGGGCCGTCATGCGGCGAACCGACAGGCATTCGCCATAGGTCTCGCAAGGCTGTTCCAGATAGATGTCGGCATCGGCGACCGCGCGCGCCACGCGCACGGCCTCGTGTTGCGTCCAGGCGCAATTGGCGTCGGCCACGGCCAACTCGCCGGGCCGGAGCGCGCCCGCCACCGTGCGAATGCGCGCGATGTCGCCTTCGGCATCGTCGCCAACCTTGAGTTGGAACCGGCGGTAGCCAGCGGCCCGGTGAGTCTCTATCTCGGCCACCATGCGCGCGGGCTCCGCCAGCGACACGGCCTTGCCGCAGGGCACGGATTCGCCGAAGCGGCCGCCGAGCATAACGGAAACGGGCAGACCCGCGACCTTCCCGGTCAAATCCCAGCAGGCGATGTCGATCGCGCACTTGGCATAAGGATGTCCCTTTAATACGACATCCATCGCGCGGTTGATGCCGTCGAGCCCGGTCGGATTCAGCCCCAGCAGATGCGGGCCCATCTCCGCGATGGCGGCGCGCGCGCCCTTGGCGAAGGCGGGCAGATAGAAGCTGCCCAAGGGGCAAACCTCACCCCAGCCGTCCAGCCCGGCGTCGGTGTCGATGCGGACAATGGTGCTGTCCACGTCGGTGACCGATTTGCCCTTGGACCAGGAATAGCGGCCGCCCTTGACCGGCAGGTTCACGCCATAGGCGCGGATTCGCGTGATCTTCATGGCAACGCGGCCTCCTGGAACACGGACCCCGCAGACCCGTTAAGTCCGTTGCGGGGTGAAGGGATTTCACGTCCCGCGGCCTGGGCTTGTCTAGAGGCGAGCGGGGCGGACAGGGAGATGGACATGTTCAAGAACATGGCGGTTTTGATCGCGTTCGGCGCGGCGCTGGCTTTGGCCGCCTGCGACGAGGATTCAAACGGGCAGGCTGCCTCGCAAGCGCCGGCACCGCCATTGCAGACCGCCGCCGCACAGCCGCAGACCACGGCTGATGAAATCATGCTGCCCGAGCGCGCGAAGACGGGTGAGGATTGGAGCAAATCCTTGCCCGAGATTTATCGGGCGGTCAGCGACTGCCTGGCGGCCGACGCGGCGCCGCCGGCTTATGCGCTGTCGGTCGCGCCCGAAAATCGCAACATGGTTCTGGTCGCCATGGTGGGCAAGGACGGTGCCCGCAGCGATTGTCGGATTTCGACGCTGGGCGGAAAGCCGGATTCGATCGCGCCGATGGCCGAACGGCAGATCAACGGTCCGCGCTTCTTCCCCGCCTCCTTCGGCGAGGCGCCCAGCCACTGCACGGAATCCGCGCAAGTGACGACGAAGGCGGGCGCATTGCTGGGCTGGCTGGTGTGGGCGAAGCCCGATTGCGCATGACGCGTCCGCGTCAACCCACTTCCTGCGCCGTGCGATGAAGCTTGCGCATCGGCGGCTGGCCGATCTTATCGACGATGGCGATGCCCAGCGCCGACAGGATGAACAGGCCGTGGATGATGGTCTGCCACATCACGCCGGTTTCGGTGTAGCCGGTCTTGTCCGATCCCAGATTGCTGGCTTCGATGAAGGTGCGCAGCAGGTGGATCGACGAGATGCCGATGATGGCCATGGCCAGCTTGATCTTCAGCACGCTGGCGTTCACATGGCTCAGCCATTCGGGCTGGTCGGGGTGGTTGTGAAGCTTCAGTCGCGACACGAAGGTCTCGTAGCCGCCGACGATGACCATGATCAGAAGGTTCGAGATCATGACCACGTCGATCAGGCCCAGAACCACAAGCATGATCTGCTGTTCGTTGAAACCGAAGGCGTTGTGGACGAGATGCCACAGCTCCTTCAGGAACAGGATCACGTACACGCACTGCGCAACGATCAGCCCGAGATACAGCGGTAACTGCAGCCAGCGCGAGGCGAAGATCAGTTGGGGCAGGGGGCGGAGGGCGGCAGTCTTCGGCGGCACGGGGGTCTCGGGCGTCAACGACATGAAAATCCACTCTGGCTACGGCCGCTCGATTGGTTATGCGACGGTAATGTTGTAGCCGATCAGGCCTAGTCCCTGCCAGACCGCGCTAGTCCGCGTCGTCGGCCGCCTTCTTTTCCGCATCGGCCTTAGCCAGCGACGCTTCCTTATTCCCAGCCGCCGCCCAGCGCCTTGTAGAGGCTGACCACCGCGTTGAAGCGCAGCAGGTCGGCCTGCACCTCGGCGTCTTCGGACGTGGTGACCTGGATCTGCGAGTTCAGGACGGACAGGAAGTCGGCCGCGCCGCGGCGATAGCGCAATTCGGCGACGCGATAGGCTTCGCGCGCCTGCAGCAAGGCTTCCTTGCTTTCCGAATATTGGAGCGAAGAGGTGTCCGTCGCCGACAGCGCCACCTCGGCGTCGCGGAACGCGGAGATCAGGGTCTTCTGATAGACCTCGGCCAATTCCTGGAACTGCGCCTTCGTCAGTTCTTCCTGGCCCTGCAACTGACCGCCCAGGAAGATCGGCGCGGTGATCGACGCCGCGATGGAGTAAAGCGCGCTGCCTGGCCCGAACATCATGCTCAGCTGCACGGCTTGGACGCCGGCCTGGCCGGTCAGGGCGATGCTGGGAAACCGCGCCGCGTGCGCCGAGACGATATCCTTGTTGGACGCGCGCAAATCCGATTCCGCTTTCTGAACGTCCGGCCGCCTCTCCATGAGGGTGGAGGGCAGTCCCGGTTCGATCGCGGGCGGACGCGTATCGTGCAGCGTCTGGGCCTCGATCTTGAGCGTTTGGGGCAGCACGCCGAGCAGGACGGCAAGGGCGGCGATCGATTCCCGCTCGATCTGGACCAGCGCCGGAATGGTCGCGCGCTGGGCCGCGACGGCGCTGCGCTGCTGCGAGACTTCCAGCGGCGATAGAATGCCGGCGCGGAACTGGGCATCGATGAAGCGTAGGATGTTTTCGGAATTTTTCAGCGTGTTGCGCGCCAGGCGCAGCCGGTCGCGCACGGCCAGGATCTGGAAATAGGTCGTGGCGACGTCCGACTGCAACGTCCACAGCACCGTGTCGCGGTCGTAGACGCTGGAGATGACGCGCTGATTGGCCGCGTCGGCCGCCGCGGCGTTCTTGCCCCAAAAGTCCAACTCGTAGGATGTGGCCAGGATCGCGTCATAGGTGGTGGTGGACGGGCTGATACCGCCGCCCGTCACGGTCGTGCCGGTCGGCCCCACGACGTCGGAGCCCTTGGATTTCACGCCGCCGCCGCCGGCGGACAAGGTGGGATAGAGCGGCGCCCGTCGCCTCACTTCGCCGCTAGATCGCTTGTTCTAGAACCTGGCGATCTAGTCCGAGTCGCGATCCGTTTGGTGTCGGGCCGACGCACTGCGTTTGACCGCTGGGTGCCCGGGGTACCGGCCTTACACGGCCTCGGTTGCGGGGTATCCGTTGGGCTTGCCCACGTTTGCGAGACGTGGGGCCCTCAAGGCCCGCATAGATATTGTGCCGGATGTCCACTCCATACGCGAATCCTAGTTGGGGGAGCAAAACTCAGCCTAGGGTATCAGTTCAGTAAGAAAAACTTACTAAAGCCTGATTAATCCTCCGGAAAGGCTGTGTCGCTGCCTCGCTTACCCGCTCCTTCGCCGATTTGGGCCAACATCGCCCTGAGGCCGCGCAGATCGAGTGGCTTCTTCAGCAGCTTCGTATGGGCATCGAACACCACACCCTCCAGGCGGGGGTCGTCGGTCAGCCCTGTCATGAGGAAGACCGGCAATTCCGCCGCGACCTTCCTGATCTCACATAAGAGCCATACGCCATCGCCTTGCGGCATGCGCACGTCGCTCAGCACGGCGTCGAAGGGGCGCTCTGCGAACGCCTTCAAAGCCTGCCGCCCATTTTCGCAGAAGACGATCGTGTGACCGTCGCGGCCGAGAACCGTCTTTACGGTCGTTCGCACCAACGGTTCATCGTCCACGACCAAGATTGCAGCCATCGTGCCTTCCCGCGTGGTTGTGTCGCGGCGTCTTGAAAATTCGCAAACTGCCACGAACTGCGCAGCCAAAACCCACGGAACCTAACAAACTAACTGTCTGATATCTCGTCGGAACTCTGGGCGGCACTCATCGTTCGTATAGGGCCGTATACGACTTTGGTAGAAATCCCGGCTGATATCATGCGCGCAGGGAATTTACGGGGGCTGATTTCGTCTGAAACCTGAGCCGCGGAAATCGAAGGAACGATAGATATGCTTTCGTCCCCTAAATTCACCGGCGCGCGATTTTGGAAGAAGACCCCGGCCGCCTCCGCCCGGGCCGGGCTGGACGAAAAAACCGGGAAGCTCGGGGGTGAGCACCGGGGGCTGGACCTTAAGGAGATCGGCCGGCAGGTTCTCGTCGTCGTGGTCGACGACGACCCCGTTCAGGCCGATCAGATCGCCTCCTTCCTGCGAATGCGCGGCATCGCGACCGACACGGCGTCCGATGGTATCGAAGGACTCGCCGTGGTGAGGCGCACCGTGCCGCGTGTCGTCATCACCGATATCGACATGCCGGGGATGGACGGCATCGCCTTCGCGCGCGCGTTGCGTGCGCTGGCGCAGCCGCCGCGCATCATCATGATCTCCGGTGCGGCCGGTAAGGTGGCCGAGGCCAACCGCGCGCAGCTCGGCGTTTTCGCCGTGGTGGACAAACCGATCCCGTTGCGCGCCTTGGAGGCTTTCGTGCGCCAATCGATCAAGGCGGGATCGCCGGCCATGTCCGCGCCGGCGGGCGGAGCGCAAATAGAGACGCTCGACTAAAGGATCTTCGCGTCGAAGGGCAGGCGGCCTTCGCGATCCTCGACTTCGACCACCCATAGGTCCGGATCGATCTTGCGGTTGCGCGCGATGTAGGCATCTGCCGCGGCCTCATCCACCGTGCCGGGGCCGGTGCCCCGGTGCCAGGCGCGCCCGCCATCCGGGCCCTGGGTCTGCGCCAAAACGATGCAGCCATGCTCGAAACGATTCAGCTTCACCAGCACGGCGCCGCCGTCGGGATCGCCTTTTTTCACCACCACGACGGGAATGTTCTCGACCGTGCCGCGGCGCACGGCGGCCTTGATCCAGATTTCGGTCTTGAGGCGCGGCTCGATCATCGCGGCGCAGTTTGAGTTTTCTCCGCCGACTTGTCACTCTCTCCCCGGATCGCGGAGAGGTTCCATGGCGCGTCTGGTTGCTTTGTCTGTTCTGCTCGTCTTCGTCGGCGCGGCGCAGGCCATGGCGCAAGCCTGGGTGCCCTATAAAAGCGAGGATGGCCGCTTTGAGGTCCAGCTTCCCGGCCCGCCCAAGGTCAGCGATGGGTTCAACGAACTGGGCGACCGGTCGCTCACCCTGGAAGTGCAGCTAAGTCCCAATCAGGTTTTCGTGGTGATGGCGACCCAGCCGCTCAAGGGAACCCATCTGGACGAGACCGCGCCCAAGGAACTGAAGGATATGCAGGTCCGGGTGCAGGGCCGGTTCCCGGGCTCCGAGCTTTTGCACGCGGCGGCGATCGACCACGGCAAATGGAAGGGCCGCACCTTCACGCTGCGGATCGAGGGCGGCAAACTGATCTACCAGGCGCGCATCTATTGGGCCGGTGGCCGTTTCTACCAGACCATCGCGGTCACCGATCCCGCCAACGCATCGTTGCCGATGGTTGGGTACTTCATGGACTCCTTTCAGATTCTCAAGGATTGAGGGCACGGCGATGCGCAATCCGTGGTGGCTTATTCTTGTCTGCGTGGCGTTCGCGACTCCCTCGCTGGCGGCGTCGGCGTGGTCGTTGTTGAAAAGCGGGGATGGGCGCTACCAGATCCTCGTGCCCGGAACGGCGTCGGTGGACAACGAAGGGTATGACGGGGCCATCAAGGTTCACGACATGTCGTTCGATCTCGGTACCGGTGGCGTTTATCGCTTCAAGGTCTCGGACCATCCCGCCGGCTATGGTGACGAGCGCCCCAAGGGCGAGCGCTTGCAGGATTTGCAGGAGAAGCTGATCGCGGGCACGCCCGGCGCACGTCTTCTCAACGCCAAGACGGTGACGCAGGGGACGTGGCAAGGCCGCGCCTTTTCGTTCACGACGAACGGCGGCAAGCTCATTCACCAGGCGCGGCTTTATCTCGTCGGCGACCGCGTTTACCTGCTCGACGCCGCATCTCCCGCCGGCGCGGGGGCCAAGGCCAGCGCGTCGGTCGTGAAATTCGTCAGCTCGTTCAAGATCCTGAAGAAATAGACGCGCCATGATCCGGCTTGCCGCGACGCTTCTCGTATTGTCGGTGATCACCGTGCCCGCGATCGCACAGACTCAATGGTTTCCCTACGTCAGCGCCGAAGGGCGTTTCGAGGCCGCGTTTCCCGCCGAGCCCAAGGTCGCCGACCTGGCCGACGCCAGCGGCCGGCGCAAGCTGGACCTGATCGTCGAATTGGCCGACGACGAGGCCTACCTGGTCAGCGTCAGCTATTTTCCGCCCGGCACCGAGGCCGGCACGCCGACCGCGCAGGTCCTTCAGAAGATCGAGAACGCGTCCAAGCAAGGTGACTTCGCCAACGCGACCATCCTCGGCAGCCAGCCCGTCACGCTCGGGCGCTGGCAAGGCCGCGAGCTGGCCATGCGCAACGACAAGGGCCTGGTCTATCGCGCACGTCTGTTCTGGGTCGGGACCACGCTCTACCAAGTGGTGACCATCGTCGGTGAAGCGCGCGGGGCCCAGGCGCCCGTGCGGCGGTTCTTGGACTCGTTCAAGATCCTGAAGGAATAGCCAAAGGAAGAACGCATGCGTCTCAAGGACAAGGTCGCGGTCATCACGGGCGCGGCGCAGGGCATCGGCGAGGCCTATGCACGGCGCTTCGCGAAAGAAGGCGCGAAAGTCGTGGTCGCCGACCTGAACGACAAAGCGGGGCAGGCCGTCGCCGATTCGATCGGCAAGGCCGCGCGCTACCTGCGCACCGACGTGACCAAGCGCGCGGACCTCGACCGCGCGATGGACTTGGCCGTGTCGGAATTCGGCACGCTCGACATCTGCATCGCCAACGCGGCCTTGGCCGACTACGGCGACATCATGAACACGACGGAAGAAACCTTCGACAAGGTCTACGCCGTCAACGTGAAGGGCACGTTCCTGACCGATCAGGCGGCGGCGCGGAAGATGATTCCCAACAAGCGCGGCGTCATCATCAACATTGCCTCGACCGTGGGCGTGGTCGGCGACAACTACGAAGGCTGCTATCCGGGCAGCAAGGGCGCGGTGAATCTGTTGACGCGCACCTTCGCGCTCTCGCTGGCGCCGCACGGCGTGCGCTGCGTCGCCATTGGTCCTGGTGCGACGCGCACCGCGATGATGGCGCCGTTCTTGGCCGACCCTGTGCGGCTGAAGGGCTTGCAGGCGCGCACGCCGCTCGGCCGCCCAGCCGAGCCCGACGAGATCGCTTCGGTCGCGGTGTTCCTGGCATCCGACGATGCCAGCTATGTCACGGGCCAGACCTATTACGTCGACGGCGGCCGCTTGGCGCTCAACTACGTCATGCCGGCGAAAGACTGAAAAAGAAAACGGCGCGGTCAGGAAAACCCGGCCGCGCCGCTGGACTTAGACGTCGCTGGGAAATCAGCGGCCTTTGAAGACCGGCTCGCGCTTTTCCTCGAACGCCGTCGTGCCTTCCAGATTGTCCTCGCTCATCATCGACGCTACGACCGCTTCGGTCTCCATGGCCAGCGCTGTCTCGAACGACGACTCCAGCGCCCGGTCCAGCATCTGCTTGTGCAGCGAGACCACGATCGGCGCGCGGCTCGCGATGCGGCGGGCCAGCTTCTCGACCGTCTCCTTCAGCTTGCCCGCGGGCGCCAGCTCGTCGACCAGGCCGATGCGGTAGCCTTCCTTGGCGTCGATGAACTCGCCGGTCAGTGCCAGGCGCTTGGCGCGCGACAGGCCCACCTTGCGCGGCAGGATGAAGGTGCCCGCGTTGGTGATGCAGGCGCCCACCGTCACCTCGGGGAAGCCGAACTTCGCGGTCTCTTCCGCGACCACCAGGTCGCAGCAGATGACGACTTCGCAGCCCGCGCCGACCGCGTAGCCTTGCACGGCGGCGATCACGGGGATCTTCATGTTCTGGATGCGGCGCGAGGTGCTCTGCGCGGCATGGACGAAGCGGCGCAGGTCGGAGGCCGAGGTCGTGCCCGCGCGTACCTTCTCATTGTGCTTCTTCAAATCGGTCAGGTCCGCGCCGGCCAGGAAGGCGCGGCCTTCGCCGGCT
Source organism: Alphaproteobacteria bacterium (assembly GCA_026400755.1). GTDB lineage: Bacteria > Pseudomonadota > Alphaproteobacteria > CADEGL01 > CADEGL01 > CADEGL01. The sequence goes on from JAPLOM010000027.1 coordinate 12,898, forward strand.
AGGATCAGGACACGAAGATCGGTGTCTTCCGCCGCCTCGGCCAAGCGCTTGTCGAGCAAGGCCCAGCTGTCCATCCGCATGGCGTTCAGGACCTCGGGCCGGTTGAAGACAAGCCAGCCGATATGGCCGTCCTTGCGCAGGTAGATTTCTTTGTCGCTCATGGGGTGCTCGTCCTTTCGTGAAGGTCCCGACAGGTAGGTCGGATAACCGACCCGTAAGTCGGTCAAACTATCTCCGCACGGCCCCCGCGCTGTCAAATCGCAACGGCTTGCTGGCTCAAACGCGGACGAGGCCGCCGTCGATCACCAGGTTGGAGCCGCTCATATAGGTGTTCTCCGGTCCCACCAGCCAGGAGACGAAGGCCGCGATCTCGCCGGGCTGCGCCATGCGGCCGATGGGGATGCGGGCTTCCAGCGCGGGCACGTCTATGTCCTTCGCGGCGGCGATCATGTCGGTGTAGATGAATCCCGGCGCGATCGTGTTGACCAGGATGCCGTCGCGCGCCACCTCGGGCGCCAAGGCGGCGGTCAGCCCGTCGATGCCGAACTTCGTCGAGGAATAGGGCACGCGTTTTTCGCGGCTTATGATTCCGTAGATCGAGCCCACGTTGAGGATGCGGCCCCATTTGGCCTTGCGCATGGCGGGCACCACGGCGCGGCACAGGATCATGGGCGCCACGAGATTGATGTCGTGGACCTGGCGGAACTCCTCGGTCTTCAGCTCTTCAATGCCGCGTTCGATACCGATACCGGCATTGTTCACCAAGATGAGAGGCCCGCGCTTGGCGACCAGCGCCGCGAAGGCTTCGGTCGCCTTCGCATCGGTGAAATCCACGTCCATGTATTCGCAGTCCTTGGGCGGTTTTCCGCCGGGCTTGGTTCCTGTGGCGATGACGTGGGCGCCGTCGTCGCGTAGCCGTTCCGCGATGGCATAGCCCAGCCCGCGTGTCGCGCCGGTGACTAGCGCCAGCCTTCCGTCATGCGGCTTCGTCATGCTGTCCCCTCGTGTTTCGGCTTACGCGCGCGCGGCGGCGGTCAATGCCTTGCTGGGCAGGGGCTGCACCGGTGTGTAGTCGTGGCAGATGGACGGGCCGCGCACCGTGCCCGTGGCCTTGTTGTCGACGGCGTTGAGCGTCAAGGACATGACGTTGCGGTGCCAGGGCGACATGTTCGGACCCGAGCCATGCACGGTCATGATGTCCATGAAGATAGCCGAGCCCGCGGGCCCCTTGGGCGCCACGATGCCCTTGCCCGCCATGGCGGGCTTCACCCAATCCACGTCGGGATAGCGCCCGTGGGGATACGGCGTCACGCTCGTGTCCACCGCGCCGATCTTCACTTTGAACTTTTGAGTCTCGGGCACGATCATCAGCGGCCCGTTAAATTCGTTCACGTCGTCGATGAAGATCATCACGTTGACCGCGCGCGGCTCCGGCATCTTGTCGTCGATCTTGTAGGTCGGATAATCCTGGTGCCAGGTCCACTGGGCGCCATCGAAGGCGCGCTTCACGTTGACGATGCTCTGGAAGATGTAGACCTCGCGCTCGAGAAGCTGCATCACGGGCCCGACCACGCGCTCGCTGCGGCACAACCAGTCGATCACCGGGCTGTAGATGTGGGCGTTGAGGACGGAGCGCACGGTCTTGCCGTCATGCTCCTTGATGACCGAAGGCCGGTCTTCCAGCACCAGCGTCTCGACCTCGCGGTCGATGGCGCGGATTTCCTTGGGCGGAAACAGCTTGGGCACGAACAGGTAGCCGTTCTTGCGATAGGACGCGACTTGCGACGCCGTCAGCTTCTTCATGGATGCCTCCCTAACGTCCGATCAGATCTCCCGCACCGGCAGGCGCTTGGAAAATGTCATGGCGGCTTCGAGCGGCGGACGCCCTTGCCAGGCGGCGACGTCCTCGAGCGCGATGCGGGCGGGGCCGTCGCCGCCCAGCACCAGCACCTTTTCTCCCACGCGCGGCGAGTCGATTCCGGTCAGGTCCAAGGTCGTGTGTTCGAGCGTGACGCTCATCACCTTCGCGCGCCGCCCTCGGATCAGGACCTCCGCCGTGCGTCTGGGCGCCGCACCGCGCATTCCATGTTGCGCCCCCACCGGCAGCACGCCCGTCACCATGGCGTTGGCGATGCCGTAATGGCCGCCGATCGCGACGTCGCGTCCGGCGGGATGATGGGCGACGTGGATCAGGTGGCTGCCGATCTCGCGCAGCACGGGCCGGAAGGCCGACATGTCGGCCTGACCTTGTGCCATGGACGACAAGCCGTAGAGAATGTGTCCGACGCAGACGGCGTTGCACTGATCCTTGAGCCCTGTCAGCACCGCCGAGCTGGCTAGCGCCTGCGTGACCAGCGGCCCGATGCCGCCGCGCGCGAGGGAGTCGGCCAGCGCCTCGAAGGCGGGCAGGCGCGCTTCGGTGCGCGCGCGGCTGGCGTCGTCGAAGAACGGGATGTGGGTGTAGAGCCCAGCGACCTGGAGATGGGGCAGAGAGGCGATGCGGCGCACGAAGATGCCTGCGTCGTCCAGGGCCACCCCCAGGCGGCCGAGGCCGCAATCCACTTTCACGTAGACGGGCGCAGGCACTTTCGCCGCGCGCGACACGGCTTCGGCGGTTTCAAAGTTATAGACGGTGGGAATGAGGTCGCGCGCGAGAAGATAGGGAACGTCTTGGGGCAGGAAGCTGCCGAAGACCAGGATCGGCGTGCGGATGCCGGCGTCGCGCATGGCGGCCGCCTCGGCCACGTCGCCCGTGGCCAGCGCAAAGCAGCCCGCCTGCGCCAACCGGCGGGCGCAGGCCACCGCGCCGTGGCCGTAGGCGTCGGCCTTGATCGAGGCGATGACCTTCACACCCGTGCCGACGCGGCGCGCGACTTCGCGGCAATTGTGCTCCAGCGCGCCGAGATCGATCACAGTCCAAGCTGGCTGATAAGCCGTTTCGGCCATGTTCGCTCCCGTTCCAGGGTTCGCGTGGAACCAGGATAAGGCACCGGCGGCCGTCAAGGGAAATGCCCGATTTTCTAGATCGTCTTGTGCGGTCGTCGGGTGGTATGCAATATCTCTTGCCTCGATCTCGCCATTTTTGATGGCCAGTCTCTGCCGATGCGAACGTCCTTTGTGATCTTGGCCCTCGTCGGCCTCTCGCTCGCGCTTCCCGCGCCGGCTGCCTTGGCCGCGAAGGTGACGACTTCTAGCCAATATCAGAAATGCGCGAACCTCGACGGCGATACCGTCGCCGTCACGGGTACGGCGTTGGGCCCCACCTTCCACGCCGGCCGGGACGAAACCTCTTTCATGGTCGTGAAGGGCGACAGCCCGTGCGACGCGATCGACGTGGTCGTGAAAGGGCCGTTCAATTGCGGCGGCGACAAGCTGGTGCGCGTCGAGGGCAAGCTGCGTTACGACGACACCAAGATCGTGCGCGCCACCCTGGAAGGCGCCTCGGTGGAATGCGCCCTGTCGCCCAGCGAGGCGCCCGCCACGGCCGCGGCGCCGGCGGCGCCTGCGCCGAACGCGGCCGAACCGCCCAAGGCCCCGGTGCTGGCGGAGCCCAAGGCCGCCACGGAAACCCCGAGCTTCTACAAGCTGCCCTGACGGCCTCCAAGGCCGTCCAAAAATTGCCCTGACGATCATCGCGTGACCGTCGCGCGCGCGCCGCGATGCGGCTAGGTTGCGTGCGGCCGCAACCGGTGCCGCGATGAAAAGCCTGTCCGACGCATCCTTCTTCAATCTGTTCGACCGGCTGGTCGCGCGCGGACGCGTGCCGGCCGCGGCTGGCCGATGGCGCTTTGGCGGCGCGGATTGGGAGAGCGCGCGCCACAGCTTCACCGGCGCGGCGCATGCCTTCGTGGCCGAGGTCACCGCGATCGAGGGCGAGGGGTGGCTGTTGCTGGTGACCAAGGAATATTGGTGGGCCGGCGGCAAGTCGGATGCCCTGCGCAACCAGCGCTGGGCCAAGGTCGCCAAAGGCAAGCCGGACGTCGTACTGGCTTGGCTGCGCCGGCAGGAGAAGTCTCTAACGCCCTGAGGGGCGCGCGCTAGCCTGTCAGGCCAACCCACCCATGGTAGCCCATATAAAGGCCGACGCCGATAATCAGGAGGCTCGAGAAATAGGGCGCGCGGCGCTATCTGCGCGGCATGAGCGCGCGGCACGTTCTGGTGATCGCCGATTCCTGCTTCTCGGGCTCGCTCACGCGCGGCGCGCTGGGCCAGCCGCCCGCGTCCAAGGACCGCTTCTTCGCCGAGATCGATGGCAAGTTCTCGCGCAAGGTCATCACCTCGGGCGGCACCGAGCCCGTGGCCGACGCAGGTTCCGGCGGACATTCCGTCTTCGCCTACTATTTCCTCAAGGCGCTGCGCGAAAACAACGCGCCCTATTTGACCTCGTTCGAGCTCTATAACGGCTTCGTCCGCGCGGTCGCCAACAACGCCGAGCAGAAGCCGGAATACGGCACCATCGCCATGGCCGGCGACGAGGGCGCGGGCGACTTCACCTTCGCGCTGCGCAACTAGGTCCGAATTTTCCTTTCCCGCCTGGCGTTTATGCGGTCACCGCTTGGTCATCGCACGGGCGCGCCGATTCGGTGTTGAATCCGCGCCGTTCCCGAGTCCCAAGGTGCCAAGATGACCGATTCGCCGAAGACCGCCGACCGCGCCGCCCTCGCGCGCCGCCGCTTCCTTCTTAATTGCGGCAAGTTCGCCGTGGTGACGCCGCCGCTGGTCACGCTCATGCTGTCGACGGCCGATCGCAGCTACGCGAAGGTGATGTCGGGCGCGAAGGCAAAGGGCAACAACGGCTTCGGCAATGGCGGCAAGGACGGCGCGCCCGGCAATTCGGGTGGCAACGCGTCGCCGAACGCGCCCTTGAAGCGCGGCGACGTCGTCCGCTAAGGCTCGTACGACTCTTTCACATACCAGCGCCCGTCGAAGGGGCGCAGATGGAACAGGCGGCCGCTCGTGCCGGTCAGGGCGCGTCGTCACACTCGCGCGCGTCGAGTACGGCCAGCAAGTCAGTGCTGGCGGGCGTCCATTTCGTTTGCAGGGCGGCGGGAAGCTCTGCGGCGGTGAAGGGGCGCAGCTCGCGCAGCTTGTAATCGATCAAGCGCCGTTCAGTTTGCGGCGTGGCCGGCGCCATCGTGCGCGGATAATTCTCGGCCAGGGCGCACAGGCCGCCGTCGCGCCGCGCGAGGCAGGCCACATAGGTGTCCATCACGCAGTCAGGCGAGCGCGGCACGCCGATGCATTTACTGTCCGTACCCAAGCCCGTGTTCGTCACCCGCCGCCATGAATTGTCGGGCCGCGCGGGCATGCCTGCCAGATCCGCGACGGAAGGCGGCGCGGCGGCGGCCGGGGCCGGCTGTGGTTGCGCGGGTGCCGTGGGTTGTGCCGGCGGCCCCGCGGGCGATAGCGGAACGGGCGCTCCGGCCGCGGACTTTGTCGCCGCGGCGGGCAGTTGAACACCCGCCTGCTGCTGTGTGGGCGCCGCGGCGCCTGGCTTCGCGGCGGGTTGAGCCGCTGTCTCGTCGGGCGGTGCGGGCTCGAAGGAATCTTTCACGTACCAGCGCCCGGCCACGGGCTTCAGGAAGAAGTAATGCCCCGATGGGCCGGTGAAGGGCCGGCATTGCCAATTCGTCTCGACATATTGGCATTCGCGCATGTCGACCACGGCCAGCTGGTCGCCGGCCGCGGGTGTCCAGTCCACGTCCATACCCTTGGGGATGGATGCCTTCTTGAATGCGCCCATGTTGCGGATGTTGTAGTCCATCACGCGCCGCCGCTCGGGCGCGTCGAATTCGATCCGCGTGTCCGGATAATTCTCAGCGATCGCGCACAAATCGCCGTCGCGATAGGCCAGGCACGCGACGAAGGTTTCGACCGCGCAGACGGGCGTCTTCGGATTGCCGATGCAGTCGCTCTGGGTGTCGGCGCCGAAATTGGTGATGCGTTTCCACTTGGGTTCGGGTCGCACGGGCAGGCTGGTCGGCATGGGCAAGGGCGGCGTGGCGATCACGCCCACGGCGCCGCCGAGCGCTTGCGACGGCGAAGGCCGCGCGGGCAAAGGCACGCCGGCGCTGCCCGCGGCGGGTGCTGGCGGTGCTTGCGGCTGCGCGGCTGCTTTCGCCTTCGCCGCTGCTGCGTCCGCGGCCGCCTGCCGCTCTTCCTCGCCCGGTTCCTTGACGCCGGCCACAGACCAGGTCGTGCCCGTGCGCAGCAGATAGACGTAACGGCCTTCCTTGGTGCCGATCGTCTTGCAGGCCCATTTGGCGTCGGCGTAGTCGCATTCGTACAGATCGATCACCGCGAGCTGCTCGTCCGGCGTGCCCGACGACCATTTGACGTTCAGATTCTTGGGCAGGTCGCCTTGCGCGAACGGGCCCAGGCGGCGGATCAGGTAGTCGACCGTGCGCGGTTGGATGACCTGCGCGTCGGGCGCCGGCGTGCGCGACATGTTGCACAGGTCGTAGATGCCGCGCGCCAGGCACGCGACATAGGTGTCGAGCGCGCAGCGCGCCGAGCGCGGATCGCCGATGCAGTCACTGTCGGTCGCGTCCTCGAAATTGGCGACGCGGGACCAGCCCGTCTTGGCTGGCTGGGCCGCCACGTTGGGCGGCTTCTTCACCTCGGTCGAGGACATTGTGCTCGCCGCCGCCGGCAGGCTGGGCATTTCGGCATGCGCGGGCACCCAGGCGGCGCACGCGAGCGCCGCCCATAGAGAGGCCGCCGACAGGATCAGATTGAGCCGGGCCGACTTTCGCAACCGTGTCACTCCTGGAAGGGGCGCAGCCTAGCCGGGATCGCGCGCCCTGCAAACGCCAATAAACGCCATAAACAATGAGGAATTTCCCATGGACCCAGCCGACCGGCTGTGGCGCTTCCGGCGCCGTCGCGCGGACTACAAAGCCATCTTCGAGGGCGCCCCGGCGGGAAGGCGCGTCTTGGCCGACCTGCGCCGCTTCTGCCTGATGGACGCGGCGCTGGAGGGCGTCGTCCCCGAGCGGACGCACATTAACGTGGGGCAGCGCAACGTGTTCCTGCACATCGCCCGCTGCCTGGCGCTCGATCCCGACGCGCTGGAGAAACTGACGAGGAGTACCGAGGATGAGTGAAAGCGTCGAACCCCTTGCTGAAACCACCGCGCCCACGGCGGAGACTGCGGTCCACTGGACCGGGACGCTGGCACCCGAGCTGAAGGCGCTGGCGGCCCACAAGGGCTGGCGCGGGCCCGAGGACGCGCTGCGCAGCTACGCGCATCTGGAACGCGCCTTCGGCGCCGACAAGGTGGCGCTGCCTGGCAAGGATGCGAAACCCGAAGATTGGGACGCGCTCTATACCCGCCTCGGCCGCCCCACAGCACCCGAGCAGTATGATCTGGCCGACGTCGCGCGGCCCGACGGGATGCCGTGGAACGCGGAGGGCGAGCGCGCCATGCTGCGCGAGATGCATGCGGCGGGGCTCAGCAACCGTCAGGCGCGGCATCTTCTGTCGAAGTACGCCGAGATGCAGGGTGGCGCGTGGAGCACGGCCGCTTCGCATGGCGCGCGCCGGGTGGAGGACGCGCAGACCGCGCTGCGGCGCGACTGGGGCGCCGCGTTTGACGCGAAAAGCGATCTGGCCAACCGCGCTTTCCGCCTGGCCTTCGGCGACGGTCTCGACGAGGCACGGCAATTACGCCTGGCCGACAGCAGTTTTCTCGGCGATCACCCTTCGCTGGTGCGCGCCTTCGCACGGCTCGGCGAATCGCTGGCCGAGCATCCCATGGCGGGTGCGAAGGGCGGCGCGCATCTGAGCGCAACACCGGAAGAGGCGCGCGCCGAGATCGCGCGCATGCACGGCGAGCCCGCGACCATGCGCGCGCTGACTGACCGCGCCCATCCCGAATATGCGGTGATGGTGGCCAAGCGCGACCGGCTCTACCGCTTGGCCTATCCGGAGTAAGCGCGATGGCGTCGGATTTTTCTGTGCCCGACTGGCTGGTGGACCGCGCCGACGCGGATGCGTCCGCCGATCCTGATCCGGTAGCGGCGGAGCGCGAGGCTGTACGCCGCTATGGCCGCATCCTGTCGGCTTCGTCCGCTGCCTCGCGCGCGCTGACCGAGATTGATGGAGGTTTCGCGGCAGACACGGACTTCGCGACCGCGCCGGCACGCTACCGCGCGGCGCTCGACGCCGTCGGGCGAGAGCACGAGGGCACGTTCGACCGCGATGAAGTGGGACGCGGCATCTTCCGCCGCGATTTCGGCACGCTGGCGGAGCACGCCATCCAGCGTTTCCAGTTCGCGAACGCCGGACGCGAGGCCGCCCATCTGGCGCGGACGCTGGAGGACCGCTGGGATTCCCTGGCCGGGCTCGCGCGCGACACGGACGAGGCGGGGCGCGCCGCGATCCTGCGCCAGGCCGCGCTTGAAGCGCACCGCGCCAAGGGCTTCGGGCTGGTGCTGGACGCCGACGTGGCGTTCCGCGGTTTCCTCGACCGATTAGGGTCGGAGGACGCGCCGCACAGCTTCATTCGGACGAGCGCCACGCTTCCTAACCGGCCCGAGAGCGGCATCGCTCCAACCTCTTTGCCCGCCGAAACTCGCCAGATCGTCGCGGAGGCTGTCCCTCCCGCCGTACCCCGTAAGAAGCCCGCGCCGTCGCCGGCCGAAAGCCCGCTGGGCAATGCGGAACGTGGCCGGATGCTGGACGCGCTCGCTCCTCATGAAGGAGCGATCTCCGATGATCCCGAAGACACACTCACCCATTACGGTGTCACGATTGAAGGACTGAACGACTATAAAAGCCGCGCCACACCTGACGATCCGATCATGAAGAAGCAGGTCAAGGACCTGACCCGCGCCGACACCCGCGTCATCCTGGACGAGATCATGCGCCAGTATCGTGCGGATCGGATCGAGGACCGGCATCTGCGCCAACATATTTTCGACACGATCGTGAATCACCCTCCCAAACTTGCGATCACGATGTGGCAACGGGCGCCGAACGAAGGCGGATTCTCGCCGAAGGGCGTGGCACTGGAAGAAGACGGTACCCTTGGTCCCGCGACGCGGGCGGCGGTCAATGGCCTAACTGCCGAGCAGAGGCGGGCGCTCAATGAAGCGGTTGTCGGCAAGCGAATCGAGTTGTACCGGGAGATCGTGCAGAAACATTCGGAGAAAAAGAAGTACGAAACCGGCTGGCTCAAACGCGCGAATTCGTTCCGGTTGCCTTGAGCGGACGCCTGTTTCAGAGTCGGTTGGCCGAGCATCGATCGACGCATGCTGAACCGGGGATCATCATGAGAGCGTTGGTTCTGGCCTTTGCCTTGCTGGTTGCGGTGGTGGCGCCGGCCGCCGCTGCCGACGAAAACCCTTATCGCAACCGGGACTACGACAAAGCACCCGGGCCCATGCTCTATCCCGCCGCGGAAGAGCCGGAATGGCTGCCGCGCATGCTGAAAAAACTCCAAACGCCGCGGTCCCCGCGTTTCCTGGACGAGCATCTTCTCTTTCGGGATGCCAGCGGTCCCACCTACCTCGTCACGCACTGGGGCGCGGCGGCGACGGGTGAGGATTTTCTCGAGATTCACCGCATCCAAAAGCGCGAAGGCGCAGATCCCACCGCGCGGTTTGTGTCCGGATTTTCCGTTGGAGGAATCCGTATTTTGGTGCCCACCGGCCATGACGTGTTCGGCGACGGCGTTCCGGTGCTCTTACTTTACCTCGCGGCTGGCGGAAGCCTGGTCGCGGAGGACGGCGTCCGCATCATCCGTTTGGGCGACAAGCCGGCGGATATCACGCCGCGACGCTATGGCGACGTCACGAATGTTGGGTTGATGCCCGGCGACGACACACGCATGTTTTTGATCGCCGCCAATTTCAAAAATCTGGTCGTCTACGGCGTGTGCGGCGATTGCTTCATCACTCCACGGACGTTCCTGATTTGGCGGGAAGGGCGGTACGTTCCCGCCTGTCGCGAAGCGCAGGGTTACTTTCGGACGCGCATGGTCGGGTGGCGCTCCAACTACGGGAAGGTCGACCGGGAGCCGAGCGAGTTTTTCGCGGCGCGGCTGGGGTGGGCTTGGAACGCGGCTCAAATCGGCGAAGCCGCCGCCGCCGCCGCGGAAATCAAACAAGCGATTGCCGAAGGCCGCCAGCGGGGTGCGGATTGGGCGGGGTGGGATAAAGAGCGCTGGTTGGAAAGCGAGAAGTACGGCGATTACATCACGGACATCGAGAGCAATTTCTTGCCGGCGCTGGAAAAGGCACGGCGCCTTTCAAAAGCAGCGTGTCCCCTGACTGCCGCGCTGGGCGACGATCCTAGCGGCCCGGGCCTGCAGACGCTGCCGATCCTGCGCACGCCGCTCCACGACGTGAAATAGCGTTTGGCGGTCAGAGCGCCATCCGTGCGAGCACTTGGTCGGCGACGAACGGGTTGCTGCGCCGCTCGTGCCCAAAGGTCGAGAGCGGCCCATGGCCGGGCACGAAGGTGACGTCGGAGCCGAGCGGCCACAGACGGTCGCGGATCGAAACCAGCAAATCGCGCTGGTTGCCGCGCGGCAAGTCGCAGCGGCCGATGGAGCCCTGGAACAAGACGTCGCCCACGAAGGCCAGTTTCGATTCCGGATGATGGAACACGACATGGCCCGGCGTGTGGCCCGGGCAGTGGTGGACGCCGAGCGTCAGCTCGCCGACGGTGACCGTATCGCCGTTCTTCAGCCAGCGGTCGGGAATGAAGGCCTCCGCGCGGTCGATGCCGTAGCGTTTGCCCGATTCCGGGATGCGCTCGATCCAGAACAGATCGTCCTCGTGCGGCCCTTCAACCGGAATGCCCAAGTCGCGCGCGATGGCGGCCACGTTGCCGGCGTGGTCGGAATGGCCGTGGGTCACCAGGATGCGTTCGATGGTGACGTTCTCGTCCTTGGCCGCGGCCAGGAGCTTGTCCATCTCCCCGCCCGGATCGACGAAGGCGCCCCTCATGGTCTTGGTGCACCAGAAGAGGGAGCAGTTCTGCTGCAGCGGCGTCACGGGAATGACGACCGCCTGAAGCGGCATGGGTTGTTCGGCGCTCATATATAAATGTCCATCGCGGGTCCGCCCGAGATATCGGGCCTCGCGGCCTGTCCGTCAACCGCGCTAGGGGCGGGCGCCCATCGACGCTAAGCTTTCCCGGTCAGTTCTAGGGAAAGCAGGGGGCGTTCATGTCCGGAAACATCAAAACCGTCGGCGTCGCGGGTTCGGGCCTGATCGGCTCCGGCTGGGCCGCGCGGTGCCTGGCCCATGGCTATGACGTGATCGCGCAAGACCCGAACCCGGCTGCCGAGGCGGCTTTACGCGCCACCATCGAACGCGTGCGGCCGTTGCTGGCCAAGGCGTATGGCGAGTCCGCGAAAAAGCCGGGCGCTTTGCGCTTCACAACCGACCTGGCTGCACTGGCCGAAGCCGATTTCATCCAGGAGTGCGCGCCCGAGCGGGAAGATCTCAAGATCGAGCTGTTCGGTTCGCTGAGTGAAGCGACTGGGAAAGACACGATCATCTCGTCCTCGACCTCGCGCTTCGTGCCCTCATTGCTTCAAACCAAGTGCCGGTTCCCGGAGCGGTTCCTGGTGGGGCATCCGTTCCACCCGGTCTATCTGATGCCGTTGGTCGAGGTGGTGGCGGGGCCGGACACGACGTCTAGCATCGTGGACGCCACGATGGATTTCTATCGCGCCATCGGCATGCAGCCCTTGCTGCTGAAGCGCGAGATCGAAGGCTTCATCGGCAATCGGCTTCAGGCTGCCCTATGGAAAGAAGCCGTGCATTGCTTCGCCACGGGCGTCGCCGGCACGAAGGAGGTCGACGACGCGCTGGTCCATTCCATCGGCATGCGCTGGGCCTTCATGGGCACGTTCATGACCTATCACCTGGCCGGTGGCCCAACCGGCATGCGCGGCTTCGTGAAGCATTTCCCCAAGGCCATCGCCGACGCGGCGGTCGGGACTTCGCCGGAGGAATTGGGCGCGCGCCTGATCGAGGAATGCGAACGCCAGGCGGGCAGCCGGACGATGGCGGAGATTGAGGAAAAGCGCGATGCGCTTCTGGCCGACCTGCTGCTGGTCTTCAAGCGCCACGGGGTGGGCGCGGGGCAGACGAGTTTGTAAGGGTTTCCCGTTCCCGTCAGGGACGAACCGGCACCTTATGCCGGGCCACGGCGTCGGCGAATCGCCGCAGCGCGGGCCGGCGATCATTCTTTCGCCACATCATCGCAGTGACGGTCGTGAAGGATGCCGGACGGACCGGCCGGTAAACGACGCCGCTTAGACTCAACTGGCTGACGCACATGGGTGCCACCGAAACGCCCAGCCCCGAGCTAACGAGGCCGACGATCGTGCTCCAGGTATGGCTTTCCTGCACGACGTGAGGCGTGAAACCGGCGGTCTTGCACAGGGCCATGAAGCGGTCATGGATCGCGATGCCGGAGGGCCGCGAGAAGAAAACGAATGGCTCATCGGCCACGGATTTGATCGCGATAGGTCCCTTGCTGCGTGCCAGCCGATGGGTGGCCGGCAAGATGAGGACGAATGGCTCGACCAGGACGGGAACCGCCTCAAGTTCGGGAGAGTTGGGCGGCTCGTTGACGAAGGCCAGATCGAGAAATCCGGCGCGAAGCCGCTCGACCTGATCCACGCTGGAAAGCTCCAACAGTTGCAGCGTGATCCCGGGATTCGTCTTCCGAAAGTCCCGCACGATCCCGGGAAGCAACGTGACGGCCAGGATCGTGGGAAACCCGACGCTCAACGTGCCCATTTCACCGCGGCTCGCGCGGTGGGCGTCGCTCGCGGTCTTGCCGATTCCCTCGAGCGCGTGCTTGACGCCGGCCAGCATCACGCGGCCGGCTTCCGTCAATTGAACCTTCCGCGTGTCCCGCACGAAGAGCGGGCAGCCGACTTTTTCTTCAAGACGTTTGATCTGCTGGCTGAGCGGCGGTTGCGCGATTCCGATGCGCCGCGCCGCCATGCCGAAATGCAACTCCTCGGCCACGGCCAGGAACGCGCGCAGATCACGGGTGCTGCAGTCGAAATTCTTATTCATATCAATATCGTTAATAATCGAGTCCGTTATTTATATTAGACATCCCAACTTGCGCGATGCAACGCTGGCGGCCCAGGCGATGGGTAGCGCGGCGAGGGGTGCAATGGATTTCGGTTTCTATCTTCCATGCTATTGGCCGGACACGAGTTATCCGGTCCAGCGCCTCTATAAGGAAATGCTGGAGGAAGCCAAGTTCGCGGAGGAGCTGGGCTTCACCGCCTTTGCCATTCCCGAGCACCATTTCCTCAACACGCTCGTTCATCCAAACCCGCTTCTGACGGCGGTGCGGGTGGCCTCGGTCACCAAGCGCATTCCGATCGTCACGGCGGTGATGGTTCTGCCGCTCCACGATATGCGGATGCTGGCGGGCGAGATCACCCAGACCGATTGCCTGACCGACGGGCGCATCCAGATCGGTGTGGGGCGCGGCGCGTTTCGCTATGAGTTCGACCGCTTCGGCGTGCCGATGGAAGAGGCGCGCGAGCGCTTCGACGATTCGCTGCGTCTTTTGGTGAAGCTTCTGACCGAGGAAGAAGTCTCCTGGGACAGCAAGTATTACAAATTCGCGCCGCTCACGATCACGCCGCGGCCGGTGCAGAAGCCGTGCCCGCCCATCTGGATCGCGGCCATGCACGAAGGCAGCATCACCTGGGCGGTGGAGAACGGCTATCCGGTCATGACCACGCCGCTGCGCGATCCGTTCGCCGCGGCCAAGATGCAGGCCGACGCCTTCACGGCGGCCAAGGCCAAGGTGAACAACCCGGCCAAGCCCGTGCGCATGTCCATGCTGCGCAACGCCTATGTCGGGTCCAGCGACGCTGATGTGAAGGAGAAGGTGGGCTTTGGCCTGACCAAGCAGCGCCAGTTCGCCAACGTGTTCAACACGCCAGGCGAGGTCTATCGCGGCAAGATCAAGCTGCTCGACATCGCCCTGACCGAGGACGAGATCGCCAATAACATCATCATCGGCACGCCCGGCCGCTGCATCGAGATGCTGGAACGGTACGCGGTGCTGGGCATCGACAACCTGATGCTGAACATGAATTTCGGCGCCTCACACCGGGACGTGATGCGCTCCTTGGAGTTGTTCGCCACCCGCGTCATGCCCCACTTCGCCTGATGGCGGCGCGCACGCCCGAGGAGATCCACCGCGACGCCCTGATCGTCGACGGGCTCGGCTTTGGCTCCGACGGCTATGCCGGCAACCTGCTCGCGGGCAACGTGGCCGCCATCAACATCACGGTCGCCGACGTCACCGGCGATTTCGAACCGTGCTGCGACAACATGGCCACCTGGTGCGCGCGGCTCGATACGCCCGACAGCCCGTGGCGCCTTATCTTGGAAGCCAAGGACATCGCGGCGGCCAAGGCGGCTGGCAAGGTCGGTCTGATCATGGGCTGGCAGAACATGCGGCCCATCGCCGACCGGCTGGAGCGGCTGACCCTGTTCCGGCGGTTGGGCGTCCGTGTGATGCAGCTGACTTACAACGAGCGCAACTTCATCGGCAGCGGCTGCCTCGAACCCACGGACAGCGGCTTGAGCGCGTTTGGCAAAAGCGCGATCCGGGAAATGAACCGCCTGGGCATCGCCGTCGATCTGAGCCACGTGGCCGAGCGCACCTGCCTGGATGCGGTGGCGGCCTCCGACAAGCCGGTGCTGATCACCCACGCCAATGCCAAAGCCGTGCGCGACGTGCCGCGCAACAAGAGCGATGCGGTCATCAAGGCCGTGGCGGGAACCGGCGGTCTGATCGGCGCCAGCGTCTATGGCCCCATGTGCTGGAATGGCGATCCGTCACGCCGGCCGAACCTGTCGGATTTCGTCCGCCATCTGGAACACATCGTGGGGCTGGTGGGCATCGAGCATGTCTCGCTTGGCACCGACTTCCCGATCGTCAGCGACCTGGCCAAGGTGAATCACATCATCGAGCGCACCATGAAGCGCTATTCCGGCAACGTGAACACCTATGCCACGGCGTTCGGCAACGACGTCAAGACGCGCTATCTGTCCGACTGCGCCTCGCCCGCGGAACTACCCAACCTGACGCGGGCGCTGGCCGCGCGCGGCTGGCGTGAGACGGATATCCGCGCGGTGCTGGGCGAGAACCTGGCGCGCGTCCTGGGACGCATCTGGGCAACGGGCTGAAACCGCGCTACAAGGGCGGCCCGCCTTCACTTCCACCATCCCTTGAGACGACCCAACTTTTTTTGTGACGACCATGAGCGCCGAGGCCGAATCCAGCGCCGTCAATCTGCGCTACGACGCGACCGAAAAGGCGCCTTTGCCGGTCGCGGCGCTGGTCGGCGCGCAGATCGTCGCCCTCATCCTGGCCGGCATCGTGCTGGCGCCTCTCGTCATCACCCGCGCGACGGGTCTGGAGAGCCAGGCAAGCTGGCTGATCTTCGCCGCGCTGATCGTGTGCGGGCACGCCGCCTATGTGCCGGTGTCGCTGGACGCCATCGCGGCCGGGGGCCTGGCGCTCATGACGACGCTCGTGGCCGTGTCCGGCTTCGTGCAGTTCGCCTTCTCCATGAGCCTCGGGCGGCTGCGCCAGATCATCACGCCCGCGGTCGGCGGCACGGTCGTGATGCTGATCGCCGTCAGCATCATGCCGATCGCGGTCGACCTGATCGCGAAGCTGCCGGCGTCGGTGAACTCGACCGGGCCGCATCAGTCCGCTGCGGCGGCCACCTTCGTTTCGATCATCCTGATCATCATCTTCGCGGGCCCCAAGCTGCGGCTGTGGGCGCCGTTGATCGGCGTGGGCTTGGGCTGCGCGGTCGCCTATAGCGAGGGCCTGATCTCGTTCCAGACCATCGCGGCCGCGCCGTGGATCGGGCTGCCGGCTGCGTCCTGGCCGGGCATGGATCTGAGCTTCGGCGAGGATTTCTGGACGCTCTTGCCGGCTTTCGCCATCGTCACGCTCGTGGGCGGCATCGAGACCTATGCCGACGCGACGGCCGTCCAGCGCGTTGCGCTGCGCAAGCAGAAGCCGATCGACTTCCGTCTCGTGCAAGGCTCCGTCAACGCGGACGCCGCGGGTAATCTTCTGTCTGGTTTGGCGGGCACGGTGCCGAACACCGTCTATTCGACCAGCGTGGCCGTGGCCGAGATCACCGGCATCGCCGCACGGCAGGTCGCCTATTTCGGCGGCGTGTTCCTGATCCTGATCGCCTTCTCGCCGAAGCTGGCTTCCGTGTTGATGGCGATCCCCAATCCCGTGGTCGGCGCCTATATCGCGGTGCTGCTGGCGCTGTTGTTCAGCCACGGGTTGCGGCTGGTGAATGAGGGGCGGCCCGATTTCGCGACCGGCTTCGTGGTCACGATCAGTTTCTGGATTGGCGTGGCGATGCAGAACAAGTGGCTCTTCAATGCCGAGATGCCGGCCTGGTTCACCACCATGTTCGGCAGCGGCACCACCTCCGGCGGCATCGTCGCCATCGTGCTGATGGGCCTGCTGCAGGCGGGCAAGGGACGCGCGGTCAAAGTCGACCTGACCACGGACAAGGCGGGCGCCGAGACGCTGCGCACCTCCGTGCTGGCGTTCTGCGCGCGGGCGGGGTGGAACAAGATCACGACCGGCCGCTTGGCCATCGCGACCGACGAGACCTTCGCTTACATCGCCGGCCAGACCGGGCCGGGACGCTCCGTTCGCCTCGTTCTCAAGCGAACTGGCGGCTTCGCGGAAGCCGAGTTCGTCAGCCCGAATCTGGCGCAGAATCTTCTGAGCGACACCAGCGCGGACGAGCATCTGGAAGCGATCCGGGGGCTCGCCTTTCACGTCGAGCATCGCCAGTTTTATGGCCGGGACTACATCTCGGTCCAAATGCCCTTGCCGCGCGCGGCGGACGAGCCGTTGCCGGCCGAAAAGCCGGCGGAGGCAACGCCCCTGGACGTGCCGCCCGGCGCCTGAGACAGGCCATGGCTCGGCGTTTTGTGGCGCCGCAAACCCTTCTCAACTAAGCTCGCCGCCGATACGGGTTCGTCCGGGGGAAGAACGTGCGCCATACGCCGGCTCGGTCGGCCACCGCCCTGGGCCGGCTCCGCCGCAATATCATCATCCTGGGCTTGATCTTCGCGGCGATCGTGGTGATCGGCACGCTCAGAACCTGGTCAGCGCGCTGCAGGAGCATGCCGGCGGTGCCTTCCAGGCCGTGGACATGGCGCTGGCCGACGTGGTGTTCGATGCGGAAATGCTGGGGCCCGCGCAAACCGCGCATGGCGCAGCCTGGCGCCGCGCGCTGGTGGCGAAGGACGAATTGCTGCCCCAGGTGCGCAACATCGCCCTGATCGATTCGAACGGGAGCCTTCTCGCGGAATCGAACAGCCCGGCTGATGGGCGGACCGATTTTTCCAATCGGCCTTATTTCACCTTCCATCGGGACGACCCCTCCAGGAAGCCCCGCATTGGCGTGCCGTTGAAAAGCGTGCGGAGCGGAAACTGGATCATCCCCGTCAGCCGCCGCATAGAGCGCCCGGACGGCTCGTTCGGCGGCGTCGCGGTCGCCATCGTCGATCCGGCCTATTTCAACGAGTTCTACCGTTCGCTCGACATCGGTGAAGGCGGGACGGTGTGGATCTTCAACAGCGAGCGGCAGCTTCTGGTGAGGGAGCCCGCGCTGCCGGAGCTTTACGACCAGGGTTATCGCGCGAAGAACATCGGCGAAGCGCTGGACAACGCGCCGGCGGGCACCTTCGTCGCGCTGTCGCCCGTCGACGGGATCGACCGCATCATGTCCTACCGCAGCGTGCCGGACGTGCCCATCGTGGTCGCCATTGGCATCCGCCTCGATGTGGCGCTGGCCAACTGGCGGCGTGACACCGGCTACCGCGCCATGGTCATCACGGCGATCCTGGCGCTGGTGACGGCGTTGGTTTACGCGCTGGTGCGCAACCTATCGGCGGCTCAGCGCGCGCAGGACTCGCAGGCGCGGCTCTACGAGGCCATCGAGGGTTTGCCGGAAGGCATCGTGCTGTACGACAGCGACGAGCGCTTCGTCATGTGCAACAGCAAGCACCGCGCACTGCATCCGGAGACCGACCACCTGAATCGGCCCGGCACGAAGTTCGAGGACATTCTTCGTGCGTTCGTCACGTCCGGCGGACAGCAGCTCGAGCCCGGCGACGAGCCGGAGGCGTTCATCCAAAAGCGGCTGCACCAGTTCCGCCACCCCGGCCAGGAGCCGTTTGCCGTGCAGCGGGTTCACGGCCGCTGGTTTCAGCTTTCCGAGCGGCGCACGCCCGACGGCGGCGTGATCCGGGTGACGACCGACATCACCGACTTCAAGCGGCACCAGGACGAATTGACCCAAGCCAAGGACGCGGCCGAGGCGTCGAGCCAAGCGAAGTCGCTGTTCCTTGCCAATATGAGTCACGAGCTGCGCACGCCGCTGCACGCCATTCTGGGTCTGTCGGAGATCATCCGCGACCAGCCCGGCGTCGAGGCGCCGGTGCCCGAATACGGCAAGATGATCCACGACAGCGGCCAGCACCTGCTCCACCTGATCAACGACATTCTCGACATGTCGAAGATCGAGGCCGGACGTTACGAGCTGGTGGAGGAGTCCTTGGTCCTGGCCGGGCTGGCGAAGGACTGCCTGACCATCTCCTCGACGCGCGCCAACATGGCCGGCGTGATCCTGGAGGATCGCGTGCCGCCCACGTTGCCCACGGTGCACGCCGACGCGCGGGCGATGAAGCAGATTCTGCTGAACCTCTTGTCCAACGCGGTGAAGTTCACGCCCGCGGGCGGAACCGTGACCTTGTCGGCCGCGCTCGAGCCCGGCGGCGCCATGGCGCTGCGCGTGACCGATACGGGTGTGGGCATCGCGAAAGAGGATCTTGCCCGCGTGGCCGAGCCGTTCTGGCAGGCCGATCCCAGCCACGCGCGCAAATATGGTGGCACGGGCCTGGGCCTTGCTATCAGCAAGAACCTGGTCGTCCTGCACGGTGGAACGATGCAGGTCGAAAGCACCTTGGGCCGGGGCACCACCGTCACCGTGCGCCTGCCGAAGGAACGGGTCGCCGTCGCTTAAGCGCCGGCTATGCGGCGTCAAGCACCGCGCGCACCTTCCCGGCCAGATCGCGCAGCCGGTACGGTTTGCTGAGCAGATGCACGCCCGCGTCCAGGCGGCCATGGTGCACGATCGCGTCTTGGGTATAACCGGACGTATAGAGCACCTTGATCGAAGGCTTCAACTGCTTGGCGTTCTCGGCAAGGTCTCGTCCCGTCAGCCCGCCCGGCATCACTACGTCCGTGAACAGAAGATCGAATGTCGTCCCCTTAAGGATGTTGAGTGCTTCGGGACCGTCCTTGGCGCTGGTGATGCGGTAACCCAGATGCTTCAATTGCCCCGAGACGTGGTCGCGGACCCGTGCATCGTCCTCGACCACGAGGATGGCTTCGTGGCCGGAAGGTAGGGCCGATCCGGCTTCGGGAGTCGCTTCGGCAAGTTCCGTCCCCTCGGCCGCACGCGGAAAATACATCTTCACGCTCGTCCCATACCCGACCTCGCTGTAGATCTTCACATGCCCGCCTGTTTGGCGCACAAAGCCATAGACCATGCTGAGGCCGAGGCCGGTTCCCTTGCCGACCTCCTTGGTGGTGAAGAAGGGTTCGAACACGCGTTGAACGACGTCTTGTGTCATTCCCGTGCCGTTGTCGGACACCACCACGGCGACAAAGTCGCCAACGGTCGCATCCGGATTCGCGGCGACATACGTTTCGTCGATGTGCGCGTTGTCGGTTTCGACGGTCAAGGCGCCGCCGTTTAACATCGCATCGCGGCCATTGATGGCCAGATTCATGATTGCGGCCTCGAGTTGCGCGCGATCGACCATCACATCCCAGGCGTCCGCGGCTACGTCCAGCTTGATGCTGACATTCTCCCCAAGCGTGCGTTTGAGAAGGTCCGCGGTCTTCTCGACGACCTCGTTCACCTGCATCCGTCTGGGCTGAAGCGGCTGTTGGCGCGAGAAAGCCAGCAACCGCGCGGTCAGCTCGGCGGAGCCTTCCGCGGCATGGAGAATCGTCTCGCACAGCGGCCGCAGGGAAGAATTGGCGGGTAATTCGTCGAGCATCATGTCGGCATTGCCCAAGATGACCATCAGCATGTTGTTGAAGTCGTGGGCGACGCCGCCGGTGAGCTGCCCCACGGCCTCGATCCTCTGAGTCTGGCGAGATTGCGCTTCGGCCGTCTTGCGCGCCGAGATGTCGCGTAAGGTCGCCACGAAGAGAGGATTGTCGGAGGCGTCCGAAATCGTGGCGATACCCATTTCGAGTGGGAAGACCGTCCCGTCCTTGCGCCGTCCCTCGACCTCCTGAATCTCGGTTTCCGCCGCCTGATGGATGGCCGTGAGATACGCGATAAGGGAGGCGTCGCTGGCGGAACGACGGGGCTCCGACATCACGATGCGCAGGCTTTGGCCGACTGCCTCGTCCGCCGAATAGCCGAAGATGCGCTCGGCCGATTTGTTGAAATCGAAGATCGTGCCGTTCCGGTCGGAGATGATCAGCGCATCGAACACATGCTCGGTGACGGAGAGAAGCCGCTCTTGCGAGGCCGACAGCGCTGCTTCGCTTTGCGACCGCCGCTTCCACACGCGCACAAGCCAGAAGAAGGCACTCCCAAGCGCGAGGGAGGTCAGTATCCAGGCGATGGCGGCAACCCAAAGATAGCGGCTCCACGCCGCCAGAATCTCGTCGTTAGACCGGCCGACGGAGATGAGGAAATCGGGGTAGGCGCTCAAGGTGCGGTAGGAAAAGACGCGCGGGACCCTGTCGATAATGCTTAGTGTCTGGAACGTGCCGGCGGGACGCCCCGATGAAAGTTGCTTGAAAAGAGTCGCCTCCGCGAAGGACTTGCCCATCGCGTCGTCGACGTGGGGGCTACGCGCCAACAGGATGGCGTCGCGCCGGAACAGCGTCACGGCGGCATGGTCGTCGTTGTCGTTCAGCGCCCATGTCTTTTCTAAATATTCGGGGTCAACCGCCGCGACGATGACGCCTCCGAGCCGTCCGTCCGACTGCCTCCAGGGCCGTGTGGCAGGGATGAACCATCGGTCCGTTATTCGACTGCGGACGGGTGGGTTGAGCACGAATCCCGTGTCCGGCGCATCGAGGTAATGCAGGAAGTAATGCCGGCCCGACAGATCCCAGCCGACCTGGTCATTGTCCGAGCTGAAGACCATTCGCCCCTGACGGTCGAGCACCCAGATGGTTTTTATAAAGGGGTGAGACGGCAGCAGCGCGCGAAACGACTCGCGGACAGAAGCCTCATTATCTGCGCCCGACGCGACCAGGTTGTTGAGATGGTGTTCGGCCATATCGAGCGTCTGATCGACCGATTGGATGGTGCGCGTGGTCTGCTCTTCGATCACGCGCGCGAGCGCGCTCGTCAGTCTTTCGCCGGTGTCCATGGCCTCCCCACGCAGTATCACCAGGACCAGCCCAAGGAGCGCGGCGGAAATCAGCAGATAGGCCAATGGGATCAGGATAATCGCGCGCATCATACGCGCGTTCTTCAACCTGAACACGGCACCCCGGCGCGTGGGCATGGTAATCGTCGCGGGGGCTGACAGCATATGTGTGCCTAGCCGGGCAGTGGCGGTTGCGACGTCGCGTCCACGGCTAGGCAGGCCGCGATGACCGCTAGCATTTGCGCGCCCCTGAAGGGCTTCCGGATCGTCTTGGTCGTGCCCAATTGTTCCGCTATTCCGAGGTAATCTACTCCTATTTTCCCACTAAGCTGAGCGGATACGGGGCCGCCGGTCATGGCGATGATGGGAATGGCTGGCGCGAGCCGTCGAAGCGTCTGTATTGTCTCGAGGCCTTCCTTCTCCGGCATCAGGATATCGGTGATGACGATGTCGAAGGTCTGCGTCTCGAACGCCTCGACCCCCTTTCCGCCATGAGCAGCGGCAGAGACTGCGTGACCGGCGCGCTCAAGTTGGCGCGTGATCACTTGTCGGACCAGATCGTCGTCATCGATGAGCAATATCTTGGCCATCAAGGATTCTCGATTCTCGCAGCGGCGGCCGGTTCTCGGGCGTCATTGATACGGGTGCGGCTCCCTTGACTAGAAGTACGGCCAGATGGGAAGAGTTCCCCCGTGAAACAGGGCTCTCTCGCCCGGAACGCGGTAAACTTCGGTATCGTGATCGGTTTTCACGGTGTAACGTGATGAAATTCAAACCCTTTCCTGGAGTTTGACCATGAGCACGGTCGATCCGAACCGCGTCGTCGTCACCGGCGAAAACCCGTTCATCCGCCTCAGTGAGACGGACGGCGGACCCAACACGACGGAGGCCAGCTACTGGCGCGTGTTCCTGTCGCCGGCCGGCACGGGCCACGTGCTCTATCTCAAAAGTGAGCTGACCGAGAAGCGTTGGCGCATCTATTCCGACAATCTGCAGCTCACGCGCTGGCTGCAGAAGACCGTCCAGGGCATGCTCAACGCGGAACTGAAGGACGAGGCCATCCCGGTTTTGGATGCGGCCTTCTCGAAAACCGGCGATCCGAACGAGTCCTGGACTGAGACGATTTCCGCCGACGGCGACGAGATCGCGCTGACCTGGCACGAGATCGGCGATCCGCTTTTGATTCACACCCAGCCCGGAGCCGGCGGCCGCGCCTATGGGCTTTCGACCGTGCTGATTCCGTCGGCGCGGGCCACGATCACGCGCAACGGCGTCTCGGCCTCGGGCCACGCCTGGCCGCGCGACCGCGAAGGCCGGAAGTTCAGCACCTGCGCCCTGGCCTTCGCGGAAAGCTGGACCGAACCGCGCTGATCCGGCCCGCCGCATGACGGACAACACGCGCCAGCGCGACGCACCGGCCTATCGCCTGGCCGCGCTCGACCAGGATTTCCTCTTGGGCGACAGCATGCGCGGCGTTCGCTTCCTGTTGGAATACGCCAAGGCCGAGCAGAATCTGCGCGCCTGGGGCGTGCGCTCGACCATCGTCGTGTTCGGCAGCGCCCGCACGCGCCCGGCGGAAGAGGGCAAGCCAGCTTCCCATGCCAACTGGTCGCGCTGGTACGACGAGGCGCGTCACTTCGGCCGCATCGCGTCCGAGCGCGGCGGTGCCCTGCATGTGGCGGAGCATGGCGTGCGTGACAACGTGATCGCCACGGGCGGGGGCGGCGGCATCATGGAGGCCGCCAACCGCGGCGCGTCCGATGCCGGCGCGCCGTCGATCGGTTTCAACATCCGCCTGCCGCACGAGCAGGAGCCCAATGCGTTCCAGACGCCGGAACTGACCTTCAACTTCCACTATTTCGCCATGCGCAAGATGCACCTGGCGATGCGCGCCAACGCGCTGGTCGTCTTCCCTGGCGGCTTCGGCACGATGGACGAGCTGTTCGAGCTGATGACCTTGCGCCAGACCAACAAGATTGAAACCGCGCTGCCCGTGGTGCTGTTCGACAAACGCTATTGGACGCGCGTGGTCAATTTCGAGGCGCTGATCGAGGAAGGTATGATCGAACGCGCCGACCTAGACCTGTTCGAATTCGCCGATACGGCGGAGGACGCCTGGGCCAAGTTGGTCCAGCGCGGCCTCAAGGCCCATACGCCGCCCGAGGCGCGGCCGGCTACCTAGAGTCTGGGCCCATCAGATGGAATAGTCCCTCTCCGCCGCTTGGCGGGGGAGAGGGAGGGGCCCGATCGCATGCGATCGGGAGGGTGAGGTGGTAGTTGTCCGAGACACCTACCTCACCCGGCTCGCTATCGCTCGCCACCCTCTCCCTCCGTATGCGGACGGAGAGGGTTACGTTGTTGTCATCCGCTCAATCCGATTCCGCCTTGACGAGTTTCACCTTAGGTCAGATCGCCCGCGCGATGATCTGGGTGGGCGCGATCAGCCCGCCCTGCAAGGCACCCATCACATTGGTCCGGCGCTGCTTCATGTCCGGCCCCAGGATGATGAGGTCGAGCGCGGGTCCGCCGGATGTCTCGGCCTGCGCGCGGCGCTTCTGCGCCAGCTTTTTCACGAAGCCGGTGCGGTCTGTCTCGGATTCGATCTCGAACCCGGCATAGGCCAAAAGCCGCTGATAGGCGGCGGGCGTCTCGAGGAAGCTGGTGTCACGTGATCCCGCCCAGGGCATGGGATAGGGAACCTCGCCGTCACCCGCGCGCATGATGTCGTAGACGCCGAATTTTCCGCCCGGCTTCAGCACGCGGCGCACCTCGGCGAAGACTGCGGCCTTGTCCGGAATGTTCATGCCGACATGGATCATGGTCGCGGTGTCGAACGCGCCGTCGTCGAACATCAACCCGGTGGCATTGGCCTCACGGAACTCGACCTTGTCGGCCAGCCCGCAGCGGTGGGTCAGCGCGTTGGCGACCTGGACGAATTCGGGCGTCAGGTCGATGCCTGTGACTTGGCAGCCGCGCGCTTCCGCGAAATAGCGCGCGGGTCCGCCGATGCCGGAGCCGATGTCCAGCACGCGCGCGCCGGTCGCGAGCCGCAAATCCTTGGCGAAGGCGATGGTGGCGTCGCGCCAGCCCAGATGGAATTCGTCCACCGCCGACAAGTCGGTGGCGGTGAGCTTCTCGATGTCTTTCCCCGCCGCCTGCAGCGTGTCGAGGATGGTCTTCTCCAACGCGCCATGGGTGTAGTGCGCGGCGACTTTTTTCTCTGTGTCCATTTCAACAGTCTACGCCGTCCGGCCCGCGCGAGTCGCGCGCCGCATCGGCGTTCCGGGACAACCGCCAGGCCCCGGTGACCGCCTGAAAGCAGGCCGCGAACGGCGCCGCGTCAGCGCGCAAGAAAAGGTCCGTGCCACTTTCGTAACGCCCGCTTTGCGGTCGGAGAAAGAGAAGGCGGGGGCAACCTCTTCGTCTGTCCGAAACCAACGGTAACCGACGGAGGGCTCGCATGAGCACCCAAATTACGACGTCGTTCGTCCAGCAATACCGCTCGGGCGTCGAGCTGCTCGTTCAACAGAAGGGCAGCCGGCTGCGCGAGGCGGTGCGGGTGGAGAGCGGCGTCCACGCCAAGAACGCCTACTTCGACCAGATCGGCATCACCGCCGCCGTGCCGCGCCTGACGCGTCACGCGGACACGCCGCAGATCGACACGCCGCACGCGCGGCGCCGGGTCACGCTGGTCGACTACGAATGGGCCGACCTGGTCGACGACCAGGACAAGGTCCGTACCTTGAATGAGTTCACCTCGCCCTATCAGGAAGGGGCGGCCTCGGCCATGGGCCGCGCGGTCGACGATGTCCTGATCGGCGCGGCCTTCGCCACCGCCTACACCGGCGAAACCGGGGCAACGGCCACGCCGTTCGACTCCGGCATGCAGGTGGGTGCGGCGGCCTCGGGCATGACCTTGGCCAAGCTTCTCTCGGCCAAGGAGTTGCTCGACGCCGAGGAGAACGATCCGGACGAGCCGCGCTTCGTGGCCTGTTCGGCCAAGCAGGTGACCAATCTGCTCAACACGACCGAGGTAAAAAGCGCCGACTTCAACACGGTGAAGGCCCTGGCCCGCGGCGAGACCGACACGTTCCTGGGCTTCAAGTTCATCCGTACCCAGCGGCTGGGCACCGCGTCGGGCAACCGGCGCTGCATCGCCTGGCGCAAGTCGAGCCTCTTGCTGGGCGTGGGCAAGGACGTGAAGGCCAACATCTCGGAGCGGCCGGACAAATCCTATGCCATGCAGGTCTATTTCAGCATGTCGATCGGTGCTGTCCGGATGCAGGAAAAATCCGTGGTCGAGGTCCTCTGCACCGAAGCCTGAACCTTTTCCGGCGCGGCCGCCGCATCGTCGGTGGACGAAGGCGGGGACACGTACCTCGCCGTCACGGCCCCGCCGCGCCGGATTTTCTTCATCCTCATCGGGAGTTTTTCAATGGCAGTCGTCAACACAAAGAGTGTGTCGGTCACCAACGCCGATGCCGCACCCCAGGTGCTCAACGACCTCCAAATCGCGGGCGGCAAGGTGAAATGCCTGCGCGCGACGGTCGAGCAGGGCGCCTCGGACAATGACGGGTCGGTCTACCGCCTGGCGCGGGTCCATTCGTCTTGGCTGATGAAAGGCGTGCGCAAGTTCCACGACGCGATCACCGGCGGCACCAGCTATGACCTCGGGCTTTACCGCGTTGCCGCCGACGGCGGCGCCGTGGTGGATGCCGACGCCTATGCCTCCACCGTTTCGCTGGCCTCGGCCGACACGGTGGGCATTCAGATCGGTTTCGAAGCGCGCGACTCGGGCGATCGCTTGGTCGCGCTCACCATCGACCGCGAGTTGGGCCGTATCGGTCACGGCGCGCTGGGCTTCGGGGTCGAAGGCCAATATGCCTTCCATTGGGGGCAGGAAAATTACAACGAGTGGTCGCTCGCAGCCGTCGCGCGCTGGCACGACTTCCTCTGGAACAAGTGGATCGTCACGACCTTCGCCTTCGCGACGGGACCCAGCTACACCAACATCATTCCACCGATCGAGGCGAACAAAGGCATCACCACCCAGTGGCTGAACCAGGCCGACCTGGAATTCACCTTTGCCCTGCCCAGCCAGCCGTGGAACCAGGTCTTCTTCCGTATGGAGCACCGCAGCGGTATTTTCGGCCTGATCGACGGGGCGGGGGACGGCTCGAACTTCCTGACCCTCGGCTACCGGTACCATTTCTGACGCCGACCGCCTGTTTTGATCGGGTAATCATCGTTCCCAATCAATTGGTTAACTGATTTCGGACAGGTGGTTCGGCGGTTGACAAGTTTCGGCACCCCCCCTATGGTCCGCGCCTTCCGATGATCGCGTTTTACGCGCGGGCCCGAAACGGTCGGGCCGGGAACGAGGAATACGTCATGAAGGTCGTGAATTCGTTGAAGACGATGAAGAAGCGCGACAAGAACTGCCGCATCGTGCGCCGCGGCGGTCGCGTCTATGTCATCAACAAGAAGAACCCGCGCTTCAAGGCCCGCCAGGGCTGAAGCCGCCGCGGCCTTCGGGCCGCGCGTTTAAGCGATTGCGAATACAGGCCGCGCCCCTTCCAGGGCGCGGCTTTTTTTGTTGCCCAAGCCACGCGGTGGTTCGCACAATCGCGGCCTCGTCTCGGGGAGATGCCGCATGATCCGCCGATCCGTGTTTCTCGCCTTGGGCCTCGCGCTGGCCTGGGGTCACGCGGCCGCGCAAGCCGCCGATTCGCAAACCGGCACCTGGGTCGCCACGCCGAACAATCCGGCCATCCTCTTGGGCGACGGTTTTCCGCCCTCGTTCTATCGCGTCTGCCATGGCGAAGGCGCGCCGATCAAAATCCGTTACGTCACCGACACGGATAAGCCGCGCGAGGCCGACATCCGCCAGGCGGGCAGTTGCACCGACCTCAAGGCCAAGCGCATCGACGTGACCGTGAAGGGCGCGGACGGCGTGAAGGCGTCGGGCACCTACCGGCAATTGCCGAACCGGTGAGGGTGCGGCTTCAGATTTCAAGACGGTAGGTTCGAACCCCACCGGCATCCGCAATTTTTTCCGCGACCTGATAAGAGTTGGCCGCCCGCCGCGATTTTGCGGCGGGCGGCCAAGCCCATTCTTGAGTGTGATGTTGGTCGTTGATCAGAAACGATCAGTCGACCCGCTCAGCGCGGTCGGGCGTCTGACGAGGCCACACTGCTGCTTCCGCCTTCGCCTTCGCCACTGTCGCCGCTACCACCGCCGCCAGTTCCACCGCCGCCGGTCCCACCGCCGCCGGTCCCACCGCCGCCAGTCCCACCGCCGCCAGATCCACCGCCGCCGCCACCGTCGCCGCCGGCGCACCCGCCGCCGCCGTTACCGTTGTCACCGCCGCCACCACGACCGCCGCCATCGCCGCCGCCGCCACTACCGCCACCGCCACCGCCGGCGCCACCGCTGGCGAAGGATAGATTGTCCTTGAATGTCCACGCCTGCGTATCGAACGTGAGAGGCGCTGCCACCATGGAAAGTGCCAGAGCCCCTGCAGATGCGAGGAGCGCAAATCGGCGCGTCTGTTTTTGTCCGCACATTGGTTATGTTTCCACTCTGTTCGATATCCTCCCTAGGCCCGAGCAGCCATCCCTTCGCAAACGTCTGCGAAGTGCGCTTTTCTCTAAGTGGTGGGAAATCTGTGCAGTTAGAACCCGGCGCAAACACCTAAGGTTCTGTGCAAAATGCGAATAAACTACGGAACCTCCCATCGGTTTCCCATTCACGCCGTGACACAGCCGTGAACGCGCCCTCGAAATCGGCGCGTTCGCGCCGTTTCTGCATCATTTGGGAAAGCCGTGGGCACGTCCGCTAAGTCTCGCGACGGATGGCAGCGCGGACCGCGCAACCGTCAGACGGACGCGCGTCCCGGGACTGAAGATTGCCGCCGGATCAGGACCGCTCGACGTTCCACGAACCGCCGGGCGCCTTGCAGGCCTTCCCCGATTGGGTGGTGGTCTTGCCGCCGGCATGGATGGTTTCCGTGAAGGTCTTGCAGGTCGAGCCGTCGGCGTTGTTGGTCACGCTGTTCACGGTCGTGCTGCCGTAGTTGCCCGAGCCGTCGTCCTTCCACTTCGCGGTTTTGCCCGCGCCCAGATTGTCGAGCGCTTCCAGATTGGTCTTGGCGTGGGTTTCCGCGTCGTCCCTTGCCCAGATAGTTGCCGATCACGCCGCCGGTGATGCCGCCGAGGATGATGCTGCCCGCGATCCAGGCCGGGCTGGCGCCGGCCAGGCCCGCGATCACGCCGCCCACCGCCGCGCCGCTGACACCGCCGATCTGCGTGTCCTTGCTGAGGCCGGTCTCCTTCTCGATGGAATCGCAGCCCGACAGCCATGAAACCGTCAGGAGGAGCGCGAGCGCCCCGGCCGTCGTCCTCGATCCGCGTCGCGCGCTCATCTCGATCTCATTCCCTTGTGATATCCGTTCGATAAGACGGATTTCAGCCCAATCCTGGAAAACCGACAACGACAAATTCGGCCGCGTTTGGAAAAGCCGACGGACCGGACGTACTATCCTTCACATGCGCCCTCGGACATCCGCTGGGGTTGTGCTTTGGCTGGCCGCTTGTCTGGCGCTGCCGGCCGCGCCCGCATACGCGGCCTGCGGCGATGCCGCGGCGCCCAAGGTCGATTGGCGCAAATGCGACAAGAGCGATATCGATTTGTCGGGTGCGAAGCTCGGCGGCGCCGATCTGCGCGAGGCCATGCTGATCCGGACCCGCGCGGTGAAGGCCGATCTCACCAAGGCTAATCTTTACGCGGCCACCTTCTTCTATGCGGATTTGAGCTTCTATGCGGATTTGAGCGGTGTCCGCGCCGAGGACTCCAAAGCCATGCATATCTCGGCGTCCGATGCCACGATGACCGGCGCCCAGTTCACCCGCGCGGACCTGTCGCGCGCGGTATTCCTGCGCACCAACGCCGCAGGCGCAAACCTGGACGGCGCGCAGCTCCGCAATTCCCATTTCGACGATTCGAATTTCGAGGGCGTGTCCTTTGTGGGCGCGGATTTGGCCAGCGCCATCTTCGAGCGCGCGCGGCTGAAGGGCGCGAATTTCGGGAAGGCCGATCTGACGGCCGCGAACCTGAACGACGCGCAGTTGCAGGGCGCCAAGCTGGTGGGCGCCACCCTTCAGGATGCCAAGTTGGTGAAGGTCGACCTGTCGGGCGCCGATCTGACCGGCGCCGATCTGCGCAAGGCCGACCTGGTCAACGCCAACCTGAAAGGGGCCAAGCTCGACGGCGCCAATCTAGAGGGCGCGGTGCTGGTGGGCGCGACGTGGACGGACGGACGGCGTTGCTGGCAACGCTCGGTCGGCGTTTGCAAGAGCGACAGCGCGGGCCTCGCGCCGCCGCCGCCGTCCTAGGATGGTCGGCTCTCGCCCTGCTTGGCCGCGTCCATGGTGCCGCCGCGTACCTGCAGGTAGGCAATCGCGGTCAACAAAATGCACGCACCGGCCAGTTGCGGCGTATCAAGGTGTTCGGACAATAGGACAAAAGCGAAACCCGTGGTCAGCAGCGGTTCCAGGATTGCTGTGACGTTGGCTTCGGGGGCGCTGATCAACCGAAGACCGAGAAGGTAGAACCAAACCGGAAGGATGGCGGTGAGAATGGCCGCGCCGACCACGGCCAGCCATACGGACGGCGCATGTTGGCCCACGGCGAAGTCGACGGCCGTGCCGCTTGCAATCCAGATGATCGATGCGAAGCCAAGGCCATAGGTCAGAATGGTCCACGGGCCATGGTGGACGATGCCGCGCTTTCCGAAGATCGTGACGAATGAAAGACCAAGCCCGGACAGCAAACCGGCCGTGAGCCCCAGCCATGTGAGAGTCGCGTCGGCGGAATCATGAGCGCCGCTGAGCAGAGCCAAGCCCGCGATGGCCACCAGCGCCGCGACGATTTCATAGACGCGAACGCGCTCGCGTCCGACGGTGATCGACCAGGCGAGCGTGAAAAGCGGGCTCGTATATAAAAGAATGACGGCCACGGAGACCGGGTTGAGCTTGATCGACCATGTGCCGATGATCGGCGCCAAAGCCCAAACAACCACCCCATAACTGGCAAGATACGGCAGATCGCGCCTGGCGATCTTTAATTGCCGGGGCGAGACGGCGGCCATCACGGTGAGGACGGATAGGAAGGCGAGGATCGTTCTAAAGCCGACATACTGATCGGGCGGCACGCCCGCGTTCATGACGAATTTGATGAGAATATTGCCGGCCGACCAGCAAAGGGCGGCCAAAAAAACGAACAGAAATCCTAATAGTCTTGGCGCGATGGGCATCTCTCGGCGGCGCCGGTTCCGCCGCGCGAGGCCGTTACTCCGCCGCCGCCGTCTGCGGAATCCAGCTCGGCTTTTCGCCCGCGTATTCCGGGCCTGCGTTTCCCATCACCGTCGTGCGCCACATGATGCGGATGTATTTGTCCGCCTCGTACCAGCTCGGCGCGTGCAAAAGGTTGCGGTTGTCGTAGATGACCAGCTCGCCCTTGGTCCAATCGTGGACGTAGACATATTCGTCCTGGGTGATGTGGCGCATCAGCTCGTAGACCAGCTTGGCGCCGTCGCCGTCCGGGCCGGGCGTCATGCCGACGATGGGACCGTCGACCCAATCCATCTGGCCGCTCTCGCACATATAAAGCGCGGGCTTGCCGGTGACGGGATGGACGCGCACCAAGGGATGCTTCTGCGAGCGCTGGTGGGGCAGGAGGGGTTTGGGCGGCTGGCCTTCGCGCACGGCCTTTTCCGACCGGCCGTTGCCGGGCAGGGCATGCAAGCCTTCCAACCCTTCGATGCGCTTCTTCAGATGCACGGGCAGGCTGGCATAGGCACCCGTGCCATCGGCGAACAAGGTCTGCCCCTGACCCTTGGGCGTGGGCTGCACGGCGATGAACAGTGAGAAGTCCGGCGGCGGGCGGCGGAAGCTCTGGTCTGTGTGCCAGCCCTTGCGGTGTGGAAAGCGTGTTGGGAACTTGCCGTCCGCGGTCAGCGGCGGCTCGGGCCGCGTCATGGGCTGGCTGTTGATGGGCGGCGCGTTGGTGACCAGGATGATCTCGGGCACCTGTTCGTGGATGTTGAACAGCGTCTTGTTTTCCGCCGTGTAGGTCTTGAGGTTGTTCTCGACCTCGCGCCCGAACAGCTGCGACAGGCGCACCATCAGCGTGGGCTCATCCAGAATATCCATCATCTGGGGCATCAGGAGGAACCCGCCCGACGCATAGAGGGCGTCGAGCAACGGTTGCGGGTTCTTCTCGAACGAAGCCGTGGCGGCGCGGCCACTCATTCCGCCCTTGAAATTCATCACGCCGCCGAAGGTTGCGCCCGGCAGGGGCGAAAGGTCGAACAGGTCGGATTTCGGCGGCATGGTCCTCTCCCGGCATCGCGTCTCGTGCCGTCATTATATTAGGCCGTTCGACCGGGTTAAACGGGGCCGGAGGCGAAAAATCTTTCAATTCGATCCGTGCCTTGGCTGCAGGCTCGATTGACGGAACCCACACCGGGCCGGACAATCCCCGCCATGCTGATGCCCCCTCCCGATCAAGCCGTGATGGCGCGCAAGGACGCGCTGGTCGCGCGGCTGCGTGGTGCCGTGCCGGGCGAGGGGGTGATCGCCGACCTGGATGCGATCCGCGCCTACGAATGCGACGGGCTGACGGCCTATAAGGCGCTGCCCTTGGCCGTGGTGCTGCCCGAGGATACGGCGCAGGTCGCCGCGGTTCTGAAGATCTGCAAGGAGCTTGGGGTGAAGGTCGTGCCGCGCGGCGCGGGCACGGGGCTTTCGGGCGGCGCGCTGCCGATCGAGGACGGCGTCATCCTGGGCCTCGGCAAGTTCAAGACGATCCTCGATATCGATTTCCCGAACCGCTGCGCCGTGGTGCAGCCGGGCGTGACCAACCTGGCCATCACGCAAGCCGTCGAGCACGCGGGCTTCTATTACGCGCCCGATCCGTCCAGTCAGATCGCCTGCACCATCGGCGGCAACGTGGCGGAAAACTCAGGCGGCGTGCATTGCCTGAAATACGGCGTCACCACCAACAACCTCCTGGGATTGGAGTTCGTCACCCTCGACGGCGAGATTTTGCGCATCGGCGGCAAGCATTTGGATGCCGACGGTTACGACCTGCTGGGCATCATGACGGGTTCCGAGGGGCTGCTGGGCGTCATCACCGAGGTGACGGTGCGACTGCTGCAGAAGCCACCCCTGGCGCGCGCTCTTCTGCTGGGCTTCTCCAGCAGCGAGGCGGGCGGGGAGTGCGTGGCCGCCGTGATCGCGGCCGGCATCATCCCCGGCGGCATGGAGATGATGGATAGGCCCGCCATCAAGGCGACCGAGGATTTTGTTCATGCGGGCTATCCGTTGGACGTCGAAGCCATCTTGATCGTCGAGCTGGACGGGCCCGAGGCCGAGGTCGATTACCTGGTCGATCGCGTCGAGGTCATTGCGCGCGATTGCGGCGCGGTCGTAATCCGCACCAGCACCAGCGAGGAGGAGCGCCTGCGCTTCTGGGCCGGGCGCAAGGCCGCGTTCCCCGCGGTGGGCCGCATCTCGCCCGACTATATCTGCATGGACGGCACGATCCCCCGGAAGCGCCTGCCCGAGGTGCTGACCCGCATGGCCGAGCTGTCGCGCCAATACGGCTTGCGCGTGGCCAACGTCTTCCACGCGGGCGACGGCAATCTGCACCCCTTGATCCTGTTCGACGCCAACGCGCCAGGCGAGTTGGAAAAGGCCGAAGCCTTCGGCGGCGACATCCTGAAGCTGTGCGTCGAGGTGGGCGGCGTGTTGACCGGTGAGCATGGCGTGGGCGTCGAGAAGCGCGACCTGATGGGCGTGATGTTCGATGAGGACGATCTGAAGCAGCAGCAGCGCGTGAAATGCGCCTTCGATCCTGATGGGCTGCTCAATCCCGGCAAGGTTTTCCCCCAACTCCACCGCTGCGCCGAGTTGGGCAAGATGCATGTCCATGCTGGGCATTTGCGCTTCTCGCACCTGCCGCGCTTCTGAATGTCGGGCAACGCGCTCCGTCCGGCGGACGAGAACGAGCTCCGCGAGATTGTCCGCGCCGCCGTCGCGGAGAAAATGACGCTCGAGGTGCGCGGCGCGGGCACCAAGCGCGGATTGGGCCGCCCCGTTGCGGCGGACGCGCCGCTCGACCTGTCGCGCCTCGCGGGCGTGAAGACTTATGAGCCGGAGGAGTTGGTTCTAACGGCAGGGGCGGGGACGCCGCTCATCGAGATCGAGCGCCTTGTGGCGCAGAAGGGCCAGCGCTTGGCCTTCGAGCCGCCCGATTATGGCCCTCTCTATGGCGGCGCGGCGGGGCGGCAGACCCTGGCGGGTGTTGTCGCGGCCAATCTCGCGGGCTCGCGCCGCATCTCGGCGGGTGCGGCGCGCGATCATTTCCTCGGTTTCCGCGCGGTCAACGGGCGGGGCGAGTCGTTCAAGGCTGGTGGCCAAGTGGTCAAGAACGTGACCGGCTACGATCTGTGCAAACTTCTGGCCGGCTCATACGGCACGCTCGCGATCCTTACCGAGATGACGGTCAAGATCCTGCCGGTGGCGGAGACGGAGGCCACGCTGGTGCTCTCGCGCCTGTCCGACGAGGCCGCGATGCGCGCCATGGCGGACGCGATGGGCAGTGCGTTTGAGGTCTCGGCTGCCGCCCATCTGCCGGACTCCATCGCGGCCGGCGTGGTCTACCAATCGGACGGCGCGGCCACGTTGCTGCGCCTGGAAGGCCCAAGGCCGTCGGTCGAGGCGCGTGTCGAGGGCTTGCGCGCGCTGTTGCGTCCGCACGGTGCGACGGAGCGCTTGCCGCCCGCCGATTCGAAATTGGTCTGGCGCGCGCTCGCGAACGCCGAGCCGTTTACCCACGATCTCGAACATTCGCTTTGGCGCCTATCCGTGCCGCCCTCGGCGGGCGCCGAAACCGCGCGCACGATCGCGGCCGCGCTTGACGGCTCTTATTTCTTCGATTGGAGCGGCGGGCGCATCTGGCTCGAAATCAATGGCACGCCTCCCGATGCGGGCGCCGCTGTTGTACGCGCGGCGGCGGCCAAGTCCGGCGGTCATGCCGTCCTGGTGCGCGCAGCCGAGGAAACGCGCCGAACGGTCGCGCCCTTCGATCCCGGCGCGGCCGGCTTGTTCGCCTTGTCCAAGCGGGTGAAGGCCAGCTTCGATCCGCTCGCTCTGTTCAATCCCGGCCGCATGTACGAGGGCGTGTAGAGATGCAGACCGCCTTCACGACCGAACAGTTGCGCGATCCGGATTTGGCCGAGGCCAACACGATCCTGCGCAAGTGTGTCCATTGCGGCTTCTGCACCGCGACTTGCCCGACCTATGTGCTGCTGGGCGACGAGTTGGACAGCCCGCGCGGCCGCATCTACCTGATCAAGGACATGCTGGAGGGCGGCAAGCCCGCGACCGAGCGCGTCGTGCGCCATGTCGACCGCTGCCTGTCGTGCCTGTCCTGCATGACCACCTGCCCGTCGGGCGTGAACTACATGCACTTGGTCGACCAGGCGCGCGTCCATATCGAGAAGACGTATCGCCGCCCCTTTGTCGAGCGCGTGTTGCGCGCGACCCTCGCCGCGGTGCTGCCGTATCCGGCACGCTTCGCGCTGGCCGCGCGGCTCGGCCGGCTCGCGCGGCCGCTCGCGTCGTTGCTGCCGGGCAAGTTGGGTGCGATGGCCAAGCTGTTGCCGGAGCGCGCGGGCGCCGCGGCCCTGTCGTCGCAGGTTTTTCCCGCGCAGGGCAAGCGGCGCATGCGCGTCGCGCTGCTGGCCGGCTGCGTGCAGCAGAATTTAGCGCCCGAGATCAACGCGGCGACGATCCGGCTTCTCACGCGACACGGTTGCGAGGTGGTGATCGCGCCAGGGGCGGGCTGCTGCGGCGCGCTGGCCCACCATCTGGGCAAGGACGCGGACCATGCCGTGAAAGCCAATGTGACGGCCTGGATGGCGGAGAAGGAGCGGGACGGGCTTGACGCCATCGTGGTCAATGCTTCCGGCTGCGGCACGATGGTGAAGGATTACGGCTACCTGCTGCGCGCCGACCCGGCCTGGGCCGGCAAAGCGGGCGCCGTCTCCTCCCTTGCCAAGGACGTGACCGAGGTGATGGCCGCGCTTGGCCTGTCGGACGCGAAAGCGCCGGAGGCGCTGAAGGTGGCCTATCATTCGGCCTGCTCGCTGCAGCACGGCCAGCGGATCAAGGACGAGCCCAAACGCCTTTTGGAGGAGGCGGGGTTCGAGGTGCGCGAGCCGGCGGAAGCTCATCTTTGCTGCGGTTCGGCTGGGACCTACAATTTGCTCCAGCCTGAGATCGCCGGGCGGTTGCAGGCGCGCAAGGCCGCCAACCTCGCGCGCACGGGTGCTGGCGTCGTGGCCGCGGGCAATATCGGCTGCATGATCCAGATCGCGGGCGGCTTGGACCTTCCCGTGGTTCACACGGTGGAGCTGTTGGACTGGGCCACCGGCGGGCCGAAGCCGGCCAAGCTGGGGGCCGCGAAAGCCTGAGATTGTTGAAACTCGCCCAGCGATTGGGTGGCGTTCGCCCGACCCCCTTGATCGGCTAAAATCCGCCCCATAACATCGAAACGGACCCATTGGTCGGTTTATCGACCCAAGGGTTGGGAGGCATCAATGGCCCTGGAGCCGCGCAAGGAACGCACCCTCAAGGAGGTGCTGAAACGGCGCGCCGACAAGCTCGGCGACAAGCCCTGGGTCGTTACGGCCGAGCGCGCCTATTCCTATCGCGAGATGGACCAGCGCTCGAACGCCCTGGCGCGCGGCTTCCTCAAGGCGGGCATCAAGCATGGCGACACCGTGCTGATCATGCTGCCCGACACGATCGACTACATCCTGACCTGGTGCGCGCTCGCCAAGATCGGGGCCATCGAGGTGCCCGTGAACAACCACGCGAAAGGCACGGTCTTCGCTCACGTCGTGAACGATTCGCTGGCCCGCGCCATGATCGTGGACCGCCAGTATCTCGACCGCATCGAATTTGTGCTGGGCGATTTGAAGGATTTGAAGCGCGTCGTCCTCTACAGCAAGGACGCCACGGGCAAGGAGCCGGGCCTGCCCACGAGCCTCTCGGGACGCCTGGAGGCAATGCGCTTCGAGACCCTGTTCGACGCCGACGAGTCCGCGCTGAAGGAGCCCGGCCCGACTTACCGCGACGTCATGGGCGTGATGTACACCTCGGGCACGACGGGCCCATCCAAAGGCTCGATGAACTGCCACGCCCACGCGTACGAATACGCGGTGGTGGCGGTCGAGCTTCTGGAGATGAAGCCGGACGACATCTATTACGCGCCGCTGCCCATGTTCCACATCGCGGGCCAATGGGCGGTGGTCTATGCCTGCATGATCGCCGAATGCACGGCGGTTCTGACCGGCACTTTTTCCCTGACCGAATTCTGGAACGACGTGCGCAAGTACAAGGCGACGGTCTCGTTCCTGTTGGGCGCCATGGCCAACTTTCTCTACCGCCAGGCGCCGTTGCCGAACGACGCGGACAACACGATGGACCGCATCATCGTCGTGCCGTTGTTGCCCGAGGTTGAGGACTTCAAAACGCGCTTCGGCGTGCGCGTGTCGACCACCTATGGCGGCACGGAGCAGAACTGCCCCATGCGCTCGACCTTCAATTTGGCCAACAACCGCACCTGCGGCCGGCCGCTCCTCGACCGTTACGAGGTGCGCCTGGTCGACGAGAACGACGAGGAGGTGCCGCCCAACGTTCCCGGCGAGATCTGCGTGCGCACCAAGAATCCGTGGGACATGACGCTGGGCTATTGGAACCATCCCGATTGGACGGTCAAGGCATGGCGGAATTTCTGGTACCACACGGGCGACATGCTGATGCACGACGAGGAGGGCAACTACTACTTCGTCGACCGTACCAAGGACGCCATCCGCCGCCGTGGCGAGAACATCTCGTCGATGGAAGTCGAGCAGGAGATCGTGAAACACCCCTCGGTGCTGGAGTGCGCGGTTATCCCCGCGGAATCCGAGCACACCGAGCAGGAGGTGATGGCGGTCGTGGTGCCCCGGCCGGGCATGACGGTCGATCCGGTGGATTTGATCCGCTTCCTCGAGCCGCGCATGGCCTATTTCATGATCCCGCGCTACGTCGACACGATCGACGCCCTGCCCAAGACGCCGACCGGCAAGATCCAGAAATTCCCCCTGCGCGAACGCGGCCTCACGCCCACCACCTGGGATCGCGAGAAGGCCGGCATCAAGCTCAAACGCTGACCCCTTTCACCCGAACAACGAGAGTGCCATGAGCGAAACGACCTCCAAGAGCGGCCTGATCATCACCAAAAAGGAAGGCCATGTGGCCTGGGTGATCTTCAACCGGCCCAAGAAGTCCAACGCCTTCACCATGGTCATGTGGCAAGAGGCCGGCGACGCCATCGAGGCGCTGGGCAAGGACAAGAACATCCGCTGTCTCATCATCGCCGCCAACGGCTCGTCATTCCTGGCTGGCCACGACGTGACCGAGATCCACGAGCATTCCACCGGCATCGCCGACGGCTCGGTCTCGAAGGAACAGCTGTTCGCTTGGCAGCAGACGGCCCAGCGCGTGACGCGCCTGATCCGCTCGGTGCCGTTCCCCGTTATCGCGGCGGTGCAGGGCTGGTGCGTCGGCGGCGGCACCGAGATCTGCATCGGCTGCGACCTGGTGGTGGCGTCGATGAACGCCCAGTTCGGCTGCCCGGAGGTGACGCTCAGCATCACCATGACCAACGGCACGACCAAGATGCTGGCCCAGAAGGTCGGCATCGCGCGTGCGCGCGAGATCGCCTATCTCGGCGAATGGTGGCCGGCGGTCGAGGCGCACCGCATCGGCCTCGTGAATCGCGTGGCGCCCGTGGGCAAGGAGCGCGAGGAAGCTCTGAAGATGGCGACCGTGATCGCCAGTCGCGCGCCCATCTCCGTCCGCTATCACAAGGAGATGATCGACAAGGCGGCCGAAGCGCCATTGGACGAGGTGCTGATGTTCGAGACCGAGTATTACCTTAAGGCCTCGTTCTCCAAGGACTCGATCGAAGGCACCAACGCCTGGTTTGACGACCGCGTGCCCAACTTCAAGGGCGAGTGACCCGCGCCCCGTAAACGTCCTATCCTGCCCTCCGGGAAAACCGGAGGGCAGCGATGGGCTCTTACGCGGACGGCTGGTTCCGTTCGAAAACTGTGGGCGACGGCGTGACCCTGTTCTGGGAAGCACGCATCAAACCCGATTACCGCTGCAACATCTGGCATGTGCGCGGGCGCGACCGCGACATGCTGGTCGATACGGGCTTCGGCCTGGTCAGCCTGTTGGATTCGATTCCCGAGTTAAGCCAGCGCACTGTTCTGGCCGTGGGTAGCCACAGCCATTGCGACCATGTGGGCGGCCATTTTGAATTCAACCACCGCCACATCCACGAAGCCGAGGCCGACATCATGGCGCGCCCGACGCGCCTCAACACGGTGGCCGATCCGTATGTCGTCGACGAGATGTTCGAGGGCGCCAAACCAGCTGGCTTCTCGGCCGAGACCTACGAAGTGAAAGCCGCGCCCGCGACGCGCAAACTGGTCGAGGGCGATGTGGTCGATCTGGGCGATCGCGCCTTTGAGGTGCTGCACATCCCCGGCCATTCGCCGGGCTCGATCGCGCTCTACGAGAAGAAGACCGGCATCATGTTCTCGGGCGACGTCGTCCATAACGGCACGAACGGCATCGGCAAGCTGATCCTCTATCACACGGTCGAGGATCAGTTCCTGACCAGCGTCGAGCGGTTGCGCCATGTGCCGATCTCGGTCGTTCATGGCGGGCATTACGACAGCTTCGGCCGTGACCGCTATGTCGCCATCATCGATGACTACATCGCGCGCAAGCGCGCCCCCGGCTGCCCCACCGAAGCGCGGATGGCCAAGAAGCCCTAGGGGTTCTCGAACGCGAAGATCGTGCGCCAGTCGCGCTTCATATCGACCACGATCCAGCCGCGCTCCACGGCCTGATCCCAGGCTGTCGACAGTTGGCCGATGGCGGAATCCCGATCGTAGGCCCACTCCCGCTCGGCGTCGGTGTGATGGACCAGCATGCCAAGGCGCGGCCCGCTGGTCATGGTCGTCCATTGCAGCATCTCAAGATCGCCATCGGAGTTACCCGCGGCGAAGACCGGCCGGCGGCCGATCACCGTTCCGATGCGCTCGGCCTTCACCGGCCCAACGTCCATGGCGGTTGCGCGGTCCGTACGGCGCAGAACCGACTTGCCGTCGGCCATCCGGAAGGACAGGACGGCGGTTGAACCGATCACCTGTTCTGGTGGAATGCCGTATGTCTTTTCGGCAAACGCGCGCAAAAACTCGATTCCGCCACCCGAGACGATGAATGTTTTGAAGCCGTTGTCCCGCAGATAGGACAAGAGCTCCAGCATGGGCAGGTAGGCCAGATCGGTGTAAGGCCGGTCGAAGCGCGGATGCCGCGCGGTCTCGATCCACTGGACGGCCGATTGTTCGAACTCGGCGTCGGTCATGCCGGCGCCGATCGGGACGGCCAGCGTTTGGAAGGCTGCGTCGCCTTGCCGGGCGACCGCGTCGTAGTCGCCCGCAAGGGCCGATTTGTACGGCTCGGTCTCCGCCCATTCGGGGTGTTGCGATGCCAGCGCTTTCACGCGGTCGAAGACGAACACGGCTTCGGGGTAGACGGGCTGTTCGGCCCACAGGGTGCCGTCGTTGTCGAAGGTGGCGATGCGTTTCTCGAACGGGATGTAATCCGGTCCGCCTTCGGTGGTGGAGCGTTTCACGAACTCGATGATGTTGTGCTTCGCGAACCCCTCGTTCCACGACGGCAGAGGGTCGAACGCGGCTTTCCAGTCGGGCGCCAGCGCGAGGCCGGTCGCGACCACCAGGGCCAGGGCGATGATGGCCAGGAATGTACGGCGCCTCATGGGCTAATCCCCTGCACGAATGGAAGCCGCGACTTTTTCCGCCATCATGATCGTCGTGATGTTGGTGTTGGCCGCGGGGATGGAAGGCATGGCCGAGGCGTCGACCACGCGCAGATTCTCGACACCGCGCACCCGGCACGATGAATCCAGCACGGCCATGGGGTCGCCGTCGGCGCCCATGCGGCAGGTGCCGCTGGCATGCCAGCCGCCATAGGCTTTCTCGCGCACCCATTGCTCCAATGCCACGTCGTTGCGCACCAGGGCATGGATGTCGATGCCCGGGCTGATCTTTTTATGGACCATGTAGCGGCGTCCAGCCTCGCCGGAATCGATCAGCGCCGCGCCTCCGGCCGTGCGCAACCAATTGCCCGCCGAGACGATGGCGATGTCGCGCGCGCGCTCGGTATAGCTGGTGGGGAAAATTTCGGTCACCGCTTCCTGTACCTGCGGCGTCGTCATCACCGTGTACATCCGCTTCATTCCCTGCACCAGCCGCTCCAGGTCACGGTGGTCCGAGAAGAAGTTGAAATGGACGATGGGCTCGTCCTCGGCCGCGCGCGAGCGCAACGTCACGCTGCCGCGCGAGTAGGAGATATTGCAGGCGCAGATCAACGAGCCCAGGCGGCGGCCCAACGGATGCCAGCCCGCGCGGTTGATGGCCAAGACGTGCATGTCGCCGGGCGTGCAGCCGTCCGTGCCCGAGGAATAGCGCCAGCCCAGCATGATGTGGCGGCCCATACGTCGTGGCTGACGCGCGGCGCGGCGCAGATGTGCGCCCAGCGCCACGGTCGGATGCTCCATCAGGTTTCGTCCGACGCCGGGAAGATCGTTCAGCAAGGGGATACCGTGCTTCCGAATTTCTTCTCCCGGGCCAATGCCCGCGCGCAGCAGGATGGCGGGCGAATGAAGCGCGCCGGCGCAGACGATCACCTGCCGTGCGGCCACCGTCTCGCGTCCATTAGGCCGGATCAGGGCGGCGCCGGTGCAGCGTTTCCCGTCGAAGGTCAACTGTTCCAGCATCGTCTCGGCGAAGATGCGCAGGTTCGGCCGCTTGCGCGCCGCCGCGTCCAGATAGGCCATGGAAGTCGAGACGCGATGGTCGTTCTCGTTGTTGATCGGCATGGAGAACCAGCCGTCTTCCGCCGTGCCGTTGTGGTCGGGACGGAAGAGCACGCCGCGCCCGCTGAGCCCGTCGCCGACCGCGCGCGAAAAGCCGGGCCAGTCCTCGAACTTCACGCGCCGGATGGGAATCGGGCCGTCTTTGCCGTGCACGGGTCCGTCGAAATCGAGGTCGCGTTCCAGCTTTTTGAAAAAGGGCAGGCAATCGGCGAAAGACCAGCCGGTGGCGCCCAGCGCCGCCCACTCGTCGTAATCCGCCGGCAGGCCGCGGATGGCGAAGGTGCCGTTGATGCTGGAGCCGCCGCCCATGATCTTGGCCTGCTCGAAGCGGCGCGGCGTGTTGCTGCCCTGGGCCAGGAACACCCGCAGCTTTGACCAGTGATAGCGCGGGTCGAAGTAGGCCACACCCGGATAGGAATCCAAGACGCTCTTGGGCTCTTCGCCCGGTGGCGTGTCCGGGCCTGCTTCGACCAGGAGAACCGTGTTGCTGCCCGATTCGGACAGGCGGCCGGCCATGGCGGCGCCTGCCGATCCGCCGCCGATGACGAGGAAGTCATATTCGATCATGGCCGCATGATGGCGGAATGCGCCTTACGGCTCCAGCGTCCATGCGGGGATTTGCCTAGGTTGCGGTATCGGAGGCTGCTTGCGAGAATAACGTCTCGGAAACCCTATTGGACATATGGCCATGAAGACGGCCTTCTTCCTCGCCGCCATCTTTCCGTCCCTGATCTTGGCCTCGGGCGCGGGCGCGACGC
The DNA here is from genome assembly GCA_026400755.1 of Alphaproteobacteria bacterium. Taxonomy (GTDB): domain Bacteria; phylum Pseudomonadota; class Alphaproteobacteria; order CADEGL01; family CADEGL01; genus CADEGL01. The sequence continues at coordinate 55,212 of JAPLOM010000027.1, forward strand.
CGTGGGAAGAGGAAGCGCTGGGCACATCGGTCAGCGACCGCCGCATCCAGGACTGCACCGATACGGCGGATGCGAAAAAGCTGAAGGGCTTCCAGCGCGAGAAATTCATTAAATCCTGCGCGAAGGGCAGCAACTGAACTTCCGGAGAAAGCCATGAGGTTCGTCATCCTCTGCGCCACCTTGTCCTCGGGCATGGTGTTGGGGCTTGCGCTTGCGTCTCCATCCCGCGCGACGCCTTGGCGGGCCGATCCGCAGGCAGTCTCGGTCAGCGACCGGATCGTCGCGGATTGCCAGGACGCGGCGACCGACAAGGGGCTGAAGAGCTTCGAGTGGGAGAAGTACGTCACCCAATGCATCAAGTATAGCAGGGGCTAGCCCGCCCCTGGACCGCCCCCTTCCGAGCGCGCCATACTCCGCGCGAACGGCCGGCTCGAACGGCCTCGGGGATCAATCTGGGAGGGGTTCGTGAAGAAAACCGACAAAGTCATCATCACCTGCGCGGTCACCGGCTCGGTTCACACGCCGACCATGTCGAAGCATTTGCCGATTACCCCAAACGAAATCGCCGAGGCGTCGATCGCGGCGGCGGAAGCGGGCGCCGCCATCATCCACTTGCACGCGCGCGACCCCAAGAACGGCAAGCCGACGCCGGACCCGGCCGTGTTCATGGAATTCCTGCCGCGCATCAAGCAGAACTGCCACGCGGTGGTGAACATCACCACCGGCGGCGGCATGGGCATGACCTTGGACGAGCGTCTGGCCGCGCCCAAGGCGGCTTCGCCCGAGATGACCTCGTTCAACATGGGCTCGATGAATTTCGGCTTGTTCCCTGCCGCCGCGCGCTTCAAGGATTGGAAGCACGAGTGGGAGAAGGGCTACCTCGAAGGCACCAAGGACTTCGTGGTCAAGAACACGTTCCACGACATGGAGCGCATCTGCAAGGAATTGGGCGACGGCCACGGCACCAAGTTCGAGTTCGAGTGCTATGACGTCGGCCATCTCTACAGCCTGGCCTATCTGGTCGATCAAGGCTTCGTGAAGCCGCCGTTCCTGATCCAAGGCATCTTTGGCATCCTGGGCGGCATCGGGCCGGACTACGACAACCTGATGTTCATGCGGCGGACGGCCGACCGCCTGTTCGGCGAGGAGTTCTATTTCTCCGTCCTCGCAGCGGGCCGTCACCAGATGGCTTTCTGCACGATGAACGCCATCATGGGCGGCAGCGTGCGCGTGGGCATGGAGGACAGCCTGTATCTGGGCAAGGGCCAGATGACGGAATCGAACGCGGCCCAGGTCGCCAAGATCCGCCGTATCGTCGAGGACCTGTCGCTCTCGGTCGCGACGCCGGACGAAGCGCGGCAGATGCTGGGCTTGAAGGGCGGCGACAAGGTCTCGTTCTAGGCGCGAGAGCGCGCGCGGGCGAACCCCGCGCGAGACCGCGAAGAAAGCATGGCGCAACAAAAGAAGCCTCGGACCTTCAGCCCCGGCGATCCGGTGCCGTGGTTTGTCGCGCCGACCGCCGAGCGGCAGGATTTTCATTTCAACATCGCGGGCGGGCGCTACGTCGTCCTGACCTTCCTGGGTTCGGCCAAGGACGATCGGCCGCGCGCCCTGGCGGCCGAAATGATTTCGTGCGAACGGGCCTACAACGACGTCCGTGCCTCGCTGTTCATCGTCACCTGCGATCCCGCCGACGTGAAGGACGGGCGCTTGGCCGAGCGCAGGCCGGGCGCGCGGCTGTTCCTCGATTACCGGCGGCAGCTCAGTATGCTCTACGGCGCCTGCGAAAAAACGGGCGTCTACCGGCCGTTCTCGCTGGTGCTGGACCGCACCTTGCGGGTGTTGGCCGTGCTGAAGATCAACGAGCCGGAGCGTCACGCGGCGGAGGTGCTGGCCGTGATCGACGCGCAGCCGGCGTCCGATGATCGCTCCATGGCCGGGTTGGGCGCGCCGGTCCTGGCCGTGCCCAATGTGTTCGAAAAGGAATTCTGCCGCGAGCTGATCGCCCTTTACGAGAAGGACGGCGGCGAGGACAGCGGCTTCATGCGCACCGACCCCACCAGCGGCAAGACGGTTTCGACCATCGACCACGGCTTCAAGCGCCGCGCCGATTGTCCCATCCGTGACATAGCGTTACAGGAAATCATCAACGCCAAGATCGCCCGCCGGCTGGTGCCCGAGGTGCGCAAGGTGTTTCAGTTTACCGCCACGCGCATCGAGCGGCATATCGTGGCCTGCTACGACTCGCAGACCGGCGGTTATTTCCGCGCCCACCGCGATGACACCACCAAGGGCACGGCCCATCGCCGTTTCGCCGTCACCATCAATCTGAACGCTGACGAGTACGAGGGCGGCGACTTGCGCTTTCCCGAGTACGACACGCGCATGTATCGCGCGACCACGGGTGGCGCCGTCGTCTTTTCCTGTTCGGTCCTGCATGAGGTGTGGCCGATCATGCGCGGGCGGCGCTTCTGCTTTTTGCCGTTCCTCTATGACGAGGCTGCCGCCGCCCAGCGGCAGGAAAACATCAATACCTTGGCCGACGAGGCCCACCGCGTCGCGGTCGCCCGCACCCCGCCGCTGGATCTGAAAACGGGTTGAGAGAAAGGGAACCAGCGATGGCACGACCGACACCCGACAAAGTGCGCCGCGTGGCCTGCGTGGGCACGGGATTGATGGGCGGCGGCTGGGCCGCGCATTTCCTGGCCAAGGGCTTCGACGTCTCCGTCCAGGACCCTGACCCCAAGGCCGAGGCCAAGCTGCACCGGCTTCTGGACCAAGCCTGGCCGTTCCTGGAAGAGCTCGGATTGGCGCCCGGCGCTTCGCGCTCGCGCCTCACGTTCGGCACCTCGATCGGCGATGCGGTGAGGGATGCCGACTTCATCCAGGAGAGCGCGCCCGAGAAACTTGAGATCAAGGTCAAACTGCTGCCCCAGATCGAGGAGGCCGCGCCGAAGGACATCGTGATCTCGTCCTCCACCTCCGGCTTCATCATGAGCGACATCCAGAAGGAGAGTCTCCATCCAGAGCGCACGGTGATCGGCCATCCGTTCAATCCGCCCCATATCGTCCCGCTGGTCGAGGTGTGCGGCGGCAAAAAGACGGAAGAATGGGCGGTCGACTGGACCTGCGACTTCTACAATCGCAACGGCCACTACGCGATCAAGATGCTCAAGGAGGCGCCAGGCCACATCGCCAACCGATTGCAGCAGGCCATGTGGCACGAGGCGCTGCACATGGTGCAGGACGGCATCGCCACGCCCGAGCAGATCAACGCCGCGATCCGCCAGGGTCCCGGCTTGCGTTGGGCCATGATGGGCTCGTTCGTGCACATGCACATGGCGGGCGGGGAAGGGGGCATGCGCGGCTTCTTCCAGCATTTCGACATGGAGAAAGCCAGCGTCTGGAGCAAGCTGCTTTCGCCCAAGCTGACACCCGAGATGAAAGCGAAGGTGATCGAGTCCTGCGAGCGGATGGCCGAGGGAAAGTCCTATGGCGAGCTGGCGCATGCGCGGGACAAGAACCTGGTCGCCATCATCAAGGCGCTGCGCGCGAACAAGGACTGGGTGAAGGGCTGAGCCGGGCGGCTAGTGCCGCACGCGCGCGAAGATCAGAAGCGGCAGGATGATAAGCCCCAGATAGGCCGCGATCTGGAGGGTGGAGTTGAACGCCACCATCGTGGCTTGGCGCGCAACCTCGGCGCCCATCGAAGCTAGGCCGTGGGCGTTGTCGAGGTGGAGCATGTTGCGCGCGGCGCCCGAGTTCATGGCCTCATTGTAGGGGCTAACGAATTGGGTCAGCGCCGAATAGCTGACCTGCATCTCGCGCGCCAAGAAGGCGAACATCGCGGTCGTGCCGATCGCGATGCCCATGTTGTTGGTCAGGTGCATGAGGCTCATGCCCTGGCTGCGCAGGTCGAACGGCAGGGTCGCGAACGCGGCGGCGCTGATGCCGATATAGGGCATGCTGGAGCCGAAGCCGTGCAGGAACATGGCCAGGACGATTCCCGTCCAGGACGGGTCGATGCCCCACCTTGCCATCATCCAGAACGGCGCCATCAACGTCCCGAAGCCCAGAACCAACCAGACGCGCATGTCCACGCGATCGGCCAAGGGCGCCACGATCAGCATGCTGGTGAACGAACCGAAGCTGCGCGTGGCGATCAAGGCGCCCACCACCGGCAGGGTCAGGCCCATCACGCTGGTCAGGATGATGGGCAGCACGAAGATCGGCAGATAATTGTAGATGCCGTAGATGAACATGAAGAGCAGCGCGATCGCGTAGTTGCGGTCCTTGAACAACCGCAGAGGGATGAACGGCTGCCGCGCCGTCGCCATGCGCAGGACGAAGACGTAGGCGGCCAGCGCGGCCGCGCAGGCCGCCACGATGATCTGGGGGGAGGCGAACCAGTCCATCCGCTCGCCGCGCGACAGCGCGAACATCAGCGAGCCGATCGTCAGGACGAGGGTGAAGAAGCCGAGCCAATCCAGTTGCGTATGTCCGCGCGCCCGGTTGTCGTGCACACCGAGCCAGCCGGTGAGGAGGGTGAGAAGCCCGACCGGCACGGCCATGAAGAAGATCCATTGCCAGCCCAGATTCTCCCCGAGGTAGCCGCCGGCCAGCGGCGCGATGAACGAGCCCCACAGGGCGCCCATGCTCCAGACCGACGTGCCCATGGCTTGGCGGTTGCGCGGCCATGCGTCCACTGCGATGGCCTGGCCCAGCGGCGCCAGCGGCGCGCAGAACACGCCCTGCAGCACGCGCGTGAGAACCTCGACCTCCAGGCTTTCGGCCAAGCCGCACAGGAACGACGCCCCGGTGAAGCCGATGATGCAGATCAGGAGCAGGCGGCGGCGGCCCAGATGATCGGTCAGCCAGCCCGCGCAGGCGTTGGTCATGGCCACCGTGACGATGAAGGCTGTGACCACCCAGGCGATTTGGTCGGGGCCGGCGGAGAACGCGCCCTGCATATGCGGCAGCGCCATGCTGGCGCCGGACATGGCCAGCAAATAGAGGTGGGTGCAGAGAACCCCGGTGGTGACCTGAAGGAATTTCGAAAGCCCGGTGGGTGACGCGGGCTCCTGGATGGCGATGGCGGGTGCGGCGGTCACGGCCGCGATTACACGCGGACGCCCCTTTGCGCGCAAGGCGTGTGACGTCCGGCGGGCTATGCCGTTTCCGCAGGTCTACGGACCGAAGGTCGACCTAATCGAACGCGTAGGCCGCCATGGACAGAAAGCCGTAGGTGAAGCCTTCGTGGAGCGTGCGCCCCTTGGCGCCTTCGCCGCCGGCACCCATGGCGACGAGAAACGGCAGGAAATGCTCCTCGCTCGGCTGGTTGCGGGCAGCGTGGGGCGCGCGCTGGCGATAGTCCACCACGGCGTCGGCGTCGCCGCGCGTGACCGCGTCGCGCACCCAGGTGTCGAACTCGGCGGCATAGGCGGCGGGCGGATCGTTGAGATCGTATTGGCCGAAGTCGCGCAGATTGTGGGTGATGGCGCCGCTGCCCATCACCAGCACGCCTTCCTCGCGTAAGGGTTCGAGCGCGCGGCCGATGGAAAGGTGATAACCGGGCCCGCGATGGGGCTGCAGCGAGATTTGTGTCACCGGCACGTCCGCGTCGGGATACATCAGATAGAGCGGCGACCATGCGCCATGGTCGAGCCCGCGCGCATGGTCGAGCGTGGCATCGAAGCCCGCGCCGTTCAGAAGCGCCCGCGCGCGGACGGCCACTTCGGGCGCGCCGGATGCCGGGTAGACGATGCGGTACAGTTCCTGCGGGAAGCCGAAGAAATCGTGGATCGTTTCCGGTTTATCGGCGGCGCCGACGGCCGGTGCGCCGGTCTCCCAATGGGCGGTCGCGACTAGGATCGCCTTGGGCTTGCCCAACTGCTTGCCCAGGCC
>JAPLOM010000027.1:61131-64691 GCA_026400755.1 Alphaproteobacteria bacterium
GCTGGCCCAGGCCGCTCAGGAAGTCGCGCGCGGCGGCGCGCTCCAGGATCATGCCAGGACTACCGTGGCCAACGAAGATGCTGGGCCACTTGGTCACGCCATGCCTCCCGCGCGCCGCCGCAACGCCACTCAGAACTCCTTGCCGATCTTGCGGTCGAGCGAGCAATGCTGGCCGCCTTTGATGAAGACGTAGAAGGCCATCACCGCCCACAGAAGCGCGAATTCGTAGCCGCCCTTGCCGGCGAAGAAGCCGTTGGCGTAGTGAACGTGGATCGCGACGGTGAGCAGCAGGATGGTGGCCGCCGCCGCTCCGATGCGCGTGAACAGGCCCAGCACGATCAGGATGCCGCCGAAGAATTCCGTGCCGCCGGCCAGAAGGGCCATGAGCGGCGCGGGCTCCAGCCCCATCTTGGCGAAGCCGGCCGTGGTTCCCTCGATGCCGCCGCCGCCGAAGGCCCCGAACAGCTTCTGCATGCCGTGCGGAATTAGAAATCCGCCGACCACGATGCGCATCAGCGGATAGGCGATGCAATTGAGCCCCTCATAGAGAGGTGCCACGGCGGGAATGATCAGTTTGGAGCGGTCGACCTTTGCGGTCATATCGTTTTCTCCCCTTCTTCATGAGCCGCCGGGTACGGACGGCTGCCTATTTTGCGGCCTTCCGCGTTCACTTCGCCAGCTTCTTGGCGATCTCGGCCACGTGCTTGCCCTGGAAGCGCGCGATCTCCAGTTCGTTCGCGCTGGGCTGGCGCTTGCCGTCCGGGCCGGCCAGCGTGGTTGCCCCATAAGGGCCGCCGCCTGTGATCTCGTCCATCTTGGTCAGGCCCGTGCAGCTATAGGGCACGCCCACGATGACCATGCCGTGATGCAGCAGCGTGTTGTGGAACGAGGTGATGGTCGTCTCCTGCCCGCCATGCTGGGTCGCGGTCGAGGCGAAGACGCTGCCGACCTTGCCGATCAGGCCGCCCTTGGCCCACAAGCCGCCGGTCTGGTCGAGGAAGTTGCGCATCTGCGCGGCCATGTTTCCGAAGCGCGTCGGCGTGCCGAAGATGATGGCGTCGTAGTCCGCCAATTCCGCGACGGTCGCCACCGGCGCCTTCTGGTTCAGCTTGGCGCCGGCTTTCTCCAGCACTTCGGCGGTTGCCAGTTCAGGCACGCGTTTCACGGTGACCTCGACGCCGGCCACGCCCTTGGCGCCCTCGGCCACGGCCTCTGCCATCGTCTCGATGTGACCGTACATGCTGTAGTAAAGGACCAGAACCTTGGCCATGACCGCCTCCATTTTCGGGAAATTCACCACGGGCTTCCGTGTTCACCTCTGTAGTTAGGCGTTTCCGTTTGGTTTAAAAACGCGTTAGATGGATAAGCATTGTTTCCGGAAATGACCCAATGACCCTGGCGCCGTTGGACAGCCTGGCCGGCATGGCGGTGTTCGCCAAAGTGGTGGAGGCGCGCAGCTTCACGGCTGCCGCCGCCGAACTGGGCATGTCTAAATCCGCGGTTTCGAAGCAGATCACGCGCTTGGAGGACCGGCTCGGCGCGCGACTTTTGAATCGGACCACCCGCCGTTTGAGCCTCACGGAAACCGGCGCCGCTTTCTACGACCGCTGCGCGCGCGTGGTGGCCGAGGCGCAGCAGGCGGAGTTGGCCGTCACCCGCCTGCAGTCCGAACCGCATGGCACCTTGCGGGTCAACGCGCCGATGACCTTCGGCCATCTGCATATCGCGCCCGCGATACCCGATTTCCTCGCGCGCTATCCCGAGGTGCGCGTGGATATGACGATGAACGACCGTTTCGTGGATTTGATCGATGAAGGATTCGACGTCGCCATCCGCATCGCGCGGCTGACCGATTCCAGCCTGATCGCACGGCGCTTGGCGCCTGACCGGCGCATCCTGTGCGGTGCGCCGGCCTATTTTGCTAAGCATGGCGAACCGCGCACGCCTGACGATTTGGCCGCGCACAACTGCCTCAGCTACGCGTATGTGTCGGACACCGACCAATGGCAGTTCATTGATGGCGAAGGCACGCGCTCGGTTTCGGTGCGCGGCAATCTGCGTGCGAACAACGGCGATGCGATCTGCCAGGCACTGCTAGTTGGATTGGGCGTCGCGGTTTTGCCGTCCTTCATCGTCGGCCCCGACATTCAGGCCGGGCGGTTCAAAGAGGTGCTGCGCGATTACCTGCCCAACCGCGTATCGGTCTATGCCGTTTATCCCCACAGCTGCCATCTGACGGCCAAGGTGCGCGTGTTCGTCGATTTTCTGGCCGACCGGTTCGGGCCCAGCCCCTATTGGGATACGCCCGCCAAGCCGCGGATCTGAGGCGAGAAGCCGTCTGGCCATGCATCTTCGTCTCCGTCCGTTCGCCGCGCCGCTCGCCCTCGCCGCCGTTCTGATCGTCGCGAGCGAAACAGCGCGGGCCGACTGGCGCTTCTATGAACAGGACGGCTTTGCGCTGGATGCGGGGATCGCGGCGGTCGTGGGCTTTTTCACCACCCCCAACGCGCAGTTCGGCGCGGGCACCTCAACACTGAACAATAACCAGCCTATCGCTAAGAACCCGGTCTGGTTCGAGGGCTTCGTCACGCCAGCATTGAAGGCATCGTTCGCTTCGGCCAGTGCCGGCGAGTTCTACGGCGCGATCAGCGCGGTCGGAGCCATGACGCGCGGCGACGGCGATGCAAACCTCAGCAGCAGTACCTTTGGCAATCCGCAGCACATTGCGGTCGAGAACGCTTATGTCGGCTGGAAATCGGGCGAGGTGATCGGCGGCTTGCCCGACAACGCGCTGGATTTGCGCGCGGGGCGCCAACCGTTCCAAGTGGGCGATGCGTTCCTGGTGGGCGACGGGACGTTCAACGCGGGCCGGCGCGCGGCCTATTACCTGAACCCGCGCAGCGCCTTCGACGGGCTGGGCGTGGCCAGCGTCAACACCGACCCCGTGCGCGGCGACCTGTTCCTCCTGCGCTCGGTTACCGATCAGACGCTCATGAACGGGCTCGACGCTCCGCGCACGGACTTCGCCGGCCTCAATGTCGAATGGTTCGAATCGAAACCAGACGGAGAAGGCCGCTTTGCCTACACGGACCGTGCGCGCTATGCGGGTCTCATGGGCTTGTTCGCCTACGATGCGGACAGCGCGGGATGCTTCACCGTCTCTTGCGCTGCAATCACGTCCAGCGCGGACCGCAAGGGGCTGGCGGTGATCTCTGCGCGCATGGGCGGTGCCATGATCCCGGCGCTGCCCGACCTCTCGCTGTATGGCGAGTACGCCTACGAATATAACGGCCGAGACGGCCATCAGGTCCGTGCCAATGCCTGGTATGTCGAACCCGGCTGGACCTTCTCCGCGGCGCCGTGGACGCCGCGTGTCTTTTACCGCTACAGCCATTTCAGCGGTGACCCCAATCCGAGCGACGGCATTAAGCAGTCATTCGATCCGCTCTTCTTCACGACCGGTCGCGGCTATGGCACTTGGCAGATGGGTGAGATCGCGGGCCAGTACTTCACTTTCAACAGCAACCAGAATGCGCACCAGCTCGGCATCACGGCCAGAC
>JAPLOM010000027.1:64733-84557 GCA_026400755.1 Alphaproteobacteria bacterium
CAGACCCACCGAATCAGTCACGCTGAACGCACAGTTCTACAGTTTCTTCTATGCTCAGCCCGGCCAGTTCGGCGGCACGGCGAGCCACATGATGGACGAGGTGGATTTCATCGCCCAATGGGCGATCACAAAGAATCTGTCTCTCACGGGCGCGGTGGGCGTCGCCTGGTCGGGCAAGGGCGCGCGTCAGTTCCTGCAGGTTGCAACATCGGGCTTCTCCAATCCGCCCACGACGTTCGACCGTCCGTGGACGGTCACCGAAATCACGCTGAGCTACAACTTCTGAACGTTGGCCGGCCAGGACGGGGGCCGCGCTCGACCGCCGCAAATAGCTGTTTCCGTGACGCGCTCGAACGCGTTAGATGCCCGCCTCGACTTCCGATTGCCTTCGTACACTCTGTCGAAGCCTTCCCACCGGGATATCCGCGCGCGATCGTCACTTTCCACGCAGGGTTATTTGCTCGCTTTCATGCGCCACTTCCTTCGCCTGCTTTCCGCGTTGGTCGTTCTCTGCGCCGCCGTCACGGGGCGTGAAGCGCGTGCCGACTGGCGTTTCTATGAAGAGCAGGGTTTCGCGTTGGACGCCGCCTTCATGGGCGGCATGGGTTTTTTCGCCAGCCCGGGCGCACAATTCGGCGCAGGCACCTACCAGCCGGGCAGCAACCAGCCCATCTCGAAGGATCCGCTCTGGTTCGAAGGCTTTATCATCCCCGCGTTGAAGGCGTCGTTCGTCTCGTCGAGCGCGGGCCAGTTCTATGGCGCGATCAGCGCCGTAGGCGCGACGACGCGCGGTGACGGCGACGCAGGGCTAGTCAGCAGCACATAGGGCAATCCCAGCCATATTGGGATCGAGGATGCCTTCGTCGGCTGGCAGTCCGGCAATCTGTTGCCCGAGCTTGGCGGCAATGCCCTCGACATCCGCGCGGGGCGGCAGTCGTTCCAGGTCGGCGACGCATTCCTGATCGGTGACGGCACCTATAACGCGGGCGCGCGGGGCGCCAATTTTACGGCGCCGCGCTCGGCATTCGATGGGCTGGGCGTGGCCAAGTTCAACACGGATCCCGTTTGCGGCGACCTGTTCCTCCTGCGCTCGGTTACCGATCAGACGCTCATGAACGGGCTCGACTTTCCGCACACGGATTTCGTCGGCGCGAGCGTCGAATGGTTCGAATCCAAGAAAGACGGCGAAGGGCGCTTTTCTTACGCCGACCGCGCGCGTTATGCGGGCATCATGGCGATGTACGTTTACGACGGTGAAAGCGAAAGCTGCTTTTCCACCCGGAACTGCCCGGGCGGTCCGTCGCAGATCAGCTCCAGCTCGGACCGCAACGGATTGAGTGTGCTCTCCGCCCGCTTTGGCGGCAGCATGATTCCGGCGCTGCCCGATCTCTCGCTCCACGGTGAATACGCTTATCAATAAAACAACCACACCGGCGACAAGGTGCGCGCCAACGGTTGGTATGCCGAACCCGGCTGGACGTTTTCCGCCGCGCCTTGGACGCCGCGCGTCTTCTACCGTTACGGCCATTTCAGCGGCGACAGCAACCCGAACGACGGCGTGAAGCGGTCGTTTGATCCGCTGTTCTATACGGTTGGACGCGGCACCGGCACTTGGTTCCTGGGCCAGATTGCCGGCCAGGCCTTCCTGTTCAACAGCAACGAAAACGTGCATCAGCTCGGCGTATCGGCCAATCCCCGGCGCGACCTGAACCTGAGCGCGTTTTTCTACAGCATCTTCTACGACCAGCCCGGCCAGTTCGGCGGCACCGCGAGCCACGCGCTGGACGAACTCGACCTCGTCGCCGAGTGAGCGATCACCAGCAAGATCTCCCTGTCCGCCGCTCAGAGCGTGGCCTGGTCGGGCAAGGGGGCGCAGCAGTTCCTTCAGAGCGCGGTGTCGAACTTCCCGAATGCGGCCACGACATTCAACCGCACCTGGTATCTCACCGAGATCAGGCTGACCTACGCTTTCTGAGCCGGCGCGGCATCAGCGCTTGCCGATATAGGCGCGGATTGCGTTCGACGGCACCGCATAGGCCAGATAGGACAGTTGGTAGTTCCGGGATGCGTCGGTGTTGCCCAGCACGAAAGCGGCGATGATGCCGATCAGGTGGCCCTGGCGGTCGTAGACGGGCCCGCCCGAGTTGCCGGGATCAACCTCGATGCGCAACTTCACCGCGTCGTCGAAGCCGAAGCCGTTATAGTCCAGCCGCTCGGCACGCCTGGTTTCGACCACCTGGCCCAGCGAGACGACGCCTGGCTTGTTGGCTGGTGTGCCGATGGCGAAGATGGGCTCGCCCACGGTCAGCTTGGATGAATCTGCCAGCGGTGCGGCCTGGATGCCGGGAAACGGATCCATGCGCAGCAAGGCCAGCTCGCGGTTCCGGTCGACGCGCATGATGACGGCTTTGTGGTGCTTGCCGTCCATCGTGATGATCTGCGCGTCTAGCTTCGCATCCAGCGCGATGTGCCCGGCCGTGATCACGAGCCCCGACGGATCGACGATCACGCCGCTGCCGCCGTTGACGATGTTACTGGAGGCGTCTTTGTCGGCGCCACCTTCCTTAGCCTTGATGATGACGCGGACATAGGACGGCGCGGTCGCCTGCACGACCTGCTGATAATTCTGGAACTGTCCGGCCGTGCCCACTGCGTCGTTGGAGCGGTAGGTCAACGTCATCGGCGGATCGCTCTTAGGCTTTCTCTCGCCCGCGCAGGCCACGAGAACAAGTGCGCTCAAGGCCGCCGCCACAACGCGCGTATTCATGACAGGCCCAGCGCCGCCTTCAGCGGTCCCAGATGCTTTTCGTAATGACGCCAGCGTCCGACCGAGGAGGCGTAGAGCGGCTGGCGCACTTGCCAGAAGCTGGCCGTCCTTACTTGCCGGTCGGTTTCGTGGAACGCGAGGCAGCGCGGATCCCATTCCAACCCACAGAAGTCGATGATCTTGCGGATGCCGGCTTCCTGGTCGCCGATCAGCGACTCGTACTGCACGTCCAGGATGCGGCCCGGTAACATCTTATGCCAATGCGCCATCAGGCGCTCGTACTCGCGGTAATAGCGGCCCAGATTGGCCAGGTCATAGGAGAAGTGGAAGCCGCGCGCGAAATGCTGGAAGTAGCAGGACACGCAGGTGTCCATGGGGTCGCGGCGCGTGTGAATGATGCGGGCGTTTGGCAAGAGCGTCGCGATCAGGCCCACGCGCAGGAAATTGAGCGGCATCTTATCGACGATGCGATCGGCTTTGGGCGCGCGCTCGCGTAGGGCGGTCAGATAATGGTCCGCGACGCGTTTGGCATTGGTGGCGTCGATCAGTTCGGCGGCTTTGGGATAGGGCACCGGCGTCGGCAACAGCTCGGGCAAGCTCGAGGTGAGTTGGCCCATATGCTCCAACTCGCCAGCGCCGAACGCGCGTGGATGGCTGGCGATGATCTGCTCAGCCAGCGTGGTGCCCGAGCGTGGCATGCCCAGCACGAAGACGGGCAGTTCGGACCGGCTGCCGATATTTTGGCGTGCGGCGAAATAGTCGGCATCGAAAGTGTCGATCAGTGCATCGACGTAGGGTGCCATGCCGCCTTCGTCGAACGACGCCTCGGCCTTCTTCAGATCGTTCGCCGTGCGAAAATGCTCGAACGCGCGCTCGTAATCGCCCGCGTGGTCCGTCGCGTTGCCCAGGGCGAAATGCAGGTTCGCGCGTTGGCGGTCGTCCAGGTTTTCCGTCTGGAGCAATTGCTCCATCTCGGCCGTGCCGGTGACTTCTTTGGTCGCTCGGCCGCTCAGCGTCATGTGGTAGTAGGCTTCCGACAGCGTCGGATCCAAGGCCAACGCCTTGCGCTGCCATTCCACGGCCTCGTCGAACTTCCCCTGCTGTTCGACCAGGACGCCCATCATGTAATGCGCTTCGGCAAAGTCCGGTTTGGCGTCGAGCGCACGCCGGGCGCTGACGATGGCCTCGTCGATCTGGCCGATCAAGGACAGGGTGCTGGCGATCTGGTTGTGCGCCTCGGCGTGGTTCGGGTCGATGCGCAGCGCTTCGTTCAAGGCACCCAGCGCGTCGTCGAAACGGCGCAGATCGACCAGCGCGCCGCCCAGGTTGGTGTGCGCCTCGACGTAATCGGTTTTGAGCGCGATCGCCTTGAGGAAGGATTCGGTCGCCGAGGACGGATCGTTGCGTTTCTGCTGGGCCAGGCCGAGCGCGTTGTGCGCTTCGGCGAAACCGAGCCTCAGGCTCAGCGCGCGTTGATAGCTGGCGATGGCTTCGTCGATCTTGTGCTGGGCGAACAGAGCGTTGCCCAGATTGTAATGGCCTTCGGGCACCTGCTCGTCACGTGCGAGCACGCCGCAGAACAACGCAACCGCCTCGTCATGGCGCTTGGCGCCGATCAAGACGGTACCTAGGTTGATGTAAGCCGGCAGATAAGATGGATCGGCTTTGATCGCGCGTCGGTAACACTCGCCGGCTTCGTCCCGCACCTTCCGGTCCATCAAGGCGTTGCCGAGATTGCTCCATGCCTCGGGGTCGTCGGGCGTCAGTTCGACCGCGCGCCGGTAGGCGGTGATGGCCTCGTCGATACGCTTCTGCTCGTATAAGGCGTTCCCGAGGGCAAAATGGGCATCCGCCAGTTCGGGATCGAGTGCGAGCGCCTGGCGATAGCCTGCGATGGCTTGTTCGAATTTTTCCAGCGCTCGATAAGCTTCACCCAGATTGTAGGCGTAAAGCGCGTTGCCTTGATCGGCGGACACGGCGCGGCTGATGAGGGAGACGGCCAGGTCGTTCTGGCCGACCTGGTGGGCCAGAAGGCCGAGATAGTGGAGAGAGGGCGCGTGATCTGTTTTGGCCTGCAGCGCCGAGCGGTAGCCGGTCTGGGCTTCGCGCAGCCGGCCAGCCTGGTGGTGCGCCAGCGCGTCCGTGAAAATGGCGTCGGCGTCCGTTCCGGTCCTGCTTGGGGTCGTGTTCAAGGTGGGCCCGCCTTCCGTCGGTCGCAGCCTAACATGGTGCGCGCGGAGTTAATTGCGAGGGGCCAGGGCGGTCAACAACTGGCTTGCCAGCGGATCGCCGGGCGCGGCGGCCAGGGCCTTGCGGTACCAATCGGAGGCCGAGTCCTGGCGGCCCTCGGCTTCCTCACAGCGCCCGATGCCGACCAATGCGTTGGCCAACGACGGCCGACGCGCGAGCGCCGCGTCATAGGCGGCCCGCGCGTCTGCGATATGGCCTGTCTCCAACAAAAGATTGCCCAGGTTGCAGCGCGCATCGACCAGATCGGGCCGCATTGATACTAGCTTGTGGTAGTGATCCGCGGCTTCGGCCCTCCGTCCGCCTCTGCGCAGGGCGTCGCATAGAAAAAACAGCGCGTCGGCGTTATCTGGCGCGCCCGCATGGGCCCTCTCCAGAAGGGTGATCGCATTGTCGGTCTTGCCGAGGCGCATAAGGACGGCGCCAAGCGCGGCTTGCGTTTCGGCCGCGGCCGGGTCGGCCGCCAGCGCGGCGCGATAGTGATTGGCTGCGTCCTCGAGCCGCCCTTGCAGGGCGAGCGCCCCGGCTAAGTTGTGATGCGCTTCGCCATAGCCGGCGCGAATGGAAAGCGCGCGCCTGTAGTGGCCGATGGCTTGTTCGGCTCGGCCCAGCCGCATGAAGGCGTTGGCGATGCCGTTATGCGCCTCCGCGTGGTTCGGCACCACTGCGAGCGCACGCTGATAGGCACTGACTGCTTCGTCGGTGCGTCCTGCCGCGTCGAGCGCGCAGGCCAAGTTAAACTGCGTGCCGGGATTGGTGCGGTCGAGAGCGGCCGCGCGCCGTGCGTGTTTTACGGCATCTTCGATGTTGCCCGTCACTCGGTAGGCCAGCCCGATATTGTCGTGAAAGGCCGCGTTGCTGTCGTCTGCGATGAGCGCCTTGCCGATTAGCGCGATGGCCTGTTCGGGACGCCCGCTTTGATAGGCGACCAAACCAAGAAGGTGCAGCGCTTCGCCGTGGTCCGGCGATTCGCGGAGAATGTCCTTATAGATAGCTTCCGCCTCGCGCAGCCGCCCCTCGTGGTGATGGCGGGTGGCCGCGGCCAGGGCGCTGGTGAGGTGGGAGGGGGGCGGATGGGCCATGGCCGATATATGAGGTCTCTCCGGCTTGGCCGGGATGGCGCGAAAAATGGGCTTCGACTGAAATTAGGAATAAATATCTACTTCAGTTGCCAGTATGACCGGGTGGATCATGCCGGAAACCCGGCGTAGTTCCAAGTTTTCGCTATCGAATCAAGGCCTACCACTAGAGGTTGTGTTGCTGAAACGACTCACATCTAGTTTTGTGTATGGCCCCTACTGTCACCCTATCTCCAAAAAAATGCTATAAATTTGGGATCCTCGTGAATCAAAAGCCATCCTAAACCGGGGGGGCGGGTCATGTGGCGAAAGCGCCACAGGTATCCAAAGAATGTTCCAATCGCCATATTCCGGCCTTGCGGTTTGGTCGCCGGTGGCTCAAAAAAGATCCAATCTCGGCACCAAGAACAAAAAGCCGAGTGCCGTCGGAACGCTTCGATTGCTAACCATGTCAGGGACTTCGATGCGTTCTTGGAGAGGAGGTTCGATGTTTAACACCACTTTTAAGACCGCACTGCTCGGTTCCGGCGCGACATTCGCTATGCTTGCTGGCACCGCGTTCGCTGCGGATGACTCCACGGACCTGAAGGTGCAGATTGATGCCCTTCAGAACCGTTTGAACCAGCTCGAGACTCAGTCGACCACGAAGGCCCAGAAGGAGCAGGTTGCTCCGGCTCAGGCCGTCACGGGTGGCGAGTTCCCGGGCTCGTGGAAGCTACCCGGTTCGGACACGTCGCTCAGCTTCAGCGGTTACGTGAAGGCCGACTCGATGTTCACGATGAACGCGCCGAGCACCGCGATTGGCGACTCGTTCGCTGTTACGTCCATCCCGCTGAAGGGCAGCGCGGCCAACAGCCAGGGCGGCGACTTCCGCATGCATTCCCGTCAGTCGCGTATCCGCTTCGACTCGCGGACGCCGACGGATTGGGGTTCAATGCGGACCCGCATTGAAGGCGACTTCTTCGGTCCCGCTGGCAACCAGCGCGTTTCGAACTCGGACTCGTTCCGCGTCCGTCATGCCTACGGTCAGTTGGGCCCGGTCCTCGCCGGTCAGACCTGGTCGACGTTCATGGACCAGGACACGTTCTTTGACACGGTGGACTTCTACGGCGCCGCCGGCCAGGAATTCGCCCGTCAGACGCAGATCCGCTACACGGCTTCCGTCATGGACAGCCTGTCTGCTGATTTCGCGCTCGAAAACCCGGAGCAGAGCAATGCGGTTTCTACCGGCCCGGGCGCGGCCCTGACCAATAACGTCAACGGCATCGACGTGATGCCGGACTTCGTGGTGGCTCTTCGCTACCGTCCGTCTTGGGGTTCGCTCAACGTCACCGGCGTTGCGCGTAACTTCAATTACAGCAGCGGTAACAACTTCGACAAAAACACCTGGGGCGGCGGCGGTCACGTCGGCGCCACGGTCAAGCTGTGGGGCAAGGACACCTTCGGTGCCGTTGTCAACTACGGCGATGGCCTCGGCCGTTACGCGAACGGTTCGATCAAGGACTATTACGTGACGGGCTGCAACGGCACCGCCGCGCCGACGAACACCTGCAACAGCTTCCAGAAGGTTTCCTCTCTCGGCGGCTGGGGCTCGTTCACGCACTACTGGGCTGACAACCTGCGCACCAACCTCATCGGCGGCGCGCAGACGAGTTCGGTCCCCGTGGCGCAGTTGGCCTCGTCGGCGAACGGTATAACCGACGGGATTTACACCGGTCACGTCAACCTGATCTGGAACCCGGTTTCCAAGGTCTCGATCGGCCTGGAATACATGATGGGCTGGCGTACGGTTGCTGCTTCCAGCAATACGGCGTACAACCTGAACCCCGCCAGTCAGGGAAACACGTCGGGCAACGCCCAGCGTCTGCAGCTCGGCATGCAGTACAACTTCTAAAAACCAAACCTACGTTTCTTGAGACTGAGCCGGCCCTCCGCAAGGAGGGCCGGTTTTCTTTTGTGCGGGTGGCGTAGATGGCGAATGTGCGATCCGCATGGCGGCCGGAACCATTGCTTTCAAAGATGATCTCTGGGGCGGTTACCTAGGCGCAGCCGCACTTGGTGTTCTTGCGGGGCCTTGTTCCCTGACAGCTCCTCTTGGTCGAGGATCATTCCCGCAATCGTCGATCATCTCAGCGGCGGCGACTGTGCCGCCGATCCCCGCTTTTTCGGCCGAGTTGAAATGGCGTCCAGTCTAAGGGTCGACCGCGAAGGTACGTGTGCTCCGCATCGCACATCCGTCTGGAAGATCGCGCGGGCTCAGCGGCCTTCGCGCCACCAGCCGAAGGCCAGGGGGAAGAGCACGAGCGCCAGCACCGCGAAGGCGGGGGCGAGGGGCACGCGCCGCGTGCCCAGCACGACAAAGCTCTCGTTGGCCTGAAGTCCCAGCCAGGAATCACTCGCCGCGCCTTTCATGGGCCGGCCGGCGGCTTGGCGGCGAATCTCGGGCTGCCCGTCGGCTAGCCAGAAGATGCCACCACCCGTGGCTTGGGCAATGGGCGCCAGCTTCGCGTCGGTCGTGCGCACGTCCGATCTTTCCAGCGGGTTGGGCGCGCCCACGCCGGCGAAGGCGGTCTTGTTCTTGTCCTTCACGCGATAGAGACCGGGGCCTTCGATCGGCATGCTGCCGACGGCGCGACCCGCGACCTGCTCCGTCAGATCCAGCGTCGTTTCCTTTCCGGTGGGTGCCGTGATGGTCACGCTCTTCTTGCCGGTCTCGAGCGAGCGGCGCACCACCTCGAGACGGTTGCCGCGGATGGAGGCGCGCAGATCGTTCTCTTCCAGTTCGGGCTCCTTCATCAGCCAATGGGAGATGCGCCGCAACAGTTCGGCCTCGGGCCCGCCGCCTTCGAAGCCGCGCGCCCACAGCCAGATCTGATCGGACAAAAGGACAGCCACGCGCCCTTCGCCTTCGCGCGCCAGGATCAGAAGCGGGCGCTTGCCGGGCCCTTCCATCAGGACCGTGGCGCCGCTTTTGGTGGTGGCCTCGATCTGGCGGAACCAGCGACCCCATTTCTCGCCACCCTCGGGCGCACCGGACAACTCGGCCGTGACCGGATGGCGCTTGCCCGCCGTGGTCAGGGCGGGACGATAGCCCGTCTCGATCACCTGTCCGGTCGGCTGGGCTGGCAGCACTTCGCCCAGCGGCGTTTGGAACGCGCTCATCGCGGTCGCGTCCGGCGGGCCGGCGGCTAGCAGCAAGCCGCCACCTTTCTTCACATACTCCGCGATGTTGGCGTAGTAGCTGAGCTGCAGAACGCCGCGGCGGCGATAGCGATCGAAGATCACCAGGTCGAACTGGCTCAGCTTCACCTCGAACAGCTCGCGCACGGGGAAGGTGATCAGCGCCAGCTCGTTCAGCGGCGTGTTGTCCTGCTTCTCTGGCGGCCGCAGGATGGTGAAGTGCACAAGGTCGACCGATGGGTCCGACTTGAGAAAGGTTCGCCAGGTCCGCTCGCCGGGATGCGGCTCGCCCGAAATCAGGAGAACCTTGAGCCGGTCGCGCACACCGTTAAGCGTGAGGACGGCGCGGTTGTTGTCGAGCGTCAACTCGCTAGGGCCGGGCTCGGCTTCGATCTCGACCACCGTGGGGCCCGCGCGGTTCAGCGTGATCTCGGCCTTGCCCTCGCCGTTGACTGGGACCGTCACGGTGCGTGCGGGATTGCCGTCGCGCCGGATGGTGACGCGCGCGGTGCCTTTGGCGCCGGGTGCATCCTCGACGCGGAACTTGATCTCGACCGGCTTGCCCACGATGGCGTAGGACGAGCCGGCCTGGACCACCAGCCTGCGGTCGGCTTCGTTGCGCGCGCCGGTCAAAAGCGTATGGACCGGCGCCTTGAGGTCGAGGGATTCCGCCGTGTCGGCGTCATGCACCTGGCCGTCGGTCAGCAGGATCACGCCGGCCAGCCGCTCGCGCGGCACGTCGCCCAGCGCGCGGCTGACGGCCTCGAACAAACGCGTGCCGGGATCTTCGGCGCCGTCGCGCGGGGCGGCGCCGGCGTGGATGACCCTTACCTCCAGGTTCGGTTCGCTCTTGAGCCGTTGCTCGATGGACGCCAGGGCCGCGTCGCGCGTCTTGGCCCGGTCGCCGATCTGCTGGCTCGGGGAATCGTCCACCACGACCACGGCGATGTCGCTCTGCGGCTCGCGCTCTTCATAGACGAGGGACGGATTGAACAAGACGGTCAGAAGAATGGCGATGGAAAAGGCGCGCCAGACCACGCCTCGCGCCCGCCGGAATGCGCCGTAAACGAGGATCAGGGCAGCCAGGATGCCGAGCGCCGTCAGAAGTTCCCACGGCACCAGGGGCGCCCAGAGGATATTGGCGACGTTGGCGTTCATTGGCCCAAGCGCTCCAGGATGAAGCGCAGATGGACCTGATCCGACTTGTAGTTGCCGGTCAGGGCGTACATCACGACGTTGACGCCGAAGCGGTAGGCCATCTCGCGCTGCCGCTCGCCGCCCGGGACCACGGGGAACAGCGGCTGACCCTGATCGCCCACGGCCCAGGCCGCGGCCCAATCGTTCCCGCCCAGGATGATGGAGGAAATGGCCTCGTCATCCTTGCCGTCACCCTTGGCCTCGACATACACGGTGCCGGCGTTCCAGCGGCCTGGGAATTCCGACAAGAGATAGAAGGAGCGGGCCAGCACATGGTCCGCCGGGATGGGGATCAGGGGCGCCAGGTTAAGTCGATTGAGGAAGCGCTGAAGTCCAGGCACGCTGGCGTCCGGGGTTGCAGCGCCGATGCCGCCCTGGTTTTGGGTGTCAAAGAGGATCATTCCACCGTTGCGAATGTACGCGTACACACGGGATACCGAGTCGGGCGTCAAGGTCAGGGGCGCTCGTCCCAATGGCCAGTACAGGATCGGGAAAAAAGCCAGCTCGTCCCGCGTGATATCGACTTCGAGGGAGTCTCCAAGCTCGACGGACGTGCGATCCTGGAGGATTTTTCGTAATCCTTGCAGGCCTGTACGACTGGCATAATCGACTTCGGAGTTACCCGTACGTACATAGGCGAGCCGCATTTGGCTGGTGGCCCGAAGCGCCGCTGCCGTGGGGTCCGACAGGCTCTGGGCCGCGCCTTGGCCGGTGGGTAGGGCAAAAATCGCTCCGGCTGCCAGGAGGATGAGGATAGCCGCGCGTCGCAAGGAAGATGGTACCCGGAAGGCCAGATAGCCGCGCAGGGCTAGGCTGGCCAGGGTATCCGCAATGGCCAAGGCGAGGGCCAGGGTCAGGAGCCAAGGCTGCAGGTCGACCTCGCCTTCCTCGGCGAGCAGGTGGCGGGCGGCACCCGCGGGAAGCGCGGGCAGGAGCGACAGCTCGCCCACGGAGCTGGCCAGGTTGAGGGCGCGCCGCGCGCTGGTCGCGCCATAGAGACCCGGTGGGGTTTCGGGCGAGACGCGTGCTTGGAGAAAGTCACGCCCTGGAATGGGACGGGTGCCGGGGCGGGGCGGCCCGAGCCGTCCGAAGCCGTCGAGGAGGGCCAAGGGCGGCAGGGCGGCGGCGCCCTCTTCGCCGGCCGAGCCCGCGCCCAGCGCGACCAGCCGCTGCAGCATCTCCACGAACAAGCCGGAGATCGCCAGGTTTGACCAGCCGGGATTGGCTGTGACGTGAAACAGCACCAGCCAGCCGTTGCCGCGCCGCTCGCCGGTGACCAAAGGCGTACCATCCACGAGCCGCGCCCAAGTCTTGCCCTCGAGATCGGGCCCGGGCTGCGCCAGGACCTGGCGATCGACGGTCACGTCCGCGGGCACGGCCAAACCCGTGAAGGGGCTGGTCTCCGGGAACGGCGCCAGGCGCGCGGGCTGTGCCCACGACATGGCGCCACCCAGCGCGCGGCCCCCGCGCCGTAACGCGACCGGCACCAATTCGTCGCCGCCCCGGGCCAGATGCGAGCCGGCGAAACGCACCAGCACGCCGCCCGCCTTCATCCAATTTTCCAGCGCGCGCACCTCATTCTCCGGCACGGCGCCCGAGTCGGGCATGATCAGCATCGACGGCGGCTGGGCGAGAAGGGCTTCGATCGGGCCGACGCGGACCTCGCTGTAAGGCGCCAGCGCCTTCTCCAGGTAATAGGCCTCGCCCAAGAGTGGCATGCTGCGGCCTTCGGCGCGCAAGGCGGCCACGCCGACCACACGGCGGCGCCAGCGTTCGTCGAGCAGGGCGGTTGTGCCCGCGCTGGCTTCGCCCTCGATCTCAAGCCGCTCGACCTGGTTGCGCACCTCCGCCGGCAACGCCAGCAGTTTGGACCCGTCCGCCTGGCCCGGCTCGAACCGCAACGGCTCGCGGGTCAACAGGCGCCCGTCGGCCGCCGAACCGCGCACCATGATCGTCTCTTCTCCATCCGTCGCGAAGCGCCGTACGCGGACCTGCAATCCGCCCGCGTCGACACTGGGCGCCAGCATCAGGCGCGGTCGCCGCGTCGGTGCGTCTTCCGCGACGGTAAGCGGGCCGAAACGCGCCAGGCGTTCGGCCAGCGCCGCGGCATTTCCGTCGTCGAAGCTGTCGGCCAGCCACCAGGTCTCGACGCCATCCGGCGGTGTCATTTTTCCCAGTCGTTCCAGCGCGGCACGGCGGTCGACTGGCCAGGGTTCGGGCGCCAACGCCTTCACGCGCTGGCGGATCGTCGCGGCATCGGTGAATGGCTGCGGGTCGGCCGGGGCGGCCCCCACATGCGGCGCAGTGGTGACCAGCGCGACCTTGCGGTTTTTCTGCTCGGCGTGGTCGAGCAGCATGTCGAGCGCGCGTTCCCGCGCGGTCCAATCACGCGCGGCGGCCCAACCGTCATCGACGACCAGAAGAAGCGGCCCCTTGCCTGAAAGTGAGCTGCCGGGGTTGAGCAGCGGGCGCGCGAGTCCCACGATCAGGAGCCCGGCGATCGCGAACCGCAGGAGCAGCAGCCACCACGGTGTTCGCGCCGGGGTCTCGTCTTCTTGCTTCAGCCCGATCAGAAGGCGCAGCGCGGGAAAACGCACGCGGCGCGGCGCGGGTGGCGTGGCGCGCAGCAGCCACCACAGCGCGGGCAAGGCGATCAGGGCGGCCAGAAGCCAGGGAGCACTGAAGGCGAGCGGGCCGAGCGACCACATGGGCTAGACGCCCAGCCGTTCGGTCAACGCGACGTAAAGCGGCAGCAGGGCCGCCTCCGCCGGACGGTCGGTGTGGTGGACGGTGAAGGTCCAGCCGGACGCGCGCGCCAACGCGGCCAGCGCGTTTCGGTGCGCGGCCATGCGCGCGGTGTAAGCGTCGCGAAGGTTTTCCGTCCGCCGTACCAGAAGCGCGCCGTCGTTCTCCATGCCCTCGAATAGCGTGCGGCCCTGGAAGGGCAGGCTTTCCTCGGCGGGGTCGAGGATCTGCAGCAGATGTCCGGTCACTCCGCGTGCTGCCAAGGCGCGGACGGCGCGTTCGGTCTCGGCCAGCGGCGCCAGGAAGTCGCCGATCAGAACGATGCGCGCATGACGCGGCAAGGGCGCGGGCGGCGGCAGGCCGTTATTGCCGCGCGCGGCAATGCGCGCCATGGCTGCGGCCGCGCGCTCGAGCGCATAGCGGCCCATGAACTTGCGCCCTTCTTCCGGAAACGCCACGTGCTCGCCGCCGCGCAGCAGCAGCGCGCACAGTGCAAGCGTAAGCAGCGTCGCGCGCTCGCTTTTATCGACGGACGACAGATGCGAGCGGTAGTCCATCGATGGCGACGCATCGAGCCACAGCCAGATGGTCTGCGCAGCCTCCCACTCGGTCTGCCGGATGAAGGCGCGTTCGCGCTTGGCCGACTGGCGCCAATCGATGCGTTGGATCGGGTCGCCTGGCTCGTAAGGGCGGAACTGCCAGAATGTCTCGCCGGTGCCGACGCGGCGGCGGCCGTGGACGCCTTGCAGGACGGTGGCCGCCACGCGTTGCGCGGCGACCAGCAGCGGTGGGAAGGCGCCCGCGAGATGCTCGGCCCGGTATTGCAGCGCGCGGCGGTCGGCCATCGTCACGGATCGGGATTCGCGCAGCTCAGGCCAGGCGCGCGCACAAGCGGTCGACGACCTGTTCGATGGTGACGCCTTCCGCGCGCGCGGCGAAGGTCAGCGCCATGCGGTGGCGCAGCACGGCGGGCGCCAACGCCAGTACGTCGTCGATGGACGGCGCGAGGCGTCCGTCCAAAAGCGCGCGGGCGCGGATGGTCAGCATCAGCGCCTGGCTGGCGCGCGGGCCGGGGCCCCACGCCACCTGGGTGCGGATCTCGTCGAGGTCGGTCGATTCGGGCCGACCGGCGCGCACCAGGTTCAAGATCGCTTTCACCACGCTTTCGCCCACGGGAATGCGGCGCAACAGCTTCTGCGCGGCATGAAGCTCGGCAGCGCTCATCACCGGTGCGGGCGCCTCCTCGTTCGCGCCCGTGGTGGCCAGCAGCATGTGCCGCTCGGCGTCCTGGTCCGGATAACCGACGCGCACCTCCATCAGGAAACGGTCGAGCTGGGCTTCGGGCAGCGGGTAGGTGCCTTCCTGCTCCAGCGGATTCTGCGTCGCCAGCACGTGGAACGGGCGCGGCAGCGGATGGTAGCGGCCCGCGATCGAGACACGGGACTCTTGCATGGCCTGCAACAATGCCGACTGGGTGCGCGGGCTCGCGCGGTTGATCTCGTCGGCCATCAGAAGTTGGCAGAAGACGGGGCCGGGAATGAAGCGGAACGAGCGCTTGCCGGGCTCTGGCTCCTCCAGAACCTCCGAGCCCAAGATGTCGGCGGGCATCAAGTCCGGCGTGCACTGGATGCGCTTGTCGTCGAGGCCCAACACCGTGCCCAGCGTCTCGACCAGGCGTGTTTTTGCCAGGCCTGGAACGCCGATCAACAGGGCGTGACCCCCCGCCAGCAGCGTGATAAGTGTTTCGTCGATCACGCCGCTTTGCCCGAAGATAACGCGTCCCACGCGTTCCCGGACGGCCGCCATGCGTTCGCCGAGCGCTTCGATCTCGGCCGGCAATTGGTCAGGTCTTTCGTTGGACGGCAGGCTTGTCGGGGTCACGTTCACGGCGATCTTTCTCCACACGCGGCGGTCTGACGGCAAATCGAGATGGCGAAACCCGTGTCGGACCCTGATCTGCTCTCCCTCGCCGCGCGCGCTTCTTCCTGCGCGCCGAGCGGGGAAACCTGGCCGAACAGCGCGGAAAACTGCCGCGAATTCGCCATTCGAATCGCCCGTGACGGCACTTGGTTCTATCACGGCTCGCCGATTGGCCGCAAACCTCTGGTCCGTTTGTTCTCGACTGTTTTGCAGCGCACGCCCGACGGCTCCTATTGGCTGGTAACGCCGGCCGAGCGTGGCCTGATCGAGGTGGAAGACGCACCCTTCACGGCCGTGGCGCTGGAGGCGCGGGGCGCGGGGCGGGAACAGGAATTGGTCTTCCGCACCAACGTTGACGACGAAGTCGCGGCCGGCCCCGACCATCCGATCCGCGTCGCCGACCACGAAGGCGAGCCGCGTCCTTATGTCATGGTGCGCGACGGGCTGGAGGCGCTGATCCTGCGGCCGGTCTTCTATCAATTGGTAGACCTGGCTGAGGAACGCACGGAAGCAGGCAAGACAGTGATGGGAATCTGGAGCGGTGGCGCGTTCTTCACGCTCGGCGCGCGGGGCGACGCATGATCACGCGCGACTTCATCCTGAAACGCCTGCGCGCCAGCGCCGAAACCACCGCTGGTCGTGTGCGCGACGCCAGCGGGCCGCGCCTGCGCGGCGACCGTGATTTCGATGCCAGCTTGCCCGAGCCCGCGAAGCCGCGCCGCTTCGCCGCGGTGCTGGTCCCGCTGGTCGAGCATCCGGGCGAGATGAGCGTGCTGCTGACACAGCGCACCGAACATTTGTCGGACCATGCGGGCCAGGTCGCCTTTCCCGGCGGCCGTATCGAGGAGACGGACGCCGACGCGATCGCCGCGGCCCTGCGCGAAACCGAAGAAGAAATCGGCTTGGCGCGCAGCCATGTGGAAACTGTTGGACAGCTCGACGATTACGAGACCGGCACAGGCTTCGTGGTCACGCCCATCGTCGGTTTCGTGCGCCCGCCCTTTCAGATGCAGCCCGATCCGCGCGAAGTGGCGGCCGTGTTCGAGGTGCCGCTGAGCTTCGTCCTGGACCGCCGCAACCACGAGCGCCGCACCGGCTTCTGGCGTGGGCGCGAGCGCACCTATTTCGCCATGCCCTACGAAGGACGCTTCATCTGGGGGGCGACCGCGGGCATGCTGATCAACCTGTGCGACGTCCTGGAGAGTTGATGGCCCTCCGCAACCGCTCCGTCCTTCCATGAAGCCCACCGGGCGCCTGACCGGCGCGGCATGGCTCAGCGCGCCCGAGGTGGGTGCGGTGATGGCCGCGCTTACGGCCAGTGGTGCGGTCGCGCGTTTCGTCGGCGGATGCGTGCGCGACACGCTGGCCGGCCGTGCCGTGGGCGACAAGGACATCGCGACGTCCGATCCGCCGGACACCGTCTTGCGCCTGCTCGAAGCGGCGGGGCTCAAGGCCATCCCGACGGGGCTGGAGCACGGCACGGTGACCGCGGTCGCGAATCACGTGCCGTTCGAAATCACCACGCTGCGGCATGACGTGGAGACGGACGGGCGACACGCGCGCGTGGCTTTCACCGGCGATTGGCTGGCTGACGCGGCACGACGTGACTTCACCATGAACGCGCTCTACGCCGATCTGGACGGCACGTATTACGACCCCTTCGACGGCGCGGCCGATCTTGCGGCCGGGCGCGTGCGCTTCGTGGGCGACGCCGAAACACGCATCCGCGAGGACGTGCTGCGCATCCTGCGCTTCTTCCGCTTCCACGCTCATTTCGGGCACGGCGCGCCGGAGGCCGAGGGCTTCGCGGCCTGCCGCCGGCTGGCGAATCTTTTACCGACGCTCTCGGGTGAGCGCGTCGCGGCGGAGCTTCTCAAGCTTTTGAACGCGCCGGAACCCGCCTCCACGGTCGCGTTGATGACGGAGGCTGGAATCCTGGCCGCGATCCTGCCCGAGGCCGGCGCGCCCGAGCGTCTGCGTGCGCTCGTGACGGTGGAAGGCATCATGGCCGGAGCCGATCCGATTCGCCGGCTGGCCGCACTGGTCGATGGTGGCGCCTCGGCCGCGAATGCAGTGTGTGGCCGGCTTCGCCTGTCGAACGCCCAGCGCGAACGGCTCGCGCGTCTCGTGGCGCCCCCCGTGCGGCCGGACCCTGAGTGGAACGCGCGCACGGCGCGCGGCTGGCTCTATCGTCTGGGAGCGGAAACATTCCGCGACCTGGTTCTGCTGGCCTGGGCTGGCGCGATCGCGGCCAGGGGCGAATCGCCGCGCGGGGAGGCCGAGGGCTGGCGCGCTTTGCTTGGCCTGGCCGAGACGTGGCGCGCGCCGCGCTTGCCCATCGGCGGTGAGGACGTCATGACGCTTGGCGTGGCCAGTGGGCCGGAGGTCGGCAGATTGCTCGGAGAGGTCGAGGCTTGGTGGATCGAGGGCGATTTCCAGGCCGGCCGCGCGCAGGCGTTGGAACAACTCGCGCGAATTGTGGAGAAGGGGAAGGGCCGGTCATGACCGTCATGAGATACGCCTTCGTGGGCGACAGCATCACCGCCGGCACGGGCGACGACGATTTCCTGGGCTGGCCCGGCCGCGTCTGCGTGCGCGAGCGCAAGGCTGGCCACGACGTGACGCTCTATAATCTGGGCGTTCGCGGCGACACCTCGGCGCTGATCGAGCCGCGCTGGCGGAAGGAATGCGAGGCGCGCTTTCCCCCCGACGTGCCCTGCGCCATCGTCTTCGCCTTCGGCATCAACGACAGTGCCGAGGATGTGGGCAAGGGGCTGCGCGTGCCGCTGCCCGAGTCGCTCAAGCTCGCACGGAAGATGCTGACGGAGGCCAAGGCCTGGCGGCCGACGCTCTGGATCGGGCCGACGCCGGTGGACGAGACGCTGCAGCCCATGCGCCCGCGCCCGGGCATGGTCTACGACTTCCGCAACGCGCGTATCGTCGAATACAGCAAGGCCTATGCGGTCCTGGCGGCGGAGCTGGGCGTACCCTATCTCGACTGCTATGCGCCGTTCGAGAAGAACGCCCAGATTGCAGCCGATCTACACGCGCTTGATGGCGTGCATCCTTTGCGCGACGGCTATGGGCTGATGGCTGAGCGGGTCGCTGCTTGGCCCGCCTGGCGGAAGCTTCTCGATAGCTAGTTCGCCATCCGCGATAGCTTGGCCTTCACGGTGCGTGTCTCCTCGCCGTCCTTGATGCGCGAGAAGGTCAGGTCCATGCCCGCGCCCGTGAGGGTGCGCGCATAGGTCTGAATTTCGTACATGCCGTTCTCGTCCACGCTGAAGATATAGACCGTCAGCGTGTTTCCGTTGATGCGCGCCCAGGCCTGGCCGCCGGGGGGAATGCCCTCGCCGGGCTTGGCCTTGAACTGATTCAACTGTGGCTGCTGGACGAAATCCATCGTCGTCGAGCGGCGACGTACGTTGGGTTTGGACGGATCGCCGCCCTGCCTGAGCACCGTCGTCCATGTCGCGCGGAACCCGTCCGGCGTGGGCGCCATCTCGACGTCGGTATCACGCACCGTGGTGGCGAAATAGATGCTGTCCTCGGATTGGGCGATGCCGCTTCCGGTGAATTTACCGAAGAAGGCCTTGATATTGAGGTCGGCGGCGATGGCCGGGAGGGCGAGCGCAAGCCAGCAGCCGATGGCGGCCAGCGCAATGGTGGCGCGTTTCATGGCAATCCTCTCGATCCGGCGCGTGTCTTATTGATACCGCTTGAGCGTGCCGGAGACCTGCCGTACGCGCTCGTTGTCATGATAGCGGGTGAACAGGAGCTTCATCTCGTTACCGTCTGGCGACAGCGTGCGGGCATAGCTCTGCAGCTCGTAGGCGCCGCGTTCGCCGATCGTCAGCACGTGGACGAACAGCGTGCGGTTCTCGATGCGCGCCCAACTTAGGTTACCACCCGTGAGCGGATCGCCCTGCTGTTCGGGCTTGTAGACGCCGTTCTCGTTCGGCGCCAGGAAGGCGACGTCATTCTCGCGCTTGGACACCTTGTTGCCGCTGCCGGGGATCGGCCGCTGGTTTGAGGTCCACGAGATCTCGAAACCGTCGCCCTTGGGCGAGATGGTGACATCGAGATCGCGCATCGCGAAGTCGAGCTTCTTCGCCGCGTCCGTTTCGGCGACGGCCGAGCCGCGGAATTTTCCGAAGAACGACTTGAGCGGAATGTCCGCCGCCGCTGCGCCCGTGGTCCATGCCAGGAAGATGACGGAGAGCGCCGCTAGGAACCGAACCATGTTGCCCCTCCAACTGGGTTTGCGACGCGATGATAGGGAAGGAATGCGGCCCCGACAATCGAGGCCGCTCGTTAGGGCCAGGTGACGGAAGGCGGCAGCGACATCAGGATGGCTTCGGTGTTACCGCCGGTCATGAGGCCGAAACGCGTACCCCGGTCGTAAAGAAGGTTGAATTCGACATAGCGGCCGCGCCTTTGGAGCTGATGACGGCGCTGCTCTTCCGTCCAGGGCTTGTCCATATGCCGGCGCACCAGCCGCGGGTAGGTTCCAAGGAACGCCTCGCCGACCGCCTGGGTGAAGGCGAAATCGGCCTCCCAGTTCCCCGTGTCCAAATCGTCGAAGAAGATACCGCCAACCCCGCGCGGCTCGTCGCGGTGTTTCAGAAAGAAGTACTCGTCGCACCATTTCTTAAAGCGCGGATAGTAGGCGGGGTCGTGGTCGTCGCA
>JAPLOM010000027.1:84574-127468 GCA_026400755.1 Alphaproteobacteria bacterium
GCGGCCTTGAGGCCCATGTGGAAATCGCGCGTGTCTGCCTCGTCCGGCACCATGGGCGTCAAATCGGCTCCGCCGCCGAACCAGCCGCGCGAGGTCACGATGTGGCGCGTATTCATGTGCACCGCCGGGACCAGCGGAGAGCGCAGATGGGCGACCAGCGAGATACCGCTGGCCCAGAAGCGCGGATCGTCCTCGGCGCCCTTCATTTCCTTGCGGAACTGGGGCGAGAACTCGCCTTCCACGGTCGAGACGTTGACGCCGACCTTCTCGAATACCCGTCCGTGCATGATTGACATGACGCCGCCGCCACCCGAGGCCATGTTCGACTCCGCCGCCCGGGTCCAGGCCTTGCGCTCGAAACGGCCGGGCGCCATCCGGGCTTCGTCGGCGCCCCGGTAATCGTCCTCCAGCCTCTGGAAGGCCGCGCAGATCTGGTCGCGCAGGTCTTCGAACCAGGCCCGCGCGGCTTCCTTTTGTTTGTCCACCGTCATGCCGGCCATCCGTCCGTCTGCCGCAATGCTTCCCCCAATACCATGGCCGCTGCGACAGCGACATTGAGCGAGCGCAGTCCCGCGCGCATGGGAATGCGCAGGCGCGCGTGCGACACGTCCTCGACCTCGGGCGGCAGGCCGGTCGATTCCTGGCCCAGCAGCAGCGCGTCGTCGGGCCGGAAGTGGAAGCTGGTATAGGGCGTGTCGGCATGGGCCGAGAGGGCGATCAGGCGCACTGCCGGCTGGGTGGCGCGGTAGGCGGCCCAAGATTGGTGACGGATCAACGCGGCCTCGGGCAGGTAATCGAGGCCGGCCCGGCGGAAATGCCGATCGGAAAAAAGGAAGCCGCAGGGCTCCACGATGTCCACCCCCACGTCCATGCAGGCGGCCAGCCGTAACAGGGTACCGGCGTTCTGGGGGATGTCTGGCTGATACAGAACGAGGCGCATTTCTAGGCGATTGAAAAGCCTGCTAGGCCTTTGCAAGGGTGGGGTGATTCGATTATACCCTTGTCAGCCAATCTGGATATGGCCAAGCCGGGTGGACGCCCTGGTTTTCGGCCTCGGTCCCGCGGCTGCCGGGAGTTTCGGGAGTTTTCAAGGAAAGGTTGACGACATGGCGAGTACCGTCCACTCGACGGCCCACGGCGCACATGGGGACGGCGGAACACGCCGGGATTTCCTCTATCTCGCGACGGGTGCCATGGGCGCCATCGGCGCGGGCCTGGCGGCGTGGCCCTTGGTCGATTCGATGAACCCGTCGGCCGAGGTGCTGGCGGTGTCGTCGACCGAGGTGGATTTGGCGCCGGTGGCCGTCGGCATGGCATTGACGGTCAAGTGGCGCGGCAAACCGGTTTTCGTCCGTCACCGCACGGACAAGGAAATCAAGGAAGCCGAGGACGTGAACGTCGCCGAGTTGCGCGACCCGCAGACGGACAAGGCGCGCACCGAGAAGCCGGGCTGGATCGTCGTCGTCGGCATCTGTACCCATCTCGGCTGCGTGCCGCTCGGCCAGAAGCCGACGGATCCGCGCGGCGATTACGGCGGGTGGTTCTGCCCCTGTCACGGTTCGCACTACGACACCTCGGGACGTATCCGGAAGGGACCCGCGCCAAAGAATCTGGCGGTGCCCGCCTATACGTTCCTGAGCGATTCCAAAGTCAAAATCGGTTGACGGTGACCCGGCCATGAGCGCCCCAGCAATCAACAACCGGTTCCTCAAGTGGTTCGACGACCGCCTTCCGGTCGTCAGCTTCATGCAGCACGAACTGCATGAGTACCCCACTCCGAAGAACCTTAACTATTGGTGGAACTTCGGCTCCCTGGCCGGCATCTGCCTGGTCATCATGATCGCCACAGGCGTCGTCCTGGCCATGCAGTACACGCCGCATGTGAGTCTGGCGTTCCTGTCGGTCGAGCGCATCATGCGCGACGTCAATTACGGGTGGCTCTTGCGCTACCTGCATATGAACGGCGCGTCGATGTTCTTCCTCGTGGTCTATATCCATGTCTTCCGCGGTCTTTATTACGGCTCCTACAAGAGCCCGCGCGAGGTTCTGTGGTGGCTGGGCCTGGTCATCCTCCTTCTCATGATGGCCACGGCGTTCATGGGCTATGTCCTGCCCTGGGGCCAGATGAGCTTCTGGGCCGCGACCGTCATCACCAACCTGTTCTCGGCCTTCCCGTTGGTGGGCGAGCCCATCGTGACCTGGCTGTGGGGCGGTTTCTCGGTCGACAACCCGACGCTGAACCGCTTCTACGCGCTGCATTACCTCCTGCCCTTCGTCATCGTGGGCGTGGTGGTGTTGCACCTGATCGCGCTGCACAAGCACGGCTCCAACAATCCGCTGGGTATCCCGCACAAAGGTCCGCAGGATTCGATCCCCTTCCACCCGTACTACACGGTGAAGGACCTGTTCGGCCTGGGCGTGTTCTTCATCGTCTATATGGCGTTGGTGTTCTTCGCCCCGAACATGCTGGTCGAGCCGATCAACTATGTGCCGGCCGACCCGCTGGTCACGCCGCCGCACATCGTGCCGGAGTGGTACTTCCTGCCGTACTACGCGATCCTGCGCTCGATCCCGGACAAGCTGCTTGGCGTCATCGCGATGTTCGGCTCGCTCCTGATCCTGTTCGTACTGCCGTGGCTCGACACGTCCAAGGTGCGCAGCGCGCGCTTCCGGCCGATCTACAAGAAGCTGTTCTGGGTGTTTCTGGCCGACTGCATCATCCTGGGCTGGGTCGGTTACAACCCGCCCGAGGGCCACTTCATCGTCATCGGACAGATCGCGACGGCCTACTACTTCCTCCATTTGCTCGTGATCATGCCGATCGTGGGCAAGGTGGAGCGCACGCGGCCGCTTCCCGACAGCATCAGCGCGCCCGTCCTGAAAGGCGCCCACAAGGAGAAGGCATGATGATGCGGGCACGGATCCTTGCCGCCGCGGTTACGGCGGGCCTCGGTCTCGCCCTCGCGGCGCCGGCAAGCGCGGCGGAAGGCAATGTCGAGCTGCCGAAACAGAATTGGTCGTTCAACGGGCCGTTCGGCACGTTCGACCAGGCCCAGTTGAAGCGCGGCTATCAGGTCTATGGCCAGGTCTGCTCGGCCTGCCATTCCATGCACCTGCTCTACTACCGGAACCTGATGGATATCGGTTTTTCCGAGGCCCAGGTGAAGGAGATCGCGGCCGGCGTGGAAGTGACCGATGGTCCCAACGAAGAGGGTGAGATGTTCACCCGCCCGGGCCGTCCGTCCGACCATTTCCGCTCGCCGTTCCCGAACGACAACGCGGCGCGCGCGGCCAACGGCGGCGCCCTGCCGCCCGATCTCTCGCTCATCATCAAGGCGCGCGAGGGCGGTGCGAACTACGTCTACGGCGTGCTGGCCGGCTTTACCGATCCGCCGGCGGGCGTCACCGTGCCCCAGGGCATGCACTACAACAAGGTCTTCCCGGGCCACATGATCGCCATGAACCCGCCGCTGTCCGAGGGTCTGGTGGATTACGGCGGGGAGCCCAAGGCCACCGTGGATCAGATGGCCCAGGACGTGACCGCGTTCCTGGCATGGGCCAGCGAGCCCGAGATGGAGGCGCGCAAGCGCCTCGGCATCAAGGTGATGCTGTTTCTCATAATCTTCACGGGCATGCTGTATGCGGTGAAGCGCAAGGTCTGGGCAAACATCCACTGAGCCGGCGGCAAATCTCGGTCTAGCGCCGCCGGAGCGGGCGACTCCGGCGGCTAGTCCGCCTTAGAAGTCGCCCTCAAAGAGGGGACTGAGGTGGGCGAACGTATCATCGGCATCATCGGCGGCAGCGGCCTCTACGACATCGAGGGCTTCTCCGACGCCAAGTGGCAGACGGTCGAATCGCCGTTCGGCCAGCCCTCCGACCAGCTTCGCGTCGGCATGCTGGATGGCCAAAAGGTGGTCTTCCTGCCGCGCCATGGCCGCGGCCACAAAATTCCACCCAGCGAGATCAACTACCGCGCCAATATCGACGCCTTGAAGCGGCTGGGCGTGACCGATGTGATTTCGGTCAGCGCCGTCGGCTCCCTGCGTGAGGATCTGCCGCCGGGCACCTTCGTCGTCGTCGACCAATTCGTCGACCGCACCTTCGCGCGGGTGAAAAGCTTTTTCGGCACAGGTTTGGTGGCTCACGTCTCCATGGCCCATCCGGTCTGCGGACGCCTGGGCGACCGTATCGAGGCCGGCGCGCGGACGTTGGGCATCCCCGTCCATCGCGGCGGCGCCTACCTGGCCATGGAAGGCCCGCAATTCTCGAGCTTGGCCGAATCCGAGCTCTACCGTTCGTGGAAATGCGCCGTGATCGGCATGACCAACATGCCGGAGGCCAAGCTCGCGCGCGAGGCCGAGCTTTGCTACGCCACGGTCGCCATGGTGACGGACTACGATTGCTGGCACGCCGGCCATGACGCCGTCACGGTCGATGCCGTGATCCGCGTGCTGTTGGCCAACGCCGACAAGGCGCGCGCGCTGGTCAAGACCGTGGCGCCCAAGCTGGGTGGTGAAGCGCATCCTTGCTCCAAGGGCTGCAACATGGCGCTGGAGCATGCGCTCATCACGGCGCCCGAGGCGCGCGACCCGAAAATGGTCGAGCGTTTGCGCGCCGTCGCTGGTCGCGTCCTCAAGTGAGCGACGCCCTGCGCCGCGCGATGATCGCGGCCGCACGGCGGATGAACGAACTCGGCATCAATCAGGGTACCTCGGGCAATATCGGCGTGGGCTGGCGCGGCGGCTTCCTGGTCACGCCGTCCGGCATGGAATATGAGCACCTGAAGCCGGCCGACATCGTGGCCATGGACATGGACGGAAATCCGTCCGGCCGGCGTAAGCCGTCCAGCGAGTGGCGCATCCACCGCGACATCCTGGCGGCACGTCCCGAAGCGGGCGCGGTCGTCCATGCCCATCCGCCCTATGCCACGACCCTGGCGTGCCTCGGCCGCGGCATTCCGTCGTTCCACTACATGGTGGCCATGGCGGGCGGCGATTCGATCCGCTGCGCGCCCTACCAGACCTTTGGCACGGAGGCGCTGTCCAAAGCCGCTCTGGCGGCCCTGCGCGACCGCAGGGCGTGCCTCCTGGCCAACCATGGGTTGGTTGCGTTCGGCCGGGACATTCCCCACGCGTTGCGCATCGCGGTCGAGGTCGAGACACTGGCGGGCCAGTACTGGCGCGCGCTTCAGATCGGGCGGCCAAAGCTTCTGTCGAAGGCCGAGATGAACGTGGTGATCGAGAAGTTCAAGACCTACGGCGTTCAGCCCAAGCGCACGCCGCGCCGGCCGTGAGCGCGATCACCGGCATCGACCACACGCTGATCGGCGTGCGCGATTTGGAGAAGGCGCGCGCGTCCTATGCGCGCCTCGGATTCACCCCATGCCCGCGCGGCAGCCATATCGGCTGGGGTACCGCCAATTACTGCCTGATGTTCCCGGACGACTATGTGGAGATTTTGGGCATCGTCGACCCGTCCCAGTTCACCAACAACCTGGACGCGTTCCTGGCCAAGCGTGAAGGGTTGATGGGGTTGGCCTGGGCGACGCGGGATGGGAACGCGGTGAAGGCCGAGTTGGAGCGCGCCGGCATCGCGGCCGATGGGCCGAAGGATCTGAAACGCCGTCTGGAGTTGCCCGAGGGCACGGTCCTGCCCGAGTTCAAGCTGGTCTACCCGAGCCCGGGCGCCACGCCCTCCTTGGCCAGTTTCGTGTGCCAGCATCTGACGCCTGATCTTCTGCGGCGGCCGGAATGGTTGGCTCATCCCAATGGCGCGAACGGCCTCGTCGGCATCACCGTCGCGGTCGAGGATTCCAGCGGCCTGGCGGCCGCCTATGGGCGCGTTTTCGGCATGGGTGCCGTGACGCGCACCGACGACACGGTCGTGGTGCGGGTTGGGCCGCATGTGGTGATGTTCGCGCCCAGCGAGGCGCTGGACCTGTTGCATCCCGGTTTCGAATTGCCGGCGGGCGCTGAGTTGCCGCTGGCGGCCGTGATGACCGTGGCGGTGGCCGACCTGGCCAAGACCTCGTCGTTCTTGCGCGGGCGAAGCATCCAGCACGACGACGTCGAGGGCCAGGCCATCATGGTGCCGCCGTCCCAGGCTTGCGGCGTGTGGCTCGAATTCGTCGCGCGCCCAGCCAAAAACTAAGGGCGCCGGGCATGGCCCGGCGCCCCAGTTCCGATCGGACTGATCGTTAAGCGGCCTTCGCGGCGCCTTCGATCAGCGTCTTGTCGCCCGAAGCGCGCTTGACCTCGATCTTGCGCGGCTTCATGGCTTCCGGCACCTCGCGCACCAGATCGACGTGAAGCAGGCCGTTGTCCATCGACGCGCCGGTGACGCGCACATGATCGGCCAGCTGGAACTCGCGCTTGAAGGCGCGGCCGGCGATACCGCGGTAGAGATACTGCGCGGCCTGGCCGTTCTGGCCTTTCTTCTCGCCGACGACGCTTAGCGTGTCTTCGTGCTGCACGATCTCGATCTCGCTTTCACCGAAGCCCGCGACGGCCAGCGTGATGCGATAGGTGTCCTCGCCCGTCTTCTCGATGTTGTAGGGCGGATAGGAAAAGGCCGAGTCTTCGGCCGACAGGGAGGATTCGAGCGCGGAAGCAAGCCGGTCGAAGCCAACCGTGGAGCGGAACAGGGGGGCAAAATCGAAACTACGCATGATCACATTCTCCTTTGCGAAGCAACGTGCGGTCTGGTCCACCCGAGGGCTGGACCGTTGTGCCGAGCCCGACAATCGGCGCCCGTGCGTTGATCGATATGGTCACGACAAATCGGCCTTCAAGCACTTGTGTGGGCGGTGGGCGCTTCCTAGGAGCCGAAAATTCGCAAGATTTTTAAGATATTTACGATGAGTAATCTAAATGCGCCGCCACGTCGTATAATAGGCGACCCTATTCGGTGGAGGATTTTGCGATGCGCGCGTTTCTCTTGGCCGTGCCCCTCAGCATGGCAGTGTTGATCGGCGCCAGTGCGGCGGAAACGTCCTACAGCACGGGCTACACGCGCGGCTGCCTGAACGGCAGCGTCTATGCCGGCAGCCCCGTGCCGGCCATGGACCCCGACGCGACGAAGATGTCCAACGATCCCGAATACGCAAAGGGGTACAAGGACGGCGTCGCGCAGTGCTACCTCGACACCATCAACACGATGGGCGGCCGCCTGGGCGGCGGCGGGGGACGCTGAGACGTCCTAGAACGCCTTGCCCCGGGCCACTTGGTCGCTGAAGTCGAGCACGACTTGGGCAATGCGGCCCAAGGGCTCGAAGCGTTGATCCTGGGTGATGCCGCGCTGGTAGCGGGCGTAAAGCTGCAGCAGAACGACCGCCAGCTTGAAGTTGCACAGCACCCGGTGGAACAGGAAGTTCGAGACGTCGCGGCCCGATAGGCGCCCGTACATCTCCACCACCTCTCGGCGCGTGGGAAAGCCGGCCTGGGCGGTCGGCATTTGGCCGAAATCGTGAAGCTCTTTCGGATCGGACGGCTCGATCCAATAGCTCATTAACGTTGCCAGGTCGAAAAGCGGGTCGCCGCGCGTGCACTGGTCCCAGTCCAGCACGGCGACCGGCCGCACCGGATCGCGCGCATCCAGGATGACGTTGTCCAGCTTGTAGTCGTTGTGAAGCAGCGTGGCCTCGGGATCGGGCACCTTGTTCGCGCGCAGCCAGGCGGCCAGCGTGGCGACGATCGCGGGCGGCGCACCGTCGGTCGCCACCTCCGCGCGCTTGATCCAGCCCTCGACCGCCCGCTCGAGGAAACCCACGGGTCGGCCGAGATCGCCCAAGTCGACATCCTCGGGCTTCACGCGATGGAAGGCGGCCAGCGTTTCCATCAGCATCGCCGTTACCTCGGCGCCACGTCCGACCAGGGGGTCGGGCAGGCGGCCGCGCACGACCAGGCCGGGCCGGTATTCCATCATGAAGAAGGGTGCCCCGAGCACCTCGTCCGACGGCTCGAACAGCAGCGCCTTCGGCGCCAGGGGGAACTGCCGGTAGAGGCGCGAGAGCACGCGGTGTTCGCGCCCCATGTCGTTGGCGCCGGGCGGCAGGGGCCCCGCGGGCGGGCGGCGCAGCACGGTCGGCTTGCCGTCGACCTGGAGCAGGAAGTTGAGGTTGCCGAAGCCGCCGGAAAATTGGTGCGGCGGCGGGCTGGACGAGAAGGACATGCCTTTGCCGCCCAGATAGGAGGCCAGCTTGTGCCAGGGTTGTGGCGCGGCGATGGCCGGGTCGAGGAAACGGTCGGTCGTGTCTGCCGGGCCACCGGCGATCTTGGAAACAGTCACGCTTCTAACCTCCGCGTGGAGCGAAGGAGGATGCTAGACGAGCCGGCGCGCGAAACAAACGCGTGAGGCGCCGTCTCGTTCAATTTTATTGGAGGATTTCGGGAAGGAAGGATAAACCGCGGCGGCGGCGCTTTTGGCACCGCCGCTTGGCGTTGCGGGCTTAAGTAATGATACCGCGCTTGTGCTCAGAGATTTGCACCTGCCCAGCCTGAAGCGCGCGCTTCATGGCCGGCACCGCATCGTGCGGATTGCAGGCGCCGCACATGAACACATCAATGGCGGCATAGCCCCGTTCGGGCCAGGTGTGGATGCTGATATGCGACTCCGCGAGCAGCGCCAGGCCCGACAGGCCGCAGTTGGGCCCGAAGTGGTGGAGCTTCACGTCGAGCAAGGTTGCGCCGGCCGCTTCCGCGGCTTCACGCATCATCGCGTCGACGATCTCGATGTTGTCGAGATTCTTGGCATCCCACAATTCGACGATCAGATGCCGTCCCGCGAACAGGAGACCGTCCTGCTCGATGAAGTAGCCCTTCACGTCGTTAATTTTCGCTTCTGACGGCCTCGTTCCGTCTTCGAGCACCCGTTCCTTCGAAACCACCTTCGGAACGAGCTTAGGCTTTTGCCTGTCTGGAACGTTACGAGCCGTTGTCGGCCGCTGTCCAGAAACGGCTAAGGAAGCGTTCATGCGCAATTGAACCTCCACCGTAACCAGATTGTAGTAAGGGGGGTAAATAGATGGATTGCGGACTTGAACACAAGAAAAAAAAGGGCCCGGGGAAAAAAAACTTCGGGCTGCGTTCTCAGCGCAACGCGTTGTGGCGCCAGCTAGAACTGCTCCTCTGCCAACGCCATCGTCGACGCTGCGCCCGTCTGGATGACGGCCAGCAAGGCGCTCGACTGAGGCAGGATTTTGTCAGCGTAGAAGCGTGCGGTGGCGCGCTTCGCGGCCAAGAAATTCCCATCACTGGCCGATTTCTCACCCTCCGCCGCAGCCAGTGCTGCGCGCGCCATCATCCAGCCGCCAGCCACGATTCCGACCAGCGTCTGGTAGTGCGTGGCACCAGCGGCGGGCGCAAGTGGGTCGGTTTTGGCGGCGTCCAGGAGCCAGCCGGTGGCTTCCGCCAGCGCTCGGGCGCCGTTGGCCAGTCCATGGCGGATGGCTGCCATGTCCTCGCCGCCGGTCTGCGCCAGCTTCGCGTCGAGCGCCCCGATCTCCGCCTCCAGCCGGCGGGCGGTTTCGCCGCCCTCGCGCAGGAGTTTGCGCCCGACCAGATCGCGTGCCTGGATGCCATTGGTGCCTTCGTAGATCGGCGTGATGCGGGCGTCGCGGAAAAGTTGCGCCGCGCCCAAGTCTTCGACGAAGCCCATGCCGCCGTGGATCTGGACGCCCAGCGAGGCCACCTCGCAGGCAACATCCGTGCTCCAGGACTTCACCACCGGCGTCAGGAAATCGACCAGCGATTGGCTGTGGCGGCGCTCGGCCTCGTCCGGGTGGCGCCGCGCGCGGTCGAGCAGGATCGCGGTCTGATAGGCTAGGGCGCGCGCGGCTTCGGTCAATGCGCGCATGGTCATCAGCATCCGCCGCACGTCGGGGTGGCGGATGATGGGGACGGGTTCGCGCCCGGCGGCGGCATCGTCGCGGCCTTGAACGCGTTGGCGGGCGTAGGCGCGCGCCAACTGGTAGGCGCGCTCGGCCACCGCGATGCCCTGTATGCCCACGCCCAGCCGCTCGTTGTTCATCATCGTGAACATGTATTCGAGGCCGCGATTTTCCTCGCCGACCAGATAGCCGACGGCGCCGCCCTGGTCGCCATAGGCCATCACGCAGGTCGGGCTGGCATGGATGCCCATCTTCCGCTCGAGCGAAACGCAGCGCAGGTCGTTATGGGCGCCGAGCGTCCCGTCCGTGCCGACCGTGCGCTTTGGCACGATGAAAAGAGAGATGCCGCGCACACCAGCAGGTGCGTCGGGCAGGCGCGCCAGCACCAGATGCACGATGTTCTCGGCGATGTCGTGATCGCCATAGGTGATGAAGATTTTCTGGCCGGTAATGCGGTAGCAACCGCCCTCGCGCACCGCGCGCGTGCGGATCTGTCCCAGATCCGAACCGGCTTGCGGCTCGGTCAGGTTCATGGTGCCGGTCCAGCGGCCTTCAACCAGGGGCGCGAGGTAGAGGGATTTCTGCGCCTCGGTGCCGTGAACGGCCAGCACCTCGGCCGCGCCGACACTCAGCATCGGGCACAGCGAGAAGGCCAGATTAGCCGAACTCCACATCTCCGACAGCGGCGTGTGAATCGCCCAAGGCAGGCCTTGGCCGCCATGTTCCGCGTCGAAGGGCACGCTGGGCCAGCCGCCCTGGACAAACTTGGCATAGGCCGCGGCCCAGCCCTCTGGCGTGCGCACAACGCCGTTCTCGATCCGGCTGCCTTGCCGGTCGCCGGGCTGGTTGAGAGGCGCCAGCACTTGGCTCGCGAGCTTGCCGGCTTCTTCCAGCACGGCTTCCAGCAGATCGGGCGTTGCCTCGCCGTAACCGGGCAGGGCGCGAACCTCGTCGAGACCGACGACGGCTTCGAGCAGGAATCGCATATCCTGGATCGGCGCGGTGTAACCGTTCATGGCGTCACCTTAGCGGCGGGCAGATGCGCGTGGAAACTTGGCGAGCGCCTTGAACGCGCGCGCGAGACGGGCGCGGACGGCGCGTCCGGCATCCAGCGAGGCGCAGTTCACGATGGCCAGGCGAAAGCCGCCCGGCGGCATCGAATGGGCTTCGGGCGACCGGTCTTCGTGGAAGGAAATTTGGATGCTGGAGATGCCGGTCTTCGTGGCCAGTTCGGCCACCAGGTCGCGGTCGATCGGACGGTAGCGGCGGCCGTGGGGGCCGAACAGAACCACGCTGTAGCCTGTGCGCCGGTTCCAGTCGGCGAAGTTCCAGCGCCCGTCGCGGTAAAGCGGCACCAGGCTTTCGACCCAGCCTTCGCCGTAGAGGTCGGGCCACTGATCGCTCATGCGCAGGTGAATCTCGATGATCCGTCCGCCGATCGTCTCCAGGTTCACGACGCCGGAGAAGCCCGCCATCTCGCGGCGCAGCCACGCGCCGCAATAGGCTTCGAGCTTGGGCCGCCGCGCGGCCTCGACCGTCCAGTGATCGAAGGTGCCGCCGCGTCCCGGCTTGCCCTTGGTGTGGCGCCACCAGACGGGTTTTCCGCGCGCCAGCGCCACGTCCGAACTGATGTGCTGGCCTTCCAACAGGCGTGTCCACATGTGACCGGGCGCCTGGTGGTGGCGAAGCTCGGCCGCGCTGCGCAGGATGCGGCTGCCCTTGCCCATGCCCTTCAGGTTGTAGATCGGCTTGCTGAAGACCGGATAGCGCGGCGGCGGCACCCCGTGGGGCGCGGCAGCCAGCCCTTGGCTGATGGCGATAAAGAGCTTGTTGTGAAGGTGGCGCAGGCGCGGATAGAGCAGCCAGCAATCGCCGTCGTCGGTCGGGATGACGACGCCGCGCGGGCAGGAGATGCCATCGAAGAACTGCGTGCGCCATGGATCGTGTTCGACGAACGGCATGGTGCGGCGGTAAGCGGGTTCGGCTAGGAGGGCAGGACCTTGCCGGGATTCATGATCCCGGCCGGGTCTAGGGCGGCCTTCACGCGCTTCATCACGTCCAACTCGACGGGATCGACATGGCGCGCGAATTCCTCGCGCTTCAGGCGGCCGATGCCGTGTTCGGCGCTGATGCTGCCACGGAAGTCGGCGGCCACGTCGTGGACGATGCGGTTGAAATGCGCCCAGCGCGCCAGGAACGCCTCGCGGTCGGCCCCCTCCGGCCAGCCCAGGTTGAAATGCACGTTGCCGTCGCCAACATGGCCGAAGATGAACAGGCGGATGCCCGGCAGGTCGGCTTCGCAGGCCAGCGAGGCCGCGCGAATGAACTCGGGCACCTTGGAGACCGGCACGCTGACGTCATGCTTGATGCCGCCGCCCGCGATCTTCTGGGATTCGGGAATGGCTTCGCGCACGCGCCACATTTGCTGCGCCTGGCCGGCGTTATTGGCGACCACCGCGTCGGTGACCAGGCCATCCTCGGCGGCCTGGCCCAGCGCGGTCTCCAACGTTTCCGACAGCATGCCCGAAGACGAGCCCGCCGATAGTTCGATCAGCGCGTAATAGGGCGACGGCTCGGCGAAGGGGTGGATCGTGCCTGGCACGCGCTCGACGGCCAGGGCGATGCAACTGCGCCCCATCAGCTCGAAACCGGTCACCAGGTCGCCGGACGCCGTACGCACGCGCGCCAGCAATTCGACGGCGGCGTCCGGCGTGGGCAGGGTGACGAGGGCGGTGGCCACCTCCTGCGGACGCGGAAACAGCTTGAGCACCGCCGCGGTGATGATGCCGAGCGTGCCTTCCGCGCCGAGGAACAGATGCTTCACGTCGTAGCCGGTGTTGTCCTTGCGCAAGGCGGAAAGGCCGTTCCAGATCTGCCCGTCGGGCAAGACGACCTCGATGCCGAGCGTGAGTTCGCGCATGTTGCCGTAGCGCAGCACCGCCACGCCACCGGCGTTGGTCGAAAGGTTGCCGCCGATCTGGGCCGAGCCCTCGGCGCCCAGGCTCAAGGGGAACAGCCGGTCGGCGTCTTGTGCCGCGCGCTGGACGTTGGCCAGGATGCAGCCGGCCTCGACCGTGATCGTGTAGTTGAGCGCATCGATCTCGCGCACGCGATTGAGCCGCGACAAAGACAGCACAATCTCCTCGCCCGATTCGTGGGGCACCGATCCACCGCACAGGCCGGTGTTGCCACCCTGGGGCACGATGGGCGTGCCTACCTCCGCGCACAGGCGGACGACGGCGGCGACCTCTTCGGTGTTGGAAGGCCGCACGACCATGCGCGCCTGCCCGCGATACAGGCGGCGTTCGTCCAAGAGGTAAGGAGCCATCTCCGCGGGATCGGTGATCGTGCCTTTCGGCCCTACCGCCGCGCGAATCCGCTCGATGAGATCGTCCGTGGCCATCTTGGGCACGGCGCTCATGCCACCACTCCATTCGTCATGGCGGGCATTAAGCCCGATGGGTTCGTCAGCGGCAAGGTTAGCCCCGCTCGGCCGCGCGCCGCAGCCGGTCGTTGATGGCGCGGCCCAAGCCCTGCTCCGGCACCGTCATGACCGCGATGCCCGCGCATTCGCCGGGCCGGTCCAGCACGCGCAACATGGCGAACAGATTGGCCGCGGCCTCCACCACGTCGCCCGCTGCGCTCAGGTTCAGCATGTCCCGCGCGCCCGACGGTACGCTGGGGCCGAACGCCAGCAATGCTTCTTCCCTGCGCGGCTCGACGGCGCCGAGTCGCAAGGGCAGGCGCGTGGCATAGTGGCGCACCAGCCGGCCGGGCGAGCGTGGCGCATCTTCCGAGCCGTCGTCTTCGATGACGGGGCCGATCGCGGTCTCGATCTCCTCCCGTGCCAGCCCGCCCGGCCGCAGGATCGCGGGTGTCTTGCCCGATAGACCGACGACGGTCGATTCCACCCCGACGCGGCACGGGCCGCCGTCGAGGATCAGGGAAACTTTATTGCCGAGGGATTCGGCGACGTGGGGCGCGCTGGTCGGGCTGACCGCGCCCGAGAGGTTGGCGCTAGGCGCGGCCAGTGGGTGGCCCGCGGCTTCGATCACGGCGCGGGCCACATCATGGGCGGGCACGCGCACCGCTACGGTGTCGAGGCCCGCGCTGGCGAGGAGCGAGATCCGGCAGTTCGGCGCGCGCGGCAGCACCAAGGTCAGCGGCCCGGGCCAGAAGCGGCGCGCGAGTGCATCGGCGGTTTCGTTGAAGACCGCGTCGTGCCGCGCCTCGGCGGCGTCGGCATAGTGGACGATCAGCGGATTGAACTGCGGCCGCCCCTTGGCGGCGAAGATGGCGGCGACGGCGCGTTCGTCGGTCGCGTCGCCGGCCAGGCCGTAGACCGTCTCGGTCGGCAGGGCAACGAGCTTGCCTGCGCGCAACAACCGTCCGGCCTCGGCGACGGCGTCGGGCGAGGCGGTCAGGATTCGCGGCGTTGCGGACGGATCGCTCACGGCAGCCAGTCTAGCGCGCCGCGCTCAACCCCGCCCGTGGGCGACGAAGTGTGGGTTCTCGAAACCCGGTTTGGCATAGAGGAACTCGTTACCTTCCAGCGTTTCGACCCGGCCACCTGCCGCGATTAGCACGGCGTGGCCCGCGGCCGTGTCCCACTCCATGGTGCGGCCCAGGCGCGGATAGAGATCGCCAGCGCCTTCGGCCAGGACGCCGAATTTCAGCGCGCTGCCCACGGGCAGGCGTTCGCGCACCGGATAGGGCGCCAGGAACGCGTCGACCGTGGCCTTTTCGGAGTGGGAGCGGCTGACGAGCACGGTCAGCCCGTCGCGCGGCGCGGCGCGGGCGGAGATCGGGCGAGGCGTGCCGCGGCCTTGCGCCAAGGTCGCCGTGCCCGGGCCGTGGCCCGCATAGAGCAGCCCGCTTCCTTTGGCTGGCGCCAAGAGAACGCCGAGGGTCGGGCGCCGGTCCTCGATCAAGGCGATGTTCACGGTGAACTCGCCGTTGCGGGAAAT
Source organism: Alphaproteobacteria bacterium (assembly GCA_026400755.1). Taxonomy (GTDB): domain Bacteria; phylum Pseudomonadota; class Alphaproteobacteria; order CADEGL01; family CADEGL01; genus CADEGL01. Next base: position 99,428 of record JAPLOM010000027.1, read on the forward strand.
GAACTCGCGCGTGCCGTCCAACGGGTCGACCAGCCAAAAGCGCGTGCCGACATTCTGCGGCAGGCCATGGTCCGAAACGGCCTCCTCCGAGACGGTGGGGATGCTGGGTGTCAGGCGCTTCAGGCCGGTGAGGATGATCTCCTCGGCGGCGCGGTCAGCGTCCGTGACAGGCGACTTATCGGCCTTGGTCGTGACCTCGATGGAGCCTTCGTAGATTTTCATGATCGCCGCGGCCGCTTCGAGCGCCAGGGCGGAAACCGCGTCCGTGAGCGCGCGGCGGTCTGCGATGGTCATTCCGATCTTTCCTCAGGCGTATCCGTGTCGAGGTACTTTATCGGCCCAAGCCACGTGTGGGCGGATCATAAGTGAAGCGGCAGCACGAACCACTTTCAATCCACGCGGTCAGCCTTTCGGGTGTGGGCTTCTTGCGAGAGGCATCGAGCGCGTGGGCGTTTAATGGATTGCTTCCAGTTCGCGCTTGGCAGCTGGTTATATTTGGAACCTTAATTTTCTTTACCCCTTTTGCTGAAAGTCACACCGAACTCATCAGAGTTGGCAGAACCAGTGCAAGGCCGCCCGCCATATTTTGAGGAGTCTTCAAAAAGTGTCGGATTTTCAAGCTTTTTTCTCTTGTTGCATTTTTCAACGAACTGAATAAATTTGCGAATTGCAAAAAGAGGGGCGCCGCACGGGCCGTCGCGTGGTTGGAAAGCTGAGGCTGCCGCGTGAACGAACCGCAATTGCCACAGGTTCTGCTTGTCGAGGACACACCCTCGGTCGCGCGCGTCTATCTGGAGTATCTCAGGTCCGAGCCCGTGGCGGTCACCCATGTCGAGACCGGCAACGATGCCCTGAAATTCATCAACAAGCGGCCCCCGGAAGCGATCCTCTTGGATCTCATGCTGCCCGACATGGACGGCATGGACATTCTTAAGGAAGTGGTCTCGCGCAACCAGGGCTCGGCCGTCGTGGTCATCACCGCTCACGGTTCGATCAGCAACGCGGTCGCCGCCATGCGGGCCGGCGCCTTCGACTTCCTGGTCAAGCCGTTCAATGCCGAGCGCCTGGTGGTCACCCTGCGCAACGCCCTCGAGCGGCGGCGCCTGACCCAGCTGGTCGAGACCTATAAGGAAGATTTCGGCCGCGACGAGTATTTCGGCTTCGTCGGCTCGTCCCTGTCCATGCAGGCCGTCTACCGCATGATCGAAAGCGCGGCGCCCAGCAAGGCGACCGTCTTCATCACCGGGGAAAGCGGCACCGGCAAGGAGGTTTGCGCCGAGGCCATCCACCGCCAAAGCCCGCGCCGCAACGAATCCTTCGTCGCGCTCAACTGCGCCGCGATTCCGAAGGATCTGATGGAAAGCGAGATCTTCGGCCACGTGAAGGGCGCCTTCACGGGCGCGGTGGCCGACCGCTTGGGCGCCGCCGCCAAGGCCAACGGCGGCACGCTGTTTCTGGACGAGATCTGCGAGATGGATCTGGGGCTGCAGTCCAAGCTGCTGCGCTTCATCCAAACCGGCACCTTCCAGAAGGTCGGCAGCACGACTTTGGAGAAGGTCGACGTGCGCTTCGTCTGCGCCAGCAACCGCGCGCCCTTGGCCGAGGTCGAGGCGGGCCGGTTCCGCGAAGACCTCTACTATCGTCTACACGTCATTCCGATCCAGGTTCCGCCGCTGCGCGACCGCGACCGCGACGACGACGTCAGGCTGATCGCGCGCAAGTTCCTGACCGACTTCGCCCGCGAGGAGAGCAAGCGCTTCGCCACTTACGCGCCGCAAGTCGAGGCTATCTTTGCGGCCTATACCTGGCCGGGCAACGTGCGCCAGTTGCAGAACGTCGTGCGCAACATCGTCGTGCTGAACGACGGCGAGATCGTGGTGCCGGAGATGCTGCCGCCGCCGTTGAACAGCGTGGACCCGGCCTCGGTCGGGGTGCGCAGCGTCTCGCGCGCGGCGGGCGAGGGCGATGGAACGGCGTCCGCCACTCCGCAGCCCGAGACGCCGGAGCAGATCCGCCCCCTGTGGGAGGTGGAACGCTTTGCCATCGAGCGGGCGATTGAAGTATGCGGCGGCAATATTCCGCGCGCGGCCGCGCATCTTGGCATCAGCGCGTCGACGATCTACCGCAAGCGCATGGCCTGGGAAGGCGGAACGGCGCCGTCGCCTAAATAGGCGAGGCGCCGCGCGCCGGTTCTATGCCTTCACGTGCAGGTCGCGTGGAACGACGGCCAGCGTTTCGGCGCCCTTCTCAGTTACACGCCAGCTTTCGCTCACCTCGTAGCCCCAGCCCGTCATCCACATGCCCGTGACCATGTGGAAGGTCATGTTGGGCTGCAGGACCGTTTTATCGCCGGGGCGCAGGCTGGCCGTGTGCTCGCCCCAATCGGGTGGATAATTGACGCCCAGCGAATAGCCGATGCGCGATTCCTTGCTGTAGCCGTGCTTGGCGATGACCTTGTTCCAGGCCGCGTGAACCTCGCCGCAGGTCAGGCCCGGCTTGATCGCGTCCAGCGCCTCGCCGATGGCCACATTGCAGACCTCCGCCAGCTTCACCAGCTCGTCCTTGGGCTTACCTAGATGGACCGTGCGGCAGAGCACGCTGTGATAGTGATAGCGCGCGGCCGATAGCTCCAGGCAGATGCCGCGGTTGTTCTGGAACGGCTCGTCCGTCCAGGTCAGATGCGGCGCGGCGCTCTTGGGTTCGGGCATCACCAGCGGCACGAAGGCCGAATAGTCGCCGCCGAATTCCTTGGTGCCGCTGATCTGGGCCTCGGAGATCTTGGCCACCGCATCACACTCGCGCACGCCCGGCGCGATCACGTCGTAAGCCACGCCCATGATCTTCTCGACGATCTTGGCCGCCTGCTTCATGTAGTTGATCTCGGCGGGCGACTTCACGATGCGGACCCAGTTCACCAGCAGGTCGGCGTTGACCCAGGTGGCGTTGGGCAACGAGCGCTTGAACTCTTCATAGGCGCGCGGCGTGAAATAGAACGAGTCCATCTCGAGCCCGATGCGCTTCTTGTCCCAGCCCTTCTCCTTCAGGATCTCGGCCATGAAGCTGGAGGCGTGGCGCTCCGGCGTCTGGACATAGATGTCCGGATAGCCGCGCACGTTGTCGGGCTTCAGGTAGGTGGTGAACTCGCAGCCCTTGGAATCCATGAAGCGGCCGGTCCAGATCGGCTCCGGCGCGTCCAGGGCCAGGATCACGGCCTGCGGGGTATAGAACGACCAGCCGTCATAGCCGGTCAGGTAGTTGAGGTTCGCCGTGTCGGTCGACAGCAGAACGTCGACGCCGGCTTTCTGCATCGCTGCCTTCACCTTGGCGATGCGCGCATCGAACTCGGATTTGGGAAACGGGATCATCGCTGGCTCCGCCTATTCGCTGATGATTGGGTTCTTGAGGGTGCCGACGCCCGAAATCTCGACCTCAGCCACATCGCCCGGCTTCATGAACAAGGGCGGGGTGCGCTTGGAGCCGACGCCGGAGGGCGTTCCGGTCGGGATCACGTCGCCAGGCCGTAGTTCGGTGAAGGTCGTGATGTAGGCGATCAGCTCCCGGATCGGGAAGATCATGACGTCGGTGCCCGAGCGCTGGACCTCCTTGCCGTTCAGGCGCGTGGCCAGGGTCAGTTTCTGCGGGTCGGGGATTTCGTCGGCCGTTACCATCCATGGGCCGAAGCCGCCGGTGGCCGGGAAGTTTTTGCCAGGCACGAACTGGGTGGTCTGGTACTGCCAGTCGCGCACGCTGCCGTCGTGGTAGCAGGAATAGCCGGCGACGTGCTCCAGCGCCTTCTCGCGGCTGACGTGGCGGCCGGCCTTGCCGATGATGACCGCCAACTCGCCCTCATAGTCGAGCTGGTCCGAGACCTTGGGCTTCACGATGGCTTGGCCGTGACCCACTTGCGTGTCGGCGAAGCGGGTGAACAGGGTCGGATGCGAGGTCTTGTCGCGCCCGGTCTCCTTGCGGTGCTCGTCGTAGTTGAGGCCGATGCAGATGATCTTGTCGGGATCCGGGATCGGAGGCAGGTAGGTGATGTCCTCGAGCTTCACGTCAGGTTTCGAGCTTTCCACCGCCTTGCGTGCCTGGTCCAACGCGCCCGCGGCCAGCACGGCCTTGAGCGAAGAATGGGGGAGACGTCGGTTGAGGTCGACGATGCCGCCTTCCACGATTGCGCCGTAGGACACCTTGCCGCCGGCTTTGAATGTCACGAGTTTCATGCCGCCCTCCCCGAAAAATGAAGACCGCCGCGCCCTCGCGCGGCGGCCGAAACCATGACCGCCCGCCACGGGGCACGCAAGCCTTGTCCGGCGCGCCTGCGCGGTGCTAGGTGGGCGCGATGAACGCGACTGACTTTCTTCTGGCGTCTACTGCCGATCGCGTCGGTCGGCCTGCCTTCCTGTGGCGCGACCGGACGCTGACCTATGGCACCCTGGAGGCGGAGACGGCCCGCGCCGCCCATGCCCTGGCCTTGTTCGGCCTGCGCGCGGGCGAGCGGGTGCTGTTCCTGTTGAAGGACACACCGACTCTAGTCTGTGCCTATTTGGGTGCGATGAAGATGGGCGCGGTCGCGGTGGCCTTGAACCCGCGCTTGACCGCAGAGGACCTGGCCCATGTCGCGGCCGACAGCGGCGCGCGTCTCGTGCTGTGCGATCAGGATAGCCGTGCAGTTGCCGAGGCCGCTATTTCGGCAGTAGGCGGCGCGGCGCGGATTGTCATGGCGGGAGCGCCGGACGCGCCCTTCGAAACCGCGATGTCATCGCAGCCGGTGCACCATGATTCGGCGCCGACCGTGGAAGGCGACATGGCCTTCTGGGTCTATACCTCGGGCACCACGGGCCGTTTGAAGGCGGCCGTCCATCGCCACCGGGACGTCATGGCGTCCGATCTCTACCCACGCGAAATCCTGGGCGTGGGTCCGAACGACATCCTTTATGCGACCTCCAAATTGTTCTTCGCCTATGCGCTGGGCACCATCCTGTTCGGAACGCTGCGCTTGTCGGCCGCCGCCGTGCTGAATGATGCACCGTCCGATCCCACCACCGTCGCCGCCGTGGTGGCGCGGCACCGCCCCACGATCATGTTCTCGGTGCCGACGCTCTATCGCGGTCTGCTCGCGGCCGGGGTCACTGAAGGCACGGCGTTCCGGCGCGTGCGCCACTATGTGTCGGCCGGCGAGCGCCTATCGCCTGCGCTCTACGATCAGTGGCTGGCGCGTACCGGCGTTTCGATCTTGGACGGCATGGGCGCGTCGGAAACCATCTACATGCTGCTGACCAACGGCGCGGGCCGCATCCGTCCCGGCGCGTCGGGCCTGCCCGCGCCGGGTGCGGAGGTGAAGCTGGCCGATGCGGTGGGCAACCCCGTCGCCGTGGGAGAGCCCGGCATCCTGTGGGCGCGGATCGAATCCTGCGCGACGCACTATTGGAACCAGCCGGCGGCGTCTTCGCGCGCCTTCCGCGACGGTTGGTTCGCGACCGGCGATCTCTATCGCGTCGACGCGGACGGTTTCTGGCATCACGAGGGACGCGCCGACGATCTGCTCAAGGTGGCGGGCCAATGGGTCAGCCCCACGGAGGTGGAGGAGGTTGCGTTGTCGGTCGCTGGCGTGCGCGACGCCGCGCTGGTTGGACGCGCGGACGAGAATGGTCTGGTGCGCACCACGCTCTATGTTGTGCTGATGGGCGATGTGGACGAGGCGTTAGCGGCGCTGCGGGCCGTGTTGGCGGAACGGTTGATGCCTCACAAAGTGCCGCGCGAGTTCCGCGCGGTTGATGCCGTGCCACGCACGGCGACAGGCAAGCTGCAGCGTTACAAGCTGCGCGAGGTGGCGGCCTAGCTCAGCGTCCGCCGGTGCCGCCCCAGTTTCGCGACGAAGCCATGGCCTGCGTGTAACACTCCTGCTGACCTTCGTTCCAACCCTGGGTGTAGTCCGCGTCGGTGCCATAGCGCGCATTGTCGCGCGGCGCCTCGGGCCCTGATTTGCCGGCATAGACCTGGCCGGAACTACATCCCGCGATGTAGCCATCGCGATAACCCTGCGTGGCATATGGTTTTACCGTCGAACAGGCAGCCAAGACGCTTGCGCAAAGGATCACGATTCGGGTCGCACTTCCCATTGCTACCGCCTCGAAGTTAGCGCTCTGGAACAATACGGCATCGAACCCGTTGTGGATCATCCCACCCGGCGCGCACTGCGCCCTCAATCTGCCCGAATGATGGTTTGATTTGTTCCTTAACCCTAAGTCCGGTTTAATGAAAACGGGGCTGGCGGCGAGCGGCATGGTGTATTGTCCATTCCGCTCGTTGAGAGACGCCGCTTGCGGCGCGCGAATGCGAGGTTTGCGATGAAGGTCTTGGCGGTCCATCCGGGCCCGTTGATGTATACGAAAATCTATCTTCGCTTGGAGCCGCTCGGACTGGAGCTGGTGGCGGAAGAGTTGCGTCGCGCCGGTCACGACGTGCGCATCATGGATCTGCAAACCGAATCGCCGCGCGCGCTCGAAAAACTGGTCGATTCCTGGCAGCCCGACGCCATTTGTTTTTCGTGCAACTACCTCGCGAACGTGCCCGAGGTGATCGACTTGGCCAAGGATATGCGCGTCCGCGTGCCGCGTGCCTTTATCTTTGTCGGCGGGCATAGCGCCTCTTTCGTGGCGCCCGACATGCTCATGCACGGTGAAGGCGCCATCGACTGCATCCTTAAGGGCGAAGGCGAGGCCGTTGTGGCCAAGCTGCTGCAGGTCGTGCAGGAGGACCGCGGCGCGATCCTGGAGGTGCCGGGTGTGGTGACCACCGAGGGTGAGGGCCCCAAGCCCATTTTCGTCGAGAACCTCGATGACCTCATGCCGGCGCGCGACCTTCTACGCAACCGGAAGAAGTATTTCATCGGCGTCCTGGATCCCGCGGCGTCGATCGAGTTCTCGCGCGGCTGCCCATGGGACTGTTCGTTCTGCAGCGCCTGGACCTTCTATGGCCGCAGCTACCGGACGGTCAGCCCCGAGCGCGCGGTCGAGGACATGGCGCGCATCAAGGAGCCGGGCGTTTTCATCGTCGACGACGTTTCCTTCATCCAGTCCAAGCACGGCATGGCCATCGGCGAGGCCATCGCGCGCAAGGGCATCAAGAAGCAGTACTACCTCGAGACGCGCGGCGACGTGCTGCTGCGCAATCTGGACGTCTTCAAGTTCTGGAAGGAGCTGGGTGTCGCCTACATGTTCCTGGGCCTCGAGGCTATCGACGAGGAAGGGCTGAAGCGCTATCGCAAGCGCATCACCCTGAATCAGAATTTCGAGGCGCTGGAGGCCGCGCGCAAGCTGGGCATCCAGGTCGCCATCAACATCATCGGTGACCCGGACTGGGACCTTGAGCGCTTCAAGGTCGTGCGCGAATGGTGCATGGAAATCCCCGAGATCGTGAACATCAGCATTAACACGCCTTACCCGGGGACGGAGAGCTGGCACACCGAGGGGCGCCGCCGCACGACGCAGGATTACCGCCTGTTCGACATCCAGCACGCCGTGCTGCCGACCAAGCTGCCGCTGCACGAATTCTATGCCGAGCTGGTGAAGACCCAGCAGGTCTTGAACATGAAGCATCTGGGCTGGGCCGCAGCCAAGGGCACGGCCGCTATCGCGGCTAAGTTGCTGCTGCGCGGGCAAACCAACTTCGTGAAGATGCTGTGGAAGTTCAACAGCGTCTACAATCCCGAGCTGCAGATGGCCGACCACGCCCGCCCGGTGAAGTATAAGATGTCGATGGCGCACGCACACGACGGCAAGACCGACAAGAACACGCTCTACGTCCATGAGCCGCGCGGCCGCAAGGGCCGTGCCATCGACGACGCCACGGAAAGTTTCGTCGAACAGACGCGCATGGGCGCCACCGCCTGAATCCCGACGAAAGGCAGCTGATGGTCGGGCTCAATTGGCGCTTCGACAATAGCTATGTGCGCCTGCCCGAGGCGTTCTATGCCCGCCTCGGGCCGACGCCGGTCAAAGCGCCGAAACTCGTTATATTCAACCATGCATTGGCCCAGGAATTAGGTTTGAAACCTGGCGAGGTCGCGGAGGAGGCGCTGGCCGCGGTGTTCGCCGGAAACGTCCTGCCGGATGATGCGGCGCCGCTGGCGCAAGCCTATGCCGGGCATCAGTTCGGCGGTTTCACCATGCTAGGCGACGGGCGGGCGATCGTGCTGGGCGAGCACATCACGCCGCGCGGCCAGCGGGTCGATATCCAGCTCAAGGGTTCGGGACCGACGCCCTTCTCCCGCATGGGCGACGGCCGCGCCGCGCTCGGCCCCATGCTGCGCGAATACATCATCAGCGAGGCCATGCATGCGCTCGGCATTCCGACTTCGCGCAGCCTGGCTGTGGTCGCGACCGGAGAGGCGGTGCATCGCGAGCGCTTCCTGCCGGGCGCTGTGCTGACCCGTGTGGCCGCCAGTCATCTGCGCGTCGGCACATTCCAATATGTCGCCGCGCGCCGGGACATGGATGGGCTTCGCACCCTGGTCGATTACGCCATTGAACGGCATTACCCTCAATTGAAAGGAAGCGAATCGCCCGCGCTGGCGTTGCTGTGGGCCGTGATGGAGCGCCAAGTCGATTTGATCGTGAATTGGATGCGCGTCGGTTTCATCCACGGCGTCATGAACACGGACAACATGACGATCTCGGGTGAAACCATCGATTACGGTCCCTGCGCCTTTATGGATACTTACGATCCCGCGACCACGTTCAGTTCAATCGATCACGGCCGCCGCTACGCCTTCGGCAACCAGCCTGGTATCGCGCGTTGGAATCTCACGCGCCTGGCCGAGGCGCTGTTGCCTCTGATCGATGCGGAAACGGACAAAGGCGTCGCGCTGGCCGGAGAGAAACTCGAAGCCTTCGATGAACTCTACGTGGCGCGCTGGGCGGCAATGATGCGACGGAAGTTGGGCCTGTCCGGCGAAGACGCGGGCGATACGGCCCTGATCGAGGATTTGCTGGGCTGGATGGAACGCCATCGAGCGGACTACACCAATACGTTTCGGATGTTGACCGTTGAGCGAGACGGCGAGGGAATTTACGGCGGGGAAGTTTTTGTTGCTTGGCGGGATCGCTGGCGCGCGCGTCGGGGTGATCATGCGGCGGCGCGGCTTCTGATGGAAACCGCGAATCCCGCCTACATCCCGCGCAATCATTTGGTGGAAGCGGCTCTTGAGACAGCCGGCAAGGGCGATTTAGCGCCGTTCAACGCGCTGCTGGATGTTTTAGTAAAGCCCTACAAGGAACGTCCGGGACTCGCAGCCTATACCGAGCCCAATCCCGAGGAAAATTATCGAACCTTCTGTGGGACGTGAACAAACTCAGAGGGGATGGTGGGCGCGGCTGGGATTGAACCAGCGACCCCTCGCATGTGAAACGAGTGCTCTACCGCTGAGCTACGCGCCCGGTCTCGATGGGAGGCGCATTAATGAAGCCGCGCGCTAAGCCTGTCAAGAAACCGACCCGGTCAACTGCCGCAGGGCTTCCGGCAGATCGGTGAAGCGGTCTATCAGCGCATCGGCGCCCCAATCCTCGATCCGTCCTTGGATATAGCCGTAGGTCACGCAGACGCAGGGCAGGCCCACACCTTGCGCCGCGCGCACGTCGTTGATGCTGTCGCCGATCATGATCGCGGGCGCGCCGGAGGCGACGCCCATGGCGTCCAGCGTCGCGCGCAGATGGGCGGGATCGGGCTTGCGGCGCGAGACCTTGTCTGGTCCCACGGCCGCGTCGAAGTACCGCGCGAGACCCGTGCCCTTCAGCACGGCCTCGATCAGCGCATCCGGCTTGTTGGTACAGACGCCGAGCTTGTGGCCGGCCTGCTTGAGCTGGGTCAGAACCGGCGCGACGCCGTCATAGGGCTTCGTCAGGACGGCGGGCGCTGCGTGATAATGCGCCATGAAGCGGACGAGGAGAGTGTCGAGCACCACGCCCTCCGGGGCCGGGCCAGACACCGCGAAGGCGCGCTGGACCAGTTGCGTCGCGCCGTCGCCGACGAACGAGATCACCACGGCCGGATCGAGCGCGGGGTGTCCCTCTTCGCGCAGCAGCCGGTTGACCGCGACGCCGATGTCCGGGGCGCTGTCCACCAGCGTGCCGTCCAGATCGAAGACCAGCGCCGGGAGGGGCGTTGGCGCTGTGGCGCGGATCATGCAAACATCCGTAACAATATGTGACTGGCCTGGAGGGGAGGGGCGTGGCAATTTCCCTTCCCGATTCAACGGATTAGACCTCGGTTCTAGGCAAAGCAGCGCGATGGCACAACGCAAAACCGCCGCCGTGATTTTGGCCGCCGGCAAGGGCACGCGCATGAAATCGCGCAAGCCCAAGGTCATGCACGCGCTGGCCGGCCGGCCGATGATCGAGCATCTGTTGGCCTCGGTGCGCGCGGCCAAGCTCGACCGTGCCGTGATCGTCATCGGGCCCAAGATGGAATCGGTGGCCGAGGCCGTTTCGCCGGTTCCCGCCGCGGTCCAGAAGGACCGACTGGGCACGGGTCATGCCGTCCTCTGCGCGAAAGACGCGCTCAAGGGTTTCGCGGGCGACGTGCTGGTGCTTTACGGCGATACGCCGCTTCTGACGACGGAGACGTTGCGCCGCGTGATGGCCGCGCGCCGTAAAGGGGCGGCGGTCGTGGTGCTGGGTTTCGAGCCCGCTGATCCGGGCGCCTATGGCCGGCTCGTGCTCGGGCCCAAGGGCGGCCTCGACGCCATCGTGGAATACAAGGACGCCACGCCCCAGCAGCGCGCGATCCGCCTGTGCAACTCGGGCGTGATGGCGGCGGATGCGACGCTCCTGTTCACGCTCCTGTCCAAGGTGCGCAACGACAATGCCAAGGGCGAGTACTACCTGACCGACGTGGTGGCGCTGGCGCGCAAGAAAGGCCTGCCCTGCGCCGTCGTGCGCGCGCCGGAGGAGGAGCTTCTTGGCGTCAACTCGCGCGGCGAGCAGGCCGTGGCCGAGGCCGTCATCCAGACGCGCCTGCGCGCGAAGGCGATGGAAAACGGCGCGACCCTGATCGACCCGTCCTCCGTCTTCTTCTCCGCCGACACCCGGCTCGGCCGGGACGTGACCGTCGGCCCCAACGTGATCTTCGGACCTGGCGTGACCGTGGCGGACGAGGTCGAGATCCGCGCCTTCTGCCATATCGAGGGCGCCAAGATCGGCAAGGGCGCCATCGTCGGTCCCTTCGCGCGGCTGCGGCCCGGCGCGGTCTTGGGCAAGGAAGCGCATATCGGAAATTTCGTCGAGGTGAAGGCCACGGTGATCGAGGCCGGGGCCAAAGCCAACCACCTGACCTATCTCGGCGACGCGCGCGTCGGCGCGGGCGCCAACGTGGGCGCGGGCACCATCACCTGCAACTATGACGGCTTTCTGAAGTCGCACACCGATATCGGTAAGGGCGCCTTCATCGGTTCGAACTCGGCGCTGGTCGCGCCGGTCAAGATCGGCGACGGCGCCATCGTGGGCGCGGGCAGCGTCATCACCAAGGACGTGCCGGCGAATGCGCTGGCCGCCGCGCGCGGCGACATGCGCGTGATTCCCGGTTGGGCCAAGGCTTACCGGGAACGCAAGAAGGCCGAGAAGGCCGCGCGAAAGAAGGGAAGCTAGAAACGTATGTGCGGAATCATCGGAATCATCGGCAAAGGCGACGCGGCGCCGTTGCTTGTCGACGGGCTCAAGCGCCTGGAATATCGCGGCTACGATTCGGCCGGTATCGCGACCTTGGTGAACGGCCATATCGAGCGCCGCCGCGCCGAGGGCAAGCTGAAGAACCTGGCCGCCCTCCTGGAGCGCGATCCGCTGCCGGGCAAGACGGGCATCGGCCATACGCGCTGGGCGACGCACGGCATCCCGAGCGAGCGCAACGCGCACCCGATCTCGACCGACAGCGTGGCCGTCGTCCATAACGGCATCATCGAGAATTTCCAGGAACTGCGCCGCGAGCTGATGGCCGCCGGCTGCACGTTCACGAGCGATACCGACACCGAGGCTATCGCGCACCTGATCAGCCAGCTGTTGAAGACCGAGAAGACGCCGCAAGAAGCGGTCGCCAAGGCGTTGAAGCGTCTGCACGGCGCGTTCGCCCTGGCCATCCTGTTCTCCGGCCGCAACGACCTCATGATCGGCGCGCGGCGCGGCAGCCCGCTGGCCATCGGCTACGGCGACGGCGAGATGTATCTGGGCTCGGACGCGTTGGCGCTCGCGCCGCTGACCCAGCGCATCAGCTATATGGAAGAGGGCGACTGGGTCGAGCTGACGCCCACCGGCGCCACGGTCCACGACTCGAACGACGCGGTCGTGAAGCGTGAGATCAAGCAGACGGCCTTGTCCGGCGCCATGGTCGGCAAGGGTCAGTACCGCCACTACATGCAGAAGGAAATCTTCGAGCAGCCGGCGGTGATCGGCGACACGCTCCAGTCCTTCCTGAATCCGGCCGAACGTTCCATTCGGCTGCCGAAGCTGCCGTTCGACCTGGGCAAGGTGCCGCGCATCACCATCTCGGCTTGCGGCACGGCCTTCTTCGCGGGCCTCGTGGGCAAATACTGGCTGGAGCAGATCGCGCGCGTGCCGGTCGAGGCCGACATCGCGTCCGAGTTCCGCTACCGCGAGGCGCCCATGCCTGAAGGCGGCGCGGCGCTGTTTGTGTCCCAGTCCGGTGAGACGATCGACACGCTGGCGGCGCTGCGTTACGCGAAAAGCCAAGGCCAGCACATCGTCGGTATTGTGAACGTGCCTGAAAGCGCGGTCGCGCGGGAATCCGACGTCGTTCTTTCCACTCTGGCGGGTCCGGAAATCGGTGTGGCCTCGACCAAGGCCTTTACGACCCAGCTCACGGTCCTGGCGGCCTTCGCCATCGCCACCGCCAAGGCGCGCGGCGCCATCGACCACGCGCGGGAGATCCAGCTCTACACCGCGCTGACCGAGGTACCCTCCCGCGCGGCCGAGATCCTGAACAATGATGGGGCCATTCAGAAGATCGCCGAGTTCGTCATGCAGGCGCGCGACGTGCTGTATCTCGCGCGCGGCAATCTGTTCCCGCTGGCCCTCGAAGGTGCCTTGAAGCTCAAGGAAATCTCCTACATCCATGCCGAGGGCTATGCCGCCGGCGAGATGAAGCACGGGCCGATCGCGTTGATCGACGAGGACGTGCCCGTGGTGGTGGCTGCGCCCAGCGGGCCGCTCTACGAAAAGACCGCGTCCAACGTGCAGGAGGTGGTTGCCCGCGGCGGCCGCGTGATCCTCTTGTCCGATGCGAACGGCGTGCGCAACATCGGCACCAAAGTCGAGTTCGCCGTCGAACTGCCCGAAGTCGATCCGTTCGTGGCGCCGATCCTCTACGCCATTCCCGTGCAGCTTCTGGCCTATCACGTGGCCGTCCTGAAAGGCACGGACGTGGACCAGCCGCGCAATCTGGCCAAGAGCGTCACGGTCGAATAGCTTACGGCCTTCCGCCCAACCGATTGGAGTGCGTTCCATGAAGCTGTCCGACTTCAAGGCCCTGACGTTCGATTGCTATGGCACGTTGATCGATTGGGAGACCGGCCTGTGGAATGCGATCCGCCCGTGGGTCGAGAAGGCGGGCGTGAAGGACGGGCGCGAGCAGGTTCTCTCCGTCTTCGGCGGCATCGAAACCGGTGTCGAAGCCAAGGAACCTTCACTCAACTATCGCAAGGTGCTAACCAAGGTGCATGGCGAGGTCGCGAAGCATTACGGTAAGCAACCCGATCCGGCGATGGCCGCCGAGTTCGGCGATTCGATCCAACACTGGCCCGCGTTTCCCGACACGGTCGAGGCGCTGAAGTCTCTAAAGAAACACTACAAGCTGGTCATCCTGTCGAACGTCGACCGCGCGTCCTTCGCCCACTCCAACAAGAAGCTGGGCGACATCTTCGACGCGGTGGTGACGGCCGAGGACGTGGGCTCTTATAAACCCGACCGGCGCAATTTCGAGTATGTGGAGAAAGAGGTCGCGAAGCTGGGCGTGTCCAAGGCACAGATTCTGCACACCGCGCAAAGCGTCTTTCACGACATCGTGCCGGGCCGCGCCTATGGCTTGAAGACGGCCTGGATCAATCGCCGCCACGACAAGGCCGGTTCGGGGGCCACGCCGCCGCCCGATCCGAACGCCAAACCCGACGTTATCTTCACCAGCATGGGCGCCATGGCCGCGGCGCGCGCCGCCGAAGGCTAAGCCCTTGTAAACATTCGCGGGTCCGGGCGGGTTAACACCTGCCCGGCGCGACACTATCATTTGTCCTTACACCTCCCGAGGAGAGCGGTCATGAAACTCGACGATCCGAAATTGCTGCGCCAGAAATGCTACATCGACGGCGCCTGGGTCGATGCCGATAACGGCCAGACCATCAAGGTCACGAACCCGGTCGACAGCGGCGCCATCGGTACCGTGCCGCGCGCCGGCACCGCGGAGACGCGCCGCGCCATCGAGGCCGCGAACGCTGCCTATCCCGGCTGGCGCGCCAAGACCGCCAAGGATCGCGCCACGATCCTGCGTAAGTGGTTCGAGCTGATGATCCAGCACAAGGAAGACCTGGCCCGTATCATGACCGCGGAGCAGGGCAAGCCGCTGACCGAATCACGCGGCGAGATCATCTACGGCGCCTCGTTCATCGAGTGGTTCGCCGAGGAAGGCAAGCGCGTCTATGGCGACGTCATTCCGCAGCCCATGGCCGGCCGCCGCATCATAGTGACCAAGGAGCCGGTGGGCGTCGTCGGCGCCATCACGCCGTGGAACTTCCCCAACGCCATGATCACGCGCAAGTGCGGCCCGGCGCTGGCCGCCGGATGCACGGTCGTCTGCAAGCCCGCGTCGGAGACGCCGTATTCTGCGCTGGCTCTGGCCGAGCTGGCCGAGCGCGCCGGCGTCCCCAAGGGCGTGTTCAACGTGGTGACAGGTTCGGCCAAGGAGATCGGCGCCGAACTGACCTCGAACCCCATCGTCCGCAAGATTACCTTCACGGGCTCGACCGAGATCGGCAAGCAGCTGATCCAACAGTGCGCCGGGACCGTGAAGAAGATGTCGATGGAGCTGGGCGGCCACGCGCCGTTCATCGTCTTCGACGATGCGGACATGGACGCCGCCATCGAGGGCGCCATGCAGTCCAAGTTCCGCAACATGGGCCAGACTTGCGTTTGTGCGAACCGCATCTATGCCCAGGATGGCATCTATGACGAGTTCGTCTCGCGCCTGGCCCAGGCCGTCTCCGGCCTCAAGGTCGGCAACGGCATGGACGACGGCGTGACCCAAGGCCCGCTGATCAACCTGGCCGCGATCGACAAGGTCGAGGAGCATATCGAGGACGCTGTCTCCAAGGGCGCGCGTCTCGTGGTGGGCGGCAAGCGCCATTCGCTGGGCGGCTCGTTCTACCAGCCGACCATCCTGGCCGACGTGAAGGCCGGTATGAAGATCACGAAGGAAGAAACCTTCGGTCCGGTGGCCCCGATCATCCGCTTCAAGGAAGAAGCCGAAGTGGTGAAGATGGCCAACGACACCGAGTTCGGCCTGGCGTCCTATTTCTATACGCGCGATCTGGGCCGCGCTTGGCGCGTGTCCGAGGCCTTGGAATACGGCATCGTCGGCTTAAATGTAGGCATCATCTCGACCGAAGTGGCGCCGTTCGGCGGCATGAAGGAATCGGGTCTGGGCCGCGAGGGGTCCAAGTACGGCATCGACGACTTCCTCGAGGTCAAATACGTTTGCATGGGTGGCGTCGGCACGTAAGAACCACGCCCTTTCGTCCGTTCGCGGGCGCGGGCTTCGGTCCGCGCCCGCTTTCGTCTCTAGGGATCGAGCAATGGCCACATACGACTTCGACCTGTTCGTGATCGGCGCCGGTTCGGGCGGCGTGCGCGCTTCGCGCTGGGCCGCGCGTTACGGCGCCAAGGTGGCCGTCGCGGACGACGACCGGCTGGGCGGCACCTGCGTCAACCGCGGCTGTATCCCGAAGAAGCTCTATGCCTACGCCTCGCACTTCCACGAGGATTTCGAGGATGCAGTGGGCTTCGGCTGGGACAAGGCTGCGCCCAAGTTCGACTGGTCGCGTCTGGTGGCGGCCAAGGAAAAGGAAATCACCCGCCTCAACGGCATCTACGCCAAGCTGCTGGACGGCTCCGGCGTTACGCGCATCGACGGGCGTGCCACGGTCGAAGGCCCGCATGCGGTGAAGGTCGGCGGCAAGAGCTACACGGCCCGCTACATCCTGGTTGCGACCGGCGGCCGGCCGCACACGCCGGAGATTCCCGGCGTCGAGCTGGGCATCGTCTCCGACCAGGCATTCGACCTGCCCGCGCTGCCCAAGCGTATCGTCATCTTGGGCGGCGGCTATATCGCGCTGGAATTCGCCGGCATCTTCACGGGCCTGGGCGTTAACACCACGCTGGTCTATCGCCAGCATTTGCCGCTGCGCGGCTTCGACGAGGACGTGCGCAAGCATCTGGCCGTCGAGATCGCGAAGAAAGGCATCAAGATCCGCGCGGGCGCGAACCTGAGCAAGATCGAGCGCAAGGGCGCCGCGCTGCTCGCGCATACCGACGCGGGCGATACGATCGAGGTCGACCAGGTCATGTTCGCCACGGGCCGTTCGCCCAACACCAAGGGCTTGGGGCTGGAGAAGGCCGGCGTGAAACTCGGCAAGAACGGCGAGGTCGTTGTCGACGAATACTCGCGCAGCAATGTCGAGAGCATCTATGCCATCGGCGACGTGACCGACCGCATCGCGCTGACGCCGGTGGCGTTGCACGAGGGCATGTGCGTGGCCGAGACGCTGTTCAACGGCACGCCGACCAAGTCCGACCATTCGGACGTGGCGGCCGCGGTGTTCAGCCAGCCCACCGTCTCTGTCGTCGGCCTGACCGAGGAAGAGGCGCGCAAGAAATTTGCGAAGGTCGACATCTACCGCACCTCGTTCAAGCCGCTGAAGCACACGCTCACGGGCCGCGACGAACGCACCATGATGAAGATGGTGGTCGACGCGGCAACTGGCCGGGTGCTGGGCTGCCACATGGTGGGGGCCGATGCCGCCGAGATCATCCAGGGCATCGCCATCGCCGTGAAGATGGGCGCGACCAAGGCCGACTTCGACCGCACCATCGGCATCCACCCCACGGCGGCCGAGGAATTCGTCACCCTGCGCGACAAGGTGCCCGACCTGGTCCCCAAGGCGGCGGAGTAGGGCGGCCCGGGGGCCCCCTGGAAAAATCCCGAATTACGCCTATTATCCCGACCGTCCCGAGGCCCCGAGCCCAGGGACACGAGGCGGAGGAGCCTGATTTTGGCCCAGAAATGGCAGCTCGATAGCTGGCGGGCAAAGCCCGTGCAGCAAGCGCCGGTCTATCCAGACCCGGCCGCGCTGAAGGCGATGGAAACGCGCCTCCGGCGGGTGCCGCCTTTGGTCTTCGCGGGCGAGGCGCGCCGGCTGAAGGCGTCCTTGGCCAAGGTCGCCGACGGGAAGGCTTTTCTGCTTCAGGGCGGCGACTGTGCGGAAAGCTTCGCCGAATTCCACCCCGACAACATCCGCGACACGTTCCGCGTCCTGCTGCAGATGGCCGTGGTGCTGACCTATGGCGCCGCGTGCCCGGTGGTGAAGGTCGGCCGCCTGGCCGGCCAGTTCGCCAAGCCGCGCTCGGCGCCGACCGAGAAGATCGGCGACGTAGAGTTGCCGGCCTATCGCGGCGACATCGTTAACAACCTGGATTTCACGCCCGAGTCGCGCACGCCCGACCCGGAACGGCTGATGCTGGCCTACAGTCAGGCGGCGGCCACGCTCAACCTTCTGCGCGCCTTCGCCCAGGGCGGCTATGCCGACCTGCACCAGGTGCATCGCTGGAACATGGGCTTCGTCTCCCGCAGTCCCCAGGGCGCGCGTTACCAGGAAATGGCGGCCCGGCTGACCGAAACGCTCAACTTCATGGAAGCGTGCGGGCTTACGTCCGAGACGACGCCGCAGATCCGCGAGACGGATTTCTTCACCTCGCACGAGGCGCTGCTGCTGCCGTATGAGGAGGCGCTGACGCGCGTCGATTCGACGAGCGGCGATTGGTACGACGTCTCGGCCCACATGCTGTGGATCGGCGACCGCACGCGCCAGATCGACGGCGCGCATGTCGAGTTCCTGCGCGGCGTGAAGAACCCGATCGGCCTCAAATGCGGCCCATCCATGGAGCCGGACGGATTGTTGAAGCTGATCGACGTCTTGAACCCGGAGAACGAGCCCGGCCGCCTGACGCTGATCGCGCGCATGGGCTCGGACAAGGTCGATACCAAGCTGGCGCCGTTGATCCGCGCGGTTCATCGCGAAGGCCGCTCGGTCGTGTGGTCTTGCGACCCCATGCACGGCAATACGATCAAGTCTTCGACCGGCTACAAGACCCGTCCGTTCGATCGCGTCCTGGCCGAAGTGCGTGGCTTCTTCGCCGTCCATCAGGCCGAGGGCACCTATGCCGGCGGCATCCATCTGGAGCTGACGGGCCAGGACGTCACCGAATGCCTCGCAATCCTTGGAGCTCGCGTTCCTTGTCGCCGAAGCCCTCAAACACGAGCGGAGCGAACTCGATCGACGCCGCGTCGCCGCCGCGTCCTGAGTCGCCCTCCGCCGATCCGTCCAACCATCCCCTAGGCGTACCCATGCCTGGTGCCGACGACGTCACGCGTTGGACGGATGCCTACTTCAACAAGAGCAAGGCCACCGTCCGCCGTTACGGCGACAAGACGGTGACCTACGCGCTGTTCATGCGCCGCCCGGTTCTGAGCACACCGCGCCTGATGGTGGATTGGCTGAACGGCATCGCGGCGGCGCGCGGCGTTTCCTTCCAGATCGAGCTGAACTACCAGGAAGGCGAGTGGGTCGGCGCGGGCGAGCCCATGCTGTACCTGACCGGGCCGTTCTCGCACCTGGTTGATCTCGAGACGCTTTATCTTCAGAAGCTCGGCCCGGCTTGCGTCGCGTCCTACAACGCCTATTCCATGTGCGTCGACCTGCCCAAGGTGGCTTTCTTGGCCATGGACGCGCGCCACTGCGCGGGCACCGAGATGGCCGACATCATGGCCTATGCGGCCTCGGTCGGTTCGGAAGCGGCCAAGCGCAAGGTCGGCGCCATCGGCTTCGTCGGCAACGCGACCGACGCCACCGCCCATTACTTCGGCCAGAAGAAGGGCCTGGGCACCATGCCCCATGCGCTGGTCGGCTATGCCGGCTCGACCGTGCGCGCGGCCGAGATGTTCCGCGAGACCTTCCCGGATGAGCCGCTGACCGTGCTGGTCGACTATTTCGGCCGCGAGATCTCCGACGCGCTCGCCGTCTGTCGCCGTTTCCCCGATCTGGTCGAGGCGGGCAAGTTGGGCGTGCGCATCGACACGCCCGGCGGCCGCTATGTCGAGGGGCTCGATCCGCCGGCTGCCTATGCGGTGCTGGAACGCTATGTGCCGGAAGCCGTGCGCGGCTATTGGACGGAAACGGAGTTGCGCTATCTGGTCGGCACCGGCGTCTCCGCCGCCGCCGTCTGGCACATGCGCGAAAGCTTGGACAAGGAAGGCTTCCGCAAGTGCAAGATCGTGGCCTCGTCTGGCTTCACGCCAGAGAAGTGCCGCGTCATGGCGCTGGCCAACGCGCCCATCGACGTAATCGGCACCGGCTCCTACCTGCCTGAGCGCTGGACCGAAACCTATGCCACCGCGGACATCGTGGCCTATGACGGCGAGCCGCGCGTGAAGGTCGGCCGCGAGTTCCTGCTGCGCCCCAAGAAGTAGCTAGCGGCGCAACGCCGCCAGTGCCTGCCGCTTGAACGCGCGCAGGTCGTGGTCCGAAACCTCGAAGATTTCTTCCGCGGTGAAATCGCCGTCCCACCACAGGCAGATGCCGCTTTCGGCTTCGGTCATCTTCCGGCCCAGCTCGCGGCGCGTCAGGCAGAAATCGCGGTTCATGACCAACTGGTGCGTCTTGCGCAAGAAGCGCAGATGCGCGCCCTCGATCTCGACCATCCAACGATGATGATAGAACCCGACCTCTGGCACGTTGCCGAAGGACGCGCGCAAGCCGAAGAAGCGCGCCTTGGCGAAGATCTCGCGCGCGCGGCTCGGCACTTCGACATAGCCGCGCTTGGCGACGCGGGCCAGTTCGCGGCAGACCACCAGCGGCTCGCGCACGTCTTCCAGCAAGTGCGAGCAGATGGCGAAGTCGAAGAACTTGTCGGGATAGGGCCAGCCGCCCGCGCAGACATCCTGGATATGCCAGGTCTCGTCCGTGAACCGCTCGGCTTCGCCGGGGGGCAAGGAATCGTGTTTTTGACGGGTCTCATAGCGGCCTAGATCGATTACGTGGGTGGCCGGGCCGAAGGGGTTTTGCCAGCCGCCCACGTCCAGCACGCGCATGCCTGCGCGGGCGGTTTCGACCAGGCGGGGCAGGTTGCCGCGGAGGATCATGGGGTCCGGTTATAGAATCCCGCCCGTGCGGGCGCCAGCAAAGCCCGCCCGATTGCCTTCCGTCGAGCCCGCCTTATAGTGCCCGCCATGACCGATACGCTCACCATCGCCCTGGCCCAGGTCAATCCGACCGTGGGCGATTTGGCTGGCAACGTGGCGCGCATCCGCGCCAAGCGGGCCGAGGCCGCGACGGTGGGCGCCGATCTGGTCGTCTTCACCGAATTGACCGTCTGCGGCTATCCGCCGGAAGACTTGGTGCTGCGTCCGTCGTTCCAGGCCGCCACGGCCGCCGCGGTCGACGGGCTGGCCGCTGACACCGCGGACGGCGGCCCGGCCATGATCGTCGGCGCTCTCCGGGTCGAGAACGGCGCGCTGCACAACGCGGCCTTTCTGTTGGAGGGCGGCAAAATCGCCGCCGTACGGCTCAAACATGATTTGCCTAATTACGGCGTCTTCGACGAAAAGCGGGTCTTCACGGCCGGCCCCTTGCCTGGGCCGATGAGCTTTCGCGGCGTGCGCCTGGGCGTCATGGTCTGCGAAGACATGTGGACGCCCGAGGTGGCCGAGTGCCTGGAGGAATCCGGCGCCGAGATGATGATCGTCGTCAACGGTTCGCCCTATGAGACGGCCAAGCACGATGAGCGCGTGAACCTGTCCGTCGCGCGCGTGACCGAATCGAAGCTGCCGCTGCTCTATGTCAACCAGGTCGGCGGCCAGGACGAACTGGTGTTCGACGGCGCGTCCTTTGTGCTGGGCGCCGATTGCAGCCTGCGCGCCCAGGCCAAAGCGTGGCGCGAGGATCTGCTGGTCACGAAATGGACGCGCGGCGCGGACGGTGCCTGGTCTTGCGCGGAGACGCGGCGCGAGCCGCCCCCGGACGGGCATGAAGGCGTCTATCAGGCGCTGGTCTTAGGCTTGCGCGACTATGTGCGAAAGAATGGGTTCCCCGGCGTCCTGATCGGCTTGTCGGGCGGCATCGATTCGGCATTGGCCGCGGTGTTGGCGGTGGACGCGCTGGGTGCGAAGAACGTGCGCTGCGTGATGATGCCGTCGCCCTATACGTCGCAGGAAAGCCTGGACGATGCGGCCGAGATCGCGCGGCTTCTCGGCATCCGTCTCGACAATGTCTCTATCGGCCCCGCCATGGAAGCGTTCGGCGCGATGTTGAATCCGTTGTTCGACGGGTTGCCGCCGAACACGGCGGAGGAGAACATCCAGGCGCGCGCGCGCGGCATGACGCTGATGGCGCTGTCCAACAAGTTCGGCCACATGGTTCTGTCGACTGGCAACAAGTCCGAGATGTCGGTCGGCTATGCGACCCTCTATGGCGACATGTGCGGCGGCTACGCGATCCTGAAAGACGTCTACAAGATGGAGGTCTATGCCCTGTCGCGCTGGCGCAATCAGGCCAAGCCCGACGGCGCGCTAGGCCCCGAAGGCCGGGTGATCCCGGAGAACGTGCTGACCCGCGCGCCGACGGCCGAGTTGAAGCCCAACCAGACCGACCAAGATTCCCTGCCGCCCTATGCCCAGTTGGACGACATCCTGTCGTGCCTGGTCGAGGGCGAGATGCCGGTGGACGAGGTGGTCAAGCGCGGCCATCCGCGCGAGGTGGTCGCGCGCGTGTGGACCATGCTGATGCGTGCCGAATACAAGCGGCGCCAGGCGCCGCCGGGTGTGAAGATCACCCGCCGCGCCTTTGGCCGCGATCGTCGCTATCCGATCGTCAACGGCTTCGCCGACCGCACATGAGCGTCGTCGTCCGCTTCGCGCCCAGCCCGACGGGGCGGATGCATGTCGGCAACGCGCGCGTGGCGTTGGTGAACTGGCTGTTCGCGCGCCGAAACAGCGGCAGCTTCATCCTGCGCGTGGACGACACCGATACGGAACGTTCGCGCCAGGAATACACCGAGGCCATCCGCGAGGATCTGACGTGGCTAGGGCTTCTGTGGGATCGGACGGAAAGCCAGTCCGCGCGCATGGACCGCTATGCCGCAGCGGCGGATCGTTTGCGCCAGGCTGGCCGGCTTTATCCTTGCTACGAGACGCCTGAGGAACTGGAGCGCAAGCGCAAGCGCCAGCTCGCGCGTGGCCAGCCGCCACTCTACGACCGCGCCGCGCTCAAGCTGACGGACGAGGAAAAGCACAAGCTGGAGGCCGAGGGGCGCAAGCCCCATTGGCGCTTTCTGATCGAGCGAACGGAAATCGTCTGGAACGACGTGGTCCACGGCGAATGGCGCTTTGACGGCGCCAAGCTGAACGATCCCGTCCTGGTGCGCGGCGACGGCCAGCCACTGTTTCCGCTCAGCTCGGCCGTGGACGATATCGAGATGGGCATCACCCATGTCATCCGCGGCGAAGATCATGTCTCGACTACGGCGGCCCAGACCCAGATCGCGCCCGCGCTTGGCGCCGAGGCGCCGACCTTCGCCCATCTGCCGCTGATGTCGGACGCGGGCGGGCAGGGGCTGTCGAAGCGGCTGGGCAGCCTGTCGCTGGGCGAGATGCGTGCGGACGGCATCGAGGCCATGGCGGTGAACTCCTATCTGGCGCGGTTGGGCTCGCCCGATCCCATCGTGCCGGCCATCCGCCTCGACGAGCTTTCCGAAGGCTTCGAGGTTTCGCGCCTGGGCCGGGCCGGGCCGAAGTTCGACTTGGGCGAACTGCGCATCTTGAACGCGAAGGTCCTGGCGCTTCTGCCCTATGAGGCTGTCTCCGTGCGCCTGGCCGCGCTGGGCATGGCACAGGCGGACGAGCGGTTCTGGCTCGCCGTGCGCGGCAACCTGGAGAAGCTGGCGGACGCGCGCCAGTGGCACGATGTCTGCCACGGCGAGGTGCGGCCCGTGATCGACGATCCGGCCTTCACGGCCGCGGCGGCCAAGCTTTTGCCCGAGGAGCCGTGGGACGAGCGCACCTGGAGCGGCTGGACCGGCGCCGTGAAAGCGGCTACGGGAAAGTCGGGCAAGGGGTTGTTCATGCCGGTGCGCCTGGCGCTGACGGGTGCCGATCATGGACCCGAGGTGAAGAATTTGTTACCCCTCATCGGCCGTCCGCGCGCGCTCGCGCGCCTCGGCGGCAAGACAGCCTGAACCGGCGGATTTCCCGTGGCGCTCACCATCTACAACACGATCGCGCGCCGGAAAGAGGCGTTCGCGCCTCTCGATGAAAAGCGTGTGCGCATGTATGTCTGCGGCCCCACGGTCTATGACCTGGCCCATATCGGCAATGCGCGCCCGGTCGTCGTCTTCGACGTGCTGTTCCGCTTGCTGCGTCGGCTTTATGGCGAGCAGCACGTCGTCTACGTGCGCAATATCACGGACATCGACGACAAGATCATGGCCAAGGCGGCGGCCAGCGGCGAGCCGATCGATTCGATTACGCGCCGCACCGAGGACGCGTTCCACGCCGACATGGGCGCGCTGGGCGCGCTGCGCCCGACCCACGAGCCGCGCGCGACCGAGACCGTGCCCGAGATGGTCGCGATCATCGAGGAGCTGATCCGCCGCGGCCACGCCTACGAAGCGGAGAAGCACGTTCTGTTCAACGTGCCGTCGATGCCCAACTATGGCCGGCTGTCGGGACGCAACCGCGACGAGATGGTGGCGGGCGCGCGGGTGGACTTAGCGCCCTATAAGCGCGATCCGGCCGACTTCACCTTGTGGAAGCCCAGCGTCGCGGATCAGCCAGGTTGGGACAGCCCATGGGGCCGCGGCCGTCCGGGCTGGCATATCGAATGCTCGGCCATGTCCGAGAAGTTCCTGGGTTTCCCCTTCGACTTGCATGGCGGTGGGCTCGACCTGATCTTCCCGCACCATGAGAACGAGATCGCGCAAAGCTGCTGCGCCCACGGCGCGGACACGTTCGCGCGCTATTGGATGCATAACGGCTATCTGGTCGTGAACGGCGAGAAGATGTCCAAGTCGCTGGGCAATTTCTTCACTGTGCGAGAGCTGTTGGAAAAGGGCTGGCCGGGCGAGGTGATCCGCCTGGTGCTGATCGGCACCCACTATCGCCAGCCGCTCGACTTCACCGAAGACGCCATGAAGCAGGCGCGCACGCGGCTCGACCGCTGGTACCGCGCGTGCGCTCATATCGCCGCCGTTGCGGACGCGGTACCGGGCGACACGGGGGGCGATGCGGAGTTCGAAGCCGCGTTGCTCGACGATTTGAACACGCCGCTGGCCCTCTCGGTGCTTGACCGACAGGCCACGCGTGTCCTCAACGCCATGCCGGTGGAGATCGCGCCTTTGGCGTCGTCGTTCCGCGCGAATGCCGGTAAGTTGGCGCTCCTCGCGCAAGACCCCGCCCGCTGGTTCCAGGGCACGGCGCCAGCCGAGGACGTGGCTGAAATCGAGGGCTTGATCGCCCAGCGCAACGCCGCGCGTAAGTCCCGTCAGTTCGCCGAAGCGGATCGGCTCAGGGACCTGCTGAAGTCCAAGGGTGTTGAGCTCGAGGACGGTGCCGGCGGGACCACCTGGAAGCGGGTCTAAACATCTGATTTTGGCCGAAACTACCCGTCGGGGGCGTTGACGGAACGGCGCCCCTGTGGTGAAAGTCTGCGCCACCCGCAGGACCCAGATGACCAAAGAGCGCGTATATCTCTACGACGTGACGTTGCGCGACGGCGCCCAGACCCAGGGCGTCGATTTTGGTGTTGCGGACAAGGTGGCGCTCGCCCGTGAGCTGGACCGGCTGGGCGTGGATTACATCGAGGGCGGTTGGCCCGGCGCCAATCCGACCGACGACGCCTTCTTCGGCAACCCGCCGGCGCTGAAGCGCGCGCGCCTGTCGGCCTTCGGCATGACCCGCCGCTCGGGTCGCAGCGCGGAGAACGACCCCGGCCTCAGCGCCGTGCTCGGCGCCAAGGCGCCCTGCGTGTGCCTGGTCGGCAAGACTTGGGACTTCCAGGTCGACGTGGCGCTGGGCGTCTCACGCGACGAGAACGTTTCCATGATCCGCGACAGCATCGCGCACGCGAAGACGAAGGCGGACGAAGTGCTGTTCGACGCCGAGCATTTCTTCGACGGCTACAAGGCCAATCTGGACTACGCGCTCCAGTGTCTGGACGTGGCGTATAAGGCCGGCGCGCGCTGGATCGTGTTGTGCGACACCAACGGCGGCACGTTACCGCACGAGGTGGAAGCCATCGTCACCGAAGTGGCGAAGCGCATACCCGGCAAGCATCTGGGCATCCATTGCCACAACGACACCGAGAACGCGGTCGCCAACTCTCTGGCAGCCGTGCGCGCGGGGGTGCGTCAGGTCCAGGGCTCACTCAACGGTCTGGGCGAACGCTGTGGCAACGCTAATCTGATCTCGATCATTCCGTCGCTGATGCTGAAAATGGGCTACGACGTCGGCCTGTCCAAGGCGGACTTGACCCATCTGACCCACGTCTCGCGCGTGCTCGACGAGCGGCAAGGGCGGATTGCACGTCTCGGCGGTCGAGAAGGACCCGAGCACCTATGAGCACGTTGCGCCCGAGCTGATCGGCAACCAGCGCAACATCGTGATCTCGGACCAGGCCGGCCGCTCCAACATGCTGGCGCGCTTCCGCGACATCGGCCTCGAGGTCGATCCCAAGAATCCCAAGATTGGCGGGCTGATCGAGGTCGTGAAGCAGCGCGAGTTCGACGGCTATTCCTACGACGGGGCGGATGCGAGCTTCGAGCTTCTGGCCCGCCGCGCATTGGAATCGGTGCCGGAGTTCTTCAAGCTGGCCAGCTTCCGCGTCATCGACGAGCGGCGCTGGAACGCCAAGGGCGAGGTCATCACCTTGTCCGAGGCCACCATCAAGGTCGACGTGAACGGTGGCCACGTCATGACCGTGGCCGAAGGCAACGGCCCCGTGAACGCGCTCGACACCGCGCTGCGTAAGGCACTTTTGCCCTATTACCCTGCTTTGTCGGACTTGCGCCTGGTGGACTACAAGGTCCGCATCCTGACGCCTAACGAGGGTACGGCGGCCGTCACGCGCGTGATGATCGAAAGCGCGGACGAGACCGGCGCGCGCTGGTCCACGGTGGGCGTGTCGGGCAACGTCATCGACGCCTCCTACATCGCGCTGCACGACAGCCTGACCTACAAGCTGTTCCGCGGCGGCGCCGAGGGCGCCCGCGCCCCGTGACCGGCACCGACCGCAGCCGGGCGGTTGCCGCAGGGCCTGCCCCCGCGATCGTGCTGGTCGAGCCCCAGCTCGGCGAAAACATCGGCTTCACGGCCCGCGCCATGAACAATTGCGGGTTGAGCGATCTGCGCCTAGTCCGTCCGCGTGACGGCTGGCCCAACGATAAGGCGCTGGCCGCCGCGTCCGGCGCCGACGCCATCATCAACGGCGCGCGCCTGTTCGGCTCGGTCGAGGACGCCATCGCCGACCTCAACCGCGTCTATGCCGCAACCGCGCGCCTGCGCGACATGCACCGGTCCGTGGTGACGGCGCGACAGGCGGCCTCCGAACTGCGCGCGCATATCGGAGCAGGCGATTCCTGCGGCATCTTGTTCGGGCCCGAGCGCATGGGCCTGATCAACGACCACGTGGCGCTGGCCGACATCGCCATCACCATTCCCTTGTCGCCTGGCTTCTCCTCGCTCAACCTGGGCCAGTCGGTGATGATCATCGGCTATGAATGGTTCCAGGCCGGCGACGACACGCCGCCGCGCCAGTTGCCCGAACGCTCGCCGCCGGCCGCGCGCAAGGATCTGATCGCCATGTTCGAGCATCTGGAGCGCGAGCTGGACGCCAGCGGCTTCGTCATCGATCCGGAAAAGCGGCCGTCGATGGTGCGCAATCTGCGGACGATGTTCGAGCGCGCCGAACTGTCGGAGCAAGAGGTGCGCACCATGCGCGGCCTGATCGTCAGCCTGGTGGAAGGGCGCCGCCGGCCGCGGCGCAAGACGCTGAAGGAAGAAAACGACAAAAGCGAACAGGGGGAGGGGACATGATCGATCTTTCGGGCAAGGTCATCCTGGTGACCGGCGGCAGCCGCGGCATCGGCGCTGGCATCGTGGAGGTTCTGGTCGGCGCGGGCGCCGACGTTGCGCTCCACTACAACGCCAGCGCCAAGGAAGCGGAGGCTCTGGCCAAGAAGGTCGGTGCGGGCAAATGCCATCTGGTCCAAGCCGACCTGTCCGACCCCAAGGCGCCTGTCGCGTTGTGGGAGAAGTCGGTTGCCTGGAAGGGCAAGGTCGACGTGCTGGTCAACAACGCTGCCGTGCGCCTGTCGGCCGCGCTCGATTCGCCGTTCGAGGAGTTCGATCACGCCTGGACCGAATCCATGCGGGTGAACGTGATCTCGGCGGCCCATCTTTGCCGCCTGGCCATGCCGCAATTCCGCAAGATTGGCGGTGGCACCATCATCAACATGTCGAGCCGCCCGGCCTTCCGCGGTGACCGGCCTGATTTCCTGCATGACGGCGCATCCAAGGCCGGCCTGATGGCGCTGACCCGCGGCATCGCGCGCTTCTTCGCCCACGAGCAGATCATGTGCTTCGTGGTCGTGCCCGGCATGATCGCGACCGAGCAGGTGGACGATTTTATCCGCCACTATTGCCAGAGCCAGGCCATGGACGAGA
>JAPLOM010000005.1 GCA_026400755.1 Alphaproteobacteria bacterium
CCAGCACCTCATCCACCGTCAGCGCATCGAGCGACATCCGTCGCAGGACGACCGGCGCGGGGCCGCCCACGCCCGCGCGCGGCGCACACAAGGCCGGGTCGGATTCGTTCGAGAACAGCACGACCGCAGGACAGCCCGCCGCCGCGATGACATGCATGGGGCCGGTGTCGTTACCGACGGCCCAGGCCGCGCCGCGCGCGAGCGAAGCGATTTCGGCCAGCGAGGTCTGGTCCGATAGGTCGCGCGCCTCGGGCGCCGCGGCGCGGATCGCGCGCATCACCTCGGCCTCGGCTTTGCCGCCGATCAAGACCGGCGTGACGCCGCGCGAGGCCAGCACGCGTGCCAACGCGGCATAGCGTTCAGCGGGCCAACGTTTCTGCGGCCGGTGCGCCGCCCCGCCCGGCACGAGCAACGCGTAGCGCTGCGGCAAGGCCAAGTGTGCCACGCTGGGACGCAGCCACGAGACATCCGGTGGCGGCACGTTCGCGATGCCGGCCATGGCAAGCTGTTCGCGCTGGCGGTCGATCGTGTGCATGGCGTCGCGCGCGGGATTGACGTGGGGGTGCGAGGCGCCGGATGCGATGCCCGACCATTCGGCGCGCCCGCCCATCAGGCGGAAATACCAGCCCGAGCGGTCGGAGGTTTGCAGATCGTAGACGCGGGTGAAGCCGCCGCGGCGCAGGCGCAGGCGCAGGCCGAAGAAGCCGCGCACGTCCCACCAGGGAGGACGCGAATCGATCCAGACGTCGTCGAAATATCCGCTCGCTTGCGCCAGCTTCGCGAAAGGCTCGATGGTCAGAAGCACGATGCGCTCGCCCGCGTGATGCGTGCGGATGGCGGCGAAGGGGCCCGTGGCCTGGATGAAGTCGCCCAGCGCGCCGAGCTTGATGACGAGGATCGTCACGCCGGTTCGGTCCGGCCCGCCCGTGCCGCCACGACTTCGCGGTAGAGATCGAGCGTCTCGCCGCACATCTTGGCCTTCGAGAAGTTCTGCCGGACATGGACGATGGATTCGCGCGCATAGGCATCGCGCGCGGCGGCATCGAGGGACAGCGCCGAGCGCAGCGCCGCGGCCAGCGCATCGGCGTCGCCGGGCGGCACGGTCCAGCCCGTGCGGCCCTCAACGATGGTCTCGCGCGCGGCGCCATGATCGGTCGCGATCACGGGGCGGCCCATGGCCTGCGCCTCGGTGATGACGCGGCCGAACGCCTCGGGCTTGGTCGAAGCCGAGACCACCACGTCGGCCAGCATGTAGGCGGCCGCCATGTCGCGGCAGTCGGGCACGAGGCGCATGTTGCCGCCGAGACCGCGCGCGGCGGCCAGCTTCTCCAGCTCGCGCCGGTATTGCGGCCCGCGCTGGTCGGCGCCGACGATCAAGCCGCAGACATCCTTGGTGCCCAGCCGCGCCAGCGCCTCGATCAGGACCGCGTGGCCTTTCCAGCGCGACAGGCGGCCCGGCAGCATCACCACCGGCAGCCCGTCGGGCAGGCCCCAGGCGCGCGCCAGGCTGATGACTCGCGGCACGTCGACGCGCACGGGATCGAAGATGCCGACATCGACGCCGCGATGGATGACGCGCACCTGCGGCGGCACGGGGCCATAGGTGGTGTGGATGTAATCGGCGATGAAATCGGAGATCGCGATGATGCGCTCGCCCTTCACCAGCGAGGAGTTGTAGCGCTTCTTCAAGCCGCCCGCGGAATGGGGGCTGTGCACCGTGGTGACGAAGGGGATCCCCGTGCGCTCAGCGGCCCAATAGGCCGACCAGGCCGGCGCCCGGCTGCGCGCGTGGATGATGTCGACCTTCAAGTACTCGGCCAGGCGCGCGATACGGCGGGCATTGGCGCGCATGATGAAGGGGTTCTTGGTCTTGACCGGCAGGACGAAGTGCTTGACGCCGTTGCGCTCCAACTCGCGCACCATGCGCCCGCCGGTGCTGGCCACGAAGGCCCGCCCACCCGCCGCAGCCAGCGCGCAGGCCACGTCGACCGCGCCGCGCTCGGCGCCGCCCGTCTCGAGCGCGGGCAACACCTGGAGCACGGACAAGGGTCCGCCGGTGCTAGACTGCGCACGGTCCGGAGTGCTGAGGGGATGATCGTTTGACATGACGGAGAAGCCGCAAATCTTAACACGGGGCGAGGGCGTCACAATCGCCTATCACCGCAGCCCCGGGCGGGGCCCGGGCGTCATGTTCCTGGGCGGCTTCATGTCGGACATGACCGGCACCAAGGCCGTGGCGCTGGAGGATTTCTGCCGCAAGCGCGGCCAAGCCTTCCTGCGCTTCGACTACCAGGGGCACGGCCAGTCCTCCGGCCGCTTCGAGGATGGCTCGATCGGCGTCTGGTCCGAGGATGCCATCGCGGCGTTGGACGCACTGACCGAGGGGCCGCAGATCCTGGTCGGCTCCAGCATGGGCGGCTGGATCATGCTCCTCGCGGCCTTGGCACGGCCCGCGCGCGTGGCCGCACTCGTCGGCATCGCCGCGGCGCCCGATTTCGTGACGCGCATGTGGGACGAGTTCACGCCCGAAATCCGGCGCACGATCGTGATGGAGGGCGTCTATCGCGCGCCCTCGCAATACAGCGCCGCGCCCTATGCCATCACCCACAGACTGATCGAGGACGGGCGGCGGCATCTCCTCCTCGGCAAGCCGATCCCCTTGCGCTGCCCCGTGCGCCTCTTGCACGGCATGAAGGACCCGGACGTGCCGTGGGACACCTCGTTGGCACTCGCGGGCGCGCTCGAATCGACCGACGTGGACGTGATCTTCGCGAAAGAGGGCGATCACCGGCTGTCGACGCCGGCCGACCTGGAGCGTTTGTTCGCGACGGTCGCGTCCCTATTCGCGTAAGGCCTTCAGACCCGCCTTGTAGTCGGGGTAGGCCAGCGCAACGCCCAGCTCCGACTTGATTCGGCCGTTCCGCACGCGCTTGCACTCGGCGTAGAAGCTGCGCGCCATCTCGGACAGCTGGGTTTCCGCGAAGGGCACGAGGGGCGGCAGCGCTGTGCCCAGAAGTTCGCAGGCATAGGCGATCACATCCTGCGGCGGTGCCGGGCAATCGTCGGCCAGATTGTAGGCGCGCCCCGGCGCAGGTTTCGCGATGGACACGCGCAAGGTTTGCACGATGTCGAGCACATGGATGCGCGAGAAGACTTGGCCCGGCTTGTCGATGCGCCGCGCGGTGCCGGCACGCACCGCATCGAGCGCGCTGCGCCCGGGTCCGTAGATGCCGGCCAGGCGAAACAGATGCGCGGGCACGCCATGGCTTTTGTGAAGCGCGAGCCAGGCATCCTCCGCCGCGACGCGCCGCTTGCCGCGTGCACTCACCGCGTCGCGCGCCGAGTCCTCGTCGACCCAGCCGCCCTGCCGGTCGCCATAGACGCCGGTCGTCGACAGGTAGCCGACCCAGCGCGCATCGAGCGCTTGGCCGTGGAGCGCGGCAACCGGATCGCCTTCGCCATCGGGCGGGATTGAGACCAGCACCGCGTCCGCGCCCTGGAACGCCGCCGGATCGAGCGGGCAGTCGCGGCCGAACAAATGGGCCTCGATCCCCTGCCCCGCCAGCGCCGCGCGCTTGGCTTCGTCGCGGCAGGTGCCCGCCACCGACCAGCCTTCCGCGCGCAGGGCGCCGGCCAGAGCGGCGGCCGTGTAGCCAAAACCGAAACAGAACAGTTTGTGCGATGAAGTCATGGGCGGACTGTACCAATCACGGGAAATACGCCACAAGGTGCCCTGTGATTCACCCTCGAATCCTCTCTCGAATCTTCCTTGGAGCCGCCCTGGCGATGGCCTTCGCGGCACCGCCCGCATGGGCGCAATCCACGTCGACGACCGCGCCCTTACCCTATCCCAAGAGAAAGAACACCAAGCCAAAGACAACGACACCGGCGCCGGCCCAACCGCAAGCACAGCCTGAAAAGACGCCGGGCCAACCCGCCGCACCGAAAGCCGATCCCAAGGAAGAGGCCGAGGCCAGGCGCTATGTCGCCTGCCTCGACAGCGCCAAGAACTCCCCCGCCGTTGCCCTGCAATCGGCGGAATCCTGGAAGAATTCGGGTGGCGGCCCGCCTGCGCTGCACTGCTCGGCCATCGCGCTGTTCGAGATGAAGCGCTATCAGGAAGCCGCGCTGCGCTTCGAATCCCTGGCCGAAGCCACGCCCAAGCGCGACGTGAAGATGGGGGCCTTGGAGCAGGCCTCCCAGGCCTGGTTCCTGGCTGGTCGTCCCGACATGGCGGAAAAGCAACTCGACACCGCCCTCGCCCTCAGACCGGGCGACCCGGACCTTCTGACCGACCGGGGCATCTTCCGCGCCAATCTCGGGCGGCTGCCGGAAGCGATCGGGGATTGGACCGAGGCATTGAAGAAGGCGCCCGACCGCGACGACGTGCTGGCCCTGCGCGCGACCGCCCTGCGCAAGACCAACCAGCCGGACGCGGCGCGCGCCGACGCCGATCGCGCCGTCGCCATCAACCCGAAGAATGTCGACGCTCTTCTCGAACGCGGCACCCTCCGTCAGATGGCAGGCGACACCGGCGGCGCGATGGAGGATTGGAACGCGGTCAAATCCCTGGCGCCCGACAGCAACGCGGCACAGACGGCGGGAACGAATCTCGCCCGTGCGGCGGCGGCGGCACCGAAGTGAATCGTTGATTCGCAAATCATTCGACGCTGAATCGCGAGTCGAATCTGTCGAATCATCGACAACTAATTGGAATCGCTTTCACAGCCAATGAGCGGCAAAAACACTTCGTCTTCAGGCGGATTATGAGGTGTTTGCGTCAACGCGCTGATTCGATGCGCGGTGGCCGGCGAATCAGAAATCCGGATCGGCGTAATGCTTGGGCGGCGGCACGCCGGGAATATGGTCCGCGAGGATCGGACGAAAGCTCGGCTGGGACTTGAGCCGCGCGTACCATTCGCGCGCGGGCTGGTGGTCTTCCCACGGCACGTCGCCGAGATAATCGATGCACGAGATGTGCGCGCCCGCGGCGATGTCGGCCAGCGTGAACTGGTCGCCCGCCAGCCAGTTCCGGCGCTCGGCCAGGAAGCCGATGTAGTCGAGATGGTAGTGAAGATTGGTGAGGCCGGCGCGGATCGACGCGCCCTCGGGCTGGCCGAGGCCCAGGAACCGCTTCATGAATTTTTCGCGCAGGACCAGTTCGGACACTTCGCGAGAAAACTTGGTGTCGAACCAGGCCGCCAGGCGCCGTGCCTCGGCCCGGCCGCGCGGGTCGGTGCCGTAGAGAGGCCGCGCCTCATGCGTCTCATCCAGGTATTCGCAGATGGCGTAGGAATCGGCCAGGACGTGACCGTCTTCCTCGACCAGGACGGGCACGCAGCCGGCGGGATTGAGGGCGAGGAATTCGGGGCGGCGTTCCCACACCTTCTCGACCTGAAGCTGGCACTCGAGCCGTTTTTCGGCGAGAGCGACCCGGACTTTGCGCGAGAAGGGCGACAGCCACAGATGGTAGAGCGTGCGCATCGGCGGCCAGTGTACCCCAACCTGTTGTGGGGAAACAGGCCGAGCAGCACTAGGCCCGCTGGCGCTCCGCGGGCGGCAAGGCGGTCGGATGGGCCAGGCGGCCCACCATCTCGCGCGGCACGATCTGCCAGAAACGGCCGCGTTCCTCGCTCCAGGCGTTGAGAAGCGCGGCGGCAAGGTTGGAGCCCGTGCGCGCCGCATGCTCGGCGATCAGGGCGCGGCAGACCTCGTCCCAATGCGGCGTCTCGATACGCTGGGCCAAGACCGTGTCCGGATTGATGCGGTGCTCGAACATGCCGTCCGCGTCGTAGACGAAAGCCATGCCGCCGGTCATGCCCGCGCCGAAATTGTCGCCGACCGAACCCAGAATCGCGACCGTGCCGCCGGTCATGTATTCGCAGCCGTTGGCGCCGCAGCCCTCGACCACGGCTTCGGCGCCCGAGTTGCGCACAGCGAAGCGTTCGCCCGCCTGGCCCGCGGCGAACAGCCGCCCGGCCGTGGCGCCGTAGAGCACCGTGTTGCCGATGATGGTGTTTTCGTTGGCGCGGAAGGCGGCCGAAACCATCGGACGCAGCACGATGGTGCCGCCCGACAGGCCCTTACCGACATAGTCGTTGGCGTCGCCGAAGACCTCGAGCGACACGCCCTGGACCAGGAAGGCGCCCAGCGACTGGCCGGCCGAGCCGCGCAGGCGCACGGTGATATGGCCGGCTGGCAAAGCGCGCATGCCGTAACGGCGCGTGATCAGGGCCGAAAGCCGCGTGCCGATCGCGCGGTGCGTGTTCCGGATATTGTAGGTGAGCTGCATCTTCTCGCCGCCCTCGAGCGCCGGACTCGCGTCGACGATCATCTGGGCGTCAAGCGTGTCGGGCACCTCGTTACGGCCCTCGATGGTGCAGTAGCGCGCGTGCTCGCCCGGATCGGCCTGGGCCAGAAGCGGGTTCAAGTCGAGGTCGTCGAGATATTCGCTGCCGCGGTTAACCTGGAACAGCAGATCGCTGCGGCCGATGATTTCATTGAGCGAGCGGAAGCCGAGCGAAGCCAGGATTTCGCGCACCTCTTCGGCGATGAAGCTGAACAGGTTGACGACCTTCTCCGGCGTGCCGGTGAACTTCTTCCGCAGCTCCGTGTCCTGGGAGCAGATGCCGACCGGGCAGGTGTTGGCGTGGCATTGGCGGACCAACAGGCAGCCCATGGCCACGAGCGCGGCCGTACCGACGCCGAACCCCTCGGCGCCCAGCATCGCGGCGATGACGACGTCGCGGCCGGTCTTGATGCCGCCGTCGGTGCGCAGCTTCACGCGATGGCGCAGGCGATTGAGCGTCAGGACCTGATTGGCCTCGGACAGGCCGATTTCCCACGGTGTGCCCGCGAACTTGATCGAGGACAGCGGCGAGGCGCCCGTACCGCCGGTGTGGCCGGAAATCAGGATCACGTCGGCCTTGGCCTTGGCGACGCCGGCCGTGACCGTGCCGATGCCCGACTTCGAGACCAGCTTCACGCAGACCGAGGCCACGGGATTGGCCTGCTTCAGGTCGTAGATGAGCTGCGACAAATCCTCGATCGAATAGATGTCGTGGTGCGGCGGCGGCGAGATCAGCGAAACGCCGGGCGTCGCGTGACGCAGCCGCGCGATCTCCTCGCTGACCTTGAAGCCCATCAACTGGCCGCCTTCACCGGGCTTGGCGCCCTGCGAAACCTTGATTTCGATCTCGCGGCAATTGTTCAGATATTCGGTGGTCACGCCGAAGCGGCCCGAGGCGATCTGCTTGATCGAGGAGTTGGCGTTGTCGCCATTCTCGCGCGGCTTGAACCGCTCCGCCCCCTCACCGCCTTCGCCCGAATCCGACTTCGCGCCGATCCGGTTCATGGCGATGCCGAGCGTCTCGTGCGCCTCGAGCGACAGCGAGCCGTGGGACATGCCGCCGGTCATGAAGCGCTTGCGGATCTCGGTGATCGATTCGACCTCGTCGACCGAAATGGCCTGACGGTCCGGCGCGAACTCCCACAAATCGCGCAACTGCGTCGGCGGCATTTCGCGCACGGCGGCGCTGTATTTCTTGAACGCGGAATAGGAATCCGACGAGACCGCCGCCTGTAAGAGGTGGATCAGGTGGCCTTCGAAGGCATGCGTCTCGCCGCCCCGGCGATAGCGGTAGAAACCGCCGATGGGCAAGGGCGTCGCATCGAGGCCGAACGCGCGGCGGTGCAGCTCCAGCGCCTTGCGCTGGATGCCCGACAGGCCGATGCCCGAGATGCGCGAGGGCATGCCCGGGAAGAACTCGGCCACCAGCGTCCGCGACAGGCCCATGGCCTCGAAGTTGTAGCCGCCGCGGTACGAGCTGATTACCGAGATGCCCATCTTGGACATGATCTTCAGCAGGCCCTGATCCACCGCGTTCTTGTAGGCGCGGATGCAGTCCTTGAGCGTGCGGCCGGGCAGAAGCCCGCGGCGGTGACGGTCGGCCAGCGTCTCTTGCGCCAGATAGGCGTTCACGGTCGTCGCACCCACGCCGATCAGGACGGCCGCGTAGTGCACGTCCATGCACTCGCCCGCGCGCACGTTGATCGAGGT
Source organism: Alphaproteobacteria bacterium (assembly GCA_026400755.1). Lineage (GTDB taxonomy): Bacteria > Pseudomonadota > Alphaproteobacteria > CADEGL01 > CADEGL01 > CADEGL01. The sequence continues at coordinate 8,060 of JAPLOM010000005.1, forward strand.
ATAGGTGCGCAGGCTGCGGCGCACGAGATGGCTGTGAACGGCGCCGGTCGCGAGGATCATGGGGATCGAAGCGCGCGATGCCGACTGCGCCTTATCGGACAGGATGACGTGTTCGGCGCCGTTGCGGACGGCCTCTTCCGATTCCCGCCGCGCGCGCTCCAAGGCCGTGCGCAGCGCGTCCTCGCCGCCATCGGCGTCGAAGGTGCAATCGATCTCGACCGCCGTGTCGCCCATATAGTCGCGCATGGCGTCGAACTCGACGTTCGACAGCACGGGCGAATCGAGCTGCAGGATGCGGCACTGCGTCTCGCTCTCGGCCAGGATGTTGCCGAGGTTACCGAGGCGCGTCTTGAGGCTCATCACCTGCCGCTCGCGCAGCGAATCGATGGCCGGGTTGGTCACCTGGCTGAAATTCTGCCGGAAGAAATGGTGCAGGCCGCGATAGCGCTCGGACAACACGGCCAAGGGCGAATGGTCGCCCATGGAGCCGATGGGCTCCTTGCCCTCCTCGGCCATGGGCTGCAGGACAAGCTCCAGATCCTCGAGCGACCAGCCGGCCGCGTGCTGGCGGCGGCGGATTTCCTCGGGCGCGAACTCCAGCGGCTCTTCCGCGTCGTTGCGGATCAGGCTGTCGATCTGCCGGATGTTCCCGGTCCAATCGCCGAAGGGCTGCTGGGACGCCATCCAGTCCTTCAGCTCGCGGTCGCGATAGAGCTTACCTTCGGCCAGGTTGACGGCGATCATCTGGCCCGGACCGACACGGCCCTTCTCGACGATGTCGGATTCCTCGAGCCGCACCATGCCCGTCTCGGAGCCGACGACCAGCAAGCCGTCGCGCGTCAGCGTGTAGCGCAAGGGACGCAGGCCGTTGCGGTCCATGCCGGCCAGCGCCCAGACGCCGCCGAAAGCCGCGATCGCGGCCGGGCCGTCCCACGGCTCCATCACCGCGTTGGCATAGGCGTAGAGATCCTTGTGCGCCTGGGGGATCGGCGATTCCGCCGTCCACGCCTCGGGCATCAGCATGGCCTTCACGAGCGGGAGGGAGCGCAAGGACCGCGCCATCACCTCGAACACCGCGTCGAGCGCGGCCGAGTCCGACCCGCCCGGCTGGATCAGCGGCTTCAGGTCGTCCATGTATTCGCCGAAGAACTCGTGCGCCATCCGCGGCTCGTGCGCCTTCATCCAATTCACGTTGCCGAGCAGCGTGTTGATCTCGCCGTTGTGCGCGATGACGCGGAACGGCTGGGCCAACGGCCAGGTCGGGAACGTGTTGGTCGAATAGCGCTGGTGATAGATGGCGAAGTTCGAGACGAAGCGTTCGTCGAGCAGGTCGGGATAGAAGGCCGTCAACTGCTCGGCCAGGAACATGCCCTTGTAGATGACCGAGCGGCAGGACAAGGAGCAGATGTAGAACTCCTTGATGGTCTCCTGCAGCGCCGCCTTCTCGATGCGGCGGCGGATGATGTAGAGGTCGCGCTCGAACAGCCGGTCGGTCACGCCGCGGTTGTTGTAGATGATGATCTGCTCGATCTCGGGCCGCGAGGCGTTGGCCTTCTCGCCGGTGACGCCCACGTTGATGGGCACCTGGCGCCAGCCATAGATGCGGTAACCGAAATTCAGGATCTCGGCTTCGACGATGCAGCGGCAGCGTTCCTGCGCAGCCAGGTCGGTGCGCGGCAGGAAGATCATGCCGACGGCCAGGCGGCCTTCGCGCGGCTCGTGGCCCATCCGGCGCACGTGCTCTTTATAAAAATCCTGCGGGATCTGGACGTGGATGCCCGCGCCGTCGCCGGTCTTGCCGTCGGCATCGACCGCGCCGCGATGCCACAGGCATTTCAACGCCGTGATGCCGGCCTCGACCACCGAGCGGCGCGGCTTGCCGTCGACCGCGACCACGAGGCCGACGCCGCAGGAATCGCGTTCCTCGGCGGGATCGTAAAGACCGTGCTTGGCCAGATGGTCGGCGTTCGCGTGCCATTCCGCGACGAAGCGCTCGCCCTCGTTGCGAATCGTCATGGCGTCACGCCACCGCGCGGGTGTTGGCATCGGGCCGCGCCGCGGTCTTGGCCTCGAGATAGGCGTGGATGCCGGCCGCCGCCTCGCGTCCGTCGCGGATGGCCCACACCACGAGCGAGGCGCCGCGGGTGATGTCGCCGGCGGCGAAGACGCCGTCCAGGTTGGTCATCATCGACGAGAATTCGACGCGCACGGTGCCGCGGCGGGTGATGGCCAGCTCGGGGCTTGCGAAGGCGCCGCGCAAATCCTCGGGCTCGAAGCCCAGCGCCTTGATGACGAGATCGGCGTCGACCGGAAACTGCGAGCCTTCGACCGGCACCGGCGGCTGGCGGCCCGACGGATCGGCCACGCCCAGATGGGTGCGCAGCGCGCGCACCGCGCGCACGTTGTCGTCGCCGAGCAGCGCTTCCGGCTGCGACAGCCACATGAATTCGACGCCCTCTTCCTCGGCGTGGCGCACCTCGCGCTGGGAGCCGGGCATGTTGCCGCGGTCGCGGCGGTAGAGGCAGCGCACGGAGGCCGCGCCCTGGCGCACCGCGGTGCGCACGCAATCCATCGCCGTGTCGCCGCCACCGATGACGACGATGCGCTTGCCCGCCGCATCCAGCAGGCCGCTTTCGAACGCGGGCACGGAATCGCCGAGGCCCGTGCGGTTCGACGCGATCAGATAGTCGAGCGCCTGGACGACGTTGCCCAAGCCGACGCCGGGCACGCCCAGCTCCAACGCCTGGTAGACGCCGGTCGCGATCAGGATCGCGTCGTGACGCTGGCGCAGCTCGGCCAGCGAGGCGTCGCGGCCCACCTCGAAATTCACATGGAAGCGGATGCCCGACTTCTCCAGGAGTTCGACGCGGCGCGCGACCACGCTCTTCTCCAGCTTGAAGTTGGGAATGCCGTAGACCAGCAGGCCGCCGACACGGTCGTGGCGCTCGTAGACGTCGACCGCATAGCCGCGGCGGCGCAGCTCTTCGGCCGCGGCCATGCCCGCCGGGCCGCCGCCGATCACGCCGATGCTCTGGCCGCGCTCCTCGCGCGGCGCGGGGCCTTTGACCCAGCCTTTCTGCCACGCGACCTCGGTGATGTATTTCTCGACGGCACCGATGGTGACGGTGCCGTGGCCCGACTGCTCGATGACGCAGTTGCCTTCGCACAACCGGTCCTGCGGACAGATGCGGCCGCAGATCTCGGGCATGTTGTTGGTGGCCGAGGACAGCTCGTAGGCTTCCTCCAGCCGTCCGGCCGAAGCCAGCATCAGCCAGTCCGGGATGTTGTTATGCAGCGGGCAATGATTCTGGCAGAACGGAATCCCGCATTGCGAGCAGCGCGACGCCTGCTCGGCCGCGCGCGCGGGATCGTACTCGACATAGATTTCGCCGAAGTCGTGACGGCGCGCTTCCGCCTCGCGCTTGTCGGGCGTGACGCGCGGCTGTTTCACGAATTTGAGCATTCCGGTCGGCATGGCGCGCCCCCGGTTCCCCATGTTGCATCGCAATACGATCCACCAGACTAAGCAAACCGCCGGGACCGCGCGAGAGGAAAGTTGGGGGAATAGGCCTTTTTAACGCGGATTTTTCTGCCGGAGCCGCCGAATCAGGCCGCGAAACGCCCTTTGACCCGGTAGCGGTCCAGGTAAAGCGGCAGGATGGCCTCGGCCGCCGTGGCCTCGATGCCCAGCTCCGCCAGCCCCGAGGCGTTGGGCGACACCACGTTGTCCTGCCGCAGCAGCCAGACCTGGTCGAGGGTCAAGGGCGGCTTGGGCAACAGGCCCAGGAATGTGGCCTTGATCGCGGCGACCCACAGCGGCACCGGGATCAGGAGGCGCTTGCGCCGGGTTTCGGCCAGGACCAGTTCCATCAGTTGCTTGAAGGAATAGACGCGCGGACCGCCCAGCTCATAGGTGCGGCCCTTGGTGCCGGGGTCGGCCAGCGCCTGGATGAACGCGTCGGCCACATCGCCGACATAGACCGGCTGCATGTGCGTGCCACCCCGGCCCCACAGATCGATCTTGGGCGGGAAGCAACCGGCGCAGCGCGGCTCGGCGCCGAACACGGGCAGCGCGGGCAGAAGCCGCGCCAGCACGGCGAAGCGGTTGAAGAAATCGTCCTCCGGCCCGAACACGACGCTCGGCCGCATGATGGTGGCCTCGGGGAAGGCCGCGCGCACGGCCTCTTCACCCGCGGCCTTACTACGCGCGTAGTGCGAAATCGAATCGCGGCCCGCACCCAGCGCCGACATCTGGATCAGGCGCGCCACGCCTGCCGTCTTGGCCGCGGCGGCGATACGGCGCGCGCCCTCGACATGGACGGCGTCGAAACCCTGGGCGCCGCGCTCGTAAAGAATCCCGACGAGGTTGATCACCGCGTCCGCGCCGTGGACCGCGGCCGCGACCAGCCGTTCGTCGTTCAGATCGGCCAGGACGGGAACCACTTGGCCCACATTTCCCATGGGCTTCAGGAACGCGGCCCCTTCCGGATCGCGCACCGCCACGCGGACGACGCAGCCCGCGCTGGCCAACCGTTTCACGATATGACGGCCGATGAATCCGGAGCCGCCGAACACCGTGACGCGGCGATATCTTGAAAGCGCTTCCATGCGCGTAGCCACCTTGGGGTCCCCTCGCGCGCTGCAACCGAGCGGATCGGGCGCGCTGCGCCGCGATTTCTATATCGTCTGGCCCGCGCGCGCATCCCGAAAAGGACGTTGACACACCCCCCGGCAGGGGATACCCAAACGCCCCGCATCGCCCAGGTGGCGGAATTGGTAGACGCGCAGGTTTCAGGTACCTGTGGGCGCAAGCTCGTGGAAGTTCGAGTCTTCTCCTGGGCACCATTCGCGCAAGGCCGTTCGCGAGCGATCGCGATACGGCGGCGCGTCATAAGACGCGGGGGCCGCCCATGACCGTCCAGGTCCACGAAGGCGACTTGCCGGCCGGCCTCGATCTCGGGCCCATCGTCGCTATCGACACCGAGACGATGGGCCTGGATCCGGCGCGGGACCGGCTGTGCCTGGCCCAGCTTTCGGGCGGCGACGGCAACTGCCATCTGGTCCGCTTCCGGCCGGGCCATTACGACGCCAAGAACCTGGCCGCGCTTCTGGCCGACCCGAAAACCCTCAAGCTGTTCCACTTCGCCCGCTTCGATGTCGCGGTGATGAAGCGCTATCTGGGCGTCCTGACCGCCCCCATCTATTGCACCAAGATCGCCTCGCGCCTGGCGCGCACCTACACCGACCGGCACGGGCTCAAGGATCTGTGCCGCGAGCTGCTGGGCCTCGAAATCTCCAAGCAGCAGCAATCCTCGGACTGGGGCGCGGAAACCCTGACGCCCGAGCAGATCGAGTACGCGGCCTCGGACGTCCGGCACCTGCATGCGCTGAAGGCCAAGCTGGACCGGATGCTGGAGCGCGAAGGCCGGGCCCGCCTCGCGGCCGCAAGTTTTGCTTTCCTCCCCGTCCGGGCCGAGCTGGATCTGGCGGGCTGGCGCGAAGACGACATCTTCGCCCACTGACCCCTGGGAAAGCGGCCAAAATCCGGCCTTATTTGACGCGTTACCTAGCCCTGGGCATACTGCAAAACGCGATAAGCGGGGGCTCCGGGATAGGGTAAGCCCCAGCACCGGCGCGCCGGATTCGCGACCCAGGCCCTTTGGCAGCGCGGATAGACCGACAGTGAGCGCCAAGACCCGAAAAAAGACCGCCGTGGACGCCGACCTCAAGTCGGCCGAGCGCGTCCTGCGCCTGGAGGCGGACGGCATCCGTAATCTGGCGCGGGTGCTGGACGGCAAATTCAAGGAAGCGATCGACCTGTTGGCCTCGACCACCGGCCGCGTCGTCGTGACCGGCATGGGCAAGAGCGGCCACATCGCCCACAAGATCGCCGCCACCCTGGCCTCGGTCGGCACCCCCGCCGTCTTCGTCCACCCGGCCGAAGCCAGCCATGGCGACCTGGGCATGGTGACGCACGCGGATTCGATCATCGCCCTGTCCAATTCGGGCGAGACCGTCGAACTGACCGATCTTCTGACCTATTCGCGCCGTTTCTCGATCCCCCTCATCGGCATCACCAGCAAGGCGCGCAGCGCCCTGGCCGACCATGCCGACGTGACGCTCGTCTTGCCGCCCAGCCCCGAGGCCTGCCCGATGGGCCTGGCGCCGACCACCTCGACGACCATGATGCTGGCGCTGGGCGACGCCATCGCGGTCGCGCTTCTGGAACGCAAAGGTTTCTCCAGTTCCGATTTCCAGGTCCTGCATCCCGGCGGCAAGCTGGGCCAGACGCTGTTGCGCGTCTCGGACCTGATGCGCACCGGCGACGAGATGCCGCTGCTGCCGCCCGACGCCAGCATGTCGGAAGCCATCCTGACCATGACGGCCAAGACCTTCGGCTGCGTCGGCATCGTCACCGCCGCGGGCCGCTTGGCCGGCATCATCACCGACGGCGATCTGCGCCGGCATCTGGGCCCCGACCTGTTGAAGATGACCGCGGGTGCTGTGATGACGCGGCGCCCCAAGACCATCCGTCCGCAAGCATTGGCGTCGGAAGCCATCGGCCTCATGAACGCGCGCTCGATCACCAACCTGTTCGTGGTGAAGGACGGCGCGCCCGTCGGCATCGTCCGCCTGCACGACTGCTTGCGGGCCGGCGTCGCCTGACCGCGATGGCACCCGAACCCGCGAAAGCGGTCCCGCCCAAGAACTCGGCAGGCACATTCCTGGCGCGCGATTACGGCCTTGGGCGGCCGACCGTCGCGCGTGCGACGGCGCGCTACGGCCACCTGATGCGCTGGCTCAAGCTGGGGCTGCCGTCGGTCGCCGCGATCCTGATCGGCGTCGTCGCCATCTGGCCCCAGATCAATCCGCGCAACGACCGCATCCCCCTCGGCTTCGCCAGCGTCAGCAAGGACGAGATCGACCAGTTGCGCATGGTGCGGCCCCGCTATACCGGCATCGACGCGCGCAACCAGCCCTACGCACTGACCGCGGATTCGGCGACGCAGGTGGGCAAGGGCACCAACCTCGTGGAGCTGGAGCAGCCCAAGGCGGACATCACGATGAAGGGCGGCTCTTGGGTCGCGCTGACCGCCGACACGGGCATGTTCTCGCAGCAGCAGCACATCATCCAACTGACCGACAATGTCAGCCTGTTCCACGACGCAGGCTACGACTTCCACACCAACTCGGCCTATATCGACCTGAACGCGGGCACCGCATATGGCCAGGAGCCGATTGAGGGCCAGGGGCCGTTCGGCAACATCAAGGCGCAAGGATTTCGCGTCATCGATCGCGGCGACCGCGTGATTTTCACCGGCAAGGCCAAGATGACGCTCTATTCGCGCGGCGCGATGGCCAAGAAATGAGGCGCCGGAGCATCGCACGCGCTCTTGCGGCGGGTGGATTGTTGGCCGCCGTCGCGGTGCTGGCGCTACCGGAACAGGCCGGCGCCGCCCTGGGTTTCGGCCAGGGCTCCGGTCAGAACTCGGACCAGCCGATCTCCATCGACGCCGAAGACGGCATCGAGTGGCAACAGGCCAAGCAGGTCTATATCGCCCGCGGCAACGCGGTCGCGAGCCAGGGCGGCGTCACCGTGCGCGCCGATACGCTGACCGCGCATTACCGGACGGGCAAGAAGGGCGACACAGAAATCTGGCGCATCGTCGCCGACGGCAACGTCAAAATCTCGACCGACAAGGAAACCGCGACCGGCGACAAGGGCGTCTACGACATCGACAACGGCGTCCTCGTGATGACCGGCAAGATCGTGCGCCTGGACACGCCGACCGAGAAGATCAGCGCCAATCAGAGCCTGGAATATTGGGACACCAAGCGCATCGCGGTCGCGCGCGGCAAAGCCCTCGCGATCAAGGACGGGCGCGAGTTGCGCGCCGACGTGCTGACCGCACACCTCAAGGAGACCAAGCGCGGCGCCTTGGAGCTGGCGCGCATGGAAGCCTTCGGCAACGTCGAGGTCGCCACGCAGAACGAGGTCGCACGCGCGGAGTACGGCGACTACGACCCCGATACCGGTATCGCGAACATGGCGGGATCGGTTAAGATCAGCCGTGGAACCAGCCAGTTGAACGGAGAGTTCGCGGAAGTGAACATGAAGACTGGGGTAAGCCGCCTTCTGGCCCAACCGAAAGGCGCGCCGAGCGGCGGCAAGCGCGTTCGTGGCGTGATGCAGCCCGAGTCGAAAGGTAGCCCGAAAGGCGCGAAGACCGCCGTGCCACAGCCGCCGGCCCCGGTTAACCCGTAACGGTGCCGATGTCCTCCGACACCACGCGCCTCGTCACCGCCGCCACCGGCCCCCGTCTCGTCGCCGACAATCCCGGCCTTGTCGCCAAGAACCTGGGCAAGCAATTCAAGAAGCGCCCGGTCCTGCGCGACGTCTCGGTCAACGTGAAGCGCGGCGAGGCCGTGGGCCTTCTGGGGCCCAACGGCGCGGGAAAGACGACCTGCTTCTACATCATCACCGGACTGATCGCGCCGGACGCGGGCTCCATCTCGCTGGACGGCCACGACATCACCGACCTGCCCATGTACCAGCGCGCGCGTCTGGGCATCGGCTATCTGCCCCAAGAACCGTCGATCTTCCGCGGCCTGACGGTCGAGGACAATATCCGCGCGGTGCTCGAGGTGATCGAGCGCGACCGGGACCGGCGCGAGGCCGCACTCGACGAGCTTCTGGCCGAATTCTCGATCACCCACCTGCGCCGCACCCCGTCGTTGGCACTCTCGGGCGGCGAGCGCCGCCGCGTCGAAATCGCACGCGCCCTGGCCTCGCATCCGCATTTCATCCTGCTCGACGAGCCGTTGGCCGGCATCGATCCCATCGCCGTGAACGACATTCGCGAGCTGGTTTCCCAGCTCAAGGACAGGGGGATCGGGGTCTTGATCACCGACCACAACGTCCGCGAGACTTTGGATATCGTGGACCGTGCCTATATTCTTCATAATGGTAGGGTCCTGATGGACGGCGCGCCCGCGGAAATCGTCACGCACGAGGACGTGCGCCGCGTCTATCTGGGCGAACGGTTCAGCCTCTAGACGGCGCTTCGCGCGCCCCGAGCAGTTTCGGCACCATGGCGCTCAACACTCGCCTCGATCTGCGGCAGACGCAGTCGCTGGTCATGACTCCGCAACTGCAGCAGGCCATCAAGCTGCTGCAGATGTCGAACGTCGAGGTGACGCAGTTCGTCGACGAGGCGCTGGAGCAGAACCCGCTGTTGGAACGCGGCGAGGGCGAACGCGAACCGACGGCGGTACGGCCGATGCGGTGGACGCAGGCGGGAGCGCTTACGCGTTCACGCGCGGTGCCGGTCCGACTTCCTTCGAAACCGACGAAAATGCGATCGAGCAGACGGCCAGCCGCGAGAAGAGCCTGCGCGAGCATCTTCTCGACCAGCTCCATGTCGACGTCGTCGAGCCCATCGACCGCGTGATCGGCGTGCACCTGATCGACATGCTGGATGAGACGGGCTACCTGACCGGCGACATGGACGGCGTGGCGCAACTGCTCAATTGCAGCAATGAGCAGATCGAGGCCACCTTGGAGCGGCTGCGCGGCTTCGACCCGGCCGGCGTCTTCGCCCGCAACTTGAAGGAATGCCTTGCGATCCAGTTGAAGGAGCGCGACCGCCTGGATCCCTCGATGGGGAAGTTGCTCGACAATCTCTACATGCTCGGCAGGCACGACTTCGCGAGCCTGAAGCGCGCCTGCGGCGTGGACGAGGACGATCTGGCCGAGATGATCGCCGAGTTGAAGGCGCTCAACCCCAAGCCCGGCTTGGCGTTCGACACGACGGTTGTCCAGGCCATCACGCCCGACGTGATGATGCGCTCGGACAATGCCGGCGGCTGGATCGTGGAGTTGAACACCGACACCCTGCCGCGCGTGCTGGTGAACGCGCACTATTATGCGCGCGTCAGCCGCGGCGTGCGGACGAAGGAAGAGAAAGCCTACATCTCGGAATGCTTCCAGTCCGCGAGTTGGCTGGTGAAGTCGCTGCACCAGCGTGCCAACACCATCCTCAAGGTGGCCGCCGAGATCGTACGGCAGCAGGACGCCTTCTTCGCCCACGGCGTTCAGTTCCTGAAGCCGCTCGTGCTGCGCGACATCGCAGCCGCCATCGCGATGCACAAAAGCACGGTCAGCCGCGTCACCACCAACAAGTACATCGCGACGCCGCGCGGCGTTTACGAGCTTAAATACTTCTTCACCTCCGCCATCCCGAGCGCCGGCGGCGGCGCCTCCCATTCCGCCGAATCGGTTCGCTTCCGCATCCGCATGCTGATCGACGCCGAAACCCTCAACGAGGTCCTATCCGACGACCGGATCGTCGAGATTCTGCGTGGCGAGGGCGTGGAAATCGCCCGGCGCACCGTGGCTAAGTATCGGGAAGCCATGAAAATTCCGTCGTCCGTCCAGCGCCGGCGCGAGAAAATGTTGGAGCGGCGGCCGAACCGCCCGTGACCGCCCGTGACCGCCCGTGTTGACTCCGGTTAGGCGGCCCTCTTAAGGTCCGCGCCCTTGACGGTCGCAGGTTCCGTGCTCGAGGGCGCTCGACGATAACATCGGAGCGTTTTCGATATGCAAATTACGGTAGCAGGCCAGCAACTCGACGTCGGCGAAAGCCTCAGGACCCACGCGGAAGCGACCCTCGCGGGCGTGGTCGACAAGTATTTCGGTCGCGCCATCGAAGCCTCAGTCGTGTTCCACCGTGAAAGCCGCGTGATGATCCGGGCGGATATTTCGATACACGTGCATCGTGGACTGACCCTGCGCGGCCATGCCGTGGCGGCGGAAGCCTATGCCGCGTTCGACGCGGCGTCCGAGCGCCTGGCCACGCGCCTTCGCCGGCACAAACGGCGTATCCGCGAGGATCACCACACCCACCCCTCACGCGACGACGCCGTCATCACCGCCGCGCAACAATACGTGCTGTCCGGCGAAATGGACGAGGCGGTCGAGGACGCGCACGACGCGCCGGCCGTGATCGCCGAGATGAAAACGCAGATCGAATCGCTTACGGTGAGCCAGGCCGTCGCACGGTTGGATCTGGGCGATTTGCCCGCCCTGCTTTTCCGCAACAGCGGACACGGCGGTCTAAACATGATCTACCGACGGCCCGACGGAAATATCGGTTGGGTCGACCCAGGCCTTATCAGGAACTAGAACAGACCCGTCACGCATGGACATCGTCGACATCCTCGGCCCCGAGGCGGTTATCCCGCGCCTTAAGGCCACGAGCAAAAAGCAGGCGCTGGAAGATCTGGCCAAGCACGCGGCCGAGATCACCGGTCTGCCCGAACGCGCGATCTTCGACGTTCTTTTGGAACGCGAGCGGCTGGGGACCACGGGCGTGGGCAACGGCATCGCGTTTCCGCACGGCAAGCTGGCGGAGTTGGACAAACTCTACGGTGTGTTCGCGCGCGCGGAAAAGCCGATCCCGTTCGAATCGATCGACGACCAGCCAGTCGACTTGATTTTCCTGCTGCTGGCGCCGCAAAATGCGGGTGCCGATCACCTCAAGGCGCTGGCGCGCGTGTCGCGCCTTTTGCGTGACGCGGCGTTCTGCGAACGGCTGCGCGCCACCAACGACGCGAAAGCGCTTTACGACCTTCTCGTTCAGGGCACGGCCAGCCGCGCCGCCTAAACCCGGCGCGGCTCTTATCCGGCCGTTGGTGAAGGAAGCGCGTCCGGCTTAGTGGACGCTGACCGGCTCCAGCTCATTCTGACGCACGGCCGCGAAGGCCACGTCACGGTCGGCCATGACGCCGACCTGGCGGCCGTCGGCCGCGTAGATGCCGAACAGTTTCTCGCCCTCTTCGCCCGTGACAGGTTTGACATAGGCGATGTCGGTGATGCCGAGGAGCGCGAACTGCTCGGGCGTGATCTGTTTCGTCGCTTGCGTATCCATCTCTCTACCTTCCTTCCCCAACCGGCGGGGTTGAATTCCGCCTGGTGGACTTGATCTCGACCGTGCGCGTGCGCGCTTCCACGGCCGGTTGACGTAAATCGATGTGCAGCAATCCGTCGGCCAAGGACGCGTCGATGATGTCGAGTCCGTCGGCCAACACGAAGCTGCGCTGGAACTGCCGCGCGGCGATACCGCGATGAAGATAGACGCGGTCGCCGTCGTCCGCCTGTTTCCCGCGAATCACGAGCTGCCGGTCCTCGATCTGGACGTTCAGTTCGCTTTCGGAGAAGCCGGCCACCGCCAGCGTGATGCGCACGCGGTCTTCGCCGGTCTGTTCGATGTTGTAGGGGGGATAGCCGTCGGCCGACGACTTCGCGACGCGTTCGAGCATGGTCTCGAAACGGTCGAAGCCGACCAGAAGCGGGCTGTTGAAAACGGACAGTCGGGTCAAGGCGCACCTCCCCATGCGAGCGAGTTGCGGTTCATGGGTCCCGCCATCGGGCACCCTGGTTACAGACGGCCCCGGAGGCGCCGTCTGTAACGACTCTAATTTGGGCCCTGGCGGGGGCCGTTCAAGGGCTGGGAAGCCCAGAACGACAAAGGCCCGATCCACAAGGACCGGGCCTTTTGCGAGGTTGGTGGAGCTGGACGGAATCGAACCGACGACCTCTACAATGCCATTGTAGCGCTCTCCCAACTGAGCTACAGCCCCGTCTCGAAATTCGGCCGCCGGTTGGGTCTCGGCGACGGGTGGAAATTAAGGGTGCCGTGGCAGGCGATGCAACTGCTATCGCCCCCAGATATGCGTGATTAGCGCTCCTATTCCTCCGGAACGACCACTTCGGCCACATCCTCGTCCTCGCCAAGCTCGGACGTATCCTCGATCACGTCCTCCTCCTCCTCGTCGGAGTCCTCGACCGCGGCCTCCCCATCCTCGACGGGCACCTTAGGATCGGGCTTCGGCGGCTTGGCCTTGCCCTTCGCCGCGGCGGCCGCGGATGCGGCGCGGCTGCGGCGGCCCTTCACGAAGTCCTCGGGCGCGAACTCGCTCGCACATTTCGGGCACTTGATCGGGTTGCGGTCCAAGTCGTAGAAGCGCGCCGCGCAACTCGTGCAGATGCGTTTGGTACCCAGTGTAGCCTTGGCCAAGCAGCGCCTCCGGTCGGGGGAATTTAGGGCTAATTTTCGAGCCAATTGCCATGATCCCCCGCCCCTGTCAAAAGTAAAATTCAAGGGCATGAACCTCCAGGCCCGACTCTTCGAGCGATTCCGAACATGATCCGAGCAACATCCCTCTGCAACCGACGCCGATGCACGGGGTGCGCGCAGTGAAACCCCTTGTGTCGCGCACGGCCGGCGCCCTCAAGGGCGAGGCGCGGGTTCCCGGCGACAAATCCATCTCGCACCGCGCGTTGATGACGGGCGCCCTGGCGATCGGCGAAAGCCGCATCGAAGGATTGCTCGAAGGCGACGACGTGCTGCGCACGGCGGCCGCGCTGCGTGCCTTCGGCGCACGCATCGAGCGCAAGGCGCCGGGCGCGTGGTCCGTCGCGGGCCTGGGCGTCGGCGGGTTGGGCGAGCCGGACCAAGTGCTCGACATGGGCAACTCCGGCACCGGCGCGCGGCTTCTCATGGGCCTCGTCGCGACCCACGACTTCACGGCGCATTTCACCGGCGACGCCTCGCTTGTGAAGCGTCCCATGGCGCGAGTCACCGCGCCCCTCGAACGCATGGGTGCCAACTTTCTCGCGCGTTCGGGCGGTCGCCTGCCGTTGGCCGTGATCGGCACAGGCGAGCCGGTGCCGATCTCCTATCGCTTGCCGGTTCCATCAGCGCAGGTGAAATCGGCCATCCTCTATGCCGCACTGAACACGCCCGGCGAGACGACGGTGATCGAGCCGCAGCCCACGCGCGACCATACCGAGCTGATGCTGCGCCACTTTGGCGCCGAGCTGCGGATCGAAACGCACGCCGACGGCGCACGCGCCGTCACGCTGGTGGGCCAGCCAGAGCTGACCGCGCGCGATCTGCGCGTGCCGGCCGACATCTCCTCGGCCGCATTCCCGCTGGTGGCCGCGTTGCTGACACCAGACTCGGAGATCACGTTGCCAGAGGTGGGCATCAACCCCTTGCGCGCGGGCCTGATCGAATCGCTGCGCGAGATGGGCGCCGACCTGCGCCTGACCAACGAGCGGACGGTCGCCGGCGAACGCGTGGCCGATCTGGTCGTGCGCGGCGGAACCCTGAACGGCATCGAGGTGCCGGCCGAACGCGCGCCACGCATGATCGACGAATATCCGATCCTGGCCGTGGCCGCGGCCTGCGCGCGTGGCACCACGCGGTTGCGCGGCCTGGCGGAGCTGCGGGTGAAGGAAAGCGACCGGCTAAGCGCCATCGCGCGCGGCCTGGCCGCCTGCGGCGTCAAGGTCGCGGTCGAGGGCGACGATTTGACCATCGAGGGTACCGGCGCCCCGCCCAAAGGCGGCGCGCGCGTCGAAAGCGAACTGGACCACCGCATCGCCATGTCGTTCCTGGTCCTCGGCATGGTCGCGAAGGAGCCTGTGTCGGTCGACGATGGCGAGCCGATCGAAACCAGCTTCCCGACCTTCGAATCACTGATGAATCGCCTCGGCGCCCGCATCGAGGCGGCCTGATGCTGGTCATCGCGATCGACGGGCCCGGCGCAGCGGGCAAGGGCACGCTTGCGCGCCGCCTGGCCGACCACCTCGGCCTCGACTATCTGGACAGCGGCAGCCTCTACCGGGCCGTGGCCTGGCGCGTCCTGCAGTCAGGCGCCGACCCGGCCGACCCCACGGCCGCGCTGGCGGAGGCCAAGGGGCTGGACCCGGCCGACCTCGGCCGGCCAGACCTGCGCACGGAGCGGGTCGCCCGCACCGCCGCCATCCTGGCCCAATTTCCGGCCGTCCGAACCGAATTGACCGGGTTCCAGCGCCGGTTCGCCGCCCACCCCCCGGGGGGAAGGGGGGCCGTGATCGACGGGCGGGATATCGGCACCGTGGTCTGCCCCCAGGCCCGGGCCAAGTTGTTCGTCACGGCCTCGTCCGCCGAGCGGGCACGGCGCCGGACCCTGGAGTTGCAGGACAGGGGCGAGAAGGCTATATATGCCGCCGTTCTGGAGGAACTTGAGGCCCGTGATCGACGCGATATGGAACGCGCCGTCGCGCCCTTGGTCGCAGCGCCAGACGCCCGCGTGCTCGATACCACGGACCTCGGTCCGGATGCCGCCTTCGCGGCGGCATTGGAGTACGTCACGGGCCTGAGCGCCGGTTAGCGACACCCAACCGACTGAATCGAATTCCGCGTCACCGGACAGCCGCGCCGGGTCCGTGGGCATTTCAACGCGGCAGACCGCCGGAGACAACCGGCCGGCCTAAACCCTCGAAAGGACGTTCTGAACACCATGGCAACCGAGAATTTCGCCGCCCTGCTCGAAGAGTCGCTCCGTAACACCAAGAGTTTTGAAGGCACCGTCGTAAAGGGCATTGTCCTCTCGGTCGAGGGCGAGCATGTGCTGGTCGACGTGGGCCTGAAGGCCGAAGGCCGCATCGCTCTCAAGGAGTTCAGCGTTCCCGGCCGTCCCGCCGAGATCAAGGCGGGCGACCTGATCGACGTTTTCGTCGAGCGCATCGAGGGCCGCGACGGCGAGGCCTCGCTGTCGCGCGAGAAAGCCAAGCGCGAGGAATCGTGGATCGAGCTCGAGCGCGCCTATAAGGCGACCGAGCGCGTCAACGGCATCATCTTCGGCCGCGTGAAGGGCGGTTTCACCGTCGACCTGTCGGGCGCGGTCGCGTTCCTGCCGGGCAGCCAGGTGGACATCCGCCCCGTGCGCGACGTGACGCCCCTGATGGGCACGCCGCAGCCGTTCCAGATCCTCAAGATGGACCGCCAGCGCGGCAACATCGTCGTCTCGCGCCGTGCCGTGCTTGAGGAAACGCGCGCCGAACAGCGCTCGGAGCTGGTCGCCAACCTGAAGGAAGGCCAAGTCTACCAGGGCGTGGTGAAGAACATCACCGACTACGGCGCCTTCATCGACCTGGGCGGCATTGACGGCCTGCTGCACGTCACCGACATCTCGTGGCGCCGCATCAACCATCCATCCGACGCGCTGCAGATCGGCCAGACCGTGAAGGTTCAGGTCGTGCGCTACAACTCCGAGACGCAGCGCATCAGCCTCGGCATGAAGCAGCTCGAGTCCGATCCGTGGGAGGGCGCCGCGCTCAAGTACCCGGTCGGCACCAAGTTCAAGGGCCGCGTGACCAACATCACCGACTACGGCGCCTTCGTGGAGCTGGAGCCGGGCGTGGAAGGTCTGGTGCATGTCTCCGAGATGAGCTGGACGAAGAAGAACGTCCATCCGGGCAAGATCATCTCCACCAGCCAGGAAGTCGAGGTCATGATCCTCGACGTCGATACGACGAAGCGCCGCATCTCGCTGGGCATGAAGCAGTGCCAGGACAATCCCTGGGCGCACTTCGCCGAGTCCCATCCGGTCGGCAGCGAGATCGAGGGCGAGGTCCGCAACATCACCGAGTTCGGCGTGTTCGTGGCCCTGTCCGAAGACATCGAAGGCATGGTCCACATTTCCGAGCTGGATTGGGACACGCCGGGCGAAGAAGCCATCAAGCGTTACAAGAAGGGCGACATGGTCAAGGCTCACGTCCTTGAGGTCGACCCCGAGAAGGAGCGCGTGGGCCTGGGCGTTAAGCAGCTCACCGAAGACCGCTTCGAGGCCGCCTCCAAGGGCGTGAAGAAGGGCGACGTGGTCACCGCGACCGTGCTCGCCGCGCGCGACAACGGCCTGGACGTCCAGCTGACCGACGGCACGACGGGCTTCATCCGCCGCGCCGACCTCTCACGCGACCGCAGCGAGCAGCGCCCCGATCGTTTCGCCGTCGGCGAGAAGCTCGACGCCCTCGTCACCACGGTCGACAAGAAAGAGCGCAAGATCTTCCTGTCGATCAAGCAGCGCGAGCTGGAAGAGGACAAGCAAGCCATGGCCCAGTTCGGCTCGTCCGACTCGGGCGCCTCGCTCGGCGATATCCTGGGCGCGGCCATGGAGAAGAAGTCCAAGAAGGGCAAGGACGCCGACGAGTAAGGCGATCCCGCGGACACTCCCATGTCCTTCGAAGCCGACACGCTGGTGGACAGGCGGCGCTTGAAGCGCCGCCTGTCGCTCTGGCGCGGGGCCGCCGTTCTGGCCCTGGTCGCGCTGGTCGCCCTTCTGTTCGGCGGTCCGCGCGTGCTGTCGGGCCGCGACCACATCGCGCGCTTCAGCGTCGAGGGCATCATCCTCGAGGACGAGAAGCGCGACGAATTGCTCGACAAGCTGGCGGTGGACGATTCGGTTAAGGCGTTGATCGTCCGCATCGACAGCCCCGGCGGCACCGTCGTCGGCGGCGAGACCCTCTATCTGAGCCTGCGCGACGTCTCCGCCCATAAGCCGGTCGTGGTCGTCATGGGCACGACGGCGACCTCGGCAGGCTACATGGTGGCGCTGGGCGGCGACATGATCCTGGCGCACGAGGGCACGGTCACGGGCTCGATCGGCGTCATCCTGCAATCGGCCGACGTGACGGGCCTGCTCAAGAAGCTGGGCGTCGACATGGAGGCCATCAAGAGCGCGCCACTCAAGGCCACGCCCTCACCCTTCGAACCCCTGACCCAAGAGGCGCGCGAGGCCGCCAAGGTGGTGATCATGGACATGTTCGACATGTTCGTGACGCTCGTGGCCGAGCGCCGGAACATGCCCAAGGACCAAGTCCTGCCCCTGGCCGATGGCCGCATCTTCACCGGCCGCCAGGCCCGCGAGGCCAAGTTGATCGACGCCATCGGCGGCGAAAACGAGGCCTTGCTCTGGCTTGAGACCGAGCGGGGGGTGGCCCGGGACCTGCCCGTGCGCGAGATCAAGGTCCGCGAGGACGGCGAGCTTTTGTCCGGTGCCGTGGCCGCTTTGACCGGAAAAGCAAAGCTTATTGAACGACTTACCCTTGACGGCCTAGTATCCCTCTGGCACTTTGACGCCGGTCGGCCCTAAGGTCACACGATGACCGACTTGGCTGGCCCCGACGACGACAGCGAGAACGGGACGCCGCGCATGACGAGGTCGGAGCTGATCCAGCGCTTGTCGGAGATGAACCCGCACCTCTACCAGCGGGACGTCGAGCGCATCATCGCCACTGTTTTCGACGAAGTGTCCGCCGCCCTGTCCCGCGGAGACCGGGTTGAGTTGCGCGGATTCGGCGCTTTTTCCGTAAAGCGCCGCGGCCCCCGGGTGGGACGCAACCCGCGCACCGGAAGCTCCGTCCAAGTGTCGGAAAAGCACGTTCCCTTTTTCAAGGCGGGCAAAGAGCTGCGCGAGCGGCTCAACACCGAAGACTAACGCCCGCCCGCCGGCGGCCGACCCCGCCGCCTGAAGCAAGCCATCGAGGCCGGCCGTTGCGTATCCTGCGCCTGATCCTGGTCGTGCTCATCGCCGCACCCGTCATTGCGTTCGCGGTCGGCAATCGTCAGGTCGAGAAATTCCAACTCTGGCCTTACGAGATCGACCTTCCCATCTTCATGGTGGTCTTCGGCGCGTTGCTGGCCGGTTTGGTCCTCGGCGCGCTGGTGACCTGGATGGCCTCGATCGGACCGCGCCGCCGGATCCGCGCCGAGACCAAGAAACTGCGGGCGGAATTGGCCGCCCTCAAGGCCGCGCCGAAATCCAGCGCGGCCAACACGCCGGAGACCTATCTGCCGTGAGCGGCCCTGTTTACGTCGCGCTCGACATGACCGACGCCGCCGAGGCCGCCTCCCTGGCGAAACGCCTGCGCGGCCATGTGGGCGGGGTGAAGCTCGGCCTCGAATTCTTCGTCGCCAACGGACCCGGCGGTATCCGCGCCGTGTCGGATGCCGGGCTGCCGGTTTTTCTGGATCTCAAGCTGCACGACATTCCCAACACGGTCGCCGGCGCCATGGCGTCGGCCGCGGCCTTGAACCCCGCCATCGTCACCACCCATGCAGGCGGGGGCGCCGCCATGATGCGCGCCGCGTCCGAGGCCGCTGCTGCGGCAAAGCATCCACCCTTGGTAATCGCCGTCACCGTCCTGACCAGTCTGGACGATCAAGATCTAGAAGCGGTGGGCCAGCGTTCGCCCGCGCTAGAGCAAGCCGTGCGCCTCGCCTTGTTGGCGAAGGAATCGGGCCTGGGCGGCGTGGTCTGCTCGCCGCACGAGGTGGCCGCCATCCGCGCGCGGTGCGGCACGGACTTCAAGCTGGTGGTGCCCGGCATCCGCCCCGCTTCCGCGGCGCTCGGCGATCAGAAGCGCGTGATGACACCAGCCCAGGCCATTGCCGCGGGCGCCGATCATCTGGTCATCGGCCGCCCGATCACCCAGGCCCCGGACCCGGTCGCGGCGGCGCAAGCGATCGCGGCCGAGCTGCGCGCGGGCTGAGATTCCATGACGGTCGCGGCCAAGATTTGCGGCGTGAATTCGCGCGAGGCGCTGGACGCAGCCATAGCAGGCGGTGCCGATTTCGTCGGCTTCGTCTTCTACGCGCGCTCGCCGCGCTATCTGACCGTGCCGCAGGCCGCCGCCCTTGCCGCCGCCACACCCAAGACGGTCAAGCGCACCGGCCTGTTCGTCGACGTGGATGACGCGACGATCGAGACGGTTCTGAAAGATGCGCCGCTGGAGCTGTTGCAGTTCCACGGCGCCGAGACGCCCGCGCGTTGCCGCGCCGTCAAGGCACGCTTCGGCATGCCCGTGATGAAGGCGGTCAAGATCGGCGGGCCGGACGATCTGGCCCAGGCCACGCCGTTCTTCGACGCAGCCGACTGGCTGCTGTTCGACGCCAAGACACCGCCCTCGATGACGAACGCATTGCCAGGCGGCAATGCCATCTCCTTCGACTGGACCGTCCTGGCCGGCGTCACACTGCCCTTGCCCTGGATGCTGTCGGGCGGCCTTACGCCGGACAACGTGGCCGAGGCCGTGCGTGTGTCGGGGGCGCGCGCGGTCGACGTCTCCTCGGGCGTCGAGAGCGCGCCCGGGCGCAAGGACCCCGCGCGGATCGCGGCTTTCCTGGCCGCCGTCCGGAGCCTCTGAGGCGGGCGTTTTCGCTGGCCGGACGGGGCCTCTATGCTTACTTTCGCCCTCTCCAAAGGGACTGAGCGGCACGGCCTTACATGAACAAGATCAACACCTATCGCGGCGGACCGGACGAGCACGGCCATTTCGGCCTGCACGGCGGGCGCTATGTCGCCGAGACGCTGATGCCGCTGATCCTAGCGGTCGAGCGAGCCTATAACGACTGCAAGGCCGATCCCGCGTTTAAGGCCGAGTTCGAGCGTCTGCTGACCCACTATGTCGGCCGGCCGAGCCCGCTTTATTTCGCCGAGCGCCTGACCGAGCATTTCGGCGGCGCCAAGATCTACTTCAAGCGCGACGAGCTGAACCACACGGGCAGCCACAAGATCAACAACTGCCTCGGCCAGATCATGGTCGCGCGGCGTATGGGCAAGACGCGCATCATCGCCGAGACGGGCGCCGGCCAGCACGGCGTGGCGACGGCCACCGTCTGCGCCCTCTTCAACCTGCCCTGCATCGTCTACATGGGCGCCAAGGACATCGAACGCCAGGCGCCCAACGTGTTCCGCATGAAGTTGTTGGGCGCCGAGGTCCGGCTCGTCACCAGCGGCTCGCAGTCGCTAAAGGATGCGCTGAACGAAGCGCTGCGCGATTGGGTCGCGAACGTGGACGACACGTTCTACATCATCGGCACCGTGGCCGGGCCGCATCCCTATCCCGCCATGGTGCGCGACTTCCAATCCGTCATCGGCCGCGAGGCGCGTGAGCAGATCCTGGCCCAGGAAGGCCGCCTGCCCGACCAGCTTGTCGCCTGCGTCGGCGGCGGCTCCAACGCCATGGGCCTATTCCATCCATTTCTCGACGATCCCGGCGTGGCCATGGATGCGGTCGAGGCCGCAGGCCTCGGGCTCGATACCGACAAGCACGCGGCGTCCATCACCGGCGGACGGCCGGGCATCCTCCACGGCAACCGCACGTATCTCCTGCAGGACGACGACGGGCAGATCCTGGAGGCGCACTCGATCTCGGCCGGTCTCGATTATCCCGGCGTGGGCCCCGAGCATTCCTGGCTGCACGACATGAAGCGCGTGAACTATGTCTCGGCCACCGATGCCGAGGCGCTGGACGCGTTCCAGCTTTGCTCCAAGCTCGAAGGCATCATCCCGGCGCTGGAGCCCGCGCATGCCTTGGCGCACGTGGCGAAGATCGCGGGCAAGATGGCGCGCGACAAGATCATCGTCATGAACATGTGCGGGCGCGGTGACAAGGACGTCTTCACGGTCGCCGAGAAGCTGGGCGTCAAGCTGTGAGCGGCGAACGGCGCATCGCGCAGCGCTTTGCGGCACTAAAATCTCAGGGACGCGGCGGCCTGGTCACCTTCGTGACCGCAGGCGATCCCGATTACGAAACATCCGAGAAGATCCTGGCCGGCCTGCCGGAAGCGGGCGCCGACCTGATCGAGATCGGCATGCCGTTTTCCGATCCCATGGCCGACGGGCCGGCGATCCAGGCCGCCAATCTGCGCGCGCTGGCGTCGGGCATCACACTCAAGCGCACGCTCGACCTTGTGCGCGGTTTCCGTAAACGCGATGCGGAGACGCCGATCATTCTCATGGGTTACTACAACCCGATCTATTCCATGGGCGCGGAGAAATTCTCCCAGGCCGCGCGCGAAGCCGGCGCCGACGGCGTCATCATCGTGGACCTGCCGCCCGAGGAAGAGACCGAGTTGAAGGCGCCGATCGACAAAGCAGGGCTCGATTTCGTGCGCCTGACCACGCCGACCAGCGACGACCGCCGGCTCGACCGCATCCTGCCCGGCGCCTCGGGCTTCATCTATTACGTCTCGGTCGCCGGCATCACCGGCACCAAGTCGGCCGCGCAGACCAGCATCGCCGACGCGGTCGCGCGTATCCGCCGCAAGACCAAGCTGCCGGTCGCCGTCGGCTTCGGCATCCGCACGCCCGAGCAGGCGGCGGAGACAGCGCGCACGGCGGACGCCGCCGTGGTCGGCTCGGCGCTGGTGGGCGAGATCGCGGCCGCCGAAGCCGCAGGCAAGCCGCGCACGGAAGCCGCCGCCGCGGTCCTTGGGCTGACGCGCCGCCTCTCCACGGCCGTGCGCGCGGGCAAGCCATGAACTGGATCACCAACTACGTCCGGCCCAAGCTGCAGCAGCTCGTCCGCAAGACGGACGTGCCCGACAATCTTTGGACCAAGTGCCCGAAATGCGAGCAGATGCTCTATCACCGGGAACTCGAGTCCAACCTGTATGTCTGTCCGAAATGCGATCACCATTTGCGCCTGCGCGCGGCCAAGCGGCTGGAGCTTCTGTTCGACGAAGCCACGTATGAGACGATCGAAGCGCCCGCCGAGGTGTTGCTGGATCCGCTTTGCTTCCGCGACCGCAAGCGCTATGCCGACCGGCTGAAGGAAACCCAGGCCGCGACCAACGTGAAAGACGCGATCATCGTCGGCGAAGGGCGCATCGGCGGCCTGTCGGCCGTGGTGGCCGTGTTCGATTTCGAGTTCATGGGCGGCTCCATGGGCATGGCCGTGGGCGACGCGTTCATCGCGGGCGCACGGCGCGCGGTCGAGACGCAGGCCAGCTTCCTGGCCATCTCCTCCTCCGGCGGCGCACGCATGCAGGAGGGCATCCTGTCGCTGATGCAGCTGCCGCGCACCGTGATCGGCGTGCAAGAAGTCAAGGAAGCCGGCTTGCCCTATATCGCCATCCTGGCCGATCCGACCACGGGCGGCGTCTCGGCTTCCTTCGCCATGCTGGGCGACATCCAGATCGCCGAGCCCGGCGCGGTCATCGGCTTCGCCGGCGCGCGCGTGATCGAGGAGACCATCCGCCAGACCTTGCCCGACGGGTTCCAGCGCGCCGAGTATCTGCGCGACAAGGGCATGCTGGATTTGATCGTCCATCGCCGCGAGCTGCGCAACACGCTGATCCGCATTTTGCGCCTGATCCGCAACCCGTTGCCCTCGGGCCAGGTGGTCAAGATCGGCGACGCTGGCGCCTGGAACGCCAAGCGCGGCCGGCCGGGGACGTGAGCGCGGGCAGCGACGTTCTGCTCGAACGTCTCTCGCGTCTGCATCCCAAGATCATCGACCTCTCGCTCGAACGCATCGAGCGCCTGCTGGCGCGCCTCGGCCATCCTGAACGCAACCTGCCACCCGTGGTCCACGTGGCGGGCACCAACGGCAAGGGTTCGACCGTGGCCTATCTGCGCGCCATCGCAGAGGTCGCCGGTTTGCGCGCCCATGCCTACACCTCGCCGCACCTGGTGCGGTTCCACGAGCGCATCCGCCTGGCCGGTGCGCTGATCGGCGAGGACGCGCTGTCCGCGCTTCTCGACGAATGCGAGCGCGCGAACGGCGATGCACCGATCACGTTCTTCGAGGTGACCACGGCCGCCGCCTTCCTGGCCTTCTCCCGCACGACGGCCGATCTTCTGCTGCTGGAGGTGGGTCTGGGCGGACGGCTGGACGCAACCAACGTGATCGCGGCGCCCGCCTTGTCCATCATCACGCCCATCTCCATCGACCACGTCCAGTTCCTGGGCGAAACGCTGAGCGAAATCGCGGGCGAGAAGGCCGGCATTCTGAAGCCGGGCGTTCCGTGCGTGATGGGGCCGCAGCCGCCTGAAGCGGTCGCCGCGATCGAAAAGCGCGCGAAAGAGATCGGCGCACCGCTTCTGCGCCACGGCGTGGAATGGCATGTCGACGTGACCGGCAACGGCTTCGTCTATCGCGGCAAGGCGCGGCGGATCGACCTGCCCCACCCCGTCCTGCCCGGCGTGCACCAGATCGCGAATGCGGGCATGGCCGTGGCCGCCGTGGATGCCTTGGCCGCGCGCTTCGCCATCGGCGAGGATGCGATCCGCGCGGGCCTGCAAACCGCCGAATGGCCTGCGCGGCTGCAACGTCTGGTACGCGGACCCTTGATCGAACTCCTGCCGACGGGATGGGAGCTTTGGCTCGACGGCGGGCACAACCCCGCGGCCGGCGAAGCCCTGGCCGAGACGGCGCGGGGTTGGCGCGACCGGCCGTTGCATCTGGTCGTCGGCATGATCAACACCAAGGACCTGGCGGGCTTCCTGCGCCCACTGGCCCC
Organism: Alphaproteobacteria bacterium; assembly: GCA_026400755.1. GTDB lineage: Bacteria > Pseudomonadota > Alphaproteobacteria > CADEGL01 > CADEGL01 > CADEGL01. The sequence goes on from JAPLOM010000005.1 coordinate 32,200, forward strand.
CCACGCCGCGTCGCTGACCGCCCTGACCATTCCCGGCAATCGGGCCGCCGTGAAGCCGGAAGAGATCGCCGCCGCCGGGCAGGCGCTCGGTCTCGCATCCGGCATCGCGCCCGATGCCGGCGCCGCGTTGACACATATCGCGACGGGCGCGCCCGCGCGCGTCCTCATCTGCGGTTCGCTTTATCTGGCAGGAAAGGTTTTAGAAACAAGCGATTGATTAACGAGAGCCTACTTGGCTTCGTTCTCATTAGCGGTCAGCACAGAGGCAAGCATTTCATCTGACATCAAAAAATCCTTACTCAATACATCGCCGGCAGATGCATTTGCCGCAGCAAGGGTCTTTGTTGCCTCAATGACCTTGTTTACAGATTCTTGGTACTCGCTCTTCGCGGTTGAAAGCTAAGTCATTGATCTAGTGAGCGATTTGATAGCGTAGGAATATCCGTATCCACCACGCTCCGCGCTTGCCTCTTCCGTTGCTCTCGTTACTGCCTTTAAAGCAACAGTTAAATTTAGCTGCTTTCTAAATTTACCAACTAGAGATCGCAAATACTCCTGCCCTGCTTCCATATATTTTATGCAGGGCTCTACTTGCTTTTGAGTATCGCGCGTGGAAATCGTCTGGACGTCTAATATGCGTTTGCCGATCTCAGAAATGTCACCGTCCAATTTTTCAAATAGCTCCCGATAGGTAATATTTGCTTGCTGATCCACCTAATGTTTTGAAGCGTTAGTAAGCCTCAGAGAAACATTCTTAACGTTTGGAGCAATCGTTTCTATGAACTTGCGTTCTTGATATTCCTGATATCCGTAATACCCGCCTACGATCAAAATTATCGCAAATAAGAGCAACAGAACTTTCTTCATATTCCTCCTCCCCCAAGGATTATTTTAGTCATCGTAAAATATTCTCGATCATTCCAGTCAAGATTTCCTACGGAAAATAAAAAAGCCCGGCGCTTGCGCGCCGGGCTTCTCTGTCCGCGATGCGGACTCGTCTTGCTTAGACGACCTTCAGGTTCGCAGCCTTGGTCTTGCCGCGATCGCTGACGATGTCGTAGCTGACCTGTTGGCCTTCGTTCAAACCACGCAGACCCGCAGCCTCAACCGCACTGATGTGCACGAACACATCGGCACCGCCCTCGCTGGGCTGGATGAAGCCGAAGCCCTTCTGCGAGTTGAACCACTTAACCGTACCGTTCGCCACCGTAGTCTCCTTCAAAAAGCGCCTTGGCGCATATCAAGCCCCGCGACCATCACAGGGCCTGCTCCACGTTCGGCATTGCTTTTGTGAGGAGCCCAAAGGGCCTGCACGTGCGAGCCGAAAGTTTCGACCGTATTTATATACGATGCTTTTGCGGGAACGGAAACAGGGTCAAACGAAAAAGGGGATAAATCCCTATTTACGAATTTGCGCCCCAAACAGGAACCCCCGCATCAACGGGGCTTTGAGACCGTGTCAGAGAACCGACTGGACCCACTCCACCAGCTTGCTCTTGGGCAGACTGCCGACCTTCTGGGCGACCACCTGGCCGTCTTTGAAGATGAGGAGCATGGGAATGCCGCGCACGTTGTAGCGCAGCGGCGTCTTCTGGTTCTCGTCCACGTTCATCTTCGCAACCGTCAGCTTGCCGGCCAAATCCTTGGCCAGATCTTCCAGCGCGGGCGCGATCTGTTTGCAGGGGCCGCACCATTCGGCCCAAAAATCCACCAGAACCGGGCCACTGGCCTTGAGCACCTGGTTCTCGAAGGAATCGTCGGTGACGGCAGTGGTGGCGCTCATGGGTGTTCCCTTCTGTCCTGGATCAACGGTTCCACCCGATGGCGGGTCGTGGGCGGACGCCGACAATATGTAGGGTCGGCGCGAAACTGGGTCAAGGCGCGTGGGTGTCCATCAACCCATTGGGAATCATCATGAAATTTGGACCATCCGTCCACACCAGGGCACATTCGACCGGCCGACCCGGATAGATTTGCCGCAACAGCGCCCGATAGCAGGCCATCTGGCGCAGATAGAGGGGCGAGACGTCCTCCACCCGTTTGGGCGGCGGACGATTCGTCTTGTAGTCGGCGATCAGGATGCCGGACGCATCGACAATCAACCGGTCGACCTGACCGGCAATGACCGTCTCATTCACCCGGCCGATGATCGGCACCTCGGCGCGCGAGCCGGGTCCGAAGAGACGCGCAAAGCCGGGCGCATCGAGCAGGCGCAGCGCCTCCTGCGCCAGCGAAGCGCGCGCCGCTTCATCGAGGCCGAGGCCACCTTGCGCCAAGTAGCGCCGGGCGGCGGAAACGCGCGCGGCGGGCTCCAGGTCCGGCAAAGTTTGCAGCAAACGGTGGATGATCAGACCACGGCGGAAGCGCGCGCCGTCGTCGCCGGCGAGCGGCGATTGCACCGCAGGCTCGTCCGCGGACGGGCGCGAAGGCGCGAGCGGGCGCGACGGGATCGGCTCTGGTGGCGGCGGATGGGCGATCCATGCGGGCATGGGTTCGGCCGATCTCGCCACGGATGCGGCGCGCGCAGCACCTTCCGGCTTGGCGCTTTGCGGATTGACCAGGCGCAAACCTGCTCCTTCCGGAAATTCCACTTCCTCCGCCACGGGCGCCAAGCCAGCGCGGATCAGTTCGTACCAGTTGCCGGATGGTGGCGCCTTTCCACCGCGCCAACCGGCGACATACAGGCGGTCTTCGGCGCGCGTCATGGCGACATAAAGCAGACGCCGGTATTCACGGTCGCGCTCGGTTCGCGAGGTTGCGCGCATCGTGGCGCTGAACGGGTCTTCCAGCGCCTTCCGTGGCGGCCATAGCAGAAGCCCGTCCGGCCACAGAAGCGCCTCGTCCTGTGTCGGCGGCTGCAACGTATCGGGCAGAAAGACGATGGGCGCCTGCAACCCCTTGGCGCCGTGCACGGTCATCACACGCACGGCCCCCTCCGCGCGATCCAGTTCGCGTTTGATCTCGGCCGCGCCCGCACGCACCCAATGGAGGAACCCTTGCAGCGAAGGCGGCGAAACCCGCTCGTAGCTCAACGAAAGCGACAGGAATTCCTCGATCGGATCGGCGGCTTCGGTGCCCAGCCGCGCCAGCAGCTTTTTCCGCCCGCCGCGGTTGAGCAGGTCGGCATACAACTCATAGGGCCGCACGAAATCGACTCGGGCGCGTAGCTTCGCAAGGAAATCGTAGGCGTCGTGGAACGACACGCGCTCTCCGGTGCGCGCCTGCAAGCTGTCCCACAGCTTTCCGTCGCGACCGTGGGCAAGGTCGAACAAATCCTCCTCGCTCAAGCCGATCAATGGCCCCTTGAGCACAGTGGCCAAAGTCAGATCGTCATCGGGTAGGAGCAACGTCTCGCCCAGCGCGATCAAATCCATGACCGCGAGCTGCTCGGCCAGCACCATGCGGTCGACGCCCGCGACGGGAACGTCGAGGGCTTTCAACTCGCGCACCAGCTCCTCGACGAAATCGCCGCGCCGCCGCACCAAGACCAAGATGTCGCCGGCCTGGATGCGGCGCGCTTTCGAATCGAGCCAAGCCGCGTCGCCGGGCTTGGCGTCCTCCGTGATCCAATCTCGGACGCGCCGCGCGATCGTGCGCGCGACGCGCAGGCGCGGCACGGGTGGCGCCGGGCGGCTGACCGGCAGCGCCCAGGGCGTCATCTCCGTGCCGTCCACGGGTTCGGCGATGGGCCAAACCTCCACAAGGCCCGCCTGGCCTTTGCGATTCGCCTCGTGGTGAACCACCTCGCCTTCAGGCACGACGCCATCCTTGGCCACATCGCGCGCGAAGACCGCATCGACCGCGTGCAGCACTGCCGCGGTCGAGCGGAAGGATAGATCGAGCGCGACCGATGCCCAGTCCAGGTCGGCCGCATGGGCCGCCGTCTCCAGCGCCTCGCGCGTGGCGGCGAAGCGCGCGGGGTCGGCGCGCTGGAAGCTGAAGATCGACTGCTTGGGATCGCCGACGGCGAAGACGGTGCGCGCCACCTCGCGCGCGCCGGCACCCGCGAAGAACTCAGCAGCCAGCGCGGTCACGACGGCCCATTGCTCCGGATTCGTGTCCTGCGCTTCGTCCACCAGGATATGGTCGAGACCGCCGTCCAGTTTGTAGAGCACCCAGGGAGCCGAGCCCGGCCGTTCGAGCAGCTCGACCGCGGCCAGGATCAGATCGTCATAGTCGAGCGCGCCGATGGCGCGCTTGCGCCGCTCGTAACGGTCGAGGATGGCCTCGGCCAGCGTCAATACGGCCTCGGTCGCGCGCAACGTGGCGGCGGCCTTGCGGCGCTCCATCACGCGCGCGAGCCGCGCGGCCTCTTCCTGCAGAACGTCGCCCGTCTCGGCCCACGCGGCCAGCGCATCCTTGGTGGCCAGGCGGGCGCGCGGCTGATGCTCCTTGGTCAGAAACGCAGCCACGCATTCCTCGAAGCGGCCGCCGCGGCTATCGGCCGCGCAGGCAAGCCACGCCGAGAGGAATACCGAACGCTCCTTGTCCGTCTTGCCGCCATGCGCCAGCGCCTCGGCGGCCCGCTTGAGCTTGGTCGCGTCGAACGCGCCGTCAGCGACCGCGTCCGCCGTGACCCTTTCCATCGTGGCGCCGGGGTCGACATCCAGGCGCGAGGCCAGCGCCTTCACGATTCCTTCGACGCCGCGCTTCGCGGACAGCAAGCGCTGGAGCCGCCCACGCTCGCGGATCAGCGCGGCCATCAATTCGCCGAAGCGGCCCTCGTCCACCAGGGTAGTGACGCGCGCCAGCGCGTCTCGCAGGGGTGCGGGCCCGCCGCCGTCCCATCGCGCCGCCTGCAATACCTCCTCGCGCGCCGCGTGCAGCAGCTCCTCGGCCGTGCGTTCTTCGGCCAGCTTGAAGTGCGGCGGAATGCCGGCCTCAAGCGGGAAGCGCGCGACGAGCGATTGGCAGAAGGCGTGGATGGTCATGATCTTGAGGCCGCCCGGTGCGTCCAGCACGGCGGCGAACAGGCGGCGCGCGCGGTCGATCTGGCCTTCGCGCGCGGCTTCGCCCATCAGCTCGCCCAGCGCGGCGGCCAGCTTCTCCTGCGGCATCACCGCCCATTCGGCGAGACGGTCGTGCAGGCGGTTCGACATCTCCGCCGCCGCCGCCCGGGTGAAGGTGAGGCACAGGATGCGCGCAGGGAGCGTGCCGGCCAGCATCGCGCGCAGGACGCGATCGGTCAGGACCTTGGTCTTGCCGGTGCCGGCCGAGGCCGACACCCAGGCCGATTGGCGCGGATCGGCCGCGCGCTGCTGCGATGCGGTCACTCGCCCTCCTCCACCGCCCATTCCTTGACGCGCACCAGATGGGCGTAATCGTCATAGGGAACGGGCCGATCCGGGTCCGGATGGGCGGCATAGGGCTGGGCCGGATCGTCGAAGGCCGCTACCAACGCGCTCAATCCCGTTAGCGCTTCGGCGGCGGACATCATCGGGTCGCCGTCGAGCGGCCTGATCTCGCCCGCCGGATCGCGCCCCGTCAGGCGCCAATAGGCCAGTTCCGCGACCATGCCTTCGGGCACGCCTTCGAAACCGCCCGCGCTCGCGATCAAGGCTTCGAGCGGAAGCTGCGGTTCGATTCCAGCTGCCACGTCCGCCGCGCGCGGCACGCCACCCGTCTTGTAGTCGATGACCACCAAACCGCCGTCCGGCAACCGGTCGATGCGGTCGGCGCGCGCGCGCAACACGAATTTTCCAGCCGGGGCATCGATCTCGATCCGCCCGCTCACCTCCGTCGCCAAGGTGCGCACGCCAGGCAGAGCCGCGGCTTCGACGAACCAGCGCGCCACGCGCTCGAAGCGCGGCCACCAGAACGCCGCGACGCCGGGCCGCTCCAGCGCGGCGCCGAAGGCGGCACGCCCGGCGACGAGAAGCTTCTCCAGCGCATTCTCCGGCATGCCGTTGGGATAGGCCTTGAGGAACTCGTGCAGCGCCTTGTGAAGGATCGTGCCGCGCTCGGCCGCGCCGGGATCGGCATCGATGGGATCAAGCGGTTTCAGCGCGAGGATGTGGCGCGCATAGATCGCATACGGATTGCGCATCCAAGTTCCGATCTCGGTCAGGCGCAATTCGCGCGGCCGCGCGGCGACAGGCGGGCGCGGCTCCGGCCGCGTGGCCCGCACACCCGCTTCGGCGGACGCATCGAGCGCGCGCTGCCACGCGCTCCACCGCGAATCGCCCCAGGCGCCCTGCGCCACCATGCCGTCGAGCAAGCCCGCGCCCTTCAGCACGGTGCCGAGGCGCAGGAGCCAGCGCGAGGGAACAGTCGGCGCACCCTCGGCGCGCGCCGCACGGGTCAGCACCACCTCGGCGCCCGAAGCGGCCTGGACGAAATCATGCGCCGACTGGCCGATGCGCCGCTCGGGCTCCGGCAGACCGAAGTCGGACTGCATGGGCCGGCTCATCCACGGATCGGACGCAGCCAGGCGGGGCCATATGCCTTCGTTCAACCCGCCCAGCACCATAAGATCGGCCGACTGCAGCCGCGCCTCGATCGGTCCCCAAATATGCAGACGCGGATGGCGGCCATAGCGCGGCCGCACGACTGTGCCGTCCAACAACGCGCCCAGCACGGCGGCATAGACTTCGCCGGCCTCGTCCGGCAACAGGGACGCCGAGGCATGAAGCTCGGCCACGAAGCGCGCCGCGGCCTCGCCATCGTCACCCGCCCACAATCGATCGGCGCCGCTTTTCTCGTGCGAAGCGGCTAGCGCCTCGGCGGCCTGCACATGGACGGTCAGCGCGGCGTCAAAGGCTACATCGCTGCGCGACAGAATCTCCACGAACGGCACCACGAGGCGCGCGATCCGGTCGACGAAGCCTTCCAGCCGCTTGCGCTCCGCCGCCTTTACGGGCGCGTCGGTCAGCGCCGCCCGCACGCCAGCCAGGCCCGCCGCCGGGCGCGGGCCGCGCAGGACGGCTGTTTCGAGCGCGCGCGCATGCGCACGAAACGCGCCGGGATCGAGGCCGCCCGCGGCCAACGGGTGCTTCAACAAAGCCAGCAACGGCACGGGCGCGAAACGATCAGCCACGGCCGCTGCGAAGAGGCGCAGGAACGTGCCGGACGGCGTCGCCGCCAGCGGCATGCCCGCGGAATCGTCGACCTCGATCTCCCAGCGGCGCAACTCCGCCGCGACGCGACGCGCCAGTTCGCGGTCGGGCGTGACCAGGGCCGCGGTCTTGCCCGGCGTCTCCAACGCGTGGCGCAGGTGCAGCGCGATGACGCCGGCTTCCTCCATCGGACCCGGACAATCGATGCGCTCAAGCCCATCAAGCGCGGCCGGCGAAATCGTGCCCTCGGCTTGGCGCCAAGCCTCGCTCGTGGCGGCGGGCCGCATGGTCTCGGTCAACAGCGGACCCCGCGTAAGCATTTTCAGATCGTGCCAAGGCATCACGCGGTCTCGTGGCACCTCGAGCCGTTCGAGCAGAAAGCGAAGCGCGAACTGCGGATGGCTCGGCTCCAGCTTCTCCCAGCTTTCGCCGTCCATCGCCGTGTCGAGGCCGGGCAGGACGATGCGGCCCTGGGGCAGGCGCGCGATCACCGACAGAAGCTCCGCCGTCGCGGGGATGGAGCCGGTCGAACCGGCCGCGATCACCGGCTCATGCGGCGGCGCCTCGCGCCAACGCGCGGCCTGGGCTTCCAGCAACCGGTTGCGTCGCTGCGCCGGATCGAACGCGTTCTCCGCGTCCAGCACGGCCGGCCAGTGCTCGGTGACGATGCGCAGGAAGTCGAGCGTGACGCGCCAATGGGCCGCGTATTCAGCCGGCACCAGGCTTGCCAGCCGGTCGAAGCCCAGCCGCTCCGTCTCCACCCGATCGAGCAAGCGCGCCAATTCGGCGGCCAGGCGCAAGGCATGGTCGGCGCCGCGCTTCTGCCCCGTCGTGCGCCGCTCGAACGTCTCGATCAGCCGCGCCAGCAAAAGCCGCCGCCGCATCTCGGGCAGCGCGGGCGGCAACTCGGCGCCCTCGAACCCTTCATCCTCGCTGGCGGTGAGCAAAAGATCGTCGGCATCCACGTCGCCCAGCGGCGTCAAGCGCGGCAGCAGCAAAGCGGCGCCCTCGCTTTGGCGCAAGAATGCTTCCGAAAGCGTGCGCACCGAACGCCGGGTCGGCAGAAAGATGCGGACTTGCGACAGAGCTTCCGGCTTGCCCGCGAACTCCGCCAAGAGACCTCTGGCAAGCGCGTCGAGAAACGGCACGCCGGCCGGAATGGAAAAGACGTGCGGCGCGCGCGTCATCCGCCTTGGCCGACCAGGGCGCGCTCGGCCGCCGCCAGCCCGTCCATGGTGCCGACATGGAGCCAGCCGCCGTCATGCGCCAGGCCGAACAACCGCCCGGCCGCATGCGCGCGGTCATAGAGCAGATTGAGCGAGAACGCGCCCGAAGGCGCATTCTCAAACAAGCGCGGGTGCAGGATCTGGACGCCCGCGAACACGAAGGGCGCCGACGGCGCCGAGCCGCGGCGTTCGAGTCTTCCATCGCCCGTCAGCGTGAAATCGCCCACGCCGTCATAGCCGACCGCGCGCGCGACCGGCTGAACCAGGAGAAGCGCATCCATGCGGCCGCCGTCCCATGCTTCGGCCAGGCGTGCGAGCGCGGGTGTCTTGCCATCCAACCAGACGATGTCGGCATTGGCGGCAAAGAACGGCTCATCATCGAAATGGGAAATCGCCTTGGCGATGCCGCCGCCCGTCTCGAGCAATTCATCCTCGCGTGAGATGCTGATCGCGGGCTTCTCGCGCGTCGCCAGACGCGCTTCGATCTGCAGCGCCAGATGATGGACGTTGACGACGGCTTGGGATACGCCGGCGCGCGCCAGCGCATCGAGCGCCCGGTCCAGCATGGCGATGCCGCCGATGGGAACCAGCGGCTTGGGCAAGTGGTCGGTCAAGGGACGAAGGCGCACACCGCGCCCCGCGGCCAAGACCATGGCGCGTTCGATGCGGCCGGCCATCAACCCGCCGCCGCGGGCACGATGCGGCGTTCCGGCGGCAAATGCCGGTCGAACCACGCGCACACAGGCGCGAGCGCAGGGTGCTTCAAGTCGCCTTCCAGCAGGCGCCAGACGCGCGGGATATGGCTCAGGTAGCGCGGCTTGCCGTCGCGCCGGCACAGGCGGGTGAAGATGCCGACGATCTTCGCGTTCCGCTGCGCACCCATGATGGCATAGGAGGCGCGGAAGGCGTCGTGGTCGAGTTTCGGGAATGCCGCCAAGTAACGCGCAAGCATGTCGCCGACCAAGCCTGGCGCCAGATCGCGGCGCGCATCCTCCAGCAGCGAAACCAGATCGTAGGAGGCCGGCCCGATCACGGCGTCCTGGAAATCGAGCAGGCCGCAGGCCGCGAACCCTGCGCGCCCGGCGACGACCATCAGATTGTCGACGTGGTAATCGCGCAAGACCAGCGTGTCCGGCACGCGGCGTGCGAGCGGCAACACCGCGCGCCACGCGGCGAGATACGATTCGCGCGCATCGTCGGTCACGGCCGCGCCGTCGACGGCAGGCATGTACCAATCGATCAAAAGCGCCGCCTCGGCCAGAAGCCGCGCATCGTCATAGGGCGGGACGCCCGACGCCATGGCATCCGCGCGGCGGTGGAGGTCAATCAGAAGATCGACGGCCATGGCATAGAGCGCACGCTCGTCGGCGCCGCGCGCCAGTTCGCGTGTGTAGGTGGCGTCACCCAGATCTTCCAAAAGCAAAAAGCCCGCGTCTTCGTCTTCGGCCAGAAGTCGGGGCGCGCTGTAGCCCATGGAAGCCAGGTGCCGCGCAACACGAGCGAAGGGGCGCACGTCCTCGTGCGCGGGCGGCGCGTCCATCAGCATGGCGCTGCCTTCCGGCAAATGAAGTCGCACATAACGCCGGAATGACGCATCGCCCGGCAGCTTTTCCCGCCGCGCGGCCTCCCAGCCGGCACCGGTCAGGAACGCATCGATCGCGGCATCACGCATGGGACACGCGCGAAACCAGGTCCGCCCACCGGCCGAAGCCCGACAGGGTGACGCGCCGTTCCTCCGGCGCATCGCCGTAGGTCAGCGCGATCTCCAGCCGGTCGGCGGGAACCGTACCGCCCAGACGGTCGGGCCATTCCACCAAGCTGATCCCATCGGCGAAGGCCTCGTCGATCCCAAGCTCGGCCGCGTCCTGCGGCCGCTCCAGCCGATAGAGATCAAAATGCCAGACGGCACCGCCTGGAAGCTCGTAGGTCTGGACCAAGGTGAATGTCGGGCTGGGCACGTCGAGTGCGCGGCCCGCACGCGCCGCGATGAAACCGCGCGCGAAGTGCGTCTTGCCGGTGCCAAGGTCGCCTTTGAGCAGGATGACGTCGCCCGGACGCACCAACGCGGCCACGGCGGCAGCCAGCCGGTCGGTCGCGGCGATGTCGGCCAGACGGAGTTTTTGTATTCGCGGCTCGTGACCGCTGGTCGCCATGGGCGCTCCCCGCGTCGCGGGCGCCGACGGGGTGATGGAATCGAGGCGGGCGGTCATGCGGCGCACGGTGCGGCGTTCATCTTCCGCCCCCGACGAATCGTGTCAAGGGCGGCCGGCCGCACGCCGTCAGTAGCGGTAATGATCCGGCTTGAACGGACCCGTGGTCGGGACGCCCAGATAGGCGGCCTGATCCTTGGACAGGGTGGTCAGGCTGATGCCCAGCTTCTTCAAATGCAGCGCCGCGACCTTCTCGTCCAGCGCCTTGGGCAGGACATAGACCTGACGCTCGTACTTGGACGTGTTGGTCCACAGCTCGATCTGGGCCAGCACCTGGTTGGTGAAGGATGCGCTCATCACGAAGCTGGGGTGGCCGGTGGCACAGCCCAGATTCACCAAGCGGCCTTGGGCCAACAGGATGATGCGCTTGCCGTCGGGGAACTTGATCTCGTCGACCTGCGGCTTGATCTCGCGCCATTCCAGGTTGCGCAGCGCGGCGACCTGAATCTCGGTGTCGAAGTGGCCGATGTTGCAGAGGATGGCGCGGTCTTTCATCTTCCGCATGTGCTCGATCGTGATGATGTCCGAGCAGCCGGTGGCGGTGACGAAGATGTCCGCTTGGCCGGCGACTTCCTCGACCGTGCGGACCTCGAAACCCTCCATCGCGGCCTGCAGCGCGCAGATCGGATCGATCTCAGTCACGATGACACGCGCGCCCAGCGCCTTCAGCGCCTCGGCGCTGCCCTTGCCCACGTCGCCATAGCCGCACACGACCGCGACCTTGCCCGCGATCATCACGTCGGTCGCGCGCTTGATGCCGTCGAGCAGGCTCTCGCGGCAACCATAGAGATTGTCGAACTTCGACTTGGTCACCGAATCGTTCACGTTGATGGCGGGGACCTGAAGCTCGCCCTTCTTGGCCATCTCGTAGAGACGGTGCACGCCCGTGGTCGTCTCCTCGGAGACGCCGCGCACGTTCTTCATCAGGTCGGGGTACTTCTGGTGCATGAGGACCGTGAGGTCGCCGCCGTCGTCCAGAAGCATGTTGGGCGTCCAGCCGTTCGGACCCTTGATGGTCTGCTCGACGCACCACCAGTATTCCTCTTCCGTCTCGCCCTTCCAGGCGAACACGGGCACGCCCTTGGCCGCCACGGCGGCCGCGGCCTGATCCTGGGTCGAGAAGATGTTGCACGAGCTCCAGCGCACCTCGGCGCCCAGCGCCGTCAGCGTCTCGATCAGGACGGCCGTCTCGGTCGTCATATGCAGGCAGCCGGTGACGCGCGCGCCCGTGAGCGGCTTGGATTTTCCGAACTCTTCCCGCAGCGCCATCAGGCCGGGCATCTCGGTTTCGGCCAGTTCGATCTGGCGGCGGCCAAGATCGGCCAACCCGATGTCCGCGACCTTATAATCCTTCGTGGCTGCCATGTTTCAGCTCCAGCGGGTCTATTCTGCGTGGGGGTCGCGACGGGGCGGCGAATGTGCCGCGCGAGACCGCGAGGCCGTATACCAGCCCCATCTTCCGGGGGCAACCAAGAAGGCGTTCGAACGGGCTCAGGCCAAGGCGTTGAAGTCGTCCAAAAGGGCCGTGATCCGGCCCGAATCCCACTGGTCCATGATCAGGCGCGCACGCTGGGTCGCGGCCAAAATATCCACGCTGCGTACGCGCTGTTTCACGCGCAGGAGGCTGCCCGCGTTCATCGAAAGATCACGGATGCCGAGCCCGAGCAAAAGCGCGGCATAGCGCGGATCACCAGCCATCTCGCCGCAGACGCTGACCGGGATGCGCGCGCGCAAGGCGGCTTCGGTCGCGAACTGGATCAAGCGCAGCACGGCCGGATGCAGCGGGTTGTAAAGATGCGCCACGCTGTCGTCCGCCCGGTCGATGGCCAGCGTGTACATGGTGAGGTCGTTGGTACCGATGGCAAAGAAATCGCAAGCGCGCGCCAGCGCGTCCGCGGTCAACGCGGCGCCCGGCAGCTCGATCATGACCCCGAGCGGAGGCAGAGGATCGGCGATGGCGACATGCTTGCGCACCAGCCGGCGCGCGGCCTTCATCATGATCTCGCGCACCTGGCGCACTTCCGACACGGTCGAGACCATGGGCAGCAGGATGCGCACGGGTCCGTGCGCCCCCGCCCGCAGGATGGCGGCAAGCTGGGTCTCCAAAAGCTTCGGCACCTTGAGCGTCAGGCGAATCGCGCGCAGGCCAAGCGCCGGGTTGTTGCCTTGGGACACGGGAATGTCGGGCGAGCTGGCCAGCTTCTCGCCGCCGAGATCCAAGGTACGGATGGTGGCGGGCTTGCCCGCCATGCCGGCGATGATGGAGAGAAGGCCGCGATACTGCTCCTCCTCGTCCGGCAATTCCTCGCGGTTCATGAACAGGAACTCGGTGCGCAGCAAGCCGATGCCGCTGGCTCCCGCTTCCAGCGCGGCATCCAGCTCGCGCGGCAGTTCCAAGTTGGCCTGCAGGCGAACCTCGGTGCCGTCGCGCGTGACGGCGGGAAGATTCTTGAGGCGGGCGAGTTGCCACCGCTCCTGGATCAGCTCTTCGCGCCGGCGCTCGTAAGCAGCCAAGGTCGCGGACGTCGGGTTGACGACGACGCGGCCGGCAGCGCCGTCGATCACGACCGTATCGCCCGTGCGGATCGAACCCATAAGCCCGTGCACGCCGAGGACGGCGGGCAGGCCCAGCGAGCGCGCCATGATGGCGGTATGGCCGTCGGTGCCGCCGAGGGCGGTTGCGAAGCCGCCGATCCGGCGCGGGTCGAGCAGCGCCGTGTCGGCCGGCGTCAAATCCTCGGCGACCACGATGCTGCCTTCGGGCAAAACGGAGAATGCGTGATACGGCGTCTTGGTCAGATTGCGGATCAGCCGGTCGCCCACGTCGCGGATGTCGCGCGCACGGCCAGCCAGATAGGCGTCGTCGACGGAATCGAAACCGCGTGTGATGTCGTGGATCACGGCCTGCACCGCGGCCTCGGCGTTGACGCGGTCGGTGGCAATCTTCTCATCCACGCCGCGCACCAGGCGCGAATCGGCCAGCATCTGCAGATGCGCGTCGAGCAGGTAGCCCAATTCCTCCACCGCCACGGGCGGCAGGGTCGACATCTTGCCCTTGATCTTCGTGATCTGGTGCGATGCCTTGGCAACCGCGGCGGCAAAGCGCGCGCGCTCGGCCGCCACCTCGCCCGTCGGCACCTGATACTCGCGCACCTCGGCGCGCCCGCCAGTGCTGACATGAGCCGGGCCGATCGCGATGCCCTGCGAAACGCCCAGCCCGTCCAGTGCAACGGGACCTTCGCGCCGCTTAGCGGCGCTGCGCGCACGCTTGGCGGGCGGTTTAGTCTTCATTGAACTTGGCCGCGAACAGAGCGGCCACGGCATCGAGGGCAGCGGACGCGTCACTCCCCTTAGCGCGCACATCCAGCGTCACCCCAGGCGAGGCACCAAGTGTCATCAAACCCATGATGGACAGGGCCGACACTGTGTTGCCGTCGCGCGTGACGGTGATCGCGGACTCGAACTTGCGCGCGCACTCGACCAGTTTGGCCGCCGCGCGCGCGTGCAAGCCGCGGCGGTTGAGCACGGCCACGCGGCGCTCGATCTCGGACGAAGCGGCGCCCGCGTCCACGCTCATTGCTTTTCCCCGCACAAAAGGCGCGACGGCACATTGATGTAGCGGCGGCCGGCTTCCTGCGCCTGGATGATGGCCGCGGCCAGGTCCGACTTCTCGCGCACGCTGGCCAGCTTCACCAACATAGGCAGGTTCATCCCGGCGATGACCTCGACCTTGCGGCCGTTCATGACTGAGATCGCCAGATTGGACGGTGTGCCCCCGAACATATCCGTGAGCAACGCGACGCCGTCGCCCGACTCCGTTCTTTCCACGGCATCGATGATGTCCTGACGCCGCCGCTCCATGTCGTCTTCCGGGCCGATGCAGACGGCGGCCACCTGCTTCTGCGGGCCGACGATGTGGCTGAGGACCGCGAGAAAGTCGTCCGCGATCTGGCCGTGGGAAACCAAAACGATGCCGATCAAGAAATACCCCGCTTCACGAACAAAGGATCAGGATTGGACGGTGGCGCGTTCGACGTCGCGATGATGGACGCCGACCCGCTGGCCCTTCGCACCGAGCCAAGCCGTCAGTTTTTCGGCCACGAAGACCGAACGATGCCGCCCGCCGGTGCAGCCGACGGCAATGGTCAGGTAGCTTTTGCCCTCCAGATCGAAGCGGGGCAAGAGGGGCTCGATCAGGCGGCATAAGTCATTGAAAAACTGGAGAAAACCAGCGTCCTTCTCGATGAAGGCCGCGACCGCCTGGTCCCTGCCGGTGAGCGCGGACAACGCCGGCTCGTAATGGGGATTGGTCAGGAAGCGGACGTCGAAGACCAGGTCGGCCTCGCGCGGCAGGCCCAGGCCGTAGGAAAAAGAGGTGACCACGACATTGAGGGACGATTCGGCATCGAGGGCGAAATGGTCGCTGAGCACCGCCCGCAGTGGCCCGAGCGTTAGGCTGGAGGTGTCCACCGCCACGTCGGCGAAGCCGCGCAAGGGCGAGATCAGCGCACGCTCGCGTTCGATGCCGTGGGTCACGGGACGGTCGAGCGCCATCGGGTGACGTCGCCGCGTCGCGGTGAAACGGCGGCGCAGGATTTCGTCATCGCAATCGACGAACAGAAGCTTCACCTCGATCAGCGGATTGGCGCGCAGGGAACCCAGCCGTTCGATGAAACTGTCGATGCCGAAATCGCGCGTGCGGATGTCGACGCCGATCGCGAGTGGGCGCGGCAATTCACCCTCCGTCTGCACCAACCCGCCGAGAAGCGCGAGAGGCAGATTATCGACCGCTTCGTAACCGATATCCTCGAGCGCCTTGAGAGCGGAAGACTTGCCCGCGCCCGACATTCCCGTGACCAGTACGACGCGGCTTTTCGCCGCCGCGGGCTGGCCGGCGCCGGCCGCATTCGGATCGGTCGCGGGTGAGGCGTTCATCGGGCGAAGACTACACCTTTGCCCTGGGAGCGCACAGCCAGCGCGACCTTGGTTGTGGCCGAGGCTTCGAAGGGCGCCAGTCGCAGCAAGGGCAATGTGACGGTCGCGAGACGGCAACGCCGCGCGGACGGCAAACGCTCCACCGCGCTCGGCTTCACCAGATCGATCACCAGGGAAACCGGCGCCTTCGCCCGGTGACGCATGGCGAGGATGCCGAGGCCCCGCACCTCGAGCAGGCCGCGGATCGCGGCCGGCGCCGAAACGAACAGGCGACCGCGCGCCACGGAAAGATCGCAGCGGTCATCCGCCACCAAAACCGCGCCGGCCTGAATCAGCCGCAGCGCCAGGTCGGACTTGCCGCTGCCGGACGGGCCGCGCAGCAGCACGGCCACCCCGCCGATCGCCACCGAAGTGGCGTGAATCTGGCGCGCGTCAGCGCGGCGTGCCATCGGGGGCCAGCGGCAGGCGGACGATGAAACGCGCGCCCAGCACTTGGCCGTCAGGGCCGGTGCGGTTCTCCACGCGGATCGCGCCGCCATGGGCTTCGACGATCTGCTTCGAGATCGAAAGGCCGAGGCCGGAGTGGGTGCCAAACTTCTCGCCCGAGGGGCGTTCGCTGTAGAAGCGCTTGAAGATGGCCTCGAACTTGCCGGCTGGAATACCGGGCCCGTCATCCTCGACGGTGATCTCAATGTCCTTCCCGCGTACTGCAGTGACGAGGCGGATGGTGCCGCTGGCCGGGGCGAACGACACCGCATTCATGATCAGATTGCGCACCACCTGGCCCAAACGATCTTCCAGCCCCAGCACGATGGGCCTCGGCCCGGCGCGATCGTAAATCATGCGCGGTCCGTCGGGATGGGTCTGCAGATGAACCTCGGCCATGGTCGCGAGCAGCCGGTCGATGTCGACCGAGCCGGTCTCCTCGCGCGACAATTCCGCGTCCAGACGCGATGCGCTGGAGATATCGGTGATCAGCCGGTCGAGCCGCGCCACGTCCTCCAACACGATCGTCATCAGCTTGCGCTGCTGCTCGGGGTCTTTCACCCGCGCGGCGGTCTCGACCGCGCTGCGCAGGGAGGAAAGCGGATTCTTAATCTCATGCGAGACGTCGGCGGCGAAACGCTCGATCGCATCCATGCGCTGCCACAAGGCATCGGTCATGTCGCGCAGCGTCATGGCCAGTTCGCCGATCTCGTCGTGCCGGACGACGGAAAACTCGGGCCGCGGCTGGCGTCCGCCCGTGGTGCCGGAACGGATATGTTCGGCCGCGGAGGCCAAGCGCCGGATCGGTCGCGCGATGGTGCGTGCCAGATAGAACGACAGAAGAATGGTGATCGTGAGCGAGACGGCGAAGACCTTAAGGATGTCCTCGCGCACCGAGCGCAAGCCGCGCTCGACCGAACGCCCGTCGGTCGACAGAAGCAAGGCGCCCGCGATCTTGCGGTAGTGCTGGACCGGCACCGACGCGGTCAGGACCATGCCGCCGCGCAGATCGCCCCGCACGCCGCCCGCCGAGACGCCACCCAGGGCATGCATCACCTCGGGATAGTCGTCGGCCACTTGGTCCGCAGCCTCGCGATAGGGCTCAAGATTTTCACGACGCGGCACCCAGTTCACCACCCAGTCGAAGGCGCGCCACAGCCGTTCGACCAAGGGATACTCCGTGCGCGGCGGCGGCAGTTCCTCCAACCGCACGACGGAGCCGGGGCCCAGCGTCTGGCTATCGACCAGCAACTCGCCCGTCGTCGCGAACAACCGCGCGCGGGTGCGCGTCTCGGCGACCGCGCGGCGCAGGATGGTGCGCACGATGGGCGGATCGAAGCGCACGTATTCGACGCTGGAACCGCCTTCATCATCTTCGGCGGTGATGGGAACCGAGGTCATGCCCTCGGCCAGCGCGATGGCGATGATGTCGCCCTGCCGGCGCAACGCCTGAAGCTCAGCGTCGACCAATCGGGATTCATAATCGTTGAGATAGAAAACGCCACCGAACAGGGTGGCCAGCGCGAAGACGTTTACCGCCAGTATGCGGCGCGTGATCGGCGAGCCCAGCGCGCGTTTCCGCGCGCGCGGCTTGGCCTCCCCCCCGCCGGCCATTTACGTCTCGCGGTAGCGGTAGCCGATGCCGTAAAGCGTCTCGACCTGATCGAAGTCGGTGTCGACCACCTTGAACTTCTTCCGCAGGCGCTTGATGTGGCTGTCGATCGTGCGGTCGTCGACGTAGATGCTTTCGCCATAGGCCGCGTCGATCAACTGGTCGCGGTTTTTCACGATGCCCGGCCGCTGGGCCAGGGCCTTGAGGATGAGGAACTCGGTGACCGTCAGGTCGACCTGCTGGCCGCGCCACGTACAAAGGTGGCGCGTGGGGTCGAGCAGAAGATCGCCGCGCATGATGGCGCTCTTCTTGTCATTGGCGTCGGGCGTCAGATCCAGCCGCCGCAGCACGGCGCGGATGCGCTCGACCAGAAGCCGCTGTGAGAACGGCTTGGTGATGTAGTCGTCAGCGCCCATCTTGAGGCCGAGCGCCTCGTCGATCTCATCATCCTTGGAGGTCAGGAAGATGACCGGCGTCGGCGTCTGCCGGCGCAGGCGCGTCATCAACTCGAGCCCGTCCAGGCGCGGCATCTTGATGTCGAGCACGGCCAGATCCACCGGACGCGCCAGCAACTCGCGCAGCGCCTCTTCGGAATCGGCGTAGGGACGGACGGTGAAGCCTTCGGCCTCCAGCGACATGGTGACCGAGGCCAGGATGTTCTTGTCGTCGTCGACGAGCGCAATCGTGCGGCGCACCGCAGTCTCCCCCTGATTTTCCACGGGCTGGGCCGGTGGGACTTCGATTGTAGGCTGTTGGAGCGCAATTGCCATGGTCGGATCATGGTCGGCCAATATGGCGCTATTGGGGCGTCCCCAGGGCCGCGCGAAGGCGCGATTCCTTATAAACTGGCTTTTTTGCCGAGCGGAGCATGGTCATGAACGAGTGGGGACGACAGGTGCGCGATCTGATCCGCGGGGCGGATCGCGCGGCGCTGGCGACCGCATTGGCCGGCCAGGCGTCGCACCCTTATGCCTCGCTGGTGCTGACGGCATCGGCCATGGACGGCAGCCCGCTTCTCCTCATTTCCGATTTGGCGGAGCACACCAAGACCCTTCTGCGCGATGCGCGTTTGTCGCTTCTGTTCGACGGCACAGGCGGGCTGGACGATGCGTTGAGCGGCTCACGCGCGGGCGTCCTGGGCCGCGCCGTGCCGTCCGCGGATGCCGGCGAGCGCGTGCGCTTCCTGACGCGCCATCCGTCGGCCGAGGACTATGCCGGCTTCGCCGATTTCCACCTCTATCGCGTGATCGTGGACCGCGCCCGCCTGATCGCCGGATTTGGACAAATCCGCTGGGTCGCGGCCGACCAGATTCTTCTTGGGGATGCCGGAACGCTGGCGGCGGACGAAACCATGATCCTGGACCACATGAATGCAGACCATGCGGACGCCATTCGAGGCTATGCGACCGCGCTTCTGGGCCTTCCGGACGAAGCTTGGCGGATGGTGGGGATCGACCCCGAAGGCTGCGATTTGCGGGGCGGCGGCTGTTTGGCCCGCCTGCCCTTCGAGGCGCCCGTCCGTTCCGCCGAAGAAGCGCGGCGCGAACTGGTGCGTCTGGCCAAAGCCGCGCGGGGCAAGCCTTAAGCCTTTGTTGCAATGCAATAAACGCAAGGGACTTTGCCCGGGGGTCCATTGCATGGAACTTGGCCTCCCGGCTATGTTCGGCCTGCCCACGACGGCGACCGGCCTCAGCGACGGCGCGTAAACCCAAGGGCGGCGTTCCGGCGCCCTGGCCGGGGCTTCTTTTACTCTAGACGGAGATTTAGCGTGCAGAAGTTCGGCCATTCGAGCCAGCACGGCCTCGACGACCACGGCATCCGCAACGTCAACGCCGCCTATTGGAACCTGAGCCCGGCGGCTTTGTATGAAGAGGCGATCCGCCGTGGCGAGGGTCAAATCTCCGCGGGCGGCGCCTATGTGGCGCGCACGGGCCAGCACACCGGCCGTTCACCCAACGACAAGTTCATCGTCGACGACGCGACCACCGACGACACCGTGGCCTGGGGCAAGGTGAACGTCCCCATGACGCCGGCCAATTTCGGCAACCTGCGCCAGCGCGCGCAGGCCTATCTGCAGGGCCGCGACGTCTTCGTCCAGGATCTCTATGCCGGCGCCGATCCGAACTACCGTCTGTCGGTTCGCATCATCACCGAGCAGGCTTGGCACAACCTTTTCGCGCGCAACATGTTCATCCGCCCGCGCGTCGAGGAGCTGGCCAACTTCAAACCCGACTTCACGATCATCCAGACGCCGCGCCTTCTCGGCGGCGGCAAGGCCGATGGCCTGACCTCCGAAACCTTCGTCCTGGCCAACTTCACCGAGCGGCTAGTGCTGATCGGCGGCACCTCCTATGCTGGTGAGATCAAGAAATCGGTCTTCTCGATCCTCAACTATCTTCTGCCCGCGCGCGGCGTGCTGCCCATGCACTGCTCGGCCAATATCGGCCCCAAGGGCGACTGCGCCATCTTCTTTGGCCTGTCGGGCACGGGCAAAACGACGCTGTCGGCCGATTCGACGCGAACGTTGATCGGCGACGACGAACACGGCTGGAGCGACAACGGCGTGTTCAACTTCGAGGGCGGCTGCTACGCGAAAGTCATCCGCCTGTCGCCCACGGCCGAGCCCGAGATTTACGCCACGACCAAACGCTTCGGCACCATCCTCGAAAACGTCGTCATGCATCCCGACACGCGGGAATTGGATCTGGACGACGCGAAGTACACCGAGAACACCCGCGCCTCCTACCCCATCGATTTCATTCCGAACACCAGCGAGACCGGATCGGGCGGCCATCCGGAAAACGTCATCATGCTGACCGCCGACGCGTTCGGCGTTTTGCCGCCGATCAGCCGCCTGAGCCCCGAGCAGGCCATGTATCATTTCCTCTCCGGCTATACCGCGCGCGTCGCGGGCACCGAAAAGGGCATGGGCAACGAGCCGCAGGCCACCTTCTCCACCTGCTTCGGCGCGCCCTTCATGCCGCGCCATCCCACCGTCTACGCCAAGCTGCTTGGCGAGAAGATCGCGCGCCACGGCGCCAAGTGCTGGCTGGTCAACACCGGCTGGACCGGCGGCGCCTATGGCGTCGGCAAGCGGATGCAGATTTCCTATACCCGCGCCATGATCCGCGCGGCGCTGGACGGCCGCCTAGCCCAGGTCTCGACCAAGGCGGACCCAGCCTTCGGCCTGCATATCCCCGAGGCCTGCCCGGACGTGCCCGCCGAGGTGCTGAACCCCAAGAGCACCTGGAGCGACAAGGGCGCCTACGACCGCGCGGCCCAGGACGTGGCCAAGCGCTTCGAGGCCAACTTCAAGCAGTTCGAAAGCCACGTCGACGACAAGGTGAAGTCGGCCGCGGTGCGCGCCGCCACCTGATCT
Organism: Alphaproteobacteria bacterium; assembly: GCA_026400755.1. GTDB lineage: Bacteria > Pseudomonadota > Alphaproteobacteria > CADEGL01 > CADEGL01 > CADEGL01. The sequence goes on from JAPLOM010000005.1 coordinate 53,103, forward strand.
GACCCGACTTTCTATTTAAGAAAGCGGCGCCGGAGCAATCCGGCGCCGTTTTTCTTTAATGCGCCTGGGCCCAGTTGTCGGCCGTGCCGGCCTCGACGACGAGCGGCACCGACAGATGCGCGGCCGCCTCCATCACGCGGCGCACGGACGTGATCGTCTTCTCGGCCTCGTCCTCCGGCACCTCGAACAGAAGTTCGTCGTGGACCTGGAGCAGCATGCGGCCCTTGAGGCCGGCCATGGCGGACGGCACCTGGATCATGGCACGCTTGATGATGTCGGCCGCGGCGCCCTGGAGCGGCGCGTTGATGGCCTGACGCTCGGCGAAACTGCGCCGCGCGGGATTCTTGTCGGCGATGCCCGGCAGATGGATGCGGCGGCCGAACACGGTCTCCACATAGCCATGCGTCCGGCAGAAGCTCTTCATGCTTTCCATGTAGTCGCGGATGCCGGGATAGCGTTCGAAGTAGGCCTGGATGTAGGCGCGCGCTTCGGCTTGCACGATGCCGAGCTGGCGCGCCAAACCGAACGGGCTGATGCCGTAGATGATGCCGAAATTGATGGCCTTGGCCTTGCGGCGTGTCTCGGCGCTCATCCCCTTCACGGGCTCGTTGAACACCTGGCTGGCCGTCAGCGCATGAATGTCGGTGCCGTCGCGGAACGCGCCCTTCAGCGCCGCGATGTCGGCCACGTGCGCGAGCAAGCGCAATTCGATCTGGGAATAGTCGAGCGAGAGAAGCTTCTTGCCCTTCTCGGCCACGAACGCGCCACGGATCTTGCGTCCTTCCTCCGTGCGGATCGGGATGTTCTGCAGATTAGGGTCGGTCGAGGACAGGCGGCCGGTGTTGGCGATCGCCATCGCATAGGACGTATGGACCCGGCCGGTGTCGGGATTGATCTGGCTCACGAGTGCGTCGGTATAGGTGCTCTTCAGCTTCGCCAATTGGCGCCAGTCGAGCACGCGTGCGGGCAACTCGTGGCCACCGTCGGCCAAATCTTCCAGCACATCGGCGCCGGTCGCATAGGCGCCAGTCTTCGAACTTTTCCTGCCGCCCTCTAGCCCCAGCTTGTCGAACAACACTTCACCCAGTTGCTTGGGCGAGCCGATGTTGAACTCCTGCCCGGCCAGCTTGTAGATGACCTTCTCCAGTTCGGCCAGGCGCGTGCCGAAATCGTCGGACAGGCGCTTCAGCTCCGCCGGATCGACGCGGATGCCCGCGCGCTCCATCTCAACCAGGATCGGGATCAGCGGCCGCTCGATGGTCTCGTAGACCGTCGTCATCTTCTCGGTCAAAAGGCGCGGCTTCAGAGCGCGGGCGAGGCGCAGAGTGACGTCGGCGTCCTCGGCCGCATAGTCGCGCGCGGCTTCCAGCGGCACTTGATCGAAGGTGACCTGTGCTTTGCCGCTGCCGGCCACGTCCGCGTACTTGATCGTCTCGACGCCGAGATGCAGGCGCGCCAGATCGTCCATGTTGTGGGCGTTTTTTCCGGCATCCAGCACATAGGAGAACAGCATGCTGTCATCCACCGGCGCGATCGGCGCCTCGTAAGGCGGCCGCGCCAGAACCAGCATGTCGTATTTGATGTTGTGGCCGATCTTCAGCACGCCAGGGTCGGCGAGCAACGGCCGCAGCAGCACCAGCGCGCGCTCCAGCGGAATTTGTTTCGGCGCATCGGCCGGCTTTGCCTGCTGGTCGAGATCGAGGCTGCCCTGCCCCACAGGCGCGCCATGACCGACCGGCACATAACAGGCGTGGCCCGGCTCGACCGACATCGAGAAGCCGACCAGCCGCGCGCGCATGGCGTCGAGCGAGGTGGTTTCCGTGTCGAAGGCGAAGACGCCCGCCGCGCGCGCACGATCGATCCAGACCTTCAGCGCATCCTCAGTCTGCACCAGCTCGTAGACCGTCTTGCCCGGTGCCTCCTTGGGCACGGACGCGGTCGCGGCCGGCGAGGAGCGTTCGAATTTGCCGCCCAGGCGGTTGATGAGGGACTTGAAGCCCTGCTCTTCCAGAAACGCGACCAGGGGTTCGCGCTCGGCGGGCTTCAGCATCAGCGATTCGAGCGTGTCCTTGACGTCGACGTCGTCCCTGAGCTTCACCAGCTCGCGCGAGATGCGCGCCTTGTCGGCATGGGCGATCAGGTTCTCGCGCCGCTTGGGCTGTTTGATCTCGGACGCACGCGCCAGCAATGTTTCCAGGTCGCCATATTGGTTGATTAGCTCAGCCGCCGTCTTGATGCCGATACCTGGCACGCCGGGCACATTGTCGGTCGAATCGCCAGCCAGCGCCTGGACCTCGACGACTTTGTCGGGGCCGACGCCGAACTTCTCGCGCACTTCGTCGGGGCCGATCTTCCGCGCCTTCACCGGATCGAACATCGTGACCGTGCCGCCCACAAGCTGCATCAGGTCCTTGTCCGAGGAAACGATGGTGACCTCGGCGCCCTGCGCGGCCGCCATGCGGGCATAGGTCGCAATCAGATCGTCCGCCTCGAAGCCGCTCTGTTCGACCGAGGGCAGGCCCAGCGCCTTGGCCGCATCGCGGATGAGCGCGAATTGCGGCACTAGCTCCTCCGGCGTCTCGGGCCGGTGCGCCTTGTAGTCGGCGTAGATTTCGTTGCGGAAATTCAAGCGCGCGGAATCGAATACCACGACGACGCAATCAGCGTCGGTCTCCTCACGCAGCTTGAGAAGCATGCTGGTGAAGCCGTAGACGGCGTTCACCGGCGTGCCGTCCGGCCGCGTCATGGGCGGCAGCGCATGAAAGGCACGAAAGATATAGCCCGACCCGTCCACCAGATAGACGTGGCGGGGGCCGTTCTTCACGTCAGGAGCTTCGGTTTTTTTCGCCATGGCGAGCGAGGGGCACCATGCAACAACGTCCGACGGGAGTCGAGCCTAGTGGCCGCCGCCGTGACGCGCGCCTGGCTTCAGCTTAAACAGGCGGTCGCAATAGGGGCATTCGACCCAGCCCTTGTCGCCCATGGTCAGGTAGACGCGCGGATGGCCGAGCGCGCCGTTACCGCCGTCGCAGGCGACGGTGGCGCTGTCGGTCTCGATCGTCTCCGGCGCGTTGGGGGCGGGCTGGCTCATGACGTCTCCCTGCGGTCGGTTGACCGCCGTCGCGGGCGGATGATACGCATTGGCGCGGCGCTCGCAACCGTCTCCGCCCATGCGCCGCCCCCAAGGAATGCCCGCTCCCGCCACAACCGCCTCCGCCGACGCGCCCGCCTTCGCCATCGAGGCCAAGGGGTTGCGCAAGCTCTATGGCGGGCGGAACGGCATGACGCGCGAGGCGCTGGCGGGCATCGACCTGCAAATTCCGCGTGGCTCGATCTTCGGTCTTCTGGGCCCCAACGGCGCGGGCAAGTCGACCTTCATCAACATCCTGGCCGGCCTGGTCCGAAAATCCGCCGGCTCGGCCCATGTTTGGGGCATCGATATCGAGCGGTTTCCCCGTGCCGCACGCGGGGCCATCGGCATCGTGCCGCAAGAGCTGAACATGGACCCGTTTTTTACGCCTTACGAGCTGCTGGAGTTGCATGCCGGACTGTACGGCGTGCCCAAGGCCGAGCGGCGCACGATGGAAATCCTCGACGCGCTGGCGCTCGGCGACAAGGCGCACGCCTATTCGCGCTCGTTGTCGGGCGGCATGCGGCGGCGGCTTCTGGTCGCCAAGGCCATGGTGCATGACCCGCCCGTCCTGATCCTGGACGAACCGACCGCGGGCGTGGACGTCGAGCTGCGCCGCCACCTTTGGGCCTATGTGCGCCAGCTCAACGCGCGCGGCACGACCATCATGCTGACGACGCATTATCTGGAAGAAGCCGAACAGCTTTGCGACCACATCGCGATCATCGACCGCGGCAAGCTGGTGGCCCACGACACGACCGAAGCGCTGCTGAAGCGGCTCGACCACAAAGAGATGTCGATCACGGTCGCCGAGGAGATCGGCGCCCCGCCCGAGGCGCCGCCCGACGTCGAAATGACGGTCGATCCGCCCCGGCGCCTGGTCTTCCGCTACCGGCCCAGCCAGACGCGGATCCGCGCCATTCTCGATTCGGTGCGCAACGCGGGCTACACGATCGCCGACCTGACCACGGTCGAAAGCAAGCTCGAGGACATCTTCCTGCAGTTCACGGGCAAGAAGCCCGACAAGGACGAAGGTTGATGCGGTTCGCCGTACGCGCCGCCGCGGCGTTGCTGTTTGCCGCCTTGGCCGCCTGCGCGCCCACGATCAAAACACCGGGACCCACAGTGGAAGCGTCCAGCATCGCACCCGATGCCTTCACCGCCACCGACGGCACCCGCCTGCCCATGCGGCGCTGGCTGCCGGACGGCGCGCCCAAGGCCGTCATCTTGGCCCTGCACGGCTTCAACGATTATTCGAACGCCTTCGAGGATTCGGGCCTCTATCTGCGCGGCAAGGGTGTCGCGACCTACGCCTACGACCAGCGCGGCTTTGGCGCGGCGCCCAACACCGGCTATTGGGCGGGCACCGAGGCTTATGTCGACGATTTGCGCGCGGCGACCGCTGCCTTGCGCGCGGCCTATCCCGACACGCCGCTGTTCATCATGGGCGAAAGCATGGGCGGCGCGGTCGCCATGGCCGCCTTCGGCGGCCCCAACCCGCCGCGCGCCGACGGCACGATCCTGATCGCGCCCGCCGTGTGGGGCCGCGAGACGATGGACGTCACCAAGACCGTCGCGCTGTGGGTTTCCGTGCGCACGGTTCCCTGGATGCGCCTGTCCGGCGAAGGCCTCGACATCGTGCCCTCGGACAATAAGGAGATGCTGCGCAAGCTGTTCCGCGATCCGCTGGTGATCAAGAAGACGCGGGTCGACGCGATCTGGGGCTTGGTCAACCTGATGGACGAGGCGCTGGACCGCGCGCGCACGTTCGGGCCGCCATCCCTCATCCTCTATGGCGAGAAGGACGAGATCATTCCGAAAGGACCCACGAAGGAGATGCTGGAACGGCTGCCGCCCGTGCCGCCCGGCACGCGCCGGGTCGCCATCTATCCCAACGGCTATCACATGCTGTCCCGCGACCTGGAAGCCCGGGTTGTGCTGGACGACATCGCGGTCTGGGTCAGCGCCCATTCGCGGGGCGCCGACCTGCCGCTCCCATCTGGCGCGGACAAGCGCGGTTGGGACGTCCTGGAAAAAAAGGGCGGCTAGCTCACGACGCCTTGGCGATCGGGCCGCCGTATTTCTTCTCGAAGCGGCTCCAGGCCGAGTTCGACGCCTTCGCGGCCGCGGCGATGACGGCCTTGCGATCCGCGCTGGTCACCTCGCCGCCATCGACCAGGATGCGCCCGTCCACCATCACCAGTTCCACGTCCCGCGCATGGGCGTGGTAGGCCAGGTTCTGGACGGGATCGAGCATGGGCACGAGGCCGAGCGAATTGTAGTCGAGCATCATCAGGTCGGCGCGCTTGCCCTTTTCCAGCGAGCCGATCTCTGTTTCCATTCCCATCGCGCGCGCGCCGCCCATCGTCGCCATCTCCAGAGCGTCGGTCGCCATCAGCGCGGTCGGATGCGCCATCTTGATGCGGGCGCAGGTGACGGCCGAACGGATCACGTCGAAGAAGTCGGCGAACATGTTGTCGATGCCAAGCGCCACGTTGATACCGCGCTTGCGGAACTCGTTGGCCGGGGCGATCAAGCCGCGGAAGGCGTTCATCAGCGGGCAGTGGGCGACGTGCGAACCCGTCTTGGCCAAAAGGTCGATGTCGGAATCGTCGACCACATAGCAGTGGGTCGCCACCACGTCCTTGCCCAGGAAGCCGTTGTCGCGCGCGAACTCGAACGAACCCGTGCCGTGGATCTTCTTGGCCGTCTTTTTCTCGAAATCGCTCCAACCGAGATGGATGGTCAGGCGCAAGCCATGCTTGTCAGCCACGGCGCGCGCCTGGCGCAACTGCTCGCGAGACGAACTGATCGTCATGTTGGGCGCGATGATCGCGGTGATGCGGCCATCGGCTTTGCCATGCCAGCGTTCGGCGAAACCCGCCGCGCGCTTCATCTGTTCGGCGTTGGCCTTCTCGTCGAACTTGAATTCGCCCTTTACCATGGCGTCAGGATCGGCGTCGCTCAGCAGTTCGCCCATGGCGCTGCGCACGCCCAGCTTCTCGACGAAGGGGGCCAGAACCTCGACGTCCTCTTCCAGCTCCATCACCGTGGTGACGCCGCTGCGCAAAAGCTCGACATAGTTGAGCGCGCCGATGGCCATGCGGTCCTCACGCGTCATCACGGTGGCCATGGGGAAATAGAGGCCGGTCGGCGCGTTGAAGCCCGCGTCCTCTGAGCGGCCGCGGAAAATCGTGAAACCGACATGGCTGTGGGCATTGACCAGGCCCGGCGCCACCACCTTGCCGCGCCCGTCGATCACCCGCTTGGCGTTCGCGTGGCGCGCGGCGACCGCGTCGCTCGGCCCCACCTCGACAATGCGGCCCTTCTCCACATAAATGGCGCCCGGGTCGTAGATCGTGCCCTTGGCGTCGACCGTCAGGACCGTCGCGTTCTTGATCAGAAGACTCATCACATCCCCCATCGCTTGAAGCACAAATGATAGCGCTCCAGCGAAGCCACCGACAGGCACGGAGAACAGGGATTTTTGCCGAAGAATCGCGTTTCCCCAGCCGGTTCGGGGGTTTGCGCGGACGGGCGCTTGCGTTAAGGTCCGGCCTCCGTGCGCCCGTAGCTCAGTTGGATAGAGCGCTAGCCTCCGGAGCTAGAGGTCGTGAGTTCGAGTCTCGCCGGGCGCGCCACTCCTGTACAAAACTGGGCACTAAAGCTGCAGGGGCCGGAACTGGTTCAGCAGAGGCCTTGGCCAATGCCGCTTTAGGGCCGGTTATCTGGATCACCGTGTCGCCCACGTCGATCTTATCGATAAACAGGTTTAGGTAGGCTCGCCGGAACTCCTTGGTACCATTCCGGAGCTTCTCTCGCATCGCACTTGCGAAGCGCTCAACCTTCTCGGGGGTCACGTCACGGCGTTTTGACCCAAGCTCCTGCTCTAGGAGGCCTATGTGTCAACGGCGGAGTAAAAACCGGCCAGTGTGGCGGAGCAAAAGCAGGCCAGTAGCGAGGGGAAGCGCCGACATGCAAAGGGGCCCGATCGGGCCCCTTTGTATGTCGCGGCGAAACTTTTGCAATACTACCGGCTGGT
>JAPLOM010000078.1 GCA_026400755.1 Alphaproteobacteria bacterium
ATCGATTTCCGACAGCGCCACTGTGCCACCCGTGACCCGTCAGGAAAGCTCGGACGGCACACTCGCCCTCGATCAGGTCTCGGTGTCCTTGCCCCAGGGTGGTGCGCTGATCGCCGACGCGGGCGCGCGGTTTGCGCCCGGCGAAGCCGTGTTGCTCACTGGCCCGTCCGGTGCGGGAAAGAGCACCCTGATGCGCGTTCTGGCCGGGATATGGCCGTTCGCATCGGGAACGGTTCGAGTCCCGGCCAAGGCGCGCATCCTGTTCCTGCCTCAGAAGCCGTATCTGCCGCTCGGTTCTTTGCGCACCATTCTCAGCTATCCGCAGGCGCCATGTCCGGACGCCGAGCTTCTAGAAGTTTTGAGCCTGTGCGACCTGGATCATCTGAAGGCTCGGCTCAACGACGAGGAGACCTGGGCTTTGCACCTGTCGCCCGGCGAGCAGCAACGGCTGGCCTTCGCGCGCGCCCTTCTCTTCCGGCCGGATTGGCTGATCCTCGACGAAGCGACGTCGGCCCTGGACGAAGCCGCGGAGGGCCGTCTGTACCGGATGGTGCGCGAACGCCTGCCGCGGGCAGGAATCGTCAGCGTGGGGCACCGCTCCAGCCTGGCGGCGTTCCACGACCGCCATGTGGCTATCGTCCCCGCCGCTGGTGGTGGTCATTTGGCTGCTGTTTAGGCCAAAATGCACGTGTCGTTGCTGTAGTTGGGGAACCGGTCATGTCTCTCAAAATCTGCCTTGCCGGCGCCACCGGGGGTGTCGGCCGTCAATTGGCGCGGGCCATCCTGGCGGTGCCCGATCTGACCCTGCACAGCGCGGTCGCGCGGCGTGCAGCCGGGCAGGATATCGGCACGGTGATCGGCGGCAAGCCGGTGGACATCAAGGTGCAAGCGGATATCGAGGAGGCGCTGGACGGCAAACCGGACGTGCTGGTCGATTACACCCATCCGTCGGCGATCAAACGCCACGTCCTGGCGGCGGTCGCCCGCAAGATCCCCGTCGTTGTCGGCACGTCCGGCATGAGCGCGGCCGACCATGATGAAATCGAACACGCCGCGACCAAGGCCGGTGTTGGGGTCGCGACCGGGAATTTCGCGCTGACGGCGGCATTGATGCAGCATTTCGCCCTTATCGCCGCGCGCTATGTGCCCCATTGGGAAGTGCTGGAATACTGCAAGGCGGAAAAGCCCGACGCACCGAGCGGAACCGCGACGGAATTGGCCGAGCAGCTCTCAGCCGTCCGTCCGCCGGTCTACGCTATACCGCCAGATAAGATGATCGGCCCAGCCGGCGCGCGGGGCGCTGACATCCACGGCACACGCGTTCACGCGGTGCGGCTGCCTGGCTTGTCGGCTGCGTGCGAGGTCATTTTCGGCATGCCCGGTGAGCGTATCTCGATCCGTCACGATATGCAGAGCAGCGACGCGATCTTCGTGGAAGGGACCTTGCTGGCCGCCCGCAAGGTGCGGGACTTCAAGGGTATCGTCCGTGGTCTGGACAAGCTTCTATTCAAGGCCTGACGGATGGCGGCTGGGACGCAGATCCGACATGATCGAAGCCGTAAATCGGCATCGGCGCCGTTTGCACGGGGGACCGAGGTCATTACCAGACGATATGCCCGCTTGGTCGTGGCTCTACTTCTCGCGACCACCCTGCTCGCGGCCTGCAAGAGCCGGCCGCCCGACCTCACCGTCCTGACGGAATCGCCCGAACAGATCACCTACGAGGTTATGATCGAAAGCGCGCTGTTCAGCAGCACGCGCGCACCGACTCCGAAGGAGGTCATCGCCGCGGCTGAGAAGCATTGCGCGCAATACAAAAGGAAAGCCTTGTTCGTGCGAGTCGTTCAGGGCGCGACCAACATTCAGAACATCACGTACGATTGCGTGGCGCCCTAGCCGAATTGACGGCCCTATCGGCCGAACTCCCGGCCGTTCGCATAACCCAATTTTCATTGGCTTATGTTGGTGAGCCCGGATGGGATCGAACCATCGACCCTCTGATTAAAAGTCAGATGCTCTACCGCTGAGCTACGGGCTCGGATTGTGCGGGCGCAACATATGGGTGGTATCCCGCAGGGTCAATGCGACCGGAACCTCCAAAATTTTTATGCTGTGGACATGTAAAACGACCTAATTGCAACTAATTCTTAATATTGTTAAACCCCTTTGGTCCGCGCCGCCCGAGCGCTTGTATTGGGGGAGTTCGCCACCGTGAGCATGAACGCACTGCGCGCCCTGTCCATCGTCACGACGGCTGCGCTTGCCCTACCCGCCTACGCGCAGACCGAATCGGACAAGGAAGAAGGCCGCTCGTGCGGCCTGGATCGCCGCCCGCGTTCCCTATCAGCAGACCGAGGCCTACCGCTTCGGTAACGCGATTGTCGACAATTGGGAAGGCCGGGTGAACGCCTGGCCGCTGGACGAAGGGCTGATCGACTATGTCGATGCCGGCAAATACGGTGCGCCCGCGGACGACAATCCCTTGCATACCGCGAACGTGATCGCGAACAAGGAGCTGCGCTATGGCGGCAAGGTCATCAATGCATCGGTGATCGACTGGCGGCTTCTGCGCAAGCTGCATGAGGTTGGCGGCATCGAAGCCAACGTCACGACCGGTTATCACGCTATCGAGTTCCTGCTGTGGGGGCAGGATTTGAACGGCACCGGCCCGGGCGCGGGCAACCGCCCGTGGACCGACTATGCCAAGGGAAGCCAGTGTACCAACGCCAATTGCGACCGCCGTGGTCAATATCTGATGGCGGCCACGCAGCTCCTGGTCGACGATCTGCGTTGGATGAGCCGGCAATGGGTTCCCGAAGGTGAGGCGCGCGCGGAACTCGAAAAGAATGGTCCAGACGGCGCCATCGCGGCCATGCTGACGGGAATCGGTAGCTTGTCTTATGGCGAATTGGCCGGAGAGCGTATGAAGCTGGGCCTGATGCTGCATGATCCCGAGGAGGAGCATGATTGCTTCTCCGATAACACGCACAATTCCCATTACTATGACGTGGTCGGGATCAACGCCGTTTACCGGGGCGAGTACAAGCGCGTGAATGGCCGCGTGGTTAAGGGGCCGGGTCTGTCTGCCGTCGTGGCCAAGGCTTCGCTGCAGCTTGATGCCGAAATGCGCGCCAAGCTCGACAAGACGTTGGTCGCCATGAAGGCGATCAAGGACCGCGCTTAAAGCAAGGAGGCCTACGACCAGATGATCGGCGCCAACAATTCCGAGGGCAACGCCGTCGTCCAGGCGGCCATCGACGCGCTGATGGATCAGACGCGGACAATCGAACGTATCGTCAGCGCGCTAAAGCTGAAGCCTATCAAGCTCGAAGGGTCCGACAGCCTGGACAACCCGTCGAAGGTCAAAACTCCATAACGGTATGCATGCGTAGCCGTCCGCTCAGGCGCGCCGCAGTCCCCGCGCTGGGGCTTGCGGTGCTGGCCGTTGCTGCAATGGCGGCGACGGCACCACGATTCGACCGGCTTGAGCCTGGGGAGGAGCGTTCGGCGGGCGATGCGACGGTATTCAAGCCGCTGAACTCCAGCAGCTTTTCCCATCCGTCAGGCAACATGAGTTTCGAGCGTCAGCTCGATTTCAAGGTCGGCGACGGCGTCTTTCGTAAGATCTGGGTCTCTTCGCCCAGCTCCACCTCCTCCTCCGACGGGTTGGGGCCGCTTTTCAATGCGCGCTCTTGCCAGCTTTGCCACCTGAAGGACGGCCGCGGCCGCCCGCCCGCCGCGGGCGAAGAGGCCGTGTCGCTGTTTCTGCGCTTGAGCGTGCCGCCGCGCACGGATTCCGAGCGCCGCGCCCTGGCCGAATTCCGCCAGCTCGAGATTCCCGAGCCTACCTACGGCAACCAGCTTCAGAATTTCGCCATCCAGGGGATTCCCGCCGAGGGGCGCATGACCGTCATCTACGACGAGATTCCGGTGAAGCTGAACGGCGGCGAGGTGGTGCGGCTGCGTAAGCCGACCTATGGCGTCGCCGACCTGCAGTACGGGCCGATGGCGTCCGACGTCATGCTGTCGCCACGCATCGCGCCACCGATGATCGGCGTGGGGCTTCTGGAGGCGATTCCGGAGGCCGATATCCTGGCTAACGCCGATGCCGAAGATAAGAACGGCGATGGGATACGCGGGCGGCCCAACTGGGTGCGCAGCGTTAAAACGGGCAAGGTCGCGCTCGGCCGTTTCGGCTGGAAGGCTGGTGTGCCCACGGTCGCCGAACAGGTCGCTCATGCTTCCGCTGGCGATATGGGGTTGTCGACCCGGCTGATACCCGGCGCCTCGTCTGGTGAATGTACGCCGGCGCAGAAGGCATGTCTGGCGGCGCCGAATGGCAACGACCCGGTCGAAGACGTGGAGATTCCGGACAAGATGTTCGGGATCTTGGCGTTCTACTCCAAGAATCTCGGTGTGCCGGCGCGCCGTAAGCCGGGCGATGCGCGTGTTCTGAAGGGCAAGCAGCTTTTCCACGACGCGGGTTGCGCGGCGTGCCACAAGCCCGTGTTTCACACCCGGGTCGACGCGGACCCCGAGCAGGCCAACCAGGCCATCCGGCCCTATACCGATCTCCTGCTCCACGACATGGGGCCTGGCTTGGCTGACAACCGGCCCGAGGGGGCTGCGTCGGGCCAGGACTGGCGCACCCCGCCCTTGTGGGGCATCGGCCTGACCAAGACCGTCAGCAGCGCCACGTTCTTTCTCCATGACGGGCGGGCGCGGAGTTTGATGGAGGCCATCCTGTGGCACGGCGGCGAAGCGCAAGCGGCGCGCGACCGTGTCGTCGCCATGACGCCGGCCCAGCGCACTGATCTGCTGGCATTCCTTGGATCTCTGTGAGGTCATCATGATGCGCGTCCTCATGACCGTTGCTCTTGTTTTGAGCATTGGCGTGTCATCCGCTTGGGCGGCGGACGACAAGGCGTTGGCGAATCTGAATGCCACCTTGGTCGAGCACGATGTGTTGCCGCGTATGGACCGTTTTGCCGAGGCCACGGCCGTCCTCGTTCCGGCCGCGGACGCCTATTGTGCGGCGCCCAGTGCCGCGGGGCTCGACGCTCTCAAGCGCGCCTACAATGGCGCTGCTGACGCGTGGCAAGGCATCCAGCATTTCCGCTTCGGCCCAATGGAATTGCTGTTGCGGGCGCAGCGTATCGCGTTCTGGCCCGATCCGCGTAACACCATTGGACGCCAATTGGCCGAGGTAATCGCGGCGAAGGATCCGACGGCGCTCACGCCCCAAGCATTCGCCCAGGGGCGGATCACCATCCAGGGGCTGCCGGCTATGGAGCGGCTGCTCTACGACGATAGCGCAAAACTGGAAGGCGGCACCGAGGTCGCTTATCGCTGCGAGATGTTGCGCGCTATCGCGCGCAATCTTGCCAGCATCGGTACAGACCTGAAGCGCGAGTGGCGGGATGGGCCGAACACCTATGCGCGTGTGGTGACGACATACGGTCCGGAAGCCCATTACCGGACGGCGTCGGAAGCCACCCTCGATTTGTTCAAAAGCCTCTATTCGTCCGTCGAGATTGTCGCGGACCACAAGCTTGGCAAGCCTCTGGGCTCGAGCCTAGCCGACGCGAAGCCCGGACTTGGGGAATCGGCGCGTTCGAGCCGCTCTCTGCGCAACGCGCAACTGGACCTGGAAGCCGGCGCCGCGCTCTATCGCTCGGGTATCGAAGCGTATCTGCGCGAGACGGCAAAGAATCCCGCGTTAGCGACACAGATCGGTCAGGCCTTCGACAAGGTCATCGCCGATGCGAAGGCGGTTCCCATGTCACTCGAGGCCGCCGTTCGCGATCCGTCAGGTCGCGCCGCGGTAGAAAAGACTCAGCGTGACGTAGCCGCGCTCAAGACCCTGCTGGCGCAAAAGTTGAGCCCGGCGCTGGGCATCCCGGTCGGGTTCAATGCCTTGGACGGAGACTGACGGTGACGCCTCTCACTCGCCGCGCGTTCCTGGCGGGAAGCGCAGCTGTATTGGCGTGTCCATCGTTGCCGGTGTTCGCGGCGCCGGCGCGGGCGTTTTATGGCGCGCGCTTCGAGGAGAAGAACAATTTCTTCGCCTCCGCGTTCGACGATAACGGCGCCAGCCTGTTCGACCTCCCCCTGCCCGCTCGCGGCCACGGCATCACGCTCGATCCTGCGCGCGGACGGGTGGCGTTTTTCGCCCGCCGCCCCGGCCATTTCGCCGTTATCGTCGATCTGTCGGCGCGCGCGCCCATCGCCACATTGACTCCCGCGGATGGGAACTTTTTTTGTGGGCACGGCGTCTTTTCTGCCGATGGCGCGCTTCTCTTCACGACTGAGACGGTGGCGGAGAGCGGAGATGGCGTGATCGGCGTCTATGAGGCGCGAGGGCTTTACGCGCGCTTGGGCGAGATCCCGACGGGCGGCATGGATCCTCATGATATCCGACTGATTCGCGGCGGCAGGTTCCTGGCGGTGGCCAATGGTGGGCTGCTGACACATCCGGATGCGCCGGGCGTAAAGCTGAACCTCGACAGCATGGACTCGTCCTTGGTTTTTCTCGATCTGGGGACGCGCGAACCCGGCGCTTCGTTCCGGCTTACGCCCGGCCTGCGGCAGCTCAGCCTGCGTCATCTTGCGGTCAGTGGCGATGGAACCATCGCCGTGGTGATGCAGTATGAAGGCCCGCGCGGCGATCCCGTGCCTTTGGTCGCGTTGCAGCGCGGCAACAGCCCCCTCGCCTGCCTCGATTTGGCCGACGCCGACCGCGCCTCGCTGCGGCAGTATTGCGGCAGCGCGGCGTTTGATTCCTCCGGCAGGATCTTGGGCTTTACCTCACCCCTAGGCGGAACGGCGCTGTTCGTGGATGTCGCGTCCCATCGGGTGTCGGGGCGCGTGAACGCACCGGACATATGCGGTATCGCGGCGGACGGAGCTTCCGGCCGTTTCGTCGTCACCAGCGGGCTTGGCGGTGCTTGGCGAAAGCGCGTGGATAGCGCTCCGGTGCCGAGCGCGGGCCATTTTGCGGCTGAAGCACACTGGGATAATCATCTGACCGCCTAGCACAAACGAAAAGCGCGCGGACCTGGGTCCGCGCGCCTATATCGGGATGCGTTTGCCGCTGCTTATTGAGCAGGCTTCGCCTCAGCGTCCTTCTTGGCCTTCTTGGCCGCCTTTTTATCGGCCTTGGCCTTTTTCATTTGGTCGTCCTGCATTTTCTGATTCGCGCCTGAGGTGGCGGCATTCGTCGTCCCGGTCGTGGCGGCAGGAGCCTGGGCCTGGGCCGCGACAGAGGCCAGGCCGATGACGGCGGACAGAGCAGCGGCGGACGCTAGACGGATGAACTGGTTCTTTATTCTCGATCTCCTTGATGCCGACGACGGTCGGCGGTTTCCCCGGTTTGGCTTGGGGCGCATACCCGCCCGAAACGCCCGCCTCGACTGAATGACCAAGTATACATCGACATCGTGACGGCGGCCTCGCCGTTCAAGAGGACGAATTTCTTTTTTATTTCAGTCCTTTACGTCCTTGCGCTCGGCGATCCGCTTTTTCAGCAGGCGCGCGACCCGGGGTGAGACGAAGGAATCGATGTCGCCGCCCAGAATGCCAACTTCTTTCACAAGGCGGGACGAAATGAACTGGTGATTCTCGGACGCCATCAGGAAGATGGTTTCGATCTCGGGCGCGATGCGTGCATTCATGCCGGTCATTTGGAATTCGTAGTCGAAGTCGGTGACCGCGCGCAGGCCGCGGATGATGCATGCCGCGCCCACGTCGCGCGCATAGTGCATCAAGAGTCCCTCGAGCGAGCGCACCTCGACCTTCGCCGCTAGGCCGCTGTTGATGGATTTGATCTCGTCCTTGACGATCTGGATACGTTCCTCGAGCGTGAACATGGCGTCCTTGCTCGGGTTGATGGCCACGCCCACGATCAGTTTGTTCACCACCCGCGTCGCGCGGCGAATGATGTCCAGATGTCCGTTGGTCGGAGGATCGAAACTGCCCGGATAGAGGCCGACACGCAGGCTATTGGGCGTCGGTTTCCGGAGCTTCTTCCGCGCTGCCGTTGCCGCCATCATGTCCCCCTTCGACGGTATCGCCCTCGGCGGCACCGTTCGCCCCGTTCGAGCCTTGACCTTTTACGTCGCCGCCCGTGTCGTCCAGGCGTGCGACGGAAACCACCTTTTCTCCCTCGGCCACACGGAACAGCGTCACGCCGCGCGTCGTGCGGCCGGCGATGCGGATGTCGTTCACAGGGCAGCGTATGATCTGCCCGCCGTTCGTGACCAGCATGATCTGGTCGGTCGGCAGTACCGAAAAGGCCGCGACGACATTGCTGTCGCCGCCCTTACCCAGGCTTATGCTCTCAATGCCTTTGCCGCCGCGCTTCGTGACCCGGTACTCGTAAGCCGAGCTACGCTTGCCATAGCCGTCGGTCGCAACAGTGAGGATGAACTCCTCACCGGCCGCAAGCTGCGCCAGCCGCTCTTCGCTCAATGTTACTTGCGTGGACGCCGTTTCCTCGACCTCCTCTACATCGGCGGGCACGGCCTCGATCTCGGCTTCCGCTTCGCCGGTTTCGGCGCGCCGCTTGGCGCTGGCGTATTTCAAGTAGGCTTGACGCTCGGCGCTTTCCGCCGCTGCGTGCTTGAGGATCGACATGGAAATGACCTTGTCGCCCTCGGCCAGTTGGATGCCGCGCACGCCATCGGACGCGCGGCTCGCGAACACGCGAACGTCGGTCGCGGAGAAGCGAATGCATTTCCCACCGGCCGCGGCCAGCAGCACGTCGTCGTTTTCATCGCAAGTCTGCACGCTGACCAGCGCGTCGCCCTCGTCCAGCTTCATGGCGATCTTGCCGTTGGCCTTCACCTGGGTGAAGTCCTCCAGCGTGTTGCGCCGGATATTGCCGCTCTGGGTCGCGAACATGACGAACATGTCCTTCCAGCGCGTCTCGTCCTCGGGCAGCGGCATCACGGTCGTGATCGTCTCGCCTTCCTGGAGCGGCAGAAGGTTGATCAGCGCCTTGCCGCGCGCCTGGGGCGTGCTGAGCGGGAGCTTGTAGACCTTCATCAGGTAGACGATGCCGCGGGAGGAGAAGAACAAGACCGGCGTATGTGTGCTGGCCACGAAAATGCGGGTGACGAAATCCTCGTCCCGGGTGGCCATGGCCGCGCGGCCCTTGCCGCCCCGCCGCTGGGCGCGATAGGTCGAGAGCGGCACGCGCTTGATATAGCCGCCGTGAGTGACGGTGACGACCATGTCCTCGCGTTGGATCAGGTCTTCGATGTCGGTGTCGAGGTCGTGTTCTTCGATCGTCGTACGGCGCGCGTCGCCGAATTTTTCCTTGAGCACGACCAGCTCGGCACGCATCAGGGCATAAAGGCGCTCGCGCGATGCCAGTAAGGACAGCAGCTCGTCGATCTGGAGCACGAGCTGCTTCAGATCGTCGATGATCTTGTCGCGCTCGAGGCCGGTCAGGCGATGCAGGCGCAGATCGAGGATGGCGCGCGCCTGAACCTCGGTCAGCCGGTAGGTGCCGTCCGGCAGCGCGCTCTCAGGCGCGTCGATGCGATGAATGTAGTCGAGCAAATCATCCTTGGCTGGCCAAGCTTCGGCCATCAACTTGGCGCGCGCTTCGACCGGGTCCTTGGCCTTGCGGATGATCTGGATGACCGGATCGAGATTCGCGACCGCGACGCCGAGGCCGAGCAAGACGTGGGCCCGTTCCCGCGCGCGCTTCAGGTCATAGATTGTGCGCCGGGTGATGACCTGTTCGCGGAAGGCGATGAAGGCGACGATGATGTCGCGCAGGTTCATCGTTTCCGGTCGACCGCCGTTCAGCGCCAGCATGTTGATGCCGAAGCTGATCTGCAGCGGTGTGTGCCGAAAAAGCTGGTTCAGAACGATCTCCGGCATGGTGTCGCGGCGAAGCTCGATCACCACGCGCACGCCGTCGCGGTCGGATTCGTCACGCAGGTCGGTGATGCCGTCGACCAGCTTTTCGTGGGCGACCTCGGCGATGCGCTCGACCATGCGCGACTTGTTGACCTGGAACGGCACCTCGGAAACGACGATGGCCTGCTTATCCTTGCCGATATTCTCGATCGTGGTCCGGCTGCGCAGGATGATGGAGCCGCGGCCCGTGAGAAGCCCGCTGCGGATGCCCGACTTGCCCATGATGATGCCGCCGGTCGGAAAGTCGGGTCCGGCCACCATGTCGGCCAGTTCCTCCACCGTGATCTCCGGTCGGTCGATATAGGCGCAGCAGGCGTCGACGATTTCGATCAGGTTATGGGTCGGGATGTTGGTGGCCATGCCGACCGCGATGCCGCCTGCGCCGTTCACCAGCAGGTTCGGGATCTGCGAGGGCAAAACCGTAGGCTCCCGGGTGGAGCCGTCGTAGTTCTCCTGGAAGTCGACAGTTTCTCGGTCGATATCGGCCAAGAGGGATTCGGCCGAAAGAGCCAGGCGCGCCTCGGTGTAGCGCATGGCTGCCGGCGGATCGCCGTCCATCGAGCCAAAATTGCCCTGCCCTTCGATCAAGGGCAGGCGCATGGAGAAATCCTGCGCCATGCGAACCATGGCGTCGTAGATCGCCGAATCGCCGTGGGGGTGATACTTGCCCATGACGTCGCCCACGATGCGCGCGGACTTTTTGAACGGCTTCGAATGGTCGTAGCCGTTCTCCTTCATCGTGTAGAGGATTCGGCGGTGGACCGGCTTCAACCCGTCGCGTACATCGGGCAGCGCGCGGCTCACGATCACGCTCATGGCGTAATCGAGATACGAGCGTCGCATCTCATCTTCGATCGCCACCGGCGAGATGTCGTGCGACGGCGGGAGCGGCTGTTCGGTCAAACGGCTAATGCCTTGAAATTATTGTGAAAAATTCCGGTCTTGGAAGGCCGGCCGGAAGCCCGTTTCAGAGTGGAAAATGTAACAGATTCTGTGCGTGCGAACAACGGAAACGGGCCTCGAAAAAGGCCCTGGAATCCATTGAAAAGCCACGAAGATTTGGTTGTTTTTCGACGCGTTCTCAGAACGGGATTTCGTCGTCTAGGTCGCCACCACCACCCTTGCCGCCGCGGCTTCCGCCGCCGCTGCTACGGCCACCGCTGCCACCACCACTCATGTCCGGCGGCGGGCCGCCCATATCGTCATCGCCCCCGCCCATGCCGCCTCCACCACCACCACCGCTGCGGCCGTCGAGCATGGTGAGCTCGCCGCGGTACTGTTGGAGCACCACTTCGGTCGTGTAGCGCTCCTGGCCGGACTGGTCGGTCCATTTGCGCGTCTGGAGCGCGCCCTCCAGGTACACCTTGGCGCCCTTCTTGAGGTATTTCTCGGCGACCTCGAGCAGGCGCTCGTTGAAGATCACCACCCGGTGCCATTCCGTGCGCTCTTTGCGTTCGCCCGAGGCCTTATCACGCCACGATTCCGACGTGGCGACGTTCAGATTGCAGACCCGGTTGCCGTTCTGCATGGTTTTCACTTCGGGATCGCGGCCCAGATTGCCGATCAAAATGACCTTGTTGACGCTGCCTGCCATGACGTTCGACCCCATCTTCCGAGCGAAAACCGAGGGGCGACCTTACACATAAATCGGCATAGGCCGCCACACGCGAATCGCGCCGGGCCGGAACGCAGGAAAGCCATGAAAAACAAGGCTTGCGGCGAGTCGCAATCGTGCCGATGGCAACCTATATTCAGGGCTCGGTTCATTCCAAATTTTACCCGACGGTGGTGATGACGCCCAAGATCGTCGTTCGCGGCGCCCGCGAACACAATCTCAAGAACGTAGACCTGGAATTGCCCCGCGATTCCCTCGTGGTTCTGACCGGGCTGTCCGGCTCGGGCAAATCGTCTCTGGCCTTCGACACGATCTATGCCGAGGGGCAGCGGCGCTATGTCGAAAGCCTGTCGGCCTATGCGCGCCAGTTTCTGGAGCTGATGCCCAAGCCAGATGTGGATTCCATCGAAGGACTTTCGCCGGCCATCTCCATCGAGCAGAAGACCACGTCCAAAAACCCCCGCTCGACGGTCGGCACGGTCACCGAGATCTACGACTATCTGCGTCTGCTTTATGCCCGCGTGGGTGTCCCCTACTCGCCCGCCACGGGGCTTCCGATCGAGAAGCAGACCGTTTCCCAGATGGTCGACCGGATCATGGCCATGGGCGCGGGCACGCGCCTGTACCTGCTGGCGCCCATCGTGCGCGGTCGCAAGGGCGAATACCGCAAGGAGCTTCAGGATCTCCAGAAGCGCGGCTTCCAGCGCGTCAAGGTGAACGGCAAGGTCTATGAGATCGCGGCTGCGCCCGCCCTCAACAAGAAGCTCAAACACGACATCGAGGTCGTCGTCGACCGCATCGTCGTGCGCGACGACCTGGGCAACCGCTTGGCGGATTCACTGGAAACGGCGCTGAAGCTGGCCGACGGCATCGTCTATGTCGAGAATGCGGATTCCGGCGCCCAGACCGTCTTCTCTGCCCGCTTCGCCTGCCCGGTCTCCGGCTTCACGATCGAGGAGATCGAGCCGCGCCTGTTCTCGTTCAACAATCCACACGGTGCCTGTCCCGTCTGCGACGGGTTGGGCGTGCAACTCTATTTCGACGCCGATCTGGTGGTGCCGCGCGACACGCTGTCGCTCAAGGACGGCGCCATCGCGCCTTGGGCCAACTCGCCGTCGCAGTATTACGACCAGACGCTGGAATCCTTGGCGAAGCAGTTCAAGTTTTCGACCGCGACGTTATTCCGCGACCTGGATGAAAAAGCCCGGAAGATCGTTCTCTTTGGCTCGGGCGATCAGCCCGTAACCATGCGCTACAACGATGGGATGCGCACCTACGAGACCAAGAAGCCCTTCGAAGGCGTCATTCCCAACCTGGACCGGCGTTGGCGCGAGACGGACAGTTCGTGGATCCGGGAAGAGCTGAGCCGCTATCAAACCTCGCGCCCGTGCGACGCCTGTAAGGGACTCCGGCTCAAACCGGAAGCCCTGTCGGTCAAAATCAACGAGTTGAACATCAGCGAACTGGCTGAGATGTCGATTGCCCAGGCCGAGACTTGGTTCGCGGGCGTCGACAAGCATCTGACCAAGCAGCAGCGCGAGATCGCGGACAAGATTCTGCGCGAGATTCGCGCGCGCCTGGGCTTCCTGGTCAATGTCGGCCTGGATTATCTGACGCTGGCCCGTGCCAGCGGCACGCTGTCCGGCGGTGAAAGTCAGCGTATCCGTCTGGCCTCCCAGATCGGCTCGGGCCTGACCGGCGTGCTCTACGTGCTGGACGAGCCCTCCATCGGCCTGCATCAGCGCGACAACGTGCGCCTGCTAGCCACGCTCCGGCGGCTGCAGCAGCTCGGCAACACGGTCATCGTCGTCGAGCATGACGAAGAGGCCATCCGTTACGCCGACTACCTGGTCGACATGGGGCCCGGTGCCGGCATTCACGGCGGCCATGTCGTGGCGCATGGCACGCCCGAGGAGGTCATGCGCTCGACCGAGAGCCTGACCGCGCAATACCTGACCGGGTTCCGGCGGATTGAGGTGCCCAAGCTGCGGCGCCAGGGTCATCCGGGCCAGGCCATCCGCGTGAAGGGCGCGCGCAGCAACAACCTGCGGAACGTCAGCGCGGCGATCCCGCTGGGCACCCTCACCTGTGTCACCGGGGTGTCGGGCAGCGGTAAATCGACCCTTATCATCGAAACGCTCTACAAGGCGATTTCACGCCGCCTATACGGCGCGCGCGAGTTGGCAGGCGAGCACGATTCGATCTCGGGTGTCGAACATATCGACAAGATCGTGGACATCGACCAGTCGCCCATCGGCCGCACGCCGCGATCTAATCCAGCCACCTATACGGGCGCCTTCTCGCCGACCCGCGATTGGTTCGCCGAATTGCCCGAGGCCAAGGCGCGCGGCTACAAGCCGGGGCGCTTTTCCTTCAACGTCAAGGGCGGGCGCTGCGAAGCGTGCGAGGGCGACGGCGTCATCAAGATCGAGATGCACTTCCTGCCCGACGTCTACGTTCAATGCGACACCTGCAAGGGCAAGCGCTACAACCGAGAGACGCTGGAGATCCTGTTCCGCGGCAAGTCCATTGCCGACGTGCTGGACATGACGGCCGAGGAAGCCAGCGAATTCTTCAAGGCGGTGCCGACGATCCGCAACAAGTTGGAGACGCTGGAGCGCGTGGGCTTGAACTACATCCACGTCGGCCAGCCGGCCACTACCCTGTCCGGCGGCGAAGCCCAGCGCGTGAAGCTGGCCAAGGAACTGTCACGCCGCGCCACGGGTAAGACGCTTTACATCCTGGACGAGCCCACCACGGGCCTCCATTTCGAGGATGTGAAGAAGTTGCTGGATGTGCTCCACGCCCTCGTCGACCAGGGCAACACGGTTCTGGTCATCGAGCACAATCTGGAGGTCATCAAGACCGCCGACTGGCTTGTCGATCTGGGCCCCGAAGGCGGCGACAAGGGCGGCCGCATCGTGGCGGCCGGCACGCCAGAGGATGTTGCCGCCACGGCGGAGAGCTTTACGGGGCAGTATCTGGCCCCGCTGCTCAACGTCCGCAAAGGACAGCGCGCGAAGAAGCGGGCCTGACCGCCTCGTCTAGCTTCCCGCGCCGGTGCGTTCCCAATACTCGACGTTGCGCTCCATCATCAGGCTGTCATGCCATGACTCGACGCATTCGCGCATGTTGCGGCCGTAGATCGACCAGCCCTGCGTGTCCTCGCACTTTTTATAAAGCGCGCCGAACTCTTTCATGCCGGGCTTGCCTGCGTTGGCACGGGCGACCTGGTCGAAGGCGCGGCGCGCCTCGGCGCTTTCCACCGCTCCGTGCGTGGGCAGCATCGAAAGCACCCGATTCGCGATCCGCGCCTGGCTGGAATAGGCGTCGTTGGGATCGTCGAGCCATGCGGCCTCGTTCCGCAAGGTGTCCGTGGTGCGAGCGATTTCTTTCTCCGTTTGTGGATTGGGGTCGTTCGGGATGGGCGCGGCCAGCAGGGACACGCCCTTGCCGACGGACACGGCCAGGGCGGTGGCGCCCAGCCGTGCCATGGTTTCCTGCGGCACCGTCACGCGCACGCTGAGAAAGTTGCGCTGGCTGACGATGGTCATTTCGTCCTTGCCGGCTACCTCTCTGGCGCGGCCATCGCTGCCGGTTACGACCAATTTGAGGTTTTGCGCGATTCCGATCGGCCCGTAGGCGGTTTCGGGCGCTGGCGGCACACGGTCCTTCTGCAGGCAAATCGCCGTCAGCAAGGCCGTGCATTGGCCGTCGCGGCAATCGAGTGGAACTGGCGAATCCGTCGCCAGGAGTGCCAGAATCTGCGGCGCGGCCTGAGCGGCGGCGCAAGGTAAAAGCAGGAAGGCTAGGGCGGAAAAAATGGCATGTCGCAAACGCATCGCTGACCCCTTTCGTGTCGCGACGCGCATGGCCCGGATGTGGTCCGTCACCGACGACCGCCAGCCACAACCCCTCCGGGCCCGCGCGGCGGTATTGCCGACCATCGATGGCGAAAGGATTTCACCGCCGAACCCGCGGGTCAACGGGATTCGCCGGAACCGTTGTCAGCCGCCCCCCGCGCGGCGTATCTCTGCCAGGTCACGAGGAAGGATCAGTTGATGAGCGACCAGCCGGGACTGGGCAGGCGTATCTGGAACGGCTACCACAAGCGCGAGCTGGCCGGCGCGCGCTGGCTTTGGCACGAGATCAAGACGCGCGAGGACGCCGAACGCGCCGTGCAATACGGCCAGAGCGCGGCCTTCTATGCGATCCTGATCCGCGTGATCTTCGTCCTGTATCCCGGCAACAACGAGGACATGATCATTCAGGACTATTCGGTCCTGGTGACGCCGGTCATGCTGGCGGCCTACGCTTTCTACGGCTTCATCTATTTCAAGGGCTTCGAGAAATGGCAGCTCACGCTGCTATGCCTCGTGGTCTTCGTGGTCGACAGCATTGTCCTGCCGCGCGAAACCGGCGGCGGAACCTTGGTTCAGGTCCTGCTCTGCCTTTACGTCGTGCGCTGCTTCGTCATCGGCATCCGCGGCGGGCGGCGTGTGGCCAAGGAGAACGCGGCGGCATGACCGTCCATGTGATCGGTGGGGGCTTGGCAGGTTGTGAGGCGGCCTGGCAACTCGCGCAAGCCGGCGTCCCGGTGGTGCTGCATGAGATGCGTCCCGCGCGCCGCACGGCGGCCCATGAGACGGATACGTTGGCGGAACTGGTTTGCTCAAACTCCTTCCGTTCCGACGATCCGGACTACAACGCGGTCGGGCTGCTGCATGAAGAGATGCGCCGCTGCGGCTCCCTCATCATGGCCGCCGCCGACCGCAACAAGGTTCCCGCCGGTGGAGCGCTCGCCGTGGACCGGGTTGCGTTCGCGGAGAGCGTGCAGGCCGCGTTGGCGGCGGAAAGACTGGTGGAAATCCAGCGCGCGGAAGTGCCCGGATTGCCGCCCGCCGATTGGGAACAGGCCATCGTTGCGACCGGCCCCCTCACCTCGCCCGCCCTGGCCGAGGCGATCCGTGCTTTGACCGGCGCCGATGCGTTGGCTTTCTTCGATGCCATCGCGCCCATCGTTCACCGCGAATCGATCGATATGTCGGTGGCATGGATGCAGTCGCGCTACGATAAGGTCGGCCCGGGCGGCGGCGGTTCCGACTATGTCAATTGCCCGCTCGACCGCGAACAATATGAAGCCTTCGTGGCCGCGCTCCTGGCCGGAGAGAAAACCGTATTCAAGGATTGGGAAGCCAATACGCCCTATTTCGACGGCTGCCTGCCTATCGAGGTGATGGCCGAGCGCGGTCTCGACACGCTGCGCTACGGGCCGATGAAGCCTGTGGGCTTGCGCGACCCGCATACGGGCAAGCGGCCCCATGCCGTGGTCCAACTGCGCCAGGACAACGCGTTGGGCACGCTCTACAACATCGTCGGCTTTCAGACCAAGTTGAAGCACGGGAAGCAAACGCGCATCTTTCGCGCGATCCCGGGGCTTGAGCACGCGGAGTTCGCGCGCCTCGGTGGCATCCACCGCAACACCTTTATCGACAGTCCGCGTCTGCTCGACGCCACGCTGCGTCTCAGGGCCGATCCGCGCTTGCGCTTCGCTGGTCAGCGCTGGGCGCCCTGCTCGCCCATATCACCGGTGGGCATTGCGAGGGCGATGCGTTCCAGCCGATGAACGTCAATTTTGGCCTATTCCCGCCGGTCGCGACCAACGAACGTGGGCGGGAGCGTAAGCGCGTCGTGGCGCAACGTGCTCTGGCCGACCTCGACTCGTGGCTTGGGCGGCGTCAGGCCGCCGAATAAGTTAGAACCGGCCCCGCTTCGCGTGCCAGGCTAGCGCAAGCGGCAAGAGAGCCCCGCTTCGCGCCACGCGTGGATCGAACGGATCGAACCCAGCGCGCTCTAATCTGTTCAGCGCGGCGCCGGCCACCACGGCGGGTAACAGCGCGGCCAGGGCCCCGCGCGGCGCGCCAAGGTTCCGCGCGCGCGCCAGTTGGGCGCGTGCTTCCATGGCGACCGGTTTCACCGCGGCGCGCAGGCTTTCGTCCGGCTTCATCTCGAACAGGTGTCCGACATCCAAGTCGACCGCGTCGCAGACCGCGCGCGGCAGATAAAGACGCTTCTGACTGGCGTGGAACGGCACGGCCCGCAAAAGGCCCGCAAGCGCGTAAGCGATGCCCACCCCGTCCGCCACCGTACCGGCCTCGGGCGCCTCCAGCACGCCCAGCGCCAGAAGAACCAGCGCGGCGGACGTATCCCGCGCATAACCGATCAGCGTGGGAAGGTCATCGGGCGGCCCATCGTCCAGATCGAGCGCGCGCGCGTCGATCAGACGTTCAAACGGCGCGCGTTCAAGGCCGTGGTCCCGAATGGCGGATGCCAGGGCTTCCGCCACCGGATGGGCCGGCGGCTTGGACCCGCCGTAGATGGCGTCCAGCGCGTCGCGCCACCATTGCAGGCGCATTTCCCCGATCAGCCGCTCGCTGATGGTCTCGCGGACGCGGGATATCTCCAGGTTGAACGCATAGAGGGCGAACAGCGCATCGCGCCGCGAATCGGGCGCGAACAGCGCCGTCAGGTAGCGGTCGCGGTCGTGAAGCCGGACTTGATCGGCGCAATAGGTCGGGGGCATTCGCTCGCTCGCTGCCGTCCTTCGTCCTTGGACTGGCAGCCCGGATATGGCAAATTAGAGGCAGGACAACAAGTTACGTTCCCCGAGGTGTTCGTGGAACGAACTTGAGGTGGGGAGAAAAATGGCAAGCATCCTTCAAAGCTTGGGTAAGACCGTCACGGCCGGCTTCGTGCTGCTCGTGGCGATCATCATCGTGGTCTCGGCTGCCTCGCACCAGACCGCGCTGATCACGCTCGATTACGTTTGGTGGACGTTCTTGTTCCGCTGGCTGCACGTGCTCAGCGGTGTGATGTGGATCGGCCTGCTCTGGTACTTCAACTTCGTTCAGATTCCGAGCATGCCGAAGATTCCGGACGAGCAAAAGCCGGCGATCGGCAAGGTCATCGCGCCAGCCGCCCTGTTCTGGTTCCGTTGGGCGGCACTGTCGACGCTCGTCACCGGCCTCATCCTGGCCTATCTCAACGGCTACCTGGCCAGTGCGGTCGTCATCGGCCTCAATGGCGAGTTCGGCGGTCGTGCGACGGCCATCGGTATCGGCATGTGGCTGGGTGCGATCATGGCCTTCAACGTCTGGTTCGTGATCTGGCCGAATCAGAAGAAGGCCTTGGGGATCGTGGAGGCTTCGGCCGACGCGAAGAAAGCCGCGGCTCGCACCGCGATGCTCTTCTCGCGGACCAACACGATGCTGTCCATTCCGATGCTCTACGCGATGGTGTCGGCCCAGAACCTGTTCTGAGCCAACGCCGACTTCGATACGGAACGGGGCCCTTCGGGGCCCCGTTCTTTTTTTGCCCTCAGGAGACTGGCAGCAGCGCCGCCGCCACGCGGCGCGCTTCGGCCGACAGGACGTTGAAGGTGCGGCAGGCGGCCCCGGTTCCCATGGCGTCCAGGGTGATCCCTTCCCGTCGCAGAGCTTGCTGGAGCGCGGCGGGCATCATCGCGGTGGTGGCACCGCAGCCCAGTAGCAGGATGTCGATGCCCGCCTCGCGTGCCGGCGCCAGCGATTCCAGCGTGAGCGCGGACAGGTCCGCCACGGGCCAGGCGAAGACCTTGTAGATCGTGACGATCAACGGGTTGATATAGACCGCGCCGCTGATGCGGAAGCGTCCATCGCCGTAGCTCTGGATGACCTGACGGTCGGGAAGCGCGGGCGCGTTGGGCTCGGCCGGCATGGGCTCAGGGCCGGGCTGGCGTGGCCTCGTCCTTGGCGACGACGCTGGTGCGCTTGAGGCCCAGATATAGAAGGACCGGCGCGGACACGAAGATCGACGAATAGGTGCCGATCACGACGCCGGCCATCATCGCGAGATTGAACGTGCGGATCACGGGGCCGCCGAAGATGAGCATAGCCGCGATCGACAGAAAGACCGTGATGGCCGTCATCGTGGTGCGCGACAGCGTGTCGTTGAGACTTTTGTTGATCAGTTCCGCCAGGTCCATCTTGCGGAATTTGCGCAGATTCTCGCGGATGCGGTCGTACACCACCACCTTGTCGTTGATCGAATAGCCGCCCATCGTGAGGATCGCGGCCAAAGTCGTGAGATCGAAGTCGAGCCCGAGAAGCGAGAAAAGACCAACGATGGCGATCACGTCATGCAGCAAGCCGATCACCGCGCCGAGGCCGAACTGCCATTCGAAGCGCATGGTGACGTAGGCCAGAATCGCGACGACAGCCGCGATTACGGCCCAGAGTCCCGCCGCTCGCAGTTCCTGACCGACCGTCGGGCCGACCGATTCCACGCGGCGGAAGTCGACGTCCGACCCCATGGCCTCGCGCAGCGTGGCGATCGCCCGCTGATTGCCCTTCTCGCCGTCTTCCTGGGCCTGAACGCGGACCAGCACGTCGGTGGGTTCGCCAAAGCCTTGGAGGGTGACCTCGCCCAGTCCCAGATTGCCGACCTTGGAACGCAATTCACCGAAGTCGGGCGTCGTCGGCATGCGCAGCTCGATCAGGGTGCCGCCGCGGAAATCGATGCCGTAGTTCAGGCCTTTTGTGGCGAACAGCACGAACGAGCCCAGGATCACGACGATGCCAAGGGCAAAGCAGATGAACCTCGCCTTCATGAAGTCGATATTCGTGCCGTCCGGGACCAGGCGGATGCGTTTCATGGAGAGGTCCTCACAGCACCAAGGTTTTGGGGCGCGCGCGCCTCAGCCACTGCACCACGAGAAGCCGCGTGATCATGATCGCGGTATAGAGCGAGACAATGACGCCAATTGAGATCGTGATGGCAAAGCCCCGGATCGGTCCCGAACCAAACCCGAACATCAACATGGACGGAAACAGCGTGGTCAGATGCGAATCGACGATGGTGCCGAAGGCCCGTTTGAAGCCGGCGTCAATCGCCGATATGGGCGATCTGCCGTTTCGCGTCTCTTCCCGGATGCGTTCGTAGATCAGCACGTTGGCGTCGACCGACATGCCCATGGTCAGGATGATGCCGGCAATGCCGGGCAAGGTCAGGGCCGAGCCCATGAGCGCCAGCGCCGAGCCGATCAGCACGATGTTGAAGACCATGGCGACGCAGGCGAACGCGCCCAGGAGGCCGTAGGCGCCGATCATGAAGGCGCAGATGAGCGCGGCCGCGACATAGCCTGCCAAAAGTCCGCCCTTGATCGAATCGACGCCGAGGCTGGGGCCCACCACCCGCTCTTCCAGCACCACGAGCGGCGCGGGCAACGCGCCGGCGCGCAGGAGGACAGCTAGATCCTTGGCGCTCTGGGGCGTGAAGCTGCCCGAGATCACGCCGCTGCCGCCCAAGATGGGCTCGCGGATGACGGGCGCGCTGATCACCTTGTCGTCCAGCACGATGGCGAACGGCTCGCCCACATGCTGGCGAGTGACGTCCGCGAACTTCTTGGCGCCGACCGAATCGAAACGGAAGCTGACCACGGCCTCGTTGTTCTGGAACGTGGGCTGGGCGTCGACCAAGCGGTCGCCCGCGACCTCCACCTTCTTGCGGACCACGTAGTTGAACCCGGCATCCGGCCCATCGGTCCTGTCGGGCGGCAGGGCCATGGAGCCTGCCGGTGCGGACGTGCCCGCAGGCACGCGGGGCGTATTCGGATCGACCAGATGGAACGTCATCTTGGCGGTCTTGCCGAGTAGGCGCTTGATCCGCTCCGGGTCGTTCACGCCCGGAAGCTGAACAACGATGCGGTCGCGCCCCTGCATCTGGATCAGCGGTTCGGCGGTGCCTGTTTCGTCGATGCGGCGTCGGACGATTTCGATGGATTGCTCGACCGCGGCCCGCTGGCGGTCCCGCATGTTCACTTCGGTCGGGCGAATAGTGAAGCGGGCGCCGTCCGACTGGATATCGTTACCTGTCCGCAGATCCTTCAGCGCCGTGCGTGCCGCGTCCGCTTGCTGCGGGTCGACCAAGTCGAACTCGACCGCCTTATTGCGCACGCCCAGATTGCGGTAGCCGATCTGAGTCTGCCGGAACGTCGTACGCACCTGATCGAGGATGGCGGCCAGGTCTTCTTCGAGGATCGCGTTGACGTCGACCTCGAGTAGAAGATGCGAGCCGCCCTGAAGGTCCAGGCCCAGGGTGATCTGGTGCTTGGGAAACCAGCCCGGCAGGCTGTTAAGCGTATCCTTGCTGAGAAACGTCGGAATCATCAGCAGCGTGCCGAGCACGCAGATCGCTACGACAAGAATCGCCTGCCAGCGGGGAAGCTGAACCATCGTCGGTTTTCGGCGCCGGAGGCCGTCTTACTTCTTGAAGAAGCGGCCCAGGCCGCCTTCCGGCTTGGCGTCGCCCTTGTCCTCGGGCTTGTCGCCACTGGCGGGTTCGGACTTGCTGACCACGTCGCTGACGGTACCGCGGATGACGCGCACGCGCACGTTGTCGGCGATCTCGATGATCAGTTCCTCACCGTCGATTTTGATCACCTTGCCCAGGATGCCGCCGGCCGTGACGACCCGGTCGCCCGCGCGGATGGCGCCGATCTTCGCCTTCTGCTCCTTCATCCGCTTCTGCTGGGGGCGGATCAGGAGGAAGTAGAAGACGACGAAAATCAGCACGAGCGGGAGCATCGTGGTGAGGAAGTCACCGCCGCCGGGCGCTCCGGTCTGGGCAAAAGCTGGCGAAACGAACATGGATACTCCCCGCCGTTCTGGAAAACCGATGGCGCACTATAGCGGCGGCGCGCGGCGGCGCAACCCGCGCCGGAGCGCGGATTGACGCACTGCGGCAGCGGCTCTAGGGTCCGCCCCGTCCGCGGCCGGCCGGGCCTGCGGCGCAAGGAAATGCGATGAACGACAGCGATCAGAGCGCACTGTTCCGACGCATCGCCGAGGCGCTCGAACGGCTGGCCCCTGCCCGCCCGCCAAGCGCCCCGCTTGATTCGGCTGATGCCTTTGTCTGGCATGCCGATGGCGAACGGCTGGAAGCCGTGGCCAAGGTCAGCCGCGTCGATCTGTCTCAGTTGAAGGGGATCGATTCCCAACGCGATACCCTGCTCGACAACACACGGCGTTTCTCCCAGGGCCTGCCCGCCAACAACGCCCTTCTGTGGGGTTCGCGCGGCATGGGTAAAAGCTCACTGGTCAAGGCCGCCCACGGCGCGGTCAACCAGGAGAAGCCCCGCGCCCTGGCGCTGGTAGAGGTGCACCGGGCGGACATCGTCTCCTTGCCCGCCCTTCTGAGCCTGTTGCGGGAGGGCAAACGGCGGGTGGTGCTGTTCTGCGACGATCTGTGTTTCGACGGCGGCGATACGGCCTACAAGTCGCTCAAGGCGGTGCTGGAAGGCGGCATCGAGGGCCGGCCGGACAATGTGATCTTCTACGCCACCTCGAACCGCCGCCACATGATGCCGCGCGATATGATCGACAACGAGCGCGCCACGGCCATCAACCCCGGCGAGGCCGTCGAGGAGAAGGTGTCTCTGTCGGATCGCTTTGGCCTCTGGCTCGGCTTCCATGCCTGCGACCAGGAAACGTATTTCGCCATCGTCGATGGCTACGCCGCCTCTCTCGGCCTCGGCGGCAACCGGGATGATTTGCACCGCGCGGCCAACGAATGGTCCGTCACCCGCGGCGCGCGCTCGGGCCGTGTGGCCTGGCAGTTCATTCAGGATTGGGCGGGCCGGCAGGGAAAGCGCCTGGGTTAGGCGCGTCTCACGTCTTGCGCGGGTCGCCCTCCGCGCCGATCACGCTCAACGGATCGATGCGGTCGCCGCCCTTGCGCACCTCGAAGTGGAGTTGCGGCGAGGTGACGTTCCCGGTACTGCCCACCCGCGCGATCTCCTGACCCCGCTCGACCTGTTCGCCGCGCGCGACCAAAAGCGTTTCGTTGTGGGCATAGGCCGTGACCCAGCCGTTGGGATGGCGGATCAAAACCAGGTTGCCGAAGCCCTTCAGCTCGTTGCCCGAATAAGCCACGACGCCATTGTCGGATGCGACCACGGGCGTGCCCTTGGGTGCTGCGATGTTAATGCCGTCGTTGCGCAGACCCGTGCCCTTGTCGCCGAAGCGGGAAATCAATTCGCCTTTCACGGGCCAGATGAAGCCCTGAGGAGCCGGCGTGACGGGCGGCTTGGGAATAGCCAGCGCCGCGCTTTCGGTGGGTGCCGGCGCGGCGGGCGCAGGTGTAATAAGCGGCTGTGAAATTGGCGCCGGTGGCGGACTTGAAGGGATGACGCCGGGCGGCGGCGTCTGGCCGACCGTGATCGGTGCGGTCGATGGGGCTGGCGTCAGCGACGTGGGGGCTCCCGCCGCCGGTGCGGCTGCCTGTTTCGCGATGGCTGGAGGCGCTGCAAGTTGGCCTACCGTCGGTGCGGGACCCGGCGCGGCTGGTGCCACGTAAGGCGTACCGGGCTTTGATCCCGCTGCGGGCGGCGGCAGTTCCACGACCTGGATCGCCGATTGGGCAACCGAAGGTTGGGGTGTGACGACTGGTGCCGTAGCGGTCTCGATCTCGCCCACCGGATCGGGCAGGCGTAATTTCTGACCCACGCGGATCGCATAGGGTTGCGGGATACTGTTGATGCGGACCAATTCCGCCATCGGCACCTGATAACGCCGCGCGATGGCATAGACCGTCTCGCCCGCTTGCACGGTGTGTTCACGCTGAGGCGGGATGCGAAGGTGCTGGCCAGGTTGCAGCGCGTACGGTGGCTGCAGCTTGTTTTCGTCGATCAAAGCCCGGACACCCACGCCATTGCGCTGGGCCACCATGTAGACAGTGTCGCCCGCTATGGCCACGTACTCTCCCGCGACAGCCGGTTGCGCAACCGAAGCCGAAGGCGGCGGCGTAATATAGGCGTTCGTCGCCGGGGCCGTGACGGGGCCCGGACCCGCGCAGGCTGACAGCACCAGCAGGGCCGCGAGGCCGCCGGCGGCGGAAAGGCGCACGGGACGCGCGATCAAGGACATGGGCCGCATATCGCGCGACATTGCGACGAAATCAAGGCGCGCGGCGCGACGCCACCCTGCCCTGTGGTGCCTCGACCGCGCCTTCGACCAGCGGCACGAAGCGCGTCAGGCCCAGGTTTTCGGTCTCAAAGCCGCTGTCGGTGCGGCGCACGCGCAGCAGCGTCTGGTCCTGGCCTTGCGGACCCAGCGGCAGGACCATGCAACCGCCGATGGCCAACTGGTCGGCCAGCGCATCGGGCATTCTTTCGGCCGCAGCGGTCACCAGAATACGTTCGAAGGGTGCCTGTTTCGGCCAGCCCTTGCTGCCGTCGCCCTTCAAGGTGGTGATGTTGTGAATCCCCAGGGTCTTGAAGCGGCCTTCGGCCTCTTTCAGGAGATCGGCGTGGCGCTCGATGGAGTAGACCCGCCGGCATAGATGGGACAGGACGGCGGCCTGGTAGCCCGAGCCAGTGCCGATCTCCAGCACCTTCATGCGTTCGCCCGTCTGCAGCGCCAGCGTCATCTGGGCGACGATCAGGGGTTGGCTTACCGTCTGGCCATAGCCGATCGGCAGCGCCATGTTGGCGAAGGCCTGGTCGGCGAAGGCGGCCGGCACGAACAGATCGCGCGGCACCTTTTCCATGGCGCCCAGCAAGCGCGCATCCGTCATGCCTTCGCGCCGCAGCTCGAGAAGCAGGCGGATCATGCGCGCGTCGAGCGTCATGGGAACAGTTCTTTGAGGGGCGCGATCATGGGCTCGTAGGTGAAGTCCATGTAAAGCGGCGTGACGGAAATGAGTCCCTCGTTGACGGCCGCGAGATCGGTGCCTTCGCGGGTCGGCTCTTCCGCCCGCGCGCTATCGATCCAGTAATAGGGCCGGCCGCGTGGATCGTGACGTTCCAGAAGCGCCGCTCCGATCTTGCGGCGGCCCTGGCGTCCCACGCGCACGCCCTTTACTTGCTCGACTGGCAGGTCCGGGAAGTTGACGTTCATCAGCACGCTGGGCGGCCAGGTGCCGGACCAAAGCTTCTTGATGATGGCAGGTGCGAAGTGCTCGGCCGTCGCCCATTTCGTCGGACCTTCCGGATCCGGCATCTGCGACAAGGCGATGGAGCGGATGCCCAAAAGCGTACCCTCCATGGCGCCGGCGACCGTTCCGGAATACGTGATGTCTTCGCCCAAATTACCGCCGCGATTGACGCCCGTCAGAACCAGGTCCGGCTTGCGGTCTTTCAGGACCTGATTGACGGCCAACAGGACCGCATCGGTCGGCGTACCGTCGACGGAGAAATGCCGCTCGTCGCGGCGGCGGATGCGCAAGGGGCGTGCGATGGTCAGCGAATGGGCCGCGCCGCTTTGCTCGTTCTCGGGCGCCACCACCCAGACATCGTTGGTCAAGGTCTTGGCGATGCGCTCGAGTACCTCGATGCCCCTGGCGTGAATGCCGTCGTCGTTGGCGATCAGAATACGCGCCTGATTCAATTCCATCGTCACGCTCCTATCCGGCCTATTCCACCCATGTAGGAACGCAACGCGTCAGGCACGGCGATTGATCCATCCGGCTGCTGGTAATTCTCCATGATCGCGACCAAGACGCGGCCGATCGCGACGCCGGAGCCGTTGAGCGTGTGGAGGAAACGGGTCCCCTTCTCGCCCGCGGCGCGGAAGCGCGCTTTCATGCGGCGCGCCTGGAAATCGCCGCAGTTGGAGCAGCTCGAAATCTCGCGGAACGTATTCTGACCGGGCAGCCAAACCTCCAGATCGTAGGTCTTGCGCGCCGAGAAACCCAGGTCGCCCGAGCAGAGCAGCATCACGCGATGATGCAGCCCCAAACGCCTGAGGATTTCCTCGGCGCAGTCCGTCATTCGCTCCAGCTCTTCATCGGAACGGTCAGGATGGGTGATGGAAACCAGCTCCACCTTGTAGAACTGATGCTGGCGGATCATGCCACGCGTGTCTTTACCGGCCGCGCCGGCTTCGGCGCGGAAGCAAGCCGTCCAAGCCGTATAACGGCGCGGCAGCGTGGCTTGATCGAGAATTTCGTCCGCGACCAAGTTGGTCAACGGCACTTCGGCGGTGGGGACAAGCCAATGCCCAGTCGTGGTTTGGAACTGATCCTCCGCGAACTTCGGCAACTGTCCGGTTCCGAACAATGCCGTGTCACGCACCAGCAAGGGCGGGCTTATTTCAGTGTAGCCGAATTCGCGCGTATGGACGTCGAGCATGAAGTTGGCCAGCGCCCGCTCCAACCGCGCGAGTCCACCGGACAGGACGACGAAGCGCGAGCCGGACAGTTTCGCCGCGCGTTCGAAGTCCATCATGCCCATGCGCTCGCCCAGCTCGAAATGCTCCTTGGGCTTGTAGGCGAAGGCGGGCGGCGCGCCGTGACGGCGTACTTCCGTGTTACCGGTCTCGTCCGCGCCGTGCGGAACGTCTTGGGCGCGAAGATTCGGGATGCCGGCAAGAAGCTGTTCTAGTTCGGCGGCCTTGGCTTTCTCTTCTTCCACCGCGGACGCGATCGTGCCCTTAAGGGTCTCGACCTCGGCCATGAGCGCGGACGCGTCCTGGCCCTGGCGCTTCAACTGGCCGATCTGTTTGGAGACCTCGTTACGGCGGGCCTGGGCAGTCTGGAAGTTGGTCTGGGCGGCACGTAGCGCCTTGTCGATGGCAAGGATGGCGCCGGACTGAGGTTCAAGCCCCCTTGCCTTCAGGCCCGCGTCGAAGTCCTGCGGGTGCTCGCGAATCCATCGGATGTCGTGCATGGCGTTTCGGTGGTTCGCTTGCCCATGGCCCAAGGCCGGAT
Organism: Alphaproteobacteria bacterium; assembly: GCA_026400755.1. Taxonomy (GTDB): domain Bacteria; phylum Pseudomonadota; class Alphaproteobacteria; order CADEGL01; family CADEGL01; genus CADEGL01. The sequence continues at coordinate 27,290 of JAPLOM010000078.1, forward strand.
AGGCGCGATCTTATACGGGCAGCGCGGCGCGCCGTCCACGGCGCGCTTCAGCGCGCCATGTTAAAGTCGGTTTCCTCGGCCTCGTCATCGGTCTTGGATTTGGCCGGCGCCGTGGAGGAGGCTTCCTCTTCCGTCTCCGCCTCCGTCTCTTCCTCGTCCGCGCGTTTGCGCTCGATCATGCGCACCAGAAGGATTGAAATCTCGTAGAGGATGATGATCGGAATGGCCAGCGTGACTTGAGAGATCACATCAGGGGGCGTGAGGACAGCGGCGGCCACGAAGGCCAGCACGATGGCGTAGCGCCGTTGCTTACGGAGCCCCGCGGCACTGGCGATGCCCACCCGGCCGAGAAGGGTCAGGATGACGGGAAGCTGGAAGGCGATGCCGAAGGCAAAGATGAGGCGCATGGTCAGGCTCAGATATTCGTTCACCTTGGGCTCGAGCTGAATCGCCAGCGCGTGCTCCCCGCCTTTCGACTGGAAGCTGAGGAAGAAATCCCAGGCCACGGGAAGGACGAGGTAATAGACCAGCGCCGCGCCCATCACGAACAGGATGGGCGTGGCGAATAGGTAGGGGAAGAACGCCATGCGCTCGTTCTTGTAGAGGCCGGGCGCCACGAACATCCAGATCTGCGTGGCCACCACCGGGAACGATATGAAGGCGGCCATGAAGAAGGCGACCTTCACATAGGTGAAGAAGGCCTCGGTTAGGGCGGTATAGATCATCCGGTTGTTGCCGCCGGCCGCTTCGATGCGTTCGCTGAGCGGCGCGACGAGGAATCTGAAGATCGGCTCGGCGAAGTGGTAGCTGATCAGGAAGGCGATGATGAAGGCGATGGCGGAATAGATGAGCCGCGTGCGCAGTTCCATCAGATGCGCCATCAGCGGCATCCGCTTTTCTTCTTCGCTCTCTACTTTGGTTTCGGACATCGCCCCCGCCTATCGGTCCGTCAGGCGCGCGCTTGCGTTTCGCCGGGCGGCGTCGCGGGGGTTGTGGCGGCAGGCTCAGCCGCTGGCGCGGCAGCGGGCGGCAGGGCGGCGGGTGTCGGCGGCTCTTCGATTTTCAAAGCGTTCTCGATCGAACCCGACGGGTCGATCGCGCGGGCGACGAAATCCGGATTCGTTGCTTTTTCCAACTCACGCTTCACTTCGTCGAGTTCGGCTTCGCGCACGATCTCGTCCACATGTCCTTGGAAGTCGCGCACCATGCCGCGCGCCTTGCGCGTCCAGTAGGTGAACAGCTTGAGGGCTTTGGGTAAGTCTTTAGGTCCGAGGACGATCAGGGCGATCACCCCGATGACCAGCAATTCGGACCAGGCAATGTCGAACATGGCGGCCTATCGCGCCGCGCCGCGCCAGCGCGGCCGTTCGCTCAGGTCTTGACCGTGTCGTCCTTGCGGACCGGCTGCTCGGTGGAGCTGGCGTTCGCGCTGATGGACGACTGCTGCGGCGTTGCGGTCGTGTCGGCCTGACCTTCGTCGGTGCTCACACCCTTCTTGAAGTTCTTAATGCCGCGGCCGAGGTCGCCCATCATCTTCGAGAGCTTGCCGCCGCCGCCGAACAGGATGAGCACGATGGCCAGGACGATGAGCCAATGCCAGATGCTGTTGAACCCCATACGAGGTACTCCACTAAAAACTGCAGAAAAACACGCCGCGCGGCCGGATCATGGCAGAAGACGCCATAGGGGGCAACGAGCGCCTCCCCTATATCTAGGGCGTCGAGGTAGGAAATACAAAGGCTTGGCTGACATCGAGGGAGACTTCCACCGCATCGCCCTCGGCGAAGGCCACGTGCTTCGGCACCCGGCTGTGCAGGTGCAGCACCCCGCCCGCTTCCCCTTCCATGTTGAGATGGAGAAGCGTGCTGCGGCCGAGCAGCCGCGCGGCCGCGACCCGTGCACTGGGCCGGTTGGGCTTTGTGTCGGGCGCCCAGGCCAAGTGAAGCGCCTCGGGCCGGATCAGGATTTCCACCGATGTCCCGTTTGGGAGCTGTCCCGAATCGAGCGCGCCGAACACCGTGGTCACGCGACCGTTCGCGACCGTTCCGGTCAGGCGGTTGACGTCGGAGAAAAAGGAGGCCGCGAAGGAGCTGACCGGGTGGAAGTAGAGCTCCACCGGCCGGCCGATCTGCTCCACATGTCCGTCGCGCATCAGCGCGATCCGGTCGGCCATGAACATGGCCTCTTCGGGATCGTGGGTGACCAACAGTGTCGCCGCGCCGCTTTCCTTCAGCACGTGCAGCGTCTCGTCTCGGATATGGTCCTTCAGGCGCGAATCGAGACCGGAGAACGGTTCGTCGAGCAGCATCACGCGTGGTTTCGGCGCCAGTGCGCGGGCCAGCGCCACGCGCTGCTGCTGACCGCCCGAGAGTATATGCGGATAGGCGTCGGCCAAATCGTCGACGTGGAACTTCGCTAGCGTCTCCAAAGCGCGTGCACGGCGTGCGGACGGCGCCAGAACGTGCAGGCCGAACGTCACGTTGGCGGCCACGGACAGGTGCGGAAATAGGGCGAAGTCCTGGAACACCATGCCGATGCCGCGCAGCTCCGGCGGCACGTTGGCGCCGCCGCCCCCGCACGCAGCCAACTCGCCTGCGATGTGGAGGTGGCCTTGCTGGAGAGTCTCAAGTCCCGCGGCCAGCCGAAGCAGCGTGGACTTACCGCAACCGGATGGCCCAACAAGGCACAAGACCTCGCCCGCGCCAATGGCGAAGGAGACATCTTCCACCGCCCGTACGCGGTCGTAGGCGTGGCTGACGTGCTCGAAGGACAGCGCGGGCTTAGCCGTCATGGCCGGGCCTCGACCGCGCGATGCCGCGGGACAGCACGATGACGGGCATGAGCCCCACCAGCACGATCATCAGCGCAGGCGCCGACGCCGCGCGAAGCTGCTCGTCGCCGACCAGCTCATAGACTCGGATCGCCAGCGTGTCGAAATTGAATGGGCGGATCATCAGCGTGGCGGGCAATTCCTTCATCACGTCGACGAACACCAGCATGGAGGCGGTCAGCACACTGCTCCAAACCATGGGCAGATGCACGCGCGCCAGCGTGGACAGAGGTCCCCGGCCGAGCACACGCGCGGCGGCCTCCATGTTGCCCGTCACCTTGGCGAAGCCGGCCTCCACGCTGTTGAAGGCCACGGCGAAGAAGCGCACCAGATAGGCGAAGATCACGGCCGCGATGGTGCCGCTGAGCAGCAGCCCGGTGGAAAAGCCCAGATTGGCGCGCGTCCAGGCGTCGAGCGCATTGTCGAACCAGCCGAACGGCAGCAGGACACCGACCGCCACCACCGAACCCGGCACGGCATAGCCCGTGCTGGCCAGCCGCGCGGCGAAGACGCCGAGACGGCTGGGCCGGAGGCGCAGCCCATAGGCCACGGCCAGCGCCAGCGCGACCACCAACGCGCCCGCCACGGTGGCCAGCACGAGGCTATTCCCGGCGAAGCGCAGGAAGCGCGGGTCGGCGAAGCCGCTGGGAGCTTCGATCGCCCAAGTGAGCAACGCGCTGACGGGGACGCCGAAGCCGATTGCCGGCGGCAGCGCGCAGGCTAGAAACGCGCCCGCCCCGCGCGCGCCTCTCAGCGGATAGCTGGGCAGGCGTTGGTAACGCGTCGAGCCGTGATGGAAGCGCGCCGTACCGCGCGACCAGCGTTCCAGCGCTAGCACGGCGAAGATGAACAGCATCAGGATGGCTGATAATTGCGCTGCCGCGGCCGGCGAGCCGAGCGCCAGCCAGGTGCGGTAGATGCCGGTCGAGAACGTGTCGACCGCGAAGAACTGCACCGTGCCGAAATCGTTGAGCACTTCCATTAGCACCAGCGCCAGCCCAGCCGCGATGCCTGGCCGTGCCAGTGGCAGGGCCACGTGCAGGAAGCTGTGCCATGGCCCTCGCCCCAGCGTGCGGCTGACTTCCAACGCGGCGACAGACTGATTGAGGAAGGCCGCGCGTGAGAGAAGATAGACGTAGGGATAGAGCACGAGCGTGAGCATGGCGATCGCACCGCCCAGCGAGCGGATTGGCGGAAACCAGTAATCCTGCCGCGTCAGGTGGAACGTCGCGCGCAGCCAGGTCTGAATCGGCCCCGGCACGTCCAGAAGCGCCGTGTAGGTATAGGCAATGACGTAGGCC
>JAPLOM010000064.1:0-5017 GCA_026400755.1 Alphaproteobacteria bacterium
GCGGTCACGATGTGAAGGTGCCCTTCACGCCGGGCCGCATAGATGCGTCGCAGGAACAGACCGATGTGGCCTCCTTCGAGCCGCTCGAACCCGTCGCCGACGGGTTCCGCAACTATGGCCGCGGCAAACAGCGCCTGTCGGTCGAGGAACAGTTGGTGGACCGGGCGCAATTGCTGACGCTGACGGCGCCGGAGATGACGGTCCTGGTCGGCGGCCTGCGCGTGCTCGGCGCCAATGCCGGCAAGTCCGCCCATGGCGTCTTCACCAAGAAGCCGGAGGCGCTGACCAACGACTTCTTCGTCAACCTGCTCGACATGGCCACGCAGTGGCAGCCTTCCGGCTCCGAAGGCGTGTACTAGGGGCGCGACCGCAAGACGAACGCGGTCAAATGGACCGGCACGCGCGCCGATCTGATCTTCGGTTCGCACTCGCAGCTTCGCGCGCTCGCGGAAGTCTATGCCTGCACGGACTCGAAGGAGAAATTCGCGAAGGACTTCGTGGCGGCCTGGGCCAAGGTGATGGACCTCGACCGCTTCGACCTGCGCTGATCGCGGCGGGCGATAAGAACCCTCTCCGCCCATTGGGGGGTTCAACTCGCTTCGCGAGTTGAAGGTGCGAGCGTGAGCGAGCGGGTGAGGTGGGAGTTCGCGACGCCCGCCACCTCACCCTCCCGATCACTTCGCGATCGGGCCCCGCCCTCTCCCCCGCGAGCGGCGGAGAGGGATCGTATGATGCGTCCCCCCAGGCTTTTGAAAAGCGGCAGGGTGCGTGCTATCCCTTGCCGCGGACGGAATTCGTGGGGAGAGCGCATGTCCAGCCGGTACGACGAGGTGTATCGCCGTTCGCTCCAGGACCCGATGGGGTTCTGGGCCGAAGCCGCCGAGGCGATCCACTGGGACAAGCGCTGGGACCGCGTTCTCGACGATTCCAAGGCTCCGTTCTATCGCTGGTATCCCGGCGCGCGGGTCAACACCTGCTACAACGCGCTCGACCGGCATGTGGAGGGCGGGCGCGCCGACCAGGCCGCGCTGATCTATGACAGCCCCGTCACCGATACGGTCAAAAGCTTCACCTTCCGCGAGCTGCGCGATCTGACCGCGCGTTTCGCCGGCGCGTTGTCGGCGGAAGGGGTCAAGCGCGGCGACCGCGTCATCATCTATATGCCGATGGTGCCCGAAGCAGCGATCGCCATGCTGGCCTGCGCGCGCCTGGGCGCGGTCCATTCGGTCGTCTTCGGCGGTTTCGCTTCGGCCGAGCTGGCCGTGCGCATCGACGATTCGACGCCCGACGTGATCGTCTCGGCCACCTGCGGCATCGAGGTCAACCGCGTCATTCCCTACAAGCCGCTGCTGGACGGCGCGATCGAGATCGCGCGCCACAAGGTGAAGCGCTGCATCGTCCTGGAACGGCCGCAGATGAAGTTCGAGCCGGTCGTGGGTCGCGACAAGAGCTGGGACGAGGTGATGGCAAAGGCCACGCCGCACGAATGCGTGCCAGTCGAGGCCACCGATCCGCTCTACATCCTCTACACCTCCGGCACGACCGGCCAGCCCAAGGGCGTGGTGCGCGACAATGGCGGCCACCTGGTCGGGCTGAACTGGACGATGAAGAATCTCTACGGCGTCGATCCCGGCGAGGTGTTTTGGGCGGCGTCCGACGTGGGCTGGGTGGTCGGCCACTCCTACATCGTCTATGGGCCGCTGATCCACGGGAACACGGCGATCCTCTATGAGGGCAAGCCGGTGGGTACGCCCGACGCGGGCGCCTATTGGCGCGTGATCTCGCAGCACAAGGTGGCGGCCATGTTCACGGCCCCCACGGCATTCCGCGCCATCAAGCGCGACGATCCCGACGGCAAGCTGATCGGGAAATACGATCTTTCGAAATTCCGCACCCTGTTCCTGGCCGGCGAGCGCTCGGACACCGACACGGTCAAATGGGCCGAGGATCATCTGAAGGTGCCGGTGATCGACCATTGGTGGCAGACCGAGACCGGGTGGACGATCTGCGGCAACTACGCGGGGCTCGGCCTGATGCCGGTGAAGTACGGCTCGCCCAGCAAGCCCGCGCCCGGCTATGTCGTCGAGGTGCTGAGCGAAAACCGCCAGCCTGTGAAGCCGGGCGACGTGGGCGAGCTGGTGATCCGCCTGCCGCTGCCGCCGGGCTCGTTCCCCACGCTGTGGAACGCGCCGGAGCGCTACAAGAAAGCCTACATGGAAGATTTTCCCGGCTACTACAAAACCGGCGATGCGGGTTACATCGACGAGGACGGCTATGTCTACGTCATGGCGCGTACGGACGACGTCATCAACGTGGCGGGCCACCGCCTGTCCACGGGCGCGATGGAAGAGGTTCTGTCCTCGCACCGCGACGTGGCCGAATGCGCCGTCATCGGCGTGAATGACGATCTGAAGGGCCAGGTGCCGCTGGGCTTCCTGGTGCTGAAGGCCGGCGTGAACCGGCCGGACGAGGAGATCGTCAAGGAAGCGGTCGCGCTGGTGCGCGAGAAGATCGGACCGGTGGCTGCGTTCAAGTCGGCCGCGGTGGTCGACCGTCTGCCCAAGACCCGTTCCGGCAAGATCCTGCGTGGCACCATGCAGAAGATCGCCAACAGCGAAACCTACAAGCCGCCGGCCACCATCGACGACCCGCAAGTGCTGCCCGAGATCGCCGGCGCGCTGAAGAAGATCGGCTACGCCGGGTGAGGGACCTCGGTCTGGTCTGTGGCCGATGCTACGAAAGCTCTTAAAATAAAGAACAATGGTGCGTTGAATCTTCCGAAGCCAATCGCTCGCGAACGGTCCAAACCGGCCGAGCGATAGAAACAGGTGAGGCAGGCCCATGAACAAGCCGTACATCCACCCAAAGATCGGCCCACGCGCCGCGGCGTTCCTGGCCAAGGAGCACAAGCTTCTGATCGGCGGCAAATGGGTGCCCGCGAGGTCCGGGAAGACGTTCGAGACCTTCGATCCCGGCACGGGGCGGGTCATCGCAAAGATTGCCGAAGGCGATGCAGCCGACGTCGATCTCGCGGTCGCCGCTGCCCGCCGGGCATTTGAAAGTGGGCCGTGGCGGACCATCACGCCGAGCGAGCGCGGCAAGATGATCTGGCGGCTGGCCGATCTCCTCGAACAAAACGCGGAAGAGATTGCCGTCCTCGAGACCTTGAACAACGGCAAGCCCCTCGCGACGTCGCGCGACCGCGATGTGCCGGGATGCGCCGATCTGTTCCGCTACATGGCCGGTTGGGCGACCAAGATCACCGGCGAAACGATCAGCATCTCGACGCCCGGACAATTTCACGCGTTCACCGTGCGCGAGCCGGTCGGCGTGGTTGGCCAGATCATCCCGTGGAACGGGCCTTTGGCCATGGCCACGTGGAAGCTTGCGCCCGCCCTCGCTACAGGCTGCACGGTCGTGTTGAAGCCGGCCGAGCAAACGCCGCTGACGGCCCTGCGCCTCGGCGAGCTGATCCAGGAAGCCGGTATCCCGGACGGCGTCGTCAACATCGTCACCGGTTTCGGCGCGACGGCGGGGGCCGCGATCGCGGCCCATCCGGACATCGACAAGGTGGGCTTCACCGGCTCCAGCGAAGTCGGCCGCATCATCGTTCACGCCGCGGCCGGCAACCTCAAGAAAGTGTCCCTCGAGTTGGGCGGGAAGTCGCCCGTCATCGTCTTCCCGGATGCCGACATGTCCGTTGCGGTGCCCGGCGCGACGCAAGCCATCTTCGCGAATTCCGGCCAGGTGTGTACCGCCGGTTCGCGGCTGTTCGCGCACAAGAAAGTGTTCGACAAAATGATCGATGGCATCGCCCAACAGGCGGGCAAAATCCGCATCGGACACGGATTGAGCGACGAGGCGCAAATGGGGCCGGTGATCTCCCAAACCCAGATGGACCGGGTGATGGGCTACGTCGATCAAGGCCGGGCCGCGGGGGCCACCGTCGCGGCGGGTGGAAAGCGTATCGGTGGGGAAGGCTACTTTATCGCGCCGACGATATTGACGGACACGAACCCCGAAATGTCGGTCGTGCGGGAAGAGATTTTTGGGCCGGTGCTTTGCGCCATGAGCTTCGACGACGATGACCTGGAGCGGATCGCAAAGCAGGCCAACGATTCGATCTACGGGCTCGCCGGCAGCATTTGGACGCAGAACATCAGCATCGGTCACAAGATGGCGCAACGCATCCGCGCCGGCCGCGTCGGGATCAACACGCACGGCAATGTCGATGCGGCCTTGCCCACCGGCGGCTACAAGCAATCGGGTTGGGGGCGCGAGAAAGGCCACGAGGGCCTGCACCTCTACACTGAAGTTAAATCCGTGATCGTGTCTCTTTAGAGCTCCGTCCTCATTTCGATAGTCGAAGCGGCGCCGTTCCGCGTCCGCACGCTATTCACACTCGGCTAAGGATTCGCTCGTTGTCCCTTGCCTTGCTGAAGGGCGGCATGGACCTGCGGGTTGGCGCGGTTGACCGCACAGATCAGGTTGGGCGTTAACCACATTTGTTAATCTTGGGGGAAATTCGCCGTGGCCGCTTCTCGCCTTACGCCGCTTCTCAAGCCGGGTTCCGTTGCTATCGTCGGAGCATCCGCGACGCCCGATTCCGCCGGCAACACCTGCGTCAAAATGGCCAGGCGCGGCGACTACAAGGGCCGCATCTATGGCCGTTCTCAGTGTCGGCAGCCCGCGCATGGAAGCCGCCTTGGCGGACGCGATCGCCAGCGGTGCGAAAGCGGTGACGTTCTTTTCCACCGGCTATCTGGAGAACGATACCCAGCCGTCGCTCAACCAGCGCCTGGCCAAGATGGCCAAGGATGCGGGCGTGCCTATCTGCGGCGGTAACTGTATGGGCTTCTACAATCTCGATATCGATCTGTTCGTGACGTTTGTCTGGCCGCCGTACAAGGTGAGGCGCGGCGGCATCACGCTTCTGACGCATTCGGGCGCATCCTTTTCCGCGCTTTCGCTGAACGACGGGCGCCTAGGATTCAACCTGTGCGTTTCAACGGGTGCT
>JAPLOM010000064.1:5122-5581 GCA_026400755.1 Alphaproteobacteria bacterium
TTTGGTGCTGGAGGCGGTGCGCGATCCCGCTAACTTTATCGAGAAGCTGAAGCAGGCGCAGAAAAAGGAAATTCCGGTCGTCGCGCTGAAGCTTGGGCGCACCGAAGAAAGCGCCAGGCTGGCCCTCAGCCATTCGGGCGCCATCGCGGGCGACGATGCAGCCTATGAGGCCGTGTTCGAGCGCTACGGCGTTCTGCGTGTCGAAAGCACCAGCGAGTTGGCGGGCACGCTTGCCCTGTTCGACCAGCCGCGCCGCGCCAAAAAGGGTGGCGTGGTCGGCATCTCGGATTCCGGCGGCGAGCGTGAGCTGTTCATGGACCTGGCGCACGACGCCAAGGTGCCGTTGCCGACGATGACGCCCAAGACCACGGAGACGCTGGCCTCGTTTCTCGACCCGGGTCTGGAGCCGGTCAATCCGCCCGATGCCTGGTGCCCGCAACCCAATTGGGAAGAGATATT
>JAPLOM010000064.1:5648-16550 GCA_026400755.1 Alphaproteobacteria bacterium
CGGCACCGCCATCGGAATTGTCTTCACCAACTTGCGCGACAAGGCGCCTTCGGCCGACGCGTGGGTGCGTGTGGTGATCGAGGCCTCCAAGCGCTTCGACAAGCCGGTGGCCGTCATCAACAATTTCAGTTGGATGCGCCATGACGAACAGCTCAAGACTTTGACGGAAGCCGGGATTCCGGTGGTTGCAGATTTAAAATGCGGTTTGACGGCGTTGCGCAAGGTGCTCGACCACCGCGATCGCGCGGAGCTGCCCAAGGTCGAACCGCCCAAACCGGCCTCGGACAAGGTCAAGGCGCGCTGGCGCACGCGCCTCGCCCAAGCCGAGATGCTCGACGAGGCAGAAGGCTTGGCGCTGCTAAAAGACTACGGAATTTCCGTGCCGGACGTTCGCGTGGTCGAGGATGAGGCGTCGGCGCTCAAGGCCGCCAAGGCCGTGGGCTTTCCGGTCGCGCTCAAGACCGCCATGCCGGGCATCGCGCACAAGTCCGACATGGGCGGCGTGAAGTTGAGCTTGGCCGACGCCAAGGCCGTGAAGGCGGCTTATGCCGATCTAAAAAAACGTCTGGGCGCGCGCGTTCTGGTGGCGCCGATGGCGCCGGCCGGCGTCGAGATGGCGCTGGGCATGATCTCGGACGACCAGTTCGGGCCCTTGGTCGTGGTTGGCGCGGGTGGCATCTTCATCGAAATCCTGGGGGACCGCACCGTGGCCTTGCCCAACTTCGACGCACCGACCGCGCGCCGCTATGTGGACAAGCTCAAGACCCGCGCGCTGCTCGACGGCAAGCGCGGCCGGCCGCCCTCCGATGTCGGTTCCTTCGCCAAAGCCGCTTCGCGCCTGTCACTGCTGGCGCACGATCTGGGCGATCTTCTGGCCGAGCTGGACGTCAACCCGGTGATCGTGGGGCCGAAGGGCGCCGTCGCGGTGGACGCTCTGGTCGTGCCGAAGGCGGTAGTGAACGGCGATAGTTAGGTCGTGCCGATCTCCGTGCATTGCGCGGAGAGTCTCCGCTTGCTACAGCATGAACACAAATCCACAGTGATCATCGACGAGGAATTCCCATGAAGCTCAAGGATAGAGTCACCGTTATCACCGGCGGCGCGAAGGGCATTGGCCTCGCGTATGGGCGGCGCTTCGTGAAGGAAGGCGCGCCCATCGTGATCGGCGATGTGGACGACAAGGCTGGCGCCGCGGCGGTGGCCGCTTTGGAGAAAGAGGGCGGCAAGGCGCTCTACGTCCGCTGCGACGTGACCAAAAAGGCCGAGGTCGACGCTCTGTTCGACGCGGCGGTCAAGAAGTTCGGTCATGTCGATTGCTGCATCGCCAACGCGGGCATCGTCAACGACGGGGATTTCCTGGAGCTGAAAGAGGCCGATTTCGACCGCGTGATGGCGGTCAACGTGAAGGGCGTGTTCCTGACCGGCCAGGCCGCGGCGCGCGCCATGATCGCGGGCAAGCGCAAGGGCGTCATCATCAACATCGCGTCCACCAACGCGGTGGTCGTGCAGCACGGCCAGGTGACCTATCCGGTCAGCAAGGGTGCGGTGAACCTGTTGACCAAGGTGATGGCGATCTCGCTGGCCGACAACGGCATCCGCGTCGTCGCCATCGGCCCCGGCCCGACGCGCACCGAGATGCTCGACAACGTGATGAAGAACCACCCGACCTTCATGAAGAACGTGGGCCTGCGCACGGCGCTGCGCCGCCCGGCCGAGGTGGAGGAGATCGCGGGCGTGGCCGCGTTCCTGGCCTCCGACGACGCCAGCTACATCACCGGCCAGACGATCTATGCCGAGGGCGGCCGCCTGGCGCTCAACTACATGATGCCGGAGAAGGGGTAAGCGCCATGAAGCTTAAGAGGAAAGAGATCACTCTATAAGTCCCGATGTTCGGCCGGCGTGATTAGTCCAGGCGGCTTCCAACACTGCACTCGATTCCATTACTTCGGAGCACCTCGGCGTACGCCGTCGCATACGCGCGGTGTTTCACTACCGATTGAGTCGGCGCGTTGGAAAATATTTTCACGCCTGGCCGACTTGAATAACCGTGCTTTTGCGCAACGATCCATCGGCTAAAACTCGGTCTACTATCGGACAGTTGGACCCAGCCGAATCCACACTCACCTTCCCAAACTGTGCCGAATTCCTCCAAGACCATCGGCGTAGGAATCGCGCGTTCCGCGGCAAGCATCCCGGCATTATCGGCTAATTCATGAATGGTTGCCCAGCGAGCTTTACCCAACACATTTGGTGGGGGCACACTTACGGGATTTGGACTTAGTCCTTTGGATAGCTCTTGATCTGCCGGGTACGCTGTAACGAACAGAGCGGGCCCTTCCTCAGGGACGCGCCATCCAGTTTCGATCACAGCTGTCCTTTTATTGCGCCCCGTCACTAAGACGAGCACGCCATGTGAGGCCCCATAAGCGGATAACTTTAGCCTGTATAGACTCCCACTTTTAGCACCCTGGAGAATTTGGTCTGCAAGATAGCGCCAATCTTCGAGTTTAATATCCAGGCTTACGGTAAAAACTTGGCTTTCGGACCACCGTCCTTGTGATTGGGATTGAGTAGATATTCGGTGAACTTTGCAGGAGGTAGAAGGAATTCGACGCCATCATTCGGCTTGCGTGCTTAAAATGAAAATGGAGATGTAACCTTCTCACCCTCAATGTCGATTAGTTCACGAGCCACTCGCGCACGGTGTCCGGGGTCGTTTCCAGCGAGCCGCTTAACAGTTAGGTGGCCACGTGATGAATTGAGCATCGGCGTTGAAAGCGATGGAAACCGTGCGTCAAATTTTTCGGCATCGTAGCATACCGGAGCTTTCTTGGATCCATACTCGCTGGCAAATGCTGCATGGTCATCGTCATCGTCATCGATGAAATCGCGGCGAAACACGAGACCTTCAGAGCTAATTGCTTTGTCATTAAAAAGAGATTCCAAAAATAATTTCCGATGAAGTGGGTTGCCTAGGTCGACAGACGCGTATCCCAGTTACGGTCCGAAACCAGCGATGGACTCGTGAACTATACGGGCTTGTATCGCAGACAGATTGGGTGCGACGACAACCCAAATATTTTTTTGAGCCAAGTGTTCTAAGATGTTGCTTTCGGTAAAACTGGACGGAGTTTCGCTTAGCGTTTCTGCCAAGTCGCAGATTATGGAAAGCCTTCGGTCATAATTTGGCTCTGAAAGCTGTGTGCGTTCGGCCGCGCCAAGTGAACTTTTTTCTTCGAAAGTTTTATTTCCGCTTAGCGTGATGCTTTCTACTTCATAGACGAGCATGTTGTGCAAGAGACCGCCAGTTAATAGGCGAGTTTCGGGCACCGGATCCATTTGTTCGATCGGTTCTATTATTTTTGCGGCAAATTGTGGTCCAAAAATCGTTACGTTTGCTGGATGATCTTCGTCGAAGAAGTAGGCAAACAACGTATCCCCTCCTTAGCTGGTGAGGGTGATTTCCGACGGTGTCTAACTTACCAGCCACGGGGCCTGCGACAAAGTCGATGTTGGGCTGTAGCAGGGTATGCCCACTCTGTCGTGCCTGTTGGTGGCGGGGCGTAGGACGCGTAACGGCGTCTGGGCATTTTATGATGGTTTGTCCTTGCATTGACGCCTGTACAGCCCGTTTGTTACAGCGGACGTGAGGTTCCATATCGTTTTTACGGGAGTTCCCATGCGGCTCAAAAGCAAGGTTGCAGTCATCACCGGTGGCGCGCGGGGGATCGGCCTGGCCTATGCCACGCGTTTCGTGAAGGACGGCGCCAAGGTCGTGATCGGCGACTTGCTCGACAAGGAAGGCGGCGAGGCGGTCAAGACGATAGGCGCCGACAATGCCTTCTATGTCCGCTGCGACGTGACCAAGAAGGCCGACGTGGACGCGCTGATGGACGCGGCGGTGAAGAAATTTGGCCGCCTCGACGTTTGCATCGCCAATGCCGGCATCTCGTCGCATGCGGCTTTCCTCGACGTGACCGAGGCCGATTGGGACCGCGTGATGGCGGTCAACGTGAAGGGCGTGTTCCTGACCGGCCAGTCGGCGGCCAAGCGCATGATCGATTGCGGCAACGGCGGCGTCATCATCAACATCGGCTCGGTGAATTCCGTGCTGGTGCAGCACGGCTCGGTGCCGTACCCGGTCAGCAAGGGCGCGGTGAACCTGTTGACCAAGGTGATGGCGATCTCGCTGGCCGACAACGGCATCCGCGTCTGCGCCATCGGCCCCGGCCCGACCAAGACGGCCATGGAGGCCGCGGTCATGGCCGATCCCGCCAAGCGCAAGATCCGCGAGTCGCGCACGGCGCTGCGCCGCATGGCCGAGCCCGAGGAGGTGGCCGCGGTGGCCGCGTTCCTGGCCTCGGACGACGCCAGCTACCTGACCGGCCAGCAGATCTATGTCGACGGCGGGCGCCTCGCACTCAACTACATGATGCCGGACAAGGACTGATTGACGCCCGGCGCGCCCGCTTGCTACAGCACTGATCGAACCCGAGCCCTCCGAGGAGAACTTCCCATGCGTTTGAAGGACAAGGTCGCCATCATCACGGGTGCCGCGCGTGGCATCGGCTTCGCCTGCGCGAAGGTGTTCTTCGACGAAGGCGCCAAGGTCGTCTTGGGCGACGTGATGACCGACATCGGACCCGACGCGGCCAAATCGCTGGATCCCTCCGGCAAGCGCGCGGTGTTCGTGAAGTGCGACGTTACCAACCCGGCCGATGTGCAGGGACTGGTCGATGCGGCGGTGAAGAATTTCGGCGGCGTCGACGTCTGCGTGGCCAATGCCGGCATCAACGCGGTGAAGGATTTCCTCGACATCACGCTCGAGGATTGGAACAAGGTCCTGACGGTCAACCTGACCGGCACCTTCCTGACCGTGCAGGCCGCCGCGCGCCAGATGGTGAAGCAGGGCAAGGGCGGTTCGATCATCACCATGTCGTCATGCAACGCCGTGATGGCGATCCCGACCATCGCGCCCTATGTCGCGTCTAAGGGCGGCATCAACCAGCTGACCCGCGCGGCGTCGATCTCACTCGCGACCAAAGGTATCCGCGTGAACGCCATCGGCCCGGGCTCGATCGCGACCGACATGGTCAAGATGGTGGCCAAGGATCCGGCCGTGAAGCACGCCCAGATGGCGCGCACCCCGCTCGGCCGCTATGGTGAGCCGGAGGAGATTGGCAAGGTGGCGCTGTTCCTGGCGACCGAGGATTCCTCCTACATCACCGGCCAGACCATCTATCCGGACGGCGGTCGCTTGGCGCTCAACTACACAGTGCCGGTGAAGGGCGACTGAACCGGGTCTTTCACGGTCCAGAAACGGAAACGGCGCCTCCTCGCGGAGGCGCCGTTCTCTTTTCCGGCGGCGGAACGCCTCAGTTCTGCTGCGGCTCGTCCGTGGACGGCGCGGTGTGTCCACCGTCGCTCGGCAGTTCCTGCGCGGTTTCCTGCACGGGCGCCTCCGTGACGGGCGCTTCGGGCTGCGGATTCGCGGCGGCTTCGGCTTCGCGCTGGGCGCGGCGTTCGGCGCGGCGCTTGCGGTCCTCGGCGCGCTGCTTCGCGCGGCGGGCCTTGATGATTTCGCCTTCCAGCTCGGTCAGGCTGCACAGGCCCAACTCCACTGGGCTGCGCGGCCGGATGTTATGCGCGTTCCAATGGGTCCGCTCGCGCACGGCCTTGATGGTCGGCTTGGTGGTGCCCAGGATGCGGCCGATCTGCGCGTCGGCCAGCTCCGGATAATGCTTGCTCAGCCACTCGATCGCGTCGGGCTTGTCGTTGCGCTTGGCCACCGGTGTATAGCGCGCCCCGCGCGTGCGCGCCTTGGGCAGCGGAATGTCGGTCTTGGCGAAAACCAGCTTGCCGTCCGGATCTTCCTGGCAGCGCTCGATCTCGGCCTGGGTCAGCTGGCCCGAGGTGGTCGGATCGGTGCCGTGCATGCCCGGCGCCACTTCGCCGTCGGCGATGGCCTGAATCTCCAACTCATGCAAACCGCAATAGTCGGCGATCTGCTTGAAGGTCAGCGTCGTGTTCTCGACCAGCCAGACGGCCGTGGCCTTCGGCATCAACGGTAGCGGCATGTGTCCTCCACGGATCGCACCCCAGGATGCAACGGGTCGGGCGCGCCAAAGGCGCTTCCCAAACCCAGTACCTAAGGGAAGGGGCGTACCCCTCTATCTAGGGGCCGCAGGAAAAGTCAGTAGGGGCACGTTATACGCGGCCTAAGGCCTAGATCGCCAGCACGATTTTTCCAATATGGGCGCCCGATTCCATGACCGCATGGGCCTCCGCGGCATGGGCCAGGGGGATCATGGCGTGGATCAGGGGCCGGATTTTACCCGAATCCAGGAGAGGCCAGACATGGGCCCTGAGGGCCCCCGCAATCATGGCCTTCTCGGCCACCGTGCGGGGCCGGAGGGTCGAGCCGGTCACCGTGATGCGCTTCTGCATCAGGGGGACCAGGTTGATCTCGCTTTTGGCCCCGGCCTGGGTCGCGATCTGGACCAGGCGGCCCTCGACCGCCAGCGCCTCGATGTTGCGGGGGAAATACTCGCCGCCGACCATGTCCAGGATCACGTCGACGCCGCGCCCCTGGGTCGCTTCCTTCACCACGGCCACGAAGTCCTCGTTCTTGTAGTCGATGGCCAGGTCCGCACCGAGCGACATGCAGGCTTCGCATTTTTGCGTCGAGCCGGCGGTGGCCAGGACGCGGGCCTGAAAAGCGTGGGCCAATTGGATCGCCGTCGTGCCGATGCCGCTCGACCCGCCATGAACCAGGAGCGTCTCGTCGCGCTTCAGGCGTCCGCGCGTGAAGACATTGTCCCACACGGTGAAGAACGTCTCCGGCACCGCGGCGGCCTCGACCAGACTGAAATGATGCGGCACGGGCAGGCACAGCCACGCGGCGGCGACTGCATACTCGGCATAGCCGCCGCCCGACAGCAGCGCACAGACATGGTCGCCCACGCGCACGCCCGAGGTGCCCGGCCCCAGCGCGGCGATGGTGCCGGCGACTTCGAGGCCCAGAATATCGGAGGCGCCCGGCGGCGGCGGATACTTGCCCTGGCGCTGCATCACGTCGGGTCGATTGACGCCCGCGGCGGCGACCTTGATCAGGACCTCGCCCTGACCCGGTTGCGGCACGGGCCGCTTCGCCAACTTCATGGCAGACGGCTTGCCCGGTTTCGCCACCTCGATGGCGTCCATTTCCTTCGGAATTTTCATGGCATACCCTTCTGCGGACAGGACAATCCAGGTCTAGTATCTTGCTCGGCCGGTCGCAAGACGGGAGACAAGGATGGATGCCGAGGATCTGGAGCCGCGCAAGAAGAAGATCGAGAAGCGCAATCTCGACGTGCTGGGCGTCAAGGAGCTGGAAGCGTACATCGAGGAGTTGGAGGCCGAGATCGCGCGCGTGCGTCAGGCCATTTCCGGCAAGACGAGTCACCGCAGCGCGGCCGAGTCGTTTTTCAAGCGTTAGGCGCCCCCGCCGCACCGGCGGGTTTCGCGCGCAGTCGTCATTCCAAGTTTTGGCCAAATGTGGGGGAACCGATGGATCTGGGATTGAAGGGCAAGGCCGCGCTGGTCACCGGCGCGACCAGCGGCATGGGGCTGGGCATCGCCAAGGTGCTGGCCGAGGAAGGCTGCAACGTGATGATCACCGGCTTCGGCGAGGCCAAGGACATCGAGCGGCTCAAGACCGAGATCGCTGGCAAGCACGGTGTGAAAGTTCTGCACGATCCCGTCGACCTGGCGCATGAGGACCAGGTGGTGCAGATGGTGCGGAACACCGAGAAGGCGTTCGGCGCGGTCGACATCCTGATCAACAATGCCGGCATCCAGCACGTGGCGCTGGTCGAGGAGTTTCCGGTCGAGCGCTGGGACGCGCTTCTGGCTGTCAACCTGACCGCCGCGTTCCATGCCATCCGCACGGCCATGCCGGGCATGAAGAAGCGCAACTGGGGCCGCATCGTCAACAACGCTTCCGCCAGCGGCTTGGCCGCTTCGCCGAAGAAGACGGCTTACACCGCCGCCAAGTTCGGCCTGATCGGCCTGACCAAAGCGGTCGCGCTGGAGGTTGCCGAAAATAAGATCACCTGCAACGCGATCTGCCCGGGCTGGGTCTTGACCGGCATGTCGCGTCCGCAGGTTGAGGTTATCGCCCAGCGCGAAGGCGTTTCGTTCGAGCAGGCGTCGAAGATCCTTTTGGCCAGCCAGCCTAACAAGCGTTTCATCACGCCGGAGGAGATCGGTCGCTTCGTGGCCTATCTGTGCAGCGAGGCCGCGTCACCCATCACCGGCGCTGCCCTGTCGATCGACGGCGGCATCATGGCGGGCTGAGCGAGAAATTCATTTTGCCGTCACGCGGGCGTAACGAAGGACTTCTAAAAGAACTGGCAGCAGCGTCCCGCTGTTTGGATGCAAGTCATCCAATCCTTCGTTTCACGCCCCCTATCAACTGGCCGCCCTTTTGGGCGGCCTCTTTTTTTTGGGATCGGCGCGCGGTCTTGCCGGGGCGGAAGGCGTGGTGTCTCATGCGCCGGGCCGCGCATCGCGGTCACGGAGCCGCGCCATGGTCGACCCTAATTTCCTGAAATTCGGCACCTTGAGCCTGCATGCCGGCCAGCAGCCGGACCCTACGACGGGCGCGCGCGCGGTGCCCATCTATCAGACCACCTCCTATGTCTTCCCGGACGCCGACCACGCGGCCGAGCTGTTCAATCTGGAGCGCGCGGGCCACATCTATTCGCGTATTTCCAATCCCACCGTCTCGGTCCTGGAGGAACGCGTCGCCGCGCTCGAAGGCGGCGTCGGCGCGGTGGCGACGGCCAGCGGCCAGGCTGCGCTGCATCTGGCCATCGCGACGCTGATGGGGGCGGGGGAGCATATCGTCTCGTCGGCGTCGATCTATGGCGGCAGCCATAACCTTTTCACTCACACGCTGCCGCGCTTCGGCATCACCACGACGTTCGTGCCGCCGCGCGACACGGCGGCGTTCAAGGCGGCGATCCGCCCGGAGACGCGCCTCGTCTTCGGCGAGACGCTGGGCAATCCCGGCCTCGAGATTATGGATCTGCCGGCGGTGGCTGAGATCGCGCACGCGGCCGGGGTGCCGGTGCTGATCGACAACACCTTCGCCACGCCTTACCTGTGCCGGCCCTTCGAGCATGGCGTCGATCTGGTGATGCACTCGGCGACCAAGTTCCTGGGCGGCCACGGCATCGCCATCGGCGGTGTGATCGTGGATGGCGGCCGCTTCGACTGGGAGAAGTCCGGCAAGTTCCCGACGCTCACAGAACCCTATGCCGGCTATCACGGGCTCGACTTCGCCGAGGAGTTCGGTCCGCTGGCCTTCATCATGCGCGCGCGGGCGGAAGGCTTACGTGACTTCGGCGCATGCATGAGCCCGTCCAACGCGTTCTATCTGCTGCAGGGAATCGAGACGCTGCCTGTGCGCATGGCGCGCCACGTCGAGAACACCCGCTGCGTGGTCGAATATCTGTCCAAGGCGGCGGAGGTGGCGTGGGTCGGCTATCCAGAATTGGCCAGCCATCCTGATCACGCGCGTGCCAAGACGCTGCTGCCCAAGGGGTGCGGCGCGGTGTTCAGTTTCGGCATCAAGGGCGGCCGCGCTGCCGGCCGACGGTTCATCGAGAATCTGCGCCTGTTCTCCCACCTGGCGAACGTGGGCGATGCCAAGTCGCTGGTCATCCATCCGGCCTCGACGACGCACCAGCAGATGGATGCCGACGCGCTGAAGGCCGCCGGCATTGGCGAGGAGCTGGTGCGCCTGTCCATCGGCCTGGAAGACGCGGAAGACTTGATCGCCGACTTGTCGCGCGCCCTGCGCGCCTCGCAGAAGGGCTGAGTGATGGAGTTGCGGGTCGACGGCTGCGCGGTTTTCGCGGCGACGGGCGGGCGCCCCTTTGATGCGGCGAAGCCCGTCGTGGTGTTCATCCATGGCGCGGGCATGGACCACACGGTGTGGCCACTGCAGGCGCGCTGGTTTGCCCATCACGGCCGCTCCGTCCTGGCGGTGGACCTGCCGGGGCATGGGCGCTCCGAGGGCAAGCCGATCGGGTCGATCGAAGCGCTGGGCGCGTGGCTGGGCGCACTGATCGCCGCATCGGGCGCTCCCCAGGCCGCGCTGGTCGGCCATAGCATGGGGGCCTTGGCCGCGTTCGAGGCGGCGGCGCAAGCGCCGGATCGCGTCGCCAAGCTTGCGTTGCTTGGTATCTCGTCTCCCATGGCCGTGCATCCCGACCTTCTGAAGGCTGCGCAGGCGGGGGAAACGCTCGCATCCGAACTGGTTGCGTCTTGGGGTTTCGGCCGGCGCGCCCATTTGGGCGGTCATCAGGCGCCCGGCGTGTGGATGTTGGGCGGCGGGCTGAGCCTTCTCGAAACCGGTCCGCGCGGTGCGTTGGGCATCGATCTGGCGGCGTGCAACGCCTACCAGGGCGCGGGCGGCGCGGCCGGCAAGGTGAAATGCCCAACCCTGTTTTTGTGCGGGACCGCGGACATCATGACCCCGCCCAAGGCCGCCGAGGCGCTGGCGAAGCAGGTCGCGGACGCGAAGGTCGTCACGTTGCCCGATGCGGGCCATATGATGATGATCGAGCGGCCCGACGCCACGCTGGCTGCGCTCAAAAGCTTCCTGTGAGGCCGTGATGGATGAACGCAAAGCACCCGAGACGCGCGACCGTTACGGCCATTTCCTGCCCATCCCGACGCGCTGGATGGACAACGACATCTACGGTCACGTCAACAACGTGGTCTACTATTCGTACTTCGACACGGTCATCAACGAATACCTGATCCGCGCGGGCGGCCTGGACATCACCAAGGGCGAGATCGTCGGCTTGGCGGTTGAGACGTTTTGCCGTTTCCACCGCGAGTTGACCTTTC
>JAPLOM010000064.1:16558-38829 GCA_026400755.1 Alphaproteobacteria bacterium
AGAAGGATATCGTGGAAGCCGCGGCGACGGGGCATTTCGTCCATGTCTTCGTCGAACGCGCGGCGCGTAAGCCGGTGCCGATCCCGGCATCCATCCGTGCGGCGCTGGAACGTCTGGTCGTCTGAGGGGAAGAGGCATGGCCGAGCAATCGATCCTGACGGAAACGCGCGGTGCGGTGGGGATCATCACGATCAACCGCCCCAAGACGCTCAACGCGCTGGATATCCCGACCGTTCAGGCGCTGGACCGCGCCTTCGGCGTCATGGAGGCCGATCCGGCCGTGCGCGTGATCGTGGTGACGGGTGCGGGCGATCGCGCCTTCGTCGCGGGCGGCGATATCGGCGATCTCAATTCGCGAAGGGGGCTGGCGCATTACGAGGAGTTCGCCGAAATCATCCATCGCGTCTTCCGCCGGATCGAACTGTGCGACAAGCCCACCATCGGCGCGGTCAACGGCTTTGCACTCGGCGGCGGCACCGAGCTTTTGCTGGCGCTGGACCTGCGCGTGCTGGCGGATTCGGCCGTGCTGGGACTTCCCGAGATCACGCTGGGCCTGTTCCCTGGCGCGGGCGGCACGCAACGCATCATCCGCCAGATTTCCTTGTGCAAGGCCAAGGAGCTGATGTTCACGGGTGACAGGATCGATGCGGGCCGCGCCGTCGCCATCGGCCTGGCCAACATGGTGGTCCCGCGCGAAAGCCTGATGGACGAGACGCTCAAGCTGGCGAACCGCATCGCCGACAAATCGCCCCTGGTGCTGAAGCTGATGAAGCGCACCCTGGCCTCGGGCGCCGACATGGCCATGCAGGCCGCGCTGGACCATGAGCAGGCCATGGTTAGCTTGGTGCTAGATTCCGAAGATGCTCATGAGGGCTGCTCCGCCTTCCTGGAAAAGCGGAAGCCCAACTTCAAGGGCCGCTGATTCTTTGGTTGTCACCCCGGACTTGATCCGGGGTCCAGTGCCGGCTGGAAAGCCGGCAAGCGAGTCTTTTCGCGCGTGACCACGCTTACTGGATGCCGGATCAAGTCCGGCATGACGAAGGGTTATTTTCTCCGGCCGGTCCTGGATTTGCCGCCCGTCAGCCCGTCGCCCAAACGCGTCTGGGCCTTCTCGATCTCGCCCTTGAGCTGCGCCATCTGGTCTTCGAGTGTTTCCAGTCGCGCGAGGGCGGGGGCCAGTGCCTCGCCGACCGAGCCCGCGCGCGGCCACAGGCCACTGCCGCCCGCGCCATCGTTGCCGAGGCCTGATTCGAGGATCAGGGCGAACTCGCTGGCGATCCGCTCCACGGGAATCTCCGTCAGGCGGAACCAGTAAGAGACGAAATTGCACATACCGAAGATGGCTAAGACCGCGAGGCGTGGTGTAAGCGGGCGGAACAGCCCTTTCTCTTGTCCTTCCTCGATCACGCTCTCGAACAGCTTTTCCATCTGGCGGCTGCGGCGAAGGATCTTGAGCAGATTGTCCCGCGACAGGTTGCTCTCTTCACGCGTCCAGGTGGTCGACATGGCCGCCTTCTCGGCCATGATCTCGATATAGGCGTGGATCAGGCGGCGCAGCCGCTCGTCCGGCGGCAGGTTCGCGCGCGAGATGGGGCGCAGCCGCGCCTCGATGAGGTCGAGCATCGTCTCGTAGATGTCGACCAGCAGGACTTCCTTGGAGCGGACATAGTGGTAGATCGTGGTTTTCTTGACGCCGAGCGTGTCGGCTACGTCCTCGAGGCTGGTGGCGCGATAGCCCTTGCGCGCGAACAGCTCGGCCGCGGCCTGCAACAGCGCGTCACGGGTGATGCCGCGCCGGCGCTTGGGCGCATTGGTAGAGGAACGCCGGGATTTGGCCATCGCGGAAAGCCTCGCGGGAAATGCGGCTGGTAAATTATCAGACCGCCCGGGCTGCCGGAATGCACGTTTGACAGAAGTGGGGCCATCGCGCGTTATTCCCCACCCGACCGGGCCGAGGAGCGGTGCGTGACCATTGAATCCGAACAATCCATGTGGGGTCCGCTTGCGCTGATCCGCCGCCTGTGGCGCGGTGAGGTGCCGATGTGGCGGGCGTTCTGGCTCTACTGGTTCCTGCCGCTTGTCGTCTTTTCGATCTACGCCGGGGCGCTGGAGACACCCGCCGTCCGTGAATGGCTGGTGGAGCAGTTCGCCGACCCCAGCGATTCGGGCCGCTACGTCATGGCCGGCATGCGCCTTCTGGCGTTCTGCTTCTTCGCTTACATGATCTTCATCATCGTGGCGGTCTGGAAATGCGCGGCCAATTTTACCGGCCCACGCTTCTGGTCGTACATGGTCCGCGCCTGCATGGTGTTCTACTTCATCAGCGTTGTGGCGCGCTGCAGCGCGCCGGGCTAAGGGGGAAAATGCCGACCGTCATCGTCAATGGGCGCGCGGTGGGATACCGCAAGCCGGAAGTGGCCAAAGGCCATGTCGTGCTGCTGGTCCACGGCGCCTACGACAACGGCGATTATTGGCAACACGTCTATCCGCATCTCGCGCGGGCGCACACGCCCATCGCCGTCGACCTGCCGGGACGGCGCGAATCGGAAGGGCCGCCCATCGACGACGCGGCGGGCTATGCGCGGTTTTTTCCGGCCCTCGCGGATGCGCTGAAACTGCCGCCCTTCGTCTTCTTCGGCCATTCCATGGGCGGTTCCATGGCGGTCGATTTCGCCGCGCGCAATCCCATGCGGACGAAGGCCGTGATCGCCCTCGGTTCGGCACCACGCTGGAGCACTTCGCAGGCCGATATCGACAAGTGGGACAGCGACCCTGAAGGCGCGTTCGGGGAGAATCTCGACTATCTCTTCGCCAAGGGGGCGTCCGCTTCCGTGCGGGCGGCTTATGACCGGCAATTGCGCACGACGCCGCCCATGACTTGCCAGGCGGATATTGCTCATTGCCGCAGCGTCGCGATGGAAGGGCGGCTGGACCAGGTCAAGGCGCCGACGCTCGTCGTAGCCGGCGACGAAGAGGCGTGGATCGACGGCTCCCACGCCCTGCGCGATGGCATCGCGGGCGCGCAATTCGAAGTGATCCCGGGTGCGGGCCATGCGGTGGCGTTGGAGCAACCCGCCGCGCTCAATGTGGCGGTGGATCGCTTTCTGAAAACTTTGACCGTCTGAACAGGGGATCTTTCATGGCAAGACCGGCTCCAGACCAGGTGCGTCGTGTTGCCGTCGTCGGCACGGGCCTGATCGGCGGTGCGTGGGCCGCGCTGTTCCTGTCGCGCGGGCTCGAGGTTTCGGCCAGCGATCCCGGCCCGAATGGCGAGGAATCTCTGCGCGCGATGATCGCGCGCGGCTGGCCGGTGCTGGAAAAGCTGGGCCTGGCGCCAGGGGCGGACCCGGAGCGCTTCACCTTCAACGCCGATCCCGTGAAGGCGGTCGAAGGCTGCCAGTTCGTGCAGGAAAGCGCTCCCGAAAAGGAAGACGTGAAGGCTGCACTGGTGGCATCCCTGGAGGCGGGCCTCGATTCGGACATCGTGATTTCGTCCAGCGCTTCGGCGTTGCTGCCCAGCAAGATCCAGGCGCGCTGCAAGCATCCCGAGCGCGTCATTGTGGGGCATCCGTTCAACCCGCCCTATCTGATCCCGCTGGTCGAAGTGGTAGGTGGCGCCAAGACTGCGCCGGAGACGCTTGATTGGGCGGCGGCTTTCTACACCCATTGCGGCAAGCGCGCGCTCAAGCTGAAGAAGGAGATCGCGGGCTTCGTGGCCAACCGGCTGCAGGGGGCGGTCTACCGCGAGATCATCAACCTGGCGCGGCTGGATGTGGCCAGCATGGCCGATATCGACGCGGCCATGTCGCAAGGCCCTGGTCTGCGCTGGGCCGTGATGGGGCCTAGTCTCAACTTCCACCTGGCGCGCCGGACGGGGTTCTGGGATTTCATCGATTCGTTCCCCAACGAGTTCAACACCTACGATCTGGCGGACGGCAAGACGGTAATCGATCCCGAGACGCGCAAGCGTATGGTCGATGGCGTGGTGGAGGCCACGGGCGGACGCACCAACGACGCCATGGCGCGCGAACGCGACAAGGCCATCATCGATCTGATCGCCACGCTGCGCGGACGCGACCTGCCGGAGTAGGGTGCAAACGAAAACGCCCGGGACTGGGTCCCGGGCGTCTCGAAAGCCGAAGGTTGCGAGGGCTTACTTGCCCTGCTTGATACCGAAGCCCTGGAAGCGCTTGTTGAAGCGCGCGACCTGGCCGCCCGAATCGACCAGGCGCTGCGAGCCGCCGGTCCAGGCAGGATGCGTCAGCGGGTCGATGTCCAGGCGCAGCGTGTCGCCGGGCTTGCCATAGGTCGAACGCGTCTTGAACGCGGTGCCGTCGGTCATCACCACGTTGATCTCGTGGTAGTCCGGATGGGTTTCTTTCTTCATATGCCGTCGCTCCTCGCACGCGGTGGGCGCGCGGAAATTCCGTCTGCCGTTGGATAGAGGCCCGGGGTTATAGCCGAGGGGGCTGAGCCCGGCAAGGGGCCGGTTGGCAGGCCCGAGGCCTCGCGATAGGGTGCCGCCGCCCCCGATTTTGTCTTTCGGTCCGGGGGCTTAAACAGTGGGACGCCATGGTGGCACGGGGCGAATCGGGACGGGGGGAAGGCCGGGCGGCACGCTTTGTCTATTTGCGCCGCATGGGCCGGTTCCTCGCACCCTACCGGGGCCGGGCGGCGTTGGCGGCCCTGGCCCTGGCCACGGCGGCTGGCACGGTCCTGGGCTTCGGCGCGGGCCTGCGCTGGCTGGTGGACAAGGGCCTGTCGGGCGGCGATCCGGCGCTGCTCGATCAAGCGCTTCTCGGCATGCTGGCCATTGTCGCCGTTCTGGCGGCGGCCTCGTGGGCGCGCTCTTATTTCGTGTCGTGGCTCGGCGAGCGGGTCGCGGCGGACATCCGCAAGGCCGTCTTCGGCCGCGTGCTCGATCTGGGCCCTGCCTTCTTCGAGACCACGCGCACGGGCGAGGTCATCTCGCGCCTGACCGCCGATACGACGCTGTTGCAAACGGTGGTCGGTACCTCGGCCTCCATGGCCGTGCGCAACGTGCTTCTGCTCCTGGGTGGCGGCGCGATGATGGCGGTGACCAGCCCCAAGCTGACCGCGCTCGTTTTTCTCGTCGTCCCGCTGGTGGTCGCACCCATCGTGGTGTTCGGCCGGCGCGTGCGGCGCTTGTCGCGTCTGAGCCAGGATCGCATCGGCGACGTGGGCGCCCAGGTGGATGAAGCGCTGAACGCCATCCAGACCGTCCAGGCCTTCGGGCACGAGGATGCCGACCGGCGCGATTTTTCCCGGCGCGTGGAAGAGGCGTTCGACACCGCGCGCGGGCGCATTTCGGCGCGCGCGACGATGGCCGCGGTCGTCATCCTTCTGGCGTTCGGCGCCATCGGGACGATCCTGTGGATCGGCGGCCACGACATGATGGCCGGGCGCATTACGGCCGGTGATCTGTCCGCTTTCGTTTTCTACGCGGTCGTGGTGGCCGGGTCGGTCGGCGCGATCAGCGAGTTTGCCAGCGACCTGCAGCGCGCGGCGGGTGCCGGCGAACGTCTTCTCGAACTGATCGACGGCGTGCCCGAAATCGCGCCACCGGCGAATCCGGTGGTGCTGCCGGTACCGGCCAAGGGTGCGGTCACGCTGGAGGGTGTGGTCTTTCACTACCCGTCGCGACCCGATCGTGCCGCGTTGGAAGGCGTTTCCCTATCCATCGCGCCCGGTGAAAGTATGGCGCTCGTCGGCCCGTCCGGTGCGGGCAAGTCGACCGTGTTCCAGCTTCTGCTGCGCTTCCACGACCCGCAATCGGGGCGCGTCACGCTCGACGGCGTTGACCTGCGCCAGGCCGATCCGGCCGCCGTGCGCCGCCGCATCGCACTGGTGCCGCAGGAGCCCGTGATCTTCTCGACCACCGCGCGCGAGAACATCCGCTATGGCCGCCCCACCGCCAGCGACGAGGAAGTGCGCGCGGCGGCGGAAGCCGCGGTCGCGATGGAGTTCCTGCACAAGCTTCCTGAAGGGTTGGACGCGTTCCTGGGCGAACGCGGCGTACGTCTGTCCGGCGGCCAGCGCCAGCGTATCGCGATCGCGCGCGCGATCTTGTGCGACCCGGCCGTCCTTCTGCTCGACGAAGCCACCAGCGCTCTCGATTCCGAAAGCGAGCGATTGGTGCAGGCGGCGTTGGAGCGCCTGATGGCGGGGCGCACCACGCTGGTCATCGCCCATCGTCTTTCGACCGTGCAGAAGGCGGATCGCATCGTCGTCTTCGACCGGGGGCGGATCGATGCAATCGGCCGCCATGACGAGCTGGTCTCGGCGCGCGGCCTCTATGCGCGGCTGGCGGCGCTGCAGTTCGACCGGAACGGGATGGATCCGGCGGCGCGTCTGGCCGCCGGCTGACCGTCTAGGGCTTCGCGTAGATCGCGTCGACGCGGTCGACCGGCTGTTCGTCGGTCGTGTTGCCCAGCGCGCGTACGTCGATACGCGTGCTTTGTACCCCCTGAGCCAGAAGGTAAGTGCGCACGGCGAGCGCGCGCGAGAGCGAGGTGCGCCGTGCCTTGCTGGCCTGGTCCGGCGTGCCGCTGGCATAGGCCAGCAACTGCACACGGATGGTGGGTTGCGCTTGCAGCTTCTGCACGACGCCGGCCAGCGCTTGCTTGCCCGCGTCGTTCAGCTCGGTGTCCTCGCCCGTGAAGGCGACGCGCGTGCCATCGCCGAGCGGGACGGAAGGCGTGCGTGCCGTCGCGGTCTGGGTCGTTGATGCGGCGGGGATGGCTGGCCCTGGCGGTGGTGCTGTGAGCGGCGCGGCGGCCGAAGGCGCCGTGGCGGGGGGCGTAACGGGCGTTGGCGCTCCAGCCGACGGAGCTGGTTGAGCGGGCGGCGTCGCGGAGGCTTGCTTGGACGGGGCGGGCGCGGCCGGAAGCGCGGGCGGCGCAGCCGCGGATGGCGCGGGGGCCGAAGGGGCGGGCATGGCCGGTGCGGGCGACGGGCTGCTGGGCGTGGGCATCGAGGCCGAAGACGACGGCAGGGGCGGAACGGGAGCGGGCTCCGGCGCGCCGGATGCAGCCGCCTTCACCTCGGGCGGCGGCGGATTGGCCTTCACGGCATCCTTGCCGATCTTGGTCGCGGCGACCGCTTTCGGCGCGGGCTTCGCCGGAGTCTCGACCGGAGTTGGCGGCGTGGCTTCTGTCTTGGCTCCGGCAGGCGGTGTCGCCGGCACGGGCTCGGCAGCGGGCTGTGTCGCCGTGATCGTGGGCACCGAGGCGGTGTCGACCGGCGGCGCGTTCTTCTTTTTCGCAGCGACGGCTTTGCGTGGCGCTTTGCTGGACGGACGCTTCAGGTTGACGGCGCTTTTGCCGGCCGGCGCGGGCGCCTGCATCTGTGGCGGAGGCGCGGGATTGAGCCAGGGATTGCTCGGCGATGAAAGCTGAGGAGGGGTCCGCTCCGGCCCCAGCGAATCGAGCACCGACTGATCGACGGTGACCGAGCTGGACGAGCGCCCGTAGTCGTAATACTGAGCCTGGGCGCCGGTGGATGCGACGACCAGGAACGCAGCAGCCAACAACGTCGCGCCGCTGGTGCAGCGCGCCGCCGGACGGATCCGGGCTTGGGCTTGGCGGCCCGTCATGGCTTGATTTTCCCCATGGTTTCGTGACGTCAGCCGCCGGTTTCTCGTCGCCTGGCGAGGCACGCGCTTAACCGATCGCGCGGGAAAAAATCCGGCCAGGCCATGCCCGGTCACCATAGCCCAGGCCGGCCATTGCGGACAACCGCCTTGGAATCGTTCAGTTTTCCGGTTGACTGGCTGGCCTCGACCGCTTCAGCAATTCGCCCAGTAGCAGGTGGAGATGGGCATTGGCGGCCAACACACTGCCGCTTTCGATCATCTTGTGGCCACCGGTGATCTCGCTGATGAAGCCGCCCGACTCGCGCACCAACAGGATTCCGGCCGCGATATCCCAGGGCGACAGCCCGATCTCCCAGAACCCGTCGTAACGGCCGGCCGCGAGCCAAGCCAAATCCAGGGCGGCCGAGCCGAAGCGCCGCACCCCGGCCACCTCGGCCATCACGGCGGCCAACTGACCGAGATACTGCGGATGGTCGGCGTGCGCCTTGAAAGGGATGCCGGTGGCGATCACCGCCTCGTTCATGTGCTTGCGCGCCGAGACGCGCAGGCGGCGGTCGTTCATGTAGGCGCCCTTGCCCTTCTCGGCGGTGAACGTCTCGTGCCGGATCGGGTCGTGGACCATGGCGGCCACGATCTCGCCGTCCTTCTCGAGCGCCACCGAGATGGCGAAGTGGGGAATGCCGTGCAGGAAATTGAGCGTGCCGTCGAGCGGATCGACGATCCAGCGATGCTGGCCGTCGCCCACGGTCTCGGCGCTTTCCTCCATGAGGAAGCCATAGCCCGGGCGCGCCTTGCCCAGTTCCTTGCGCAGCATCTCCTCGGCCTTGAGGTCGGCGGAGGAAACGAAGTCTGCGGGGCCTTTGAGCGAGACCTGAAGCTGTTCAACTTCGCCGAAGTCGCGCACCAGACCCTTCGAGACTTTCAACGCGGCGTTGACCATTACGTTGAGGATGGGGGACCGCATGTTCATCGGCGGTCAGCCCCGAGCGCGTTCGACGTAGGACCGCTCGGCGATGTTGACGACGATCTTCTCGCCGCGGCCGACGAAGGGCGGCACCAGGACGCGCACGCCGTTCTCCAGGATCGCGGGTTTGTAGGACGAGGACGCCGTCTGCCCCTTCACCACCGCATCGGCCTCGACGATTTCCATGATGCAGGTTTGCGGCAGCGTGACGGTCAGCGGCTGACCCTCGAAGGTGTGGATCGAGACGTCCATGTTGTCGCGCAGGAATTCGGCCTGCTCGCCGATGACGTCCTTCTGGACGGTCAACTGCTCGAACGATTCCTTGTCCATGAAGGTGTAGGTGTCACCCTCGTGAAAGAGGAACTGATACTCGCGCTCGTCCAGGCTCACGCGCTCGACGGTTTCCTGGGTGCGAAAGCGCACGTTGGTCTTGATGCCGGTGCGCGCATCGCGCATCTCGACCTGTACCACCGAGGCGCCCTTGCCCGGTTGGAATATCTCGCTCTTAATGACGGCCCACAGCTTGCCCTCGTGTTCAAGGATGTGGCCCGCCCGAACGGTGATCGCGGAGACTTTCATGTCGGTTTTGCCTTGCTGGACATGGCTTTGTCGTTCGCCTTGGCCGGCGCGACGGGCGCGGACCCTATCAGCTTGCCTTTATCGAGGCAACGCCGCGGGGCCGCGCGCGTGAGTGGCGAAAACTGGTGGAAACCTCACGTCTATGCGGCTCGGCGGCCTCATCTGGAAGCGCGCCAGAAGGTCCTTGGCGCTGTGCGCCGTTTCTTCGCCGATGAGAATTTCGCCGAGGTCGAAACGCCGGCGTTGCAGGTCAGCCCGGGGCTAGAACCGCATCTGGCCGCGTTCCGCACCGAGATCGTGGCGCCCGATCGCGCGCGACGGCGCACGCTCTATCTGCACACCAGCCCCGAGTTCACCATGAAGAAGCTGTTGGTGGCGGGCGAGAAGCGCCTTTACCAACTGTGCAAGGTCTACCGGAACGCCGAGCGCGCGGCGACGCATCATCCCGAGTTCAGCATGATCGAGTGGTACCGCGCCGATGCCGGCTATCGCGACATCATGGAGGATTGCGTCGGCTTGCTGCGCGCTGCTTTACGCGCGTCCGGGCACTCGCGCTTTTCGTGGGGCGGCCTCAAATCCGATCCATTCGGCGCATGGGACCGAGTCTCGGTCGCGGACGCCTTCATGCGCCATGCGGGTGTCGATCTTTATGCCTGCATGGGTGACGACCCGAGGAACCCGGATGTGACGCTGTTCGCGCAGGCGGCGCGGAAGCTTGGGCTGCGTCCGGTGGACGGCGACAGTTGGGACGATGTTTTCTTCCGAATCTTCCTCGACCGCATCGAACCTAAGCTTGGTCATCCCACGCCGACCATCCTGTATGACTATCCAATCTCCATGGCGGCGCTGTCGCGCCCGAAGCCGGGCGATTCTCGTTTGGCGGAGCGGTTCGAAATTTATGTCTGCGGGTTGGAACTGGCCAATGCCTTCGGCGAGTTGACCGACGCGGCAGTCCAACGCGCGCGCTTCGAGGCCGACATGGACTTGAAAGAAAAGCTGTACGACTTACGCTATCCCATCGACGAGGATTTTCTCGCCGCGCTCGAACACGGCATGCCGGAGAGCGCGGGAATCGCGCTGGGCTTCGACCGGCTGGTCATGCTGGCCGCCGGCGCTGCGCGAATCGAAGACGTTCTGTGGGCGCCCGTCGCGGACGTGTGACGGCGCCTTCCATTTCGCAACGGAGGATTTCATGTCCCAGCGGCTCGACTACAAGACGATCTCTCCCGAGGGCTATCGCGCGATGGCTGGGCTCAGCCGCGTCGTTGGCGAGAGCGGCCTCGACAAGTCGCTCATCCATTTGGTGAAGCTGCGCGTCTCCCAGATCAACGGTTGCGCCTATTGCTGCTGGTTGCACTCGAAAGACCTGCGTGCCGAGGGCGTGAAGCAGACGCATATCGACGTACTGCCGGCCTGGCGCGAGGCGCCGGGCTTCAGCACCCAGGAGCGCGCGGCGCTGGCCTGGGCCGAGGCCGTCACGCTGGTCAGCCAAACCCATGCGCCGGACGACGTCTATCAGGAAGCGCTGGCGCAGTTCGGCGACAAGCTGATGGTCGCTCTGACCTATCTGGTGATCGAGATCAACGCATGGAACCGCCTGGCGATTCCGTTCCGCATGCAGCCGCCCGTCGACTAAGCGCCGCCCGCGCGGGCGATGGCGTCGTTCAAGGTCCGTACGCCCGCCGCGGGGCCGCCTGGGTGGTCCCACACGGCCGAGACGACGGCCAGGAAGTCCGCACCCGCTTCGACCAGCGGCGCGCAGTTTTCTGCCGTGATGCCACCGATGGCGACCGACGGCACGGTCATCAGACGGTCCCACCAGAAAAGAACCTCGGGGTCGGCCAGGGTCTTGGCCTCCTTCGTGCGCGTCGGGAAAAACGCACCGAACGCCACGTAATCCGCGCCTGCTTCGCCGGCCTCCATGGCCAGATGGCGCGAGGCGTGGCAGGTCACGCCCACGATCCGGTCGGGCCCGACCAGTTGGCGCGCTTCGTCATAGCCCACGTCGGTCTGGCCGATATGCACGCCGTCCGCGCCTAACGCCTGGGCCAAGTCGGGCCGGTCGTTGACGATGAAGGCCACGTCGTGCCGGTGGCACACGGGCATCAGGATTTCGCCCGCGCGACGGACATCGTCGTCCGATGCGTCCTTCAGGCGAAGCTGAAGGCATGCCACGTCGCCGCCGTCGAGCGCGGAAGCCAGCGTGTCGCGGAACGCGCGCGGATCGAAGGTGGGCGGCGTGATGAGGTAGAGCCGGCAAGGCGCCGGCTTCGTTTCGGCTTCCTCGGATTTCGGCACCGGACGCGGCTTGCGCGCCATCCGCCGGATCAGGCCTTGTTCTTGTAGATGTCGATGATGGTGTCGAGCATCTTCAGCGCTTCGTCGCGCGGGCGCTGGAAGGTGTTGCGTCCGATGATCGAGCCGGTACCGCCGCCGTCGCGAATCTCGCGGATCTCCTTGTAGATGCCGTCCAGATCCTTGGCTTCGCCGCCGGAGAAGACGACGATGCGGCGGCCGTTGAAGCAGCTCTGCACCACGTGGCGGATGCGCGCGGTCAGGGTCGAGACGTCGATCTTGCGGCTTTCATAGACCTTCTTCGCGGCTTCCAGATCCAGATGCTCGGTCGGCGGCTTGACCTTGATGACGTGAGCGCCGAGCAGGGCGGCCATGTGCGCGGCATAGGCCACGATGTCGATGGCCGTCTCGCCCTGCTTGGAAAGATTGCCGCCGCGCGGATAGGACCACATGACGACGGCCAAACCGTGCGCCTTGGCCTCTTCGGCCATCTCGCGAATTTCTTCCATCTGGTCATAGCCCGCGTCGGACGCGGGATAGATGGTGAAGCCGATGGCCGAGCAGCCCAGGCGCAATGCATCGCGCACGCTGCCCGTCACGGCCTGGTCCGCGCCTTCCTTCCCGCGTGACAGGCTGTTGGCGCTGTTGACCTTGAGGATTGTCGGGATGCAGCCGGCGAAGGTGTCGGCGCCCGCTTCAATCATGCCGAGCGGCGCGGCATAGGCCGACAGGCCTGCGTCGATCGCGAGCTGGTAATGATAGTGGGGGTCGTAGGCGTCGGGATTGGGCGCGAAGCTGCGCGCGGGGCCGTGCTCGAAACCCTGATCGACCGGCAGGATCACCAGATTGCCGGTGCCGCCCAGCCGCCCGTTCATCAGGATGCGGGCTAAATTGGCCTTGGTGCCGGGCGTGTCGCTTTCGTAGTTGGCTAGGATTTTCTTGACGCGCGCGGAGAGCTTCATCGGACCGTTTTCCTTGCAATCGTGCGGGGAGGGAATGACCGGTCCTGAATAGCCGACGCGGACGCGTTTTTCAATTAGGCGCGCGTACCGTCTGCGAGCCACGCGAGGCAGGCGGCGCGCGCATCGGCGGCATCTAGAAGATCGAGTGCCCGTGGCCGGACGGTGAGGAGATGCGCGCCGTGCGCGGCGGCGATCTCTGCGATCTTCTTCCGCACGGCCGGTCGGCCGCCGAAACGTACGGCTTCCGTGCCCGCCCGCAGTGCTCCTAGCGCCAATCCGGGTGCATCGCCGCAATCGAGCACCGCTTCGGATTTCGCCGCCGGAACCTTGGCGCGTGCGCGCCGGACGATGGCGTTGAAGAATCCCGCACCGCCATAGGTCGCGAAATCGGGTGGTGACAAAAGCGTGATGGATAACCGGGCTTCTTCAGCCGCTTCGAGCGCGGCCACGGCGTGGGCGAGGGAGTGAATCACGATCGCGCGGGGCGACGGCTTTGCCCTCGGCAGTGAAGTTTTCGGAATCCGCTTCGTTTTCGCGCGCACCGACGAACATTGCGTCGATGCGCGCCTGCCTGCAAGCGTTCGGCATCAGTCGCGGCGATCGTCGTCCTTGGCCGCCATGAGCGCGTCGTAACGCGATATCCCCATGTCGCGCAGGGTGCGGTCGTCGAGCTGGGCCAATTCTTCCAGATCGCGCTGGCGCACGCGCCAAGCGCGCCAGGCGCCCGCCAAGGCTTGGAGCGGCGCCATCGCGATGCGGACGGTGGACAGCGCGGCGGCACGCATGAAACGGCCGCGGTCCTCGCGTGCCTCGGCCACGATTTCATCCAGATGGCCGCGGACGAGGGGGACGGGACCGGCCCATTTCCCGGCCTGGGGCAGGGGCGCGGTCGCGCGTGGGGGGAAGGAGACCAGGATTTCGCTATAGGCTCGAGGGGTCTTAGGGAGCCGGCTCACGGCAAACTCCTTTGTTGCGACGCAACTACCGCAGTGCAATTATTGCAGTGCAGCGTGATGTTCTGATTATTGACTTTGTTCCTTTTAAAAGAATGGTGAAAAATGGAATATAATTTGTCCAATTTTCGCAAAAATAGCGCCTCCGCGATGGTGACGTTCGAAAGAATGCGCGTGTTCGCGAAGGTGGCCGACGCTGGCAGCCTTTCAGGCGCGGCGCGTCTGTTGGGGCTCACTCCCTCGGCCATCAGCCGCCAGATTTCGGCGCTTGAGGACCAGCTTGGCGCCCAACTTTTCAATCGCCACCACGCGTAAGATCGCGCTGACGGACGTGGGGCGTGGCTATCTGGAACGATGCCGCCGCATCCTGGCCGACGTCGAAGAGGCGACCGAGGCCGTCACCAGTCTGAACGCGACGCCGCGTGGACCCCTGCGCGTCAACATGCCTGCCGTGTTCGGCCGCCTGCATATCGCGCCCGCGCTGGGGTCGTTCATGCGCCAGTATCCCGACATCACGCTCGACGTGGAGATGACCGACCAGTTCATCGACCCGCTGGCCGAGGCGGTGGACGTGCTGGTGCGTATCGCCGAGCTGAAGGATTCAAGCCTGATCGCGCGCAAGCTGGCCAGTTCCCAGCGCGTCATCGTGGCATCGTCCGCCTATTGGTCCGAACGCGGCGTGCCCAAGGAGCCGCGCGACCTGACGCGGCACGATTGCCTCCTCTAAAGCTATCTGGCCGCGGGCGAGCATTGGCGGCTGACCGGCGCGGACGGCGTCGAGCAGGCCGTCCACGTCTCCGGCCGCATGCGGGTCAACAATGTTTCGACGATCCGTTGCGCCGCGCTGGATGGATTGGGCGTGGCCATGCTGCCCACGTGGTTCGTGGGCGAGGATTTGCGCGCTGGCCGGCTGCAGGCCGTGTTGAACGACTATGCGGCGCCCGCGCCGCCGATCTACGCGATGTATCCGCCGAGCCGCCATCTGTCGCCCAAGGTGCGTGCCTTTGTCGATTTTCTGTCGGGCCTGTTCTCGCCCGCGCCGCGGTGGGAGGCGGGCGCCCCCTTGGCGCCGCGCACGCCGGACGCGTCGGCGGCCTGAAACAAAAAGGGCGGACCCGAAGGTCCGCCCTTTTCGATTCCGAAAGCCTTTCGGCTTACTTCATCTTGCCCATCCGCAGCGCGGTGTCGCACATGCGGTTGGAGAAGCCCCATTCGTTGTCGTACCAGGCCAGAACACGGCAGAAGCGTTCCTCGATCACCTGCGTCTGGGTCAGGTCGAAGATGGCGCTGGCCGGGTTATGATTGAAGTCGATGGAGACAAGCTGCTCGTCGGTGACGGCCAGGATGCCTTCCATCATGCCCTTGGAGGCCTTCACCATCGCGTTATTGATCTCCTGCGGTGTGGTCTTCCGCTTGGAGGTGAAGGTGAAGTCGATCATCGAGACATTGGCCGTGGGCACGCGGATGGCGGTGCCGTCCAGCTTGCCCTTCAGCGCCGGCAGGACGAGCGCGACCGCGCGGGCGGCGCCCGTCGAGGTCGGGATCATCGACACGGCCGCCGCGCGGCTGCGGCGCATGTCGCTGTGCATCGTATCGACCAGGCGCTGGTCGCCCGTGTAGGCGTGGATCGTGGTCATGTAGCCGCGTTCGATGCCGATCACCTTGTGCAGCACCGAGGCCACGGGCGCCAGGCAGTTCGTCGTGCACGAGGCGTTCGAAACCACGGTGTGCTTCTTGTTCAGCTTGTCGTGGTTGACGCCGTAGACGACCGTGAGGTCGACGTTGGTGGCCGGCGCCGAGATGAGGACGCGCTTCGCGCCCGCCTCGATGTGCTTGACGGCCTGTTCTTTCTTCGTGAAGCGGCCGGTGCATTCGAGTACCACGTCGACGCCCACATCGCCCCACGGCAGCTTGGCCGGGTCGCGCTCGGACAGAACCTTCACCAGGCGGTTGCCGACGACCATCCCGGAATTGCCGCTGGCGCGGACCTTGCCCGGGAAGGGGCCGTGCACCGAGTCGTACTTGAGCAGATAGGTGTTGGCCTCGACCGGGCCGAGGTCGTTGATCGCCACGACCTCCAGATCCTTCCGGTCGGCCTCGAACGCCGCGCGCATCGTCAAACGCCCGATGCGGCCGAACCCATTGATCGCAATCCGAACAGCCATTCTTCCCTCCGTTCTTAGAGCCCCTGGTCTTTGCTAGACCAGCTTCCGGGCGGCGTTGATCGCCGCCTCGGCCGTGATGCCGAAATGCTTGTACAACTCGCCTGCCGGCGCCGAGGCGCCGAAACTGTTCATGCCGACGAAGGCGCCCTTGGGTCCGATGATGCCGTCCCAGCCCAGCCGAACGCCGGCCTCGATGGCCACGCGCGCGTCGGTGTCGCCCAGGACCGCGGCGCGATAGTCCGCCGGCTGCGCCGCGAACAGCTCCATACTGGGCACGGAGACGACACGGGTCGGGATACCGTCTTTTTCGAGCTGTGCGCGCGCTTCGAGGGCGAGATGCACCTCGGAGCCGGTCGCGAACAGCGAGACCTTGGCCTTGCCGCTGGCGGGCGCCAGTTCGTAGGCGCCGCGGGCGGAGAGATTTTCGCGGTGGTGTTCCGTGCGCACCGTGGGCACGGCCTGGCGCGTCAGCGCCAAGACGGACGGGTGATCGGGGTTTTCGAGCGCCACGGCCCAGCATTCGGCGGTCTCGACGCCGTCCGCGGGGCGGAAGACGCGCAGGTTCGGGATGGCGCGCAGCGCGGCCATATGCTCGACCGGCTGGTGGGTCGGGCCGTCTTCGCCGAGCCCGATGGAATCGTGGGTCATCACATAGACCACGCGCAGGCCCATCAGCGCCGAAAGCCGGATCGCGGGCCGCGCATAGTCGGTGAAGACCAGGAACGTCCCGCCATAGGGGATCAGACCCTTATGAAGAGCAATGCCGTTCATAGCCGCGCCCATCGCGTGCTCGCGCACGCCATAGGCAATGTAGCTGCCGGAATAATCCGTCGGCGTGACCAGTTTTTGCGCCTTGGCGCGGGTGTTGTTCGAGCCGGTCAGGTCGGCCGAGCCGCCCGCCAGTTCCGGAATGGCCTGGGTCAGAACCTCCAGCGCATTGCCCGAGCTTTGGCGCGTGGCCAGCTTCGGCTTCTCGGCGGAGACCTTCTGCTTCAGCGCGTCGATCGCGTCTTTCCATCCTTGCTGCAGATCGCCCGCCATGACGCGTTCGAATGTCTTGCGCGTGTCCGCGGGCAGGGCGGCCAGGCGCCCGTCCCATTCCTTGCGCGCGGCTTGACCGCGGCTGCCGACCGCGCGCCAGGCCTTGGCGACGTCGGCGGGAATTTCGAACGGCGCGTGGCTCCAGCCAAGCTTTTCGCGCGCGCCGGCGATCTCTTGCGCGCCCAACGGGCTGCCGTGCGACGCCTCGCTGCCGGCCTTGGTCGGCGCGCCGTAGGCGATCGTGGTGCGGCAGGCGATCAGTGACGGCGTCTCGGTCGCGCGCGCCTTCTCAATGGCGGCACGCACGGCCGCTTGGTCATGGCCGTCGACCGCCTGGACGTCCCAGCCGCTGGCGCGGAAGCGCGCAGGCTGGTCGTCGGAAACAGAGAGGGAGGTCTGGCCGTCGATCGTGATGCCGTTGTCGTCGAACAGGACGATCAGACGGCTGAGGCGGAGATGGCCGGCCAGCGAGATGGCCTCGTGGCTGATGCCTTCCATCAGGCAGCCGTCGCCGACGATGACATAGGTATGGTGGTCGACCAGCTCGCGCCCGTGGCGCGCGCGCAGCATGGCTTCGGCCAGCGCCATGCCCACCGCATTGGCCAGGCCCTGGCCCAAGGGGCCGGTCGTGGTTTCGATGCCGGCCGCGTGGCCGTATTCGGGATGGCCCGCTGTGCGGCTGCCGAGTTGGCGGAAGCGCTTCAGCTCGTCGATCGTCATGTCGGCATAACCGGTCAGATGCAGCAGCGAATAGAGCAGCATCGAGCCGTGGCCGGCGGAAAGGACGAAGCGGTCACGGTCGGGCCAGGCCGGCGCGGCCGGGTCGAATTTCAGGAAATCGGCGAACAGCACCGTGGCGACGTCGGCCATGCCCATCGGCATGCCGGGGTGGCCGGATTTGGCGGCCTCGACGGCGTCCATCGACAGGGCGCGGATCGCGTTCGCCATCGCGCGGCGGGCGGGGTCTAACGTTTTGTCAGTCGCGGAGTTTTCGGTCTGCCGGGCGGCGGTCATTGGAGCCTGTGGGGCGGGCGGGCATTGCGCGCGACGTGCCCCCGTTCGGGATGGACGGCCCGACAACGGGGCCGAAACGGACGGTGCGCAACATGCTGTGCCGCCGGGATCACGTCAATCGGGTTCATGGTTTGTCCGGGGTGATTCCGACCGCCCTGCCGACCGCCTCGTCGGGCGCACGCGCCTGAGGCAAAAAATTCCTGGGGCGCAAGGCGTTCGTTGACCTCCCTCATGTGCCGTCGTATGGTCCGAACAGCACCCATCCGCCACCATCGCGCGACCGATGACAAGCTTCGACAGCGCTTCACAGCGCCTGGAAAAATCCCTCGACCGTTTGGAGAGCGCGGTTGCCGCGCGCGTTGCCCGCGTGGAAGCCGCGGCGGTCGAAGGTCACGGTGCCGCCGACCGGAACCGGACGGCGGCCGATGCCGCCCAGGCGGCCGCCAGCGCCGCGGAGATGCGCGCTGCTTCGCTGGCCGAGGCGAACAGCGATGTGACTCGCCGGCTGGACGATACCATCGGCCGCATCACGCGGCTGTTGGAGAGCTGAGATGGCGCAAGTCAGCGTCACCATCAACGGCCGCGCCTACCAGATCGCCTGCGACGACGGCCAGGAAGAGCATCTGCGCCAGCTTGCGGGGTATATCGATCGCCGGATGGCCGAACTGATCGCTGCCATGGGACAGATCGGCGATATGCGCCTTCTGGTCATGGTCAGCCTGCTGATCGCGGACGAATTGTCCGAAGTCACGCGGCAGCTCGACGACACACGCAAAACGTCGGAAGACGCGCGTTCCACGGCCACGAAGGTGGACGCCCAGGCCGCCTCGGCGCTGGAAAGCATCGCCGCGCGCATCGAGGACATTGCCGCGAGGCTAGAGCACGCCTAGATTCAAGTTGGGCGGTGCTGGGCGACTCGTTAGGCAATCGTCGTCCCGGGGGCCAATGTAGACCACTAGGGAGCTGTCGCTGCCGAGGCCCTGGTCTCGGTACATGGCGCCCACCTGCTTACGCAGGCTCCAGTGGACATGACTCGCCGACGGCCGATCCGGCACCGCCTATTATCGTCTTCGCGCGTCCGTTCGCGCTCCCCGACCGAGATTCTCATGCCGTCAGACGCCGCCGTGATCGAAGCCAAGCGCGCCTTGCGCGCGGCGTCGCGTACGGCACAACGCGCGGCTCACGCGGCCGCTGGACGCGAGGCTGGCGAGCGGTTGCGGGAGAATTTTCGGAATGCCGTCGCGGCTCCGGCGGGCGTGCCCGTATCGGGTTACTGGCCGATGGAAGGCGAGATGGACCCGCGCGTGCTGATGGCCGATATGGCCGCGCAGGGACATCCGCTCTGCCTGCCCGTCGTGCAGGGGCGAGGCAAGCCGCTCTTGTTCCGCGCCTGGCGCAAGGGCGATGCGATGGTGCCGGGCTCCCTCGGCATCCCGGCGCCCGATCCGGCCGCCGCGGCGGTGACGCCCGCGCTTCTGCTGGTGCCGCTGCTGGCGTTCGACCGGGAAGGGTTCCGCTTGGGGCATGGAGCGGGGTATTACGACATGACGCTCGCGGGCTTGCGCGCGGCGGGTCCGGTGCTGGCGGTCGGGGTCGCCTATGCTGGGCAGGAAGTCGCGCGGGTGCCGCGCGAGGCCCACGACCAGCCGCTCGATTGGGTGGTCACAGAAGGTGAAGCGATCCGAATCGGAGCCAAGGCATGAAGATCCTGTTTCTCGGCGACATCGTGGGGCGAAGCGGGCGCGATGCCGTCGTCGAGCAGGTGCCGGAATTGCGCAAGAAACTGAGCCTCGATTTCGTCGTCGCCAACGGCGAGAACGCTGCGGGCGGCTTCGGCATCACGGGCAAGATCTGCCAGAGCATCTACGGCGCGGGTGTGGACGTCATCACGACGGGAAACCACGTCTGGGATCAGCGCGAGATCATCCCCTATATCGACGGCGATCCGCGCCTGTTGCGGCCGCAGAACTTCCCCAAGGGCACGCCGGGGCGCGGCATGGGCGCCTACAAGCTGCTGGACGGCCGCACCGTCGTGGTGCTGCACGTCATGCTGCGCCTGTTCATGGACCCGCTGGACGATCCCTTCGCCTGCGTCGACACGATGCTGACCGGCCATCAACTCGGGCGCACGGCCAACGCCATCCTGCTGGACCTCCATGGCGAAGCGTCCAGCGAGAAGCAGGCTATGGCCTATCACTGCGACGGCCGCGTTTCCCTGGTCGTCGGCACCCACACCCATGTGCCGACCGCGGACGCCCGCATCCTGCCCAAGGGCACGGGCTATCTGACCGACCTCGGCATGTGCGGCGACTACCATTCGGTCATCGGCATGCAGCACGAGGGCTCGGTCTACCGGTTCACCCGCAAGCTGCCGACCGAGCGTCTGGCGCCGGCCGACGGCGAGGCTACGCTGTGCGGCGTGGTGGTCGAGACGGACGATGCCACCGGCCGGGCGAAGCGGGTCTCGCCCCTGCGCCTCGGCGGCATTTTGGAACCCGCAATGCCCGCTTGAGACGGCTTTTGCCCGTAAAACGCGGGGTGGAGCCGTATTCCTGCCATATTGGGGCTTCAGGTTATCGCGCAGACGCCGCGCGCCGCTAGGCGTTAAAACACCACATATGGTATAGAAATCCCTTCAGGCTACAGGTTTTAGCTGACGTTGGACGATGGCTGGTCATTCACAATTCAAGAACATCATGCACCGCAAAGGCGCCCAGGACGCCAAGCGGTCGCGTCTTTTCTCCAAACTCGCGCGCGAGGTGATCGTGGCGGCCCGTTCCGGCCTGCCCGATCCCGAGAAGAACCCGCGCTTGCGTCTGGCCGTGTTGAACGCTCGCGCGGCGAACATGCCCAGGGACAGCATCGAGCGCGCGATCAAGCGCGCGGCGGGCAACGAGGAAAGCGCCTACCAGGAAGTGCGTTATGAGGGTTACGCGCCGGGCGGCGTCGCGCTGATCGTCGAGGCGCTGACCGACAACCGGAATCGGACGGCAGGCGATGTGCGCTCGGCCTTTACCAAGCATGGCGGCAACCTGGGCGAGACGGGCAGTGTCAGCCACATGTTCCAGCGCGTCGGCAATCTTTTCTATCCGCCCGAGGCGAGCGCCGCGGAGGCCGTGTTTGAGGCCGCAGTCGAAGCCGGTGCGGATGACGTGCAGTCGTCTGCCGACGGTCATGAGGTCGTGTGCGCAGTCGATTCCTTCAACGACGTGCGCGACGCGCTGGATAAGAAATTGGGGCTCCCCAAGTCGGCTGGCTTCGTCTGGAAACCGAACCTCGACGTGACGGTCACGGGCGACACGGCCGAAGAGGTCTTGAGCCTGATCGAGACGCTCGACGATCTCGACGATGTGCAACATGTCTTCGCCAATCTCGACGTGCCGGAAGAGATTCTCCTGAAGGAGAGGGCCTGAGCCTCATGGCGGTGCGGTGGTGAAGCTCTTGGGACTCGATCCCGGTCTTCGGCGGACCGGATGGGGCGTCATCCGCGTGGAAGGCTTGCGCCTGTCGCACGTCGCCAATGGCACGATCGCGCCGGCCGACGACCGTCCGATGGGCGAGCGTCTGACCGCGTTGCACGACGCCTTGGCTGCCGTCATCGCCGAGCATGCGCCAGACGAAGCCGCGGTCGAGGCCGTGTTCGTGAACAAGAATCCGCAATCGACCCTTAAGCTCGGCATGGCGCGCGGCGTCGTCATGTTGACGCCCGCGCGGCTGGGGCTGAGCGTCGCGGAATACGCTGCGAACCAGGTCAAGAAATCCGTCGTCGGCGCGGGCCACGCCGAGAAGGCGCAGATCCAGCTCATGGTCCGCACGCTGCTGCCCGGCTGCAAGATCGACAGCGCTGACGCCGCGGACGCGCTGGCCGTCGCCATCTGCCATGCCCATCACCGCTCGGCGCCGGGCCACCGGCATGCCGCGCTCGCGGCCGCGGGGGCGCGGCCATGATCTCCAAGCTTACGGGTATCATCGATTCGGTCGCGGAGGATTCTGCCGTCGTCGATGTGAACGGCGTGGGCTATCAGGTCTTCTGCTCGCGCCGCACTCTGGACAAACTGCCGCCGAGCGGCGGCAGTGCCAGCGTGCTGGTGGAAATCACCGTGCGTGAAGACCGTATCGTCCTTTATGGATTTTCCGACCGTCTGGAGCGCGACTGGTACCGTTTGCTGACGACGGTGCAGGGCGTGGGCGCAAAGGTTGCGCTGTCGATCCTTTCGATCCTGTCGCCCGGTGAGATCGCCCAAGCTATCGCCGCGCAGGACAAAGCCATGGTGTCGCGCGCCGACGGCGTCGGGCCGAAGCTGGCTATGCGCCTGGTCAATGAGTTGAAGGACCGTATTGCCGATCTGGCGCCTTCGCACCCGGCCGCGGCGCCTGCGGGCGCGTCCGCGCGCGACGGCGAGGCGGCAGGGACGGGCGATGCCGTGTCCGCTCTGGTCAATCTCGGCTATGGCCGCACCGAGGCGTTCGGTGCGGTCGCGCGCGCTGCGGCCAAGCTGGGCGCCGATGCCAAGGTCGAGGCGCTGGTGCGCGCCGGTCTTAAGGAGCTGGCGTCGTGACGGCGGAACGCGTGGTCAGCCCCGATTTCCAGCGCCGCACCGACAAGGACGATGCGAGCGATCCCACGTTGCGGCCGCAGACCCTGAAGGAATTCGTCGGCCAAAAGCAGGCGCGCGAAAATCT
>JAPLOM010000057.1 GCA_026400755.1 Alphaproteobacteria bacterium
AACCTCCACGACATACATCCCTTCGGCTTCCCTTCGTCCCGAGGACAAAGGACTGCCTTACCACTGGCTGGATTTTACTCCGCCGCAGCCGCACATCGCCGCCGCTCCAGTGGCAGACTTTGTCACCGCCGTGCACACCATCGCACAGTCCAAGGCTCCCGGCCTGCGTGGCTACCGATTCGAACCGCCAGTGCCCGGCGTGCAGGAAGACTTCGTCGCCATCCTGCGCTTCGATACCGAAGAACA
This sequence comes from Alphaproteobacteria bacterium, assembly GCA_026400755.1. Classification (GTDB taxonomy): domain Bacteria; phylum Pseudomonadota; class Alphaproteobacteria; order CADEGL01; family CADEGL01; genus CADEGL01. The sequence continues at coordinate 247 of JAPLOM010000057.1, forward strand.
TCTTCAGGGTTGGTTGAATTCGCCCGAACGCAAGAAGCTGGTCGGCGAGGCCGCGCCATTGACCGCCGAGTTCCACGCTCGGATCGCGCATACGGGCTTCGAACAGTGGTTTCGCGACGAGTCGCTCCTTTCCCGCCTGCCGGCGTGGAAGCAGAACATGCTGGTTCTATTTATGCTCTATCCGGTGGTCTTTCTTTTCGGCGCGTTCGTGCAAGTCCCGTTGCTGTCCGAAAAGGCGCATTTGCCATTCGCAGTTGCCTTGTTCATCGGCAACATGTTCAGCGTTCTGACACTGTCCAAGCTCGTGCCGTGGATCAGCGGTCGCTTTGCCTGGTGTCTTAACCCATCACCCGGCAAGAGCCTGAGCGCCAGCATATTGGGGGTGGCGATTCTCGTGGCAGCGTACGCCGGCATGGTGGTTGCGTTCTGGCGCCTGTTCTAAGCCGCCGCTCTCAACTGCCCACCTTTTTCTCGCCTTCGCCGACATAGCCCATCAGGCGGGAGATCTCCTCGGCCGCGTTCTTGACCATCCGCTCGATCAGCGGGATCCGCGTCTGGACGCGAGTCACCGGGGCGCCAATCACCAAGCCCGCCAGCACGTTCCCGGCCTTGTCAAAAATAGGCGAAGCGATACCCGCCACGCCCTCGATGGTTTCCTCCAGCGATGTCGCCACCCAGTCGCGGCGCACGGCATCGACGATACGGCGTAAATCTCCCTTGGTTCGCACGGTCTTATCCGTGATCGGCTCCAGCACGGTGCGGCGGAGATAATCCTCGCGCCACTCCTTGGGCTGGAAAGCCAGAAGAACGCGGCCGACAGATGACGCGTAAAGCTGTTCGCGCGAACCCACGTCCGCCATGAAGCGCAACGCGTTCTTGCTGTGGGCGACGTAGACATAGACGGCCGCCGGCACGTCGGTCGCGAGCTGAGCCAAAAGCGCGCTTTCACCCGTGGCGTCGGACAGCGCGTCCACCACCGGCATGGCCACATCGGGAAAGCGCCGGTGAGAGACAATGGACGAGGCCAACTTCACCGATTCTGGCCCAATGACGTAACGGCCGCCTCGCAACTGCAAAAACCCGCTTTGGGTGAGCGCGCGCAGAAGCGCCAACAGACTGCTCTTGGGCGTGGCGCTGGCTTCGCTGAGTTGGGACAGGGTCGCGCCATCAGGCATCTCGGCCAGAAGGCAGAGAAGGCGCGGAATGCGAACGGCGGAACGCGGCGGTTTCTGGCGCGCGGGCATCGCGAACACGGGAACAGGAATAGGCGCGTTCATCATAGAACAATCCGCTATGAAAATGTGTTCGGCGTCAGCCGGTTGGCGCTACGCCGCTCTTCATGCCCTTGAGCGCGCGGGGCGGCCGCTGGGCGCCTCGGAACAGAACCTGGGCCTGAATGGCAACGGCTTTCTCCCATGCCGCGATCTCGGCTTTGCCCATTTCTTCGCGCGGCTTGGGATCGACGTCGAAATTTCCGAACTTGTCCGCGCCGCGCACCAGCACCGCCGATTCACGGGGGAAATGCTGATAAGCGTGGGTGGGAATCATCTCCAAGAGGAAGATGATGCGCCGGTCCTGGCCGAAATTGGGATTGGAGGAATGGCAAATCGCATTGTTGAAGATCGCGATCTCGCCGGGCTGGAGCGCGAAGTCCACGGCCTTCGATTCATCCAGCGGCGCATCGATGGATTGCTCACGGGTCAGAAGGCTGGATGTACCGAAGGCCTCCTTGTGCGGGAACAACGGGCCCTTGTGCGTGCCGGGCAGGCCACGGATACAGCCATTCTCCTTACCGCACGGCGATAGGGCCAAGGCCACGATCAAGACGATGGGCTTCACGTCGGCATAGGCCGTGTCCTGATGCCAGCCCGCGAAGGTCTTGCCGTCGGCGTTCTTAGCGCGCAGTGAGGTGCCCCAGCACAGGATGTCCGACCCGATCAGGTCCTCGCAGGCATCCAGCATGCGCGGCTCGCGGATCATCGCGTCGACCCAGGGGCAGATCATGTGCGCCTTCTGGTCGAGCTTCAGCCGGTCGTCGGGATATTTGGCCTCGAAGCTCTCCAACGCGACGCGGTAGCCCATGGCGTTCGCATCCGGCATGACGCGGATCGGCGCGACGAATCCGTTTTTGAAGAAGCCTTTGATCTGGTCGTCCGTGAGAATCTTGGGCACGGTGTCTCTCCCCTGCTCAAAAACGCGTCAGCCGGCACGGCGCGCGGCCACCGGTGCGCGCACGGCGGCGGCACCGACGTACTCGCCCATGCGGCTCACGTACCAATCCAAGAACAGCTCCAACTGACTCTCGTTCGGCGTATAGGGGCCAGGTTCATAAGCCGGGCTGCGCGCGCCCATGTTGCTCCATGCCACGAAAGTGGCGTCCTGCTCGTTTGTCTTGTTCCAAACGTGAGTCAGATTCTCCAGGTCGTAGTCCACGCCCTCGACCGCGTCCTTGTGGACCAGCCAGGTGGTGCGCACGAGCGTCTTTTCCGCCGATATCGGAAAGACCGAGAAGATGACCGCATGGTCGCTGAGGAAATGGTTCCAGGAGTTGGGCTGGGTATGGAGCGACAAGGCACCCAGCCGCTTCTCGGTGAGATCGCCGAGGAGGCGCTGGGACGCGATGCGCGTGTCCATCGTGTAGGACTCGCCCACATTGTCGAGGGCCATGCGCTCGACGCGGTAGGGCGTTGGCTTGTCTTCTTCCAGCCGCTCGACTGCCTTCCATTGCAGCCCGTTCTGTCCCCAGATGGCTTCAAACTCGCCCTGGATGCGCCGGTAGCGCTCGTAATACTCCTGCTGACGCGGCTTCACATCGCTTTCGGAGTGGCCGAAGAACTGGAAGAAGGTCTTGAGAAGCTCCGGGTGCCGCGTGCAGTGGTAGCACTCGCGGTTGTTCTCCATCACGGCTTTCCAGTTGCCGTCCTCGACCAGGTCGATCTGCTTGGCAACCTTGCAATCCTCGATCCGGTGCGGCGCGATATACGGTGCGGCGGTCCGCTCCAACTCCGCGAAGTCCTCGGGCGGTTCCTCGGCCAGGCAGGCGAATAACACGCCCGCGACGTTGCGCAGATGGACCGGCTTAAGGCCGAGGCATTTCGGGTCGGCGTGCGGCGCCATGTGTTCGGCATATTCCAGCGCGCCGGATAGGCCGTAGGTCCAATTGTGGTAGCGGCAGACGAATTTGCGGGTGGAGCCGCGCGCCTCGGTCAAGATTCGCGCGCCGCGGTGGCGACAGACATTGTGGAAGGCGCGAATCACCATGTCCTCGCCGCGCGTGACGATGATCGAGTACCTACCGATCTCGACCGTGAAATAATCGCCTTTCTTCGGCACCTCGGGTGCTGAGCCGATATGAAACCAGTGGCGCGCGAAGATACCGTCCATATCGAGATCGAAGACATCATCGTCCAGATAGAAAGGCGCGGCCAGGCTGTAGCCCCGCTTCCGCTCGGCCAGCAGACGTGCCAGAACGCGCTTCACGCCGTCGTTTCCCTCGATGATCTTCATGCCCGCTTCCTCCCACGCCCGACGCCTTCGCGCTCCGTCACCATCGCCGCCATGCGCTCCAGCATCGTCTCAACGCCGGGGCAGACCACCGCGCCGGCCGCCGTCAGTTCCTCGCTGATGTCCACCGGCAGGCTGGTGTTGCTGCCGTCCGGAATGCGGTTGAGCTTGCCGCCGATGAAGATCGGCGCGCCCACGCCCAGTTTGACCATGTCCTTCTTCAGTTCCGAGACGAAGTTGAGCGCTACGCCGTTGTAGGACGACAGAGCGACGAAATCGGCACCCGATTCCTTCATCTGCTCGGCCAGGTCATTGGGATCGGTCGAGGTTCCGCCATCGACGATGATCACGCCCAGCTGGCGCAGCACGGTCTCGATCAGGATCTTGCCATACTCATGCACATCGGTTGTCGCGATGCAGGCCCGGAACCCCGCGTTCTTGATGCGGTCGCGCATGGCTTCATCCATGCGTCCGACCAACCCCTCGCCCATCTCCTCTAGCTGCTCGATGGAGTGCGAGCGCACCACGGGAGTCCGGCCGCGCAAACGCCCCTCCGTCGGCCTGCCAGGGCCGTAAAGCTCTTCCAGCCGCTTGGAGCCGACACGGCGGATGGCCAGCAGCATTTCGAACGGATTGCGCACGTCCAGGCCAGCCTCGGTAAAGCCCTGCAAGACATTGGCTTTGAACTGATGGCCGCCCTCCACGATCTTGTCGGCGATCGGGTCGATCTCATCGTCGCAATAGAGCGCATGGAGCGGCTCGTCCAGTTCGACCAGCTTGTTGGCGAACATATGGACATCCACGATCTCCTCGATGTCCGGAATACGCTGCGCCTCGGTTACCGGCGTCGGATTGACAGCATGGCCCGCGGGCCGAGTCTTCTGGCCGTAAATGTCCATGCGCAGATAGGTCGCCAGCGCCGCGTAGTTGGCCGCGTAGTTCTGCCCGTACATGGTGGTCGCGCCATAGATCATGGTGCCAGGCGTCTTGGTGATCTTGTGCGCCGCGCGCTGGAAGGCATGGCGCGTGAACGGGCGCGCGTAGGTGTTGCCGAACGAATAGCTGGCATGCCCGCCGCACAATTCGTCGACGATGTATTGCTCCAGCAGGATCGCGCCCAAGGAGCAGGCCAAGTCGGTGAACATCGAGGCAAAACCGTCGTCCAGGCTGGAATGGACGATCACCTCCACCGGCTGGGCCGCCGTCAGCGCGATGGCCTTGAGCGATTCCGCCGTGGTGAAGATGTCGTCGTCCCAATTCGGCTGGCGAAAGGCGAAGTACTGGCCCAGATTGCCGACCGAAGTGGAGCCGCACAGAAGCGCGGCGATCGTGTTCTCGAAGGCCGCCGGCGTGCCGATGACGAAGTCGCCGAAATGAGGCGACACCGGCGCCTTGCTGGTCATGGCGATCCAGTCCTCGACCTCCTGCATGATCATGCCCGTGCCGCGCGGCATGTTCTTACGATGCGCGCGGGGGTAGCCCATGCTCCAATCCAGGCAGAGGCCGTAGCGGTCGACGCGATAGCCGGCCTTGTCCAGCGTCTCCCAGATCTGGCCCCAGGCGCGCTGGCTTTTCCCCGTGTCGCGAAAGCCGATCTGCGCGTGCATCATCACGCGCCCTTCTTCGACACAGCGCCGCTTGTATTCGATCTCGGACGACACGCCGTAATGCTCGAGGAACGGTGAGCGGCCGACCTTGACCGTCTCCGCCATCTTGTGCCCCTCGGCGACAAGGGACGCCGCGTCGGGCAATTCCGCTTCGGGGAAAACCTGGGATCGAGTCAGTTTCGCGGTCATCGCGCCGCCCCATGCTGTCATCGCCTGGATCAAGTATGGCGGGACTCACGAGTCTGTTCAAATATCCGATTATTGTTCGTATATAGGAACAACGTGAACGAAAGAGTACGCGTGGCGCTTCTCGCGCGCCTTCTGGCGATCCGAGAAAAAGCCGTTGGACTTACGGCACCGCCATGCCGCGCGTGACCGCCGGTCGCGCGGACAGCGCGTCGAACCACCGCTTCACGGACGGGAATTCCGTCAGAGCCACGCCCTGCC